>NZ_WJIE01000002.1:0-600000 GCF_009649845.1 Polyangium spumosum
GCCTGTTTGAAAAACTGCGCGGAGCGCAGTTTTTCAACCCCCGGTCCAGGGCTTGCCCTGGCGCGGGTCGAGGGGCGCGTAGCCCCCGCGGGGTCCGGGGCAGCGCCCCGGCTCTGCGCCTGCCAGACAAGACCCATGCTCAGCCGCTGTGCGGAGAGGGGGTTGGGGGGTGAGGCTGGGCCAACGACGCCTGCGGAACACCCTCTCACCGCCCCGCGATCCACCCGTCGAACGTCCCTTCCCCGCCCGCGCTGCCGGCCTCGACCTTGATCCACAGATTCAGGAACGTCGTGCCCGCCGTCCGCTCGGGGTATTTGTGATACGTCGCCGGCACGCGCGCGCCGAGCCCGTGGAACGTCACGATCCGCGTCCCGACGGGCGCCGCGTCGAGCGCCGCCGTCACGCGCGCCGTGTCGTCTCGGAAGCGGTCCTCGGTCAGCGGAATGGCGTCGTCGAGGCGCCTCGCCTCCGGGAAGATGTTCTCCTCGAATGGATTGCAGAAGTAAAAGGCCCGGTATGCCTCCCAGTCGACATCGTCCAGCGTCCCTTGCCGCACCTCGGCTCTGCCCGTGAGCCCGAGCGCGTCGATGACCTCCGTCGCCGTCTGCACGAGGGAGGCGCGGTGCTCGATGCCGTGGAATACCGCTCCGGTCGTGAGCGCGCCTGTGATGCAGAGCTTGCCGACGCCGGCGCCGACGTCGAGCACGGGGCCTCCTTCTTCGGCGAGCAGGCGGCTCACCTTGCGGGCGACGACGAGCGGGGTCCAGAAGCGCGACGAGACGCGCCGGATGGGCTCGGGGAAGAGCCGGTCGAAGGCGCGATCGGAGACGGGGCGCCCCGCGCGGACGTCGTCGATCATGCTCTTCAGATCGGCGTCGATCGCGCGGCGCGTCATGCGGGGATCAATAACCGGTGTACCGGAGGAATGCGTCGGGCTTCTTGCCGCCGTAGTCGCCGTTCCAGTAGCCCTTCTTGTAGTTCGCCTCCGCCACGCCCGTCGAGGTCTGCGAGCCGATGAACGTGCCATGATCCGGGTCGAGCACGATACCGATGTGGCCGGACCAGTGGACGAGGTCACCGGCCTGCGGGTCGTTCACCTTCTGGAAATAGGGCGAGCTCGGAAAATCGTTCGCCAGGATGTACGGGAACCTGGGGTTCACCGCGGCGCGTAACACGGCGACGACGAACTGGTTGCACTTCATCTCGTTGTAGGAGATCTCCCGGCCTTGCATCCGCTCGTAGTTCCGGGCCACCTGCGCGATCTCGTATCCCATGGAAGCGTCCTCCCGCTACGAAGAATGGTCGGGAGTTTACACGCGAACGGCGCGCCTGAGAACCCCCTTTCGGCCAGGCCGGAGGACGTGATAAGAGCGGGGGATGCGCCTCTCCGACGTGCTCGCCGTGCTGGAATCGATCGCCCCGCTCAGGCTCGCCGAGGGCTGGGACAACGTGGGGCTGCTCGTGGGGGATCCGGGCGCGCAGGTCCGCGCGGCGCTGCTCTGCATCGATTACACGCCCGCCGTGGCCGCGGAGGCGCGCGAGAAGGGGGCGGAGCTCGTTTATTCGTACCACCCGCCGATCTTCGAGGCGATGAAGCGGGTCGTCGCGCCGGGGCCGATCTTCGAGGCGATCCGGGACGGGATCGCCATTTATTCGCCGCACACGGCGCTCGACGTGGCCGAGGGCGGGACGAACGATTTCCTGGCGGACGTGCTCGGCCTCGGCCGCGGCCTGCCCGCGCGCCGGCCCATGCGCGCGCCGGGCGCGAAATGTGGCCCCGCGCCGGAGGGGGAGGCGCTCGGGCTCGGGCGCATCGGCGAGCTCGACGCGCCGGCGCCGCGGGAGGAGCTGTTCGAGCGGATCAAGCGAGGGCTCGGGATCGAGGCGCTGCTCGTGTCGGGGCCCCAGGCGGGGATGGCGCGGAAGGTGGCGGTGAGCGCGGGCGCCGCGGGCAACATGGTCGAGGACGCGCTCGCGCAGGGCGCGGAGCTCTACCTGACGGGCGAGATGCGGCACCACGACGCGCTGCGGGCGGCGAAGCTCGGCATGACCGTGGTGTGCGCGCTGCATTCGAATAGCGAACGAGTGGTGCTCCCGCGGATCGGGGAGCGGATCTCCGCCGCGCTGCCGGGGCTCTCGATTGTGGTGAGCGAGGCGGATCGGGATCCTTTTGTGGTCCGTTGATGCCCGCTCCGGTAGGAAGGCTTGCCATCACGATGCAAGTGCGCCTACCGTTCCGCATGCGAACTTCCCTGTTCCTGCTCGGTTCCCTCTTCCTCACGGCTTGCGAGCTCGTTTCCTCGACGCCTCCTTCCAGCAGCACGAGCTCCTCGACCGGGAGCGGCGGCGCGGGCGGCGACGGCGGGAGCGGCGGCGGCGGGAACGGCGGGAGCGGCGGAGGGTTTTCGCTGGATTGCTCCCCGAAACCCGCGCCGGAGCTCCCGCCGGAGGCCTTTTGCGCGCGTGTCGCCCCCGGCGCTCCCGGCGCGCGCCCCCTGCCGGTCGACCTCTCCGCGGCGCACGCCGGCGTGCGCTTTTTTGGGCCGGTCGATGAATACGCCGACGCGGACCAGGCGCTCGCGGCGGCGCTCCTCCCCGCGGACGGGCTCGAGGCGCTGGACCTCGCGCCTTATGCGGGCGCGTTGCCCGGGATCACCTGCGCCCTGCCCGCGAACGTCGCCGCGTCCTCCCTCGACGTCGCGCGTGTCGATATCGTGGACGGCGACGTCGCCCTCGTCCGGCCCGGCGCAGGCCCGGTCGAGGTGCCGCCCGAGGTCACGGCGATCGTCGTCGATCTGCGTGGATTGCCGCCCGCGCCCGGCCTCCGCGAGGCGCTCGACGTCGCGGTCGCCGAGGCCCTCGCCGCGCCCGTGCCGCGCCTCGCGCGCCGCGTGCGGCGCCATTACGGGATGACCGACGAGCAGTTCACCCCCACCAATCTGTACAAGAACACGATCGCCGAGGTCGACGACGACCCGATCCCCGCCGCGAGCAGCGCCGAACGAAAGCTCGCCCTCCTGACGAGCGAGAGGCTCGCGCCGGAGGCCGCCTCGCTCGCCCTCTCGCTCCGCCTCGCCGGGCGCGCGACGATCGTCGGCGAGGGCCTGCGCGCCGACGTCGCGGAGGCGCGGTGGCAAGGGATCGGGCCGACGGGGATCACCTATCGAATCGCCGACCTGATCCTGCCCGACGGGCGACGTGTCCCCGACACGATCCCCGCCGACCGCCGGATGGCCGAGCCCGCGTGTATCGTGCACGAGATCGAGGGCCTCGCGGCGCCCGCGCCGATCACGCCGCTGCCCGCGGAGCGGCCCGAGCAGAAGAGCGTGTCGCCCTTCAACAAGAGGCAACCGCCCGAGGTCGACCTCGGCACGGCGCGCGCGGCGCTCGTCGTCGCGCACGGCGCGGCGCGGACCTTTTTCCCCTACTTCGACGTGGTGCCCGACGTCATCGACGAGCGCCTCGTGGAGACGCTCGGCACGCTCGGACAGACCCCGCCCGAGCGCCCCGTCGTCCGGAACCTCCTGCGCCGCTTCGGCAATGCGCTCGACGACAGCCATACGCTGGTCCGCGATTACGTGACCAAGCCGGCGGGCTCATTTCCCTCGTACCTCGAGTGGATCGACGGCGAGGCCGTCGTGCGCCAGACGCTCGCCGTGGGCGTCGAGCCAGGGGATACCCTCGTGTCGATCGACGGCGTGCCCGCGGCCGACTGGTATACGACGGAGCTCGCGCGCTCGTCGGGGGCCACCGACGCGTATCGCTTCGTCGTGGCCTCGTACGAGGTCCAGCAGCTCCAGAAGCCCATCGAGCTCGGCCTGCGTGACCCCGACGGCGGCATGAAGACCCTCCAGTTCCAGCCCCAGCCGCTCGCGGACTTCGGCGCCGTCGGATTCACGCCCACGCTGCGCCCCGCCGGCTGGCTCGCCGATCTCGGGGCGCCGAAGCTTTATTACATCAACCTGACGGGCGAGATCCTTTACGACATGGCCGATTTCAACGCGGCCCTCACGGAAGCCGGGGCCGCCGACGGTCTGATCCTGGACATGCGTGGTTTCCCGGGCGTCAACCTCGCCGAGGTGGCGCAACGCGTGATCCCGGGGCCGTGGTCGGGCGCGATCTTCCGCGTCGCCATGCGCACGGGGCCGGACGACGTCACGATCGACGAGTTCGCCGATACGTTCGGCCCGCTCGAATCCCCCTCGTACGGGGGCCCGCTCGTGCTGCTCGTCGGCAATGGGACGCTCTCGGCCGCCGAGCATTTTTCGCTCGCCCTCGTCGACGCGAACCGCGCCACCGTCGTCGGCCGGGGGACGGCCGGGACCGACGGAAACATCACCGGGGTGCAGCTCCCCGGCCAGTTCGCGCTCTCGTTCACCGGGCTGGAGATCCGGCACGCGGACGCACAAAAGAGCGTCTTCCACGGCGTGGGCATCATCCCCGACATCGAGGTCACGCTCTCCGCCGCGGCCTTCCGCGACGGCGTCGACCCCGAGCTCGACGCCGCGATCGACCACTTGCTCGCGGCTCCCTGACCCCATCGAGGCTTGACTTCCAGGATCAGCCTGCGTAATCGAACGCCCTGCAATTCCGGGAAGCCGCGGCGCGGTGTCGGGAGATCCTCATGAACATGGTCAGGTTTTTCTTGCTGGTGAGCGCGCTCAGCCTCACGGGGTGCGTGTCTCTGCTGGCGCAGATCGGAGGGGGCTCCAGCGACAGCGGTGGGGCGAGCGACAAGCCGAAGGACGCCCCCGCCGCGCCGGGGGACGGCGATTATGCCGATCCCGGCGCCTGGGAGGGCCCGCTCCACCAGAAATACGCGGGCAAGGTCGTGTTCTCGTCGAAGCCCATCCCCAAGGACGGCGCCGACGACAGCAGCGTCTACACGGCGTACACGCTCGGCGGCCCGCTCTATGGCCGCTTCTGGTCGAAGGAGTCGCCGCACAACCTGATGCCCAAGTGCAGCGATCCGCGCCACATCATGCGGGTCGACGTGAACGGCGAGCACGCCGGCAAGCCGCCTTCGCAGGTCCCCTCGTTCGACCTCGCCAAGTTCTCGGCCAACAAGACGCGCACCATGGCGAGCCTCACGGGCGAGCTCGAGGTGCCGTTCACGACCGCCTCCACCGTGACCTTCACCAAGGCGGACGGGGACACGCGCGCCATTCGTGACTTCAACGCCCTCGTCGTGCCCAAGCTGAAGGAGGGCGACAACACCGTCCGCGTGATCGTCAGCCTGGATTGCGGCGCCTCCCGCGACACCGACCCGCTCGTGGCCGAAGGGACGCTCGAGGTGAAGGTCGAGCCCGGCGCCAAGAAGGAGTATCTGACGAAATACGGCGCGCAGCTCGCCCCGTCGCAGCACCCGGAGAACACCAAGCTCGCGCCGCAGATCGTCAAGCTCGTCGACGACAAACCCGACTGGGACAACGAGGTCGTGCTCGGCGCGCGCGTGATCTCGGACCAATGGGAGCCGGTCCGGAACAAGATCACGGGCGTGCTCACGCACCACGTCATCGAAGCCGCGGTCGTGGTGCGGCTGAAGAAGGAGACCGACGAGAATGCGTGCCGCGTCTTCCCCATCGGAGTCACGCGCGACGCGGCCGGCGGCTCGATCCGCTGGGGCGGCAATGGATCCGGCATCCCGTTCCCCTGCGTGAACGCGCCGAAGTGACCTCGGACGAGGGACGCGGGAGCCACATCGACCACGCGCCGATGCTCCCGCTCCCTCGCGTGCGTCTGCCCCGCCCCGCGCTACGCTCGCCCCGCGATGATAGGCTCCGCGGTGACAGCCGTGCTCGGCCCGACGAACACCGGCAAGACACACCGGGCCGTCGAGCACATGCTGGAGCACGCCTCCGGCATGATCGGGCTGCCCCTGCGCCTGCTCGCCCGCGAGGTCTACGATCGTATCACCTCGCGGCTCGGCGAGGCGCGCGTCGCGCTCGTCACGGGTGAGGAGAAGCGGATCCCGCGCCGCCCCGATTACTGGGTCTGCACGGTCGAGGCCATGCCGAAGGGCCTCGACGTCGAGTTCGTCGCCGTCGACGAGATCCAGCTCGCCGCGCATCCGCAACGCGGCCACGTGTTCACCGAGCGCCTGCAGCACGCCCGCGGCACGAAGGAGACCTGGTTCATGGGCGCCGCGTCCATGCAGCCGATGATCACCGAGCTCCTGCCCGCGGCGCGGATCCAGACGTTCCCGCGCCTCAGCCGGCTCGCCTTCGCGGGGGCCGACAAACTCGCGAGGTTGCCCCAGCGCAGCGCGATCGTCGCGTTTTCCATGCAGGAGGTCTACGAGGTCGCCGAGCGGCTCCGGGCGAGCCGCGGGGGCGCGGCCGTGGTGCTCGGGGCGCTGTCGCCGCGCACGCGGAACGCGCAGGTCGCGATGTTCCAGTCGGGCGAGGTCGAGTACATCGTCGCGACCGACGCCATCGGGATGGGGCTGAACCTCGACGTGAAACACGTGGCGTTCGCGGCCCTGCGCAAGTTCGACGGCCGCGATGTCCGGGACCTCGAGGCCGCGGAGATCGGGCAAATCGCCGGGCGGGCCGGGCGATACACGAGTGATGGTTCGTTCGGCACGCTGCTGCCGGTCACGTTGCCGCAGGGGCTGGCGAGCGCCGTGGAGGCGCACCGGTTCCCCGCGGTGCGGCGGCTCGTCTGGCGAAACGCGGATCTCGACACGAGCTCGGTCGAGGCGCTCCTTTCGTCGCTCAAGCGCTCGCCGGGGCGGCGCTCGCTCGTGCTGCAGGAGAGCGCGGAGGACGCGGCGGCGCTCGCGCGGCTCGGCCAGGATCCGGCGATCCGGGCGCGGGCGCAGGGCCGCGAGGCGGTGGAGCTGCTCTGGGAGGTCTGTCGAATCCCCGATTATCGCAAGCTGCTCTTCGAATCGCATTGCGCGCTGCTCGCCGAGATCTTCACGCACCTGACCGGGACACGCGCCTTCCTGGACGAGGCCTGGATGGGCGAGCGGGTCGAGGAGATCGACGATCCGGCCGGGGACATCGACACGCTCATCGCGCGTATCTCGGCGATCCGGACGTGGACGTACGTGTCGCACCAGGGCCGCTGGGTGAAGGATCCCGCGGCGTGGCAGGAGCGGACGGCGGCGATCGAGGACCGGCTGAGCGACGCGCTGCACGAGCGGCTGGTGCAGCGGTTCGTCGAAAAGAGCGGCGGCAAGACGAAGGCGCGGGCGCCGGGCGGGGCGCCGAAAAAGGCGCTCACCACGGCCGAGAAGCGCGTTTTGGACAAGGCAAACCCCTTCGGCAAGCTCGCGGCGCTGCGGGCGCCCGTGGCGCGGGAGGCGGGCGAGGCGTCTTCGGACGAGGCGCGCTGGGTGGAGGCGGTCGTCTCGGCGCGGCACGGGTCGATCGTGGTCGACGCTTCGGGGCGGATCACGTTCGAGGACGGGCGTGAGCTCGGGCGGCTCGTGCGGGGTTCGAGCTTGCTCTTGCCGGACGTGAAGCTCGCGCCGCTCGAGGAGCTCGGCGCGGGGGCGCGGGCGCGGATCACGCGGCGGCTCGTGGCGTTCGCGCGTGACCTCGTGGAGGAGTTATGCGCGCCGCTCAGGGCGCAGGCGCCGCGCGGGATCGGGGCGGCGGCGCGGGGACTTTTGTATCAGCTCGAGCAGGGGCTCGGGACGGCGAAGGCCGAGGACGCCGCGGCGCAGATCGCGGAGCTCGCGCCGGAGGACAGGGACAAACTCGCGGCGGCGGGGATCGTGGTGGGCGCGCGGGTCGTGTACGTGCCGGCGATGCTGAAGGGGCCGGCGCTCACGAAGCGAAGCGCGCTCGTGGCTGCGTTCGCGGGCGAAAAGGGGCCGCGGGCGCCTCTGCCGAGCGTGGTGTCGATGCCGATCACGCGCCTCGGGGCGCCCGAGCTGCACGCCGCGGTGGGATATCCGGTCTTCGGGCCGCGGGCGGTGCGCGCGGACGTGGTGGAGAAGGTGTTCGCGGCGATCGAGGCGGAGGGGGGCCTGCCGCCGGCCGGGAAGCTCGCGGGCTGGCTCGGATGTCCGGCGAAAGAGGCGGCGAAGGTGGGCGCGTCGATCGCGGGCCTGCAGCCGCCTTGTGAGGCGGGGCGTCCGCACCTATAATCGGACCTTCTTATCATTCTTGGCGGAGGTCACAGCTCCTACGTGGCGCGTGGGTCCCCCCGTGCCCCGCGAGATCTTCAGAGACCCCCGTGAAAGGGAGGACGATCATGACGAATCGATTGCACTTCGCGAACGTGGCTGCATTGCTCGCGGCCCTGCCGCTCGTGGGCTGCGGCGTCGCGGCTCCGGACGCGTCGCCGGCCTGCAGCGGAGAGTACGCCTCGCAGCCCGAGGGCACGAGCGGCGCGGTGTACGTGTCCGCGGCCTGCGGAGCGCAGGACGGGGACGGGTCGAAGGAGCGGCCCTTCGCGACGATCCAGCAAGGCATCGACGCCTCGGCCGAGGGGGGCGCGGTGCTCGTCGACGCCGGGACGTACGAGGAGAACCTGAGCATCACGAAGGCCGTGCAGGTGCTCGGCGTGGACGAGACCGAGGATCCGAACCGGGCGAGCATCATCGTGCAGGCGCCGTCGCCCTACGCGATCAACGTGGAGGGCGCGGCGGGCGTGGTCCTGCGCGGGATCATCGTGCAAAAGCCGCAAGGCGCGGGCATCTGGGTGCAGAAGAAGGGCGGCGCCACGATCCTGGCCTCGCGGATCGAGGGCGCGATCGCGGCGAAGACGGACGGCCACGGCGTGATGGCCACGGACGAGGGGAGCATCATCGTCCAGCGGACGATCATCGTGCAATCGGAGGGCGCCGGGGTGCACGTCGACGCCGCCGGGGCGAAGGTCGAGCGGAGCATCATCGTGCAGAACGGAGCCTTCGCCGGGATCTGGGTCCAGCGCGCGATGGACCAGGTGTCGCTCGTCGACAACGAGATCTCCGAGAACACGGATGCGGGCATCACGATCCTCGGCTCGCGGGCGATCATCGTGCAGAACGAGGTGAAACACACGAGGGCCCGGAGCGCAGGCGGGCAAGCGGACGGTATCCGGATCGTCAGCGATGCCGAGCTGGGCGAGGCGTACTTCACGATCGGCGACTCGAATCCGGAGTCCGCGAACGTGATCGAGGGCAACGATCGGGTCGGGATCTTCGTCTCGGGCGAGCTTGCGCGCGGGCTCATCCTGCATAACCAGGTGATCGGCAACGCGGACGCGACGAAACGCGGGGCGGGGATCTGGTTGCAATCGGGCGCGGGCTCGGTCGAGGCGGTCCCGGACGCGGCGCCGGGCATCGTGATCCAGCAAAACCGGATCGAGAACAACCATTTCCTCGGGATCGGCGTGACCTCCAATGCGCGGGCGCTCCTCTGGGAGAACCCGAGCATCAGCGGGACGATCGCGGAGGAGGTGACGGTGGACGGGCAGGCCGCCAAGATCGGCGACGGGCTCGGCGTGTACGCCGGCGCGAGCGCGCAGGTCGAGTTCAACACGTTCTCCGGGAACGCCCGCGCGGCCGCGCTCTTCGATGGCGCCGCGGCGAGCAGCTTCACGAAGAACACATTCGAGAAGACCGCGGAGCACGCGATCATCGTGCAGAACTCGGCCGGTCCAATCAGTCTCGGCGACAACAAAGACGACCTCAACCCGATGCCTGTCGCCCCCGTCCTCAGCGACCCGTCGAATCTGTGATCCCACCCCGAGCGGGCGCGCCTGACACGACGCGCGCCCGCCTCCCTCCCTCAGCCCGATAACGACGCCGCGAGCGCCCGCGTTTCCTCGGCCAGCTTGCCCATGTTCGCCGCCTCGAAGAGGGTGATGCTCTCGTCGAGGAAGCGGTGAGCCTCGGCGAGCGCCGCGCCGTCGCCCTTCGCGCTCGCGTGGAGCACACGCGCCATCGTGCGGCGGGCCGTGCCGCGCATGTAGGGCGAGCTCACGCGGTCGGCGAGCTCTATGCAGCGCTCGGCGTGCTCCCTCGCCAGGGGGAGCTCGTCGAGCAGGAGGTGGCATTCGGCGAGGGCGCGGTGCGCCTCGGCGAGGCCACGCAAGGAGCCGAGGCGCTCGTGCAGGACCTTCGCGCGGGAGAGGGTGCGGGCGGCCGCGCGCGCGTCGCCGCGGGCGAGCTCGAGCTCGCCGACGTTGCTCAGGATGACCGAGCGGTGCTGGACGAGGTCCCAGCGCTCGGTTTGTTCGAGCGCCGCGCGCCAGGTGGACTCGGCCAGGTCGAGGCGGCCGCGGAAGTAATGGAGCGCGGCGAGCCCGTTGTAGGCGTCGACGGCCTCGACGGGCGCGTTCGCCGCCATCGCGCGTTCGATGGCCCGCTGATAGGTGGGTTCGCCCTCGTCGTATCGGCCCGTGTGCAGAGACCCGTTGCCGAGGACGCGGTAGGCCGAGGAGAGGGCCCGCTCCCATTCCTGCGTGCGCGTGGCCGCCTCGGCCCTCTCGTGGGATTCGAGCACGCGGCGGAGGCGCTCGGCAGAGGCGCGATGATCCCCGAGGTGCACGCTCGCCCCCATCGCGCCCGTGAGCGCCCGGAGCGCGAGCAGGCTCTCGTCCTCGCCGAGCCATTGTTCTGCCTGGACAAACGATTCCCGCGCGTCCGCGTACCTGCCCGAGTGCTCGAGCGCCCAGCCTTTTTCGATGGCGACGCGGGCCTTCGCGTCGGCGAACGTGGCCCCGTCGCCGGCGCGGGCGAGGGCGTCGTCGGCGACCTCGAGGGCACGCGCGAGGCTGCCGGCGAGCACGAGCTCGTGCACGAGGGAACCCGTGAGGGAGAGGAGCTCGGAGGTCCGCGTGCTCTCGTCCATCGATGAGGCGGGCATGTCGAGCAGGATCTCGCGGGCGCCTTCGAGCATCCGGACGGCCTCCTCGATCGCGTGGGTGCGGATCGCGAGCTCGGCCGCGCGCCGCTTGTACGGCAGGGCGAGGGCGAGCTCGCCGGCCTCGCGGAAATGGTGGCCGATGAGGTCGTCGTGCGGGCCCGGCGAGCCACCCGTCGCGCGCTCGAGCCAGAGCGCCGCGGCCCGGTGGAGCGCGCGCCGCCGGGCCTTGGGCACGCGCCGCTGCGCCACCTCCTGCAAGGCCGCCTGCGTGAAGGCATAATCGACCTCGCCGGCGAGCATGGCGTCGCGTCGCGGGGCGAAGATGCCGCGACGGACGAGCTCGGCGAGCAGGCGCGGCTCGAAGCGGTTTTCGAGGAGCTCGCCGAGCAGCGACGGCCAGAACCTGCGGCCCGCGACGGCGGCGGCCTCCACGGCCTCGCTGAGCCTGGGTTCGAGGCGATCGAGGCGGCCGAGGAGGAGCTGCTCGAGCGTCTCCGGCAGGCGCACGCTCGCCGCCCGCGACGAGGAGAGCCGCCACGCGGCCTCGCCGACGACGAGCACGCCCTCGTCGACGAGCTGGTGCACGGTCTCCTCGACGATGAGCGGCACGCCGCCCGCGAGCGCCGCGATCTGCCGCACGAGCCCCGCGGGCACGTCGATGAGCGCGCGGAGGACGTGCCGGATGAGCGCCTCGCAGGCCTCGTCGTCGAGCGGCTCGACCGGGAGCGTGACGACGGGCGAAGGATCTCGGAGGAACGAGGCATCCGGCGCGGCGGCGCCCTCGGCGCGGTGGACCAGGACGAACAGCGCGGGGCAACCCGCGAGCCGCTCGATCACGTGGCCGAGCAGCGCCTTCGTCGTGGCCGTCGCCCACTCGAAATCCTCGAGCAAAAAGAGCAGCGGCGTGCGGGTCGCGAGCCTGCGGTAGGCCTCGGCGACGGCGTCGAAGAGGACCTTCTTTTGCGCCTCGTCGCCGGCCACGGTGTCGCGATCCGCGGTCACGTCCTCGCCGCCGCCGACGCCGAGCAACGCGCCGAGCCGACGGCCGAGCTCGATCTCGGCCTCGCCGAGCGTCGTGGGATCGACGGCGCAGTAGCGGCGGATGTAGTGGTCGAGCTTGGCGCGCACCTGCTCGGGGCCGTCGTCGTCGACGACACGCGCGCGGTGGCGGATGGCCTGGAGGAAGGGCTCGTACGGCAGGCCCTGCCCCGCCGGGGTCGAGCGGCCCATCTCGAAGAAGTAGGCCTCGCCCTCGCGCTCCTCGAGCTCCTCGACGAGCGCCATGCAGAGCCGGCTCTTGCCCACGCCCGCGGGCCCCGTGACCACGAGGACCTCGGGCCGCCGCTCCATCCGCGCCTGCGCGAGGACGGCGCGCAGGACGGAGAGCTCCTCGTCACGGCCGATGAGCGAGATCCGGACGCCGTGGATCTCGTTCGTCCCGAGGTACGCGGTCGATTTCTTGGAGGCGACGCGGCGGCCGGGCACGTCGGCGCCCGCGCTCGGGGTCTCGTAGAGGCCACGTACACGGCGGAGGACGGCGTGCGTCGCGACGACCTCGCCGGGCGCGGCCGCGCGCGCGAGGTTGCGGGCCTCGAAGACGGGCGCGCCCGAGAGGAAGGGGACGCCGCCGGCACGCGGCTGGGTGGAGACGACGCGGCCAGCGTCGATGCCGAAGCGCACGCCGAGCCGGAACGAGGGCGGGAACGTGGGATCCGAGGAGAGCGCGCCGAGGGCGGCGCGCAGCGAGAGGGCCGCGTCGAGGGCGCGCTCGGCGTCGTTCTCGGCGGCGCCCTCGGGCCCGAAGAGGCAAAGCGCGCGCTCGGTGAAGGGCCCGATGGGCTCGCCCCCGTGACGCGCGAGGACCTGCTCGAGGCGCGCGCCGACGACCGCGAGGCAGTCGAGGTGCTCCTCGAGATCCACCGAGGCGTCGAGCGCGCCGAGCGAGAGATCGACGTAGAGGACCGTCGCGCTGCGGACGAGCCGCGCGTCCTTGGCCTCGCGCCGCGCCCACGCGCCCGAGCCGACGGCCGTGGGGAAAGGCCGCGACGCGCCGTCGAGGAGCGTGGTCGCGCCGGGCAAGGGCGCGAGGGTCGCATCGGCGCCAACGACGATGGTCTCGGAGAGCTCGATCGGCCCGGACGGCGACGAACCCGCGGACCACTCGGCGACGGAAGCCGGGCCTGCGCCGAGGGAGCGGAGCTCGCGCAAGAGATCGTGCATGAAGTGCTCGACGGTCTGGTGACGCTCGCCGGGGTTTTTCCGGAGCGCGCGGCCGATGACGGCGTCGATCCCCGCGGGGATGCCGAGATCGGGGCGGAGGCGCGAAGGCAGGGTGAGCGCGCCTTCGAGGCGCGCGGCGAAGAGGCCGGCGAGGCCGCCGGTCTCATCGAACGGGCGCGCGCCGGTGAGCAGCTCGCAAGCCATGATGCCGAGCGCGTAGATGTCGGCGCGCCCGTCCACGTCCTTCGCCTCGATCTGCTCCGGCGCCATGTACGCGGGTGTGCCGCTCACCTGGCCGTCGACGGCGAGCTCGGGGCCGCCGTCGAGCCCGAAGGCCTTGGCCACGCCGAAGTCGACGACCTTCACGAAACACGCGTCCCCCGCGAGGGACGTGAGGAGCACGTTGCCGGGCTTCAGATCACGATGGACGATCCCGCTCCGGTGGGCCTCGGCGACGGCGCTGCCGACCTGGGCCATCACGTGGCCGACGAGCGAAGGTTCGAGGC
This sequence comes from Polyangium spumosum, assembly GCF_009649845.1. Classification (NCBI taxonomy): domain Bacteria; kingdom Pseudomonadati; phylum Myxococcota; order Polyangiales; family Polyangiaceae; genus Polyangium; species Polyangium spumosum. The sequence continues at coordinate 13,535 of NZ_WJIE01000002.1, forward strand.
AGCCGACGCGGCGCAGGCGTTCGTCGAGGGACTCGCCGCGCACGTACTCCATCACGATGTAGTGCAGCTCGGCCGACGCGCTGCCGAAGGCGTGGACCACGACCACGTTCGGGTGGCTCAAGCGCGCGAGCAGGCGCGCCTCGCGGCGGAAACGCGCGTCGGTCTCGAGGAGCGAGGAGAGCTCGGGGCGGAGGATCTTGATCGCGACGAATCGATCGAGGGCGAGGTCACTCGCGAGCAAGACCTCGCCCATCCCACCCGCGCCGAGGCGCTTGATGATCTGGTACTTCTGCCCGAGCACCGTGCCGGGCGTGAGCCTTGCCGTGTCGATGACGCCCTCGCGCGCCCGATCCCCTGGGCCGTCGTTCCTCGTACCATGGGGAGCCGCGCCGCGTCACGCCCGCGAGCGCGCGGCGCGCGTGGCTCACTGAAGCAGGAACGAGTGCCAGTACGCGAGGACCTCGCGCATGATGAACCACGGCTCCTTGAGGAGCCGCCGGCTCATGCGCGCGGGCACCGTGTACACGAAGACGCCCGCGCGCTCGAAGAGCATCTTCACCCGCGGCTCGTGGTAATAGTGCGTCACCGCGATCGCCCGGACGAACCCGTGGCGGCGCATCAAGAGCGCCCCGTTCCGCGCCGTCCACGAGGACGTCACGCCCTCCTCGTCGAGGATCACCGCCGCCTCCGGCACACCCGCCGCGACGGCGCGCGCGCGCATCACCTCGGGCTCGGAGAAACCATTGTGCTCGTCGACCGCGCCGCTCATCACGAGCGCCCGGACGAGCCCCTGCTGGTAGAGGCGGATCCCCTCGTCGACGCGGTCCGAGAGCGCGAGCGAAGGCGTGCCGTCGTCGAAGACGCGCGCCCCGAGCACGATCGCGCAGTCCGCGCGCCGCTCGTACCGGGTGGGCCCCAGGGTGACCATGAGGAGCAGCGGCATGGCCACGAAGGTCGAGGCCGCCACGGCCGCACACGCGACGGCACGAAAGCGCGTCCACGGAGGCCGGTCGGCGCGCTCCCTCGACACGCTCACGGCGAGCGCGGCGAGACAAACCAGGACGACGAGGGACGCCGGGACGAACGCCGGGCCGCGGATCACGCCCCGCGCGAGGACGCCGTAAAACGTGGCGACGTCGAGCGCCGCGAGCGTGGCCCCGATCCCGAGCACGATCGCCCCGCCGACGCGGGCCCACGCCGGGCGGATCGGCCGCGCCGCATGCCAGACGAGCGTCACGGCCGCCGCGAGCTCGAGGGCGCGGAAAATGGGCCGCGGCAGGTCCGCGTCGCCGAGCCAGGTGTGCGTGGTGTCGAACGGAGGACGCAGGGCCTCGCCCGCGAGGTTCAGCAGGGCGAAGAGGCCGATGGCGAGGCCCACGCCGCGCAACACGAAGCGCGCGGCGGGGCGGAGACGAGAGGCGAACGTGCTCAGGTGATCGTGGGCGGGTTCGAGATGCGGGGCAGGCGCGTGCTCGCCGAGCCGCTCTTCGAGGACGGGGCCGCCTGCGAGCTCGCGCCGCCGTAGAGGGCCTGGATCGAGGCCGGCATACGCGAGCCGGGCGGCATGGACGGGCGACCCATCGGCGGGCGGTACGAGGGGCGCTTGACCGCGGGCAAACGGTGCGCGCTGCCGCGGCGCGAGAGCGGCGTGCGCAGCGAGAGGGGCGCGACCTCGTTCGCCGCGTCCTTCATGACCTTCGCGAGCACGTTGTACACCGTGGTCCAGGCTTCTTTGGTCTCGGGCGTCCACGCCTCGCCGAGCCCCTTCTCCAGCGTCCACAGGAGCGCGGCGCCGACGGTGTCGTAGTGATCGTCGCGCACACCGTAAGCGAGGTGGCGGCGACCGAGCGCCTGGACGGTCGGGATGAGCGCGTCGAGGCGATCGAGCGCGTGGACCGCCACCTTCAGCGTGGACATGAGCTTCTTGCCCTGGTCCTTCAGATCGCCCCGGAAGAGGGGCTTGAGGGACGGATCGACCTCGAAGAGCCGGCCATAAAACAGCGCGGCGGCCGTGTCCGCGATCGGCGCGACCATTTCGAAGGTCTTCTGGACCAGAAGCTTCTGCTCGTTGTTCATCGGTTCCTCACGGTCAGCCCTGTTGTCCGGGCGGAGAGATGCTTCGGCGACCAAGGGCAGCGTAGACCTCTATCCAAGATCTGCGCCGACGTTTCACCCTAGCATGGGTCGGGTAGACACCGACAGTATTTGTTGCGGGGACGCCAAGCGCGTGACGGCGGCAGCATCGGCGGCTCCCCGACGCGGAGCCCGCGACGTTTGCATCCGAACGACGCGGCTGTCGGTCCGAGGGAGCATCGACCTCAAACGGGGATGATGCCGCGCTTCTTGAAGGGGCGCTCGATGCGCTTGTGCCGCGCGAGCTCGAGGCCCCAGGCGACGGCGCGCCGGGTGTCGCGCGGGTCGATGACGTCGTCGATGAGGCCCCAGCCTGCGACCTTCATGATGTCGATGTTCTTCTGGATCATGTCGATCATCTGCTGCTTGAGCTCCGGCGGCGGCGGGGCGTCGCCGAAGAGCTTACGCGCGGCGATACCTAGCATGCCCTCGGGGCCCATCACGCTGATCTCGCCGGTCGGCCATCCGACGATGAGGTCCGGCTCGTAGGCGCGTCCGCACATGACGTAATACCCGGCGCCGTAAGCCTTGCGCACGACGACCGTGACCTTGGGGACCGTGGCGGCGCTCATCACGTGCAGCATCTTCGCGCCGTGCCGGATGATGCCCTCGTGCTCGACCTTCGAGCCGATCATGAAGCCGGGCACGTCCTGGAGGAACACGAGCGGGATGTTGAAGGCGTCGCAGATCTGCATGAACCGCGCGGCCTTGTCGGAGGAGTCGACGTCGAGCACGCCGCCCATGTGATTGGGCTGGTTCGCGACGATGCCGACGCTCTGTCCGCCGATCCGCGCGAGGCAGGTGATGATCTGGCGCGCGAAGCGCGGCTTGATGTCGAAATACTCGCCGTGGTCCACGATCGCCGCGATGAGCTTGTACATGTCGTACGCCTTGCGCGGGTTCTCGGGGAGCAAATCGAGCAGCGACTCCTCGCGGCGCTCGATCGGATCCGTCGCGGGCAGGCGCGGCGCTTCCTCCTCGCAATGGGAGGGGAAATACGAGAGGTATTTCTTGATCGCGGCGATGCAATCGGCGTCGCTCTTGTATTCGCCGTCGCCGACGCCGCTCTTCGTGGAGTGCACCTTCGAGCCGCCGAGCTCCTGCTCGGAGATGTCCTCGCCGGTCATGGCCTTGACGAGCGGCGGGCCGCCGAGGGCCATGGAGCCGATGTCCTTCACCATGGGCACGAAATCGGCGAGGCCCGGGATGTAGGCCGTGCCCGCGGCGCCGGGGCCGACCATGGCCGCGACCTGAGGCACGACGCCGCTCATGACGACCTGCTCGCGGAAGAGGTGGCCGCTGCCGGCGAAGAGCGAAATGGCGTCCGGGTGGCTCGATCCAGGGTCGATCCGCGCGCCGGCCGAGTCGATGAACCACACCATGGGCCAGCGCCCGCGCAGGGCCATCTGGCGCAATCGGGTGACCTTCTCCTCGCCGGTATGGCCGATGCTGCCGCCCTTGACCGTGAAATCATAGGCGGCGGCGCAGACCATGCGGCCGTCGACCTTGCCGAATGCGCAAACCACGGCGTCGGCGGGCGGGCGATCCTTCCCGTCGCCGGCGGCGAGGCCCATCTGCGTGCCGTGCATGCCGACCTCGAAATGGACGCCGTCGTCGAAGAACGCGGCGAGCCGCTCGCGGGCCGTCAGCTTGCCGCGGGCGTGTTGCTTCGCGACCTTGTCCTCGCCGCCCATCTTGCGCACCTCGGCGCGCCGGGCTTCGAGGTCCTTCAAGAGCTCACGCATGTCCATGGGTCATTTCCCCGTCCACCTGGGAGAACGTTTCTCGAGGAACGCCATCAGGCCTTCCCGCGCGTCGTCCGTCGAGAGCACGGCGCCGAGCCGCTCGCGCAGCATCGGCAATGCGTCCGCGAGCGCGAGATCGGCCTGCGCCGCGAACGCCTCGAGCCCGAGCTTCACCGTGATCGGGCTCTTGCTCGCGACTTGCTGCGTGATCCGCGCGACCTCGGCGTCGAGCCCGTCCGCGTCCACGACCTTGCCGACGAGGCCGATCGCCGCCGCGGCGTCGGCGTCGAGCCGCTCGCCGAAGAGCATCATTTCGAGCAGGCGCCGCTGCGGCACGACACGCGCGAGCACGGCCATGATCATCATCGGGAACAGGCCGACGTTGATCTCGGGCGTGCCGAGCTTCGCCCCCCGCGCGGCGACGGCAAAATGGCAAGCCGCCACGAGCCCGAGCCCGCCGCCCATCGCGTGCCCGTTCACCCGCGCGACGAGCGGCTTCGGCGAGCGGGTGATGGCGAGCAGGAGATCCGCGTAATCACCCTTCGGCGGCAATTCGTTGCCCGAGGCGCCGGACGTCATCTGCGCGAAATCACCGCCGGCGCAGAACGCGTCGCCCGCGCCCGTCAGGACGATCGAACGCACGGAATCGTCGCTCGCCGCGTCTTCGAGCGCCCAGAGCAACTCATTCACCATGGCCGGCCCGATCGCGTTTTTTCGGGCCGGGTTTTTCAGGGTGATCCAGAGGGCGCCGCTCTCCTTCGTGGCGACCTCGATCATTCCATACGCGCGGGCCGTCATCGGGGCGCTCCGAGCGAGAGGATCTCCCGCGCCTCCTCGACCGTCGCCGGCCGCCGGCCCACGTCACGCACGAGCCGGACCGCGGTCTCCACGAGCGCGCCGTTCGATGTCGCCATCTCGCCGTTCGGCAGATAAAGGTGGTCCTCGAGCCCGCAGCGGATGTTGCCGCCGAGCACGAGCGCCGCGGCGATCATGCGCCACGCGCCGTGGCTGATCCCGATGACCTCCCACTCCGAGCCGGCCGGCATGATCCTCGTCTGGAGCTGGAGCGACTCGACGTGCGCCGGGATGCCCCCGAGCACGTTCACGATGAACGAGAACTGGAGCGGCGGCCGGAGCACGCCCATGTCGAGCAAGGGCGCGATCCCATTCGTGTGCCCCGTGTCGAAGCACTCGAGCTCGGGCTTCACGCCCGCCTCGTTCATCGCCTCGAGCAGCTTGATGATCTTCGAATAGGTGTTGGGAAACACCATGTCGAAATCGAATTGCTTTCGCTTGGGCGAGTACTTCGCGTAGTTCATCGTGCCCATGTTGAGGGCGGCGATCTCGGGCTTGCTCTCCCGGATGTACGCGCATTGATCCGAGACGTCCTCGAGGATCGTGCCCGTCGAGAAATTGAGGATGATCGGGCAACGCGCGCGGACCTCCTCCTTGATGCGGGCGAAGACGGCCGGGGAGAAGGTCGGCGAGCCGTCGTCGTTGCGGGCGTGGATGTGCACGACCGAGGCGCCGGCGTCGTAGGCGCGTCTGCATTCGTCGGCGATTTCGGCCGGGGTGTACGGGATGCCCGGGTTTTGCCTGCGATTGGCGAGCACGCCCGTCACGGCGCAGGTGACCACGCAGATATCGGGATCACGCGCGCCAGGCTTCTTCGCTTCGCCCGTGTACGACGGCTTCTCCTTCATCGATCCTTCTCCTCCCCCGCTCGGGGCGTGCCCTCGGCCTCGGATACGCGGCCCTCGACGTGCGAGACGACGCGTTTTTGCAGCTTGGTCAGGATCCGGAGCAAATGCCCGAGGTCGTCCTCGGACAGCACCGTGAGCGCGCTCCGGAAGATCTCCATGGGCTCGACCTGGATCTCGCGGGCGAGCTTCTCGCCTTTTTCGCTCAGCCGGATGTAAACGACGCGCCGATCCGTGGTCGAGCGCTCCCGCTTGACGAGGCCCTCGCGCTCCATGCGGTCGATGATCCCGGTCACCGTGCTGTTCTGGGCCCGGATGCGCTCCGACAAGGACGAGAGCGACAGATCGCCGAGCTCCTCCAGCAGCTTGATGACGGTGAGCTGCGGGCCCGTGAGCCCGAACTGCGCGGCCATGCCCTTCGTCAGGCGCCGCGACTCGGTGTAGAGGTAGATGATCGTCTCGACGATCGCATCCACCTCGGGCTTGGTATCGGGAGGGAGGGAGGCCGCCACGGATGTTTCGTGTGCGAAGTATCTGCGGAGCGGCCGGGTGTCAAGGGGGTTTCGGGCGATCTGGAGGCGCCCTCACCCAAACGGGCGCAGCCCCATCACCCGCGTCCGGGCGAGCCGCTCGAGGAACTGCCGGCGGGAGAGGACGACGGCGCCGAGCGCCTGCATGTGCGGCGTCATCACCTGGATGTCGATCCAATCACAGCCCGCCTTCGCCAGGTGCTCGACGAGGTGCAAGAGCGCGATCTTCGAGGCATTCGGCGCGAGGTGGAACATGCTCTCGGCCGAGAAATACCCCTCGACGCAGACGCCATAAATGCCGCCCACGAGCGCGCCCGCCTCGTCCCATACCTCGACGCTGTGCGCGAAGCCGAGCCGGTGCATCGCCTTGTAGGCGTCCAGGAGCTCCGGCGTGATCCACGTGCCGTCCTGCCCGGGCCGCGGGACCTCGGCGCAGCGCTCGATCACCGCGTCGAAGGCCCGGTCCACCGTGCAACGCAGGGGCGTCTTCCGGATCTCGCGGCGGAGGCTGCGCGAGAGGTGGATCTGCGAGAAATCGAGGATCGCCCGCTCTTTCGGGCAAAACCAGGGGAGCACATCGAGCCCGTCGATCGGCCAGGGAAAAACCCCGCGCCGGTACGCCTCGACGAGCACGCGCGGCTCCAGGCTGCCGCCCACGGCCACGATGTCGTCTGCGTCGATGGTCATGCTCGGTCGTCGTCCAGAACGGGGCCATCCAAGCGCCAAAGCCCGCCCGGGTCAAGCCTTTGCCGGCGAACGAATCCCGTCTTATATCACCAGGATCGTGCCCATCTTCGAGAGACGAACCCGGATCCAGGCCCCGCCCGAGGTGGTCTTCGCCTTCCACGAGCGCCCGGACGCGCTGCGCATGCTCATGCCGCCGTGGGAGCATGCCCGCATCCTCGAACGGAGCGGCGGGCTGGAGGAGGGCGCGCGCACGGTGATCGAGACGTACATCGGGCCGATCAAGCAGCGCCTCGTGGCCGTGCACACGGCCTACGAAAAAGGTCGGATGTTCCAGGATACGGTCGTCGAGGGCCCCTTCGCCCGCTGGGTGCACACGCACACGATGGAGCCGGACGGCGAAGGCGGGACCTTCCTCGTCGACCACATCGATTATGCGCTCCCGCTCGGCCCGCTCGGCGCCCTGTTCGGCGGGGCGTTCGCGCGGCGGAAGCTCGAGAAGATGTTCACGTTCCGCCACGCGGTGACGAAAAAGGCGTGCGAGGAGGGGTGACTCAGCGTTTGTCCGGCGAAGCGGCCGGCGCGTTCGCCTTCTCGATCGCCGAGAGCTCGAGCAGCACGGCCTTGACGCGTGGATCCTCGGGATCGAGGGCCTCGGCCTTCTCGTACGCCTCGCGCGCCTCGGCGAGTTTTCGCTGCTTGGCGAGGGCGTTGCCGAGGTTCACCCACGCGCTCACGAGCTTCGGATCGAGCGCGAGCGCCTCGCGGTAGATCACCTTCGCGCGCTCGAGGTCGCCCTTCTGCGCGATCGCATAACCGAGGTTCGAACGGTACGTGGCGCGGCGCGGATCCCGCAGGACGGCCGTCTCCAGGCATCGAATGGCCCGATCGGTGTCGTTCAGGGTGAGCAGCGCGGTGCCGAGGTCGTTCTGCACGCGGGCGTCGTTCGGGGCGATACGCGCGGCGCGCTCGTAGGCGCGGACGGCTTGCTCCCGCCGACCGAGCGCGAGCAGGGCCGTGCCGAGGTTCGTTTGCCGCTCGGCCACGCCGGGCTCGAGCTCGGCGGCGCGCTCGAGCTCCCGGACGGCGTCGTCGAGTTTTCCCGTGGCGACGAGGCCGACGCCGAGCGCGGAGTGGGCCTCGGCGTCGTTCGGCGCGAGGTCCTTGGCCTTGCGCAAGGCGGCGAGCGCGGGCTCGGCGCGGCCGAGGACGAGCAACGCGCGGCCGAGCTCGAGGTGGGCCGGCGCGTAGGAGGGCTCTTTTTGCAGGGCCGCTTCGAGGTCCTTCGTGGCTCGCAGGAGGCCGGGGTGCGAGGGCGCGGCGCCGTAATCGACGGGCGCGTCCTCGGCCGAGAGGCGGGCGCGGACGAGGCCGACGACCGGCGCGGGATCCTTCGGCGCGAGCGTCTTCGCCTTCTGGTACGCCTTCTCCGCGGCCACGAAATCGCCCTGCGCGAGGGCGAGGTCGCCCTCGGCGAGCGCCTTGTCCGCGGGCGTGGCCGTCCCACGCGAGAGCTTGGGCGGCGGCGGCTGCGCGGCCTCCTCCGTGGAGACGGGCGCGTCGAGCGGGACACCGGATCCCGCAGGTGGCGCCGCGGGCGCGGGCGCGGGCGCGGCTACGGAAGTGGTTACGGAAGCAGCTCCGGAAGCACTTCCATAAGTGGCAGGAGGCAGCGGCGGGGGAGGTGGCGGAGGAGGCGACGTGGCGGGGCCGCAGGCGGCGAGCATCACGAGCGTGAGCGCGCTGCCCCAGCGGGGGACGTTTTTCATCACAACTTGTACGGGGTCATCGAATGCTCTTTGCCGTCGTAACGCAGGAGCACGGGCTTGTTGTCGAGCCGCGTCGCCACGGCGACGGGCCGCTTCCAGCAGCGGACCAGGGAGACGAGCGTCTCGCGCGCGTAATCGGCCCGCAGGTCCACGCCGCCGTGCTGGTGCTCGAGGAGCAATTCGCCGCGGTTCTGGTGGTTCGCGTCGATCACGCGGATGTACGGGTCGCCGAAGTTCGTGAGCGAGAAGAGCAGCTTCTCCTTCACGTCGCGGAAGGCGCGGCTCTCGATCTCGAACCGGTCGTTGCGCCCGGAAAAACCGAACGTGTAGAGCTTCTGCTCGAGCACGAATTCGGGGGTCAAGAACTCGTCGATGAACGTGACGTCGTTGTAGAGCGCGCGGACCTGGAAGATCTTCTGCCGGCCGAGGCCGAGGCGCATGTCCCAGCTCCGCTTCGCGTCGAGGTCGTTGCACTCCTCCCACTCGCGGCCGAAGCGGCCCTTGTTCCAGCGATCCTCGATGTAACGGAAGAGCTCGACCCCGAGCTTGTACGGGTTCAGCCGGCCCGGCGCCGTGGCCATGACGCCCGCGTTGTTGTCGGCGTAATCGATGATCTCCGAGGCGTCGAGGATCTTCTCCGTGAGGATCTTCGAATGCCAGTACGCCGCCCAGCCCTCGTTCATGATCTTGGTCTGGCGCTGCGGCACGAAATAAAGCGCCTCGTCGCGGATGACCTCGAGCACGTCGCGCTCCCAGCGCTCGAGCGGCGCGTGATCGAGCAAGAAGCCGAGCACGTCACGCTCCGGCCGCTCGGGGACCTTGCGCTCGGGTTTGTCCCTCGCGAGCTGCCTCTTCTTGGCCTCGATGTACTCCTCCGGGTTGATGAAGGACTCCATGTACTCCTTCGCCCGGAGCCGCGGGACCTCGACCGGCGTCTCGTCCTCCTCCTCGTCCGGCTTCCTCGTCGCCGCGCGGCCCGAGAAGGGCTGCCAGGGATCGATGAGGTTCTCCAGCGACAAGCACCGATCGATGAAATCCTCGACCTTGTTGATGCCGTGCCGCTCGATGTGCCGCGCCACGCGCGCGCCGTGGTTCGCCATCTTGTCGATCCAGCGGCGATCGGGGTCGTACGAGCTCGTCTTCCGCACCGGATCGATGACGGTGCCCTTCTGGTCGAGGTCCGTCGAGCGGAAGCAGAAATTGTTCTTGAAGAAGTCCACGTGCCCGTACACGTGGGCCATCACGAGCTTCTGATCGGTGAGCGAGTTGCCCTCGAGCAAATAGGCGTACGAGGGGTTGTTGTTGATGACCATCTCGTAAATCTTCGAGAGGCCATACTCGTAGCTCTTCGAGAGCTGCTCGTACTCCATGCCGTACCGCCAGTGCGGATACCGGCTCGGGAAACCGCCGTACGCCGCGATCTCGTTCATCTGGTCGTACGTCAGGATCTCGAAGATCGTCGGAAAGAAATCGAGGCCATACTCACGCGCCGCGGCCTCGACGCGCTCCTGCTCGACCCGCAGGTAGCGGGGGAGCGCGGTGTTCAGGGCAAACTTGCTCATCTCGCTCTACGCCCCCTCTCTCACTTCCCCTTGCCCAGGAAGTCCTTGATGCTCCCGACGATCCCGTCCTTGTCCCGGATCTCGCTCGTGACCACGCGCTCGTCCCGGCCGAAATGCTCGCGCAGGTCCTTGATGAACTGGCCCGAGCCGTACGGGCTCTCGACCTGGCCATACGCGAACATGTTCACCCGCGGCAGGATCCTGTTCTTCACGACGTCCACGCAGGCGAGCGTGTCGTCCATCGACCAGTTGTCGCCGTCCGAGAAATGGAACGGATAGATGTTCCACTCGTCCGGCGGATAGTCCTGGTCGATGATCTGCGAGCAAAGCTTGTAGGCGCTCGAGATCATCGTGCCGCCCGACTCGCGCGTGTGGAAAAACGTGTCCCGATCGACCTCGCGCGCCACCGCGTCGTGGATGATGAACCGAGACTCGAGCCCCTTGTATTGCTTGGTCAGCCAGGCGTCGATCCAGAAGGACTCGATCCGCACGATCTCCTTCTGCTCGTCGCCCATCGAGCCCGACACGTCCATCATGTAAATGATGACCGCGTTCGCCACGGGCTCGGTCACCGTCTTCCAGGAGCGATATCGCTTGTCGTCGGGGACGGGCACCACGACGGGTTTGTCGTGCTGGAATGTACCGCTCGCGATCATGCGCTTCAGCGCCTCGCGGTACGTGCGCTTGAAATGACGCAAGGACTCGGGGCCGACGCGCCGGATGCCCGAATACCGGTCGTGCGCATTCGAGATCTTGTTCTTGCCCTTGTCCTGGATGTCCGGCAGCTCGAGCTCCTCGCCCAGGATGGCCGCCAGCTCGTCGAGCGTGACGTCGACCTCGAGGATGTGATCCCCGGCCTCGCTGCCGGCCTGCCCTTGGCCGGGCTGCTTCTCGTCCGAGCCGCCGATCGGGTCGCCGGGGTTGCCATCCCCCTGCCCCACGCCGCCCCGCTGTTTGTCCCCGTAACGGAACCGCGGGATGTCGATATGGGGGATCGGGATCGATACGAGATCCTTGCCCTTCCGCCCGACGAGCTCGCCTTGCGAAATGTACTTGCGCAGGTTCTGCCGGATCCTCCCGCGGACGATCTGGCGAAAACGGCCGTGGTCCTGGTCGATCTTCAGCGACACCTCGGAAGTGTAGCAGATCCGATCCAGAGGAGGCCCTTTCCGCCCGACGAACTGCGCGGCCACCACGCGCGCCCACGCCCGTCCAAGCCGTTCGAGCACGCCCTCGTCGCGCCTCTTCCGCCCGCGCTCTCGATCGTCGGGTCGCTCACGCGCGACACGATTCCGACGCGAGGGGCGCGGCCGTTCAGCGCGCGGGGCATGTGCTCAGTGATCCGCGAGATCGCGCGGTGAATTGGGCGTCCCGGACATGGCCTGTGATACGCTCTCGCCGATGTCGCTTGGCACTTCTTCCATGAGGATGCTTTGGTTCTTGCTGTCCTTCGTGGCCCTCGGATGCGGGGGTCGGGCAGAGCTGCTCGGGCCAGGACAAGGCGAAGGCGGCCAGGGCGGCCAGGGCGGCCAGGGCGGCCAGGGCGGACAAGGCGGACAAGGCGGACAAGGCGGGACCCCCTGCCTCGGCGACGGGGCGCCCTGCCAGGACGAAAGCGCCTGCTGCAGCGGCACCTGCGAGGCCGGGACGTGTGGGCCGGTCGCGTGCTTGCCCGACGAGGCGCCCTGCGTGGACGCGAGCGAGTGTTGCGCCGGGGTCTGTCAGAACAACCGCTGCGGGTTCAACCAATGTGTGCCCGACGGCTTCGGGTGCAGCGCGAACTTCGAATGCTGCAGCGGCGTCTGCCAGAACGGGTCCTGCGGCATCGGGGAGTGTTTCCCCGACGGCGCGAGCTGCTTCGAGGGCCTCGAGTGCTGCAGCGGCGGCTGCTTCAACGGGGTCTGCGGCGGCGTCCAGTGTCTGCCCGACGGCGCGAGCTGCATCGAGGGCCTGCAATGTTGCAGCGGCGGCTGCTTCAACGGGGCCTGCGGCATCGGGCAGTGCACGGGCAACGGCCTGATGTGCGCGTCGTCCGAGGAGTGCTGCTCCGGCCAGTGCACGAACGGCGTTTGCCTCGGCAAGCCCTGCTCGCACGACGTCTGCGTGACCGGCCCCGCGCTCGATCCCGGCTGCGGGCCGTGCGTCGCCGCGGTCTGCCAGCTCGACTCGTTCTGCTGCGACGTGAACTGGGACGGGCTCTGCGTGAACGCCGTGGACTCGGTCTGCGGGCTGAACTGCGGAGAATGCACGGAGGACGGCGAGGCCTGCGCGTCGAGTGACCAGTGCTGCTCGCAGCTCTGCAATACGAACGGGACATGCGGGCCGCTCGCCTGCGCGCCCGACGGCAAGCTCTGTCAGAGCCCCGCCGAGTGCTGCTCGGGCGAGTGCTCGAACGGCGTCTGCGGTCCACCTCCGATGTGCAAGCCCGACGGCCTCGGCTGCAACACGGCCGGCGAATGCTGCACGGGGATCTGCACGAACGGCGTCTGCGGCAAGCCGCCCTGCAAGCCCGACGGCCTCTCGTGCGGGAGCGCCGCCGAGTGCTGCACGGGCCTCTGCTCGGACGGCGTCTGCGGTCCGCCCAAGTGCCAGCCCGACGGCGCGATGTGCGGCGGCCCCGGCGATTGCTGCAACGGGCAGTGCACGGACGGGATCTGCGGCGCGCCGCCGGCCTGCCCCTCGGACGGCTCGGTCTGCGGCGACTGCGTGGCCGGGAGCTGCTGCAACCAGCTCCAGACCTGCCTGAGCAGCCCGACCTGCCAGCAAAACGTGGAGTGTATCCTCACGTGTATCGCCGGCGGCGGCAGCCCGGGCCCGTGCTTCTTCCAGTGCGGGGCCAACGCGCAGGCGGTCCAGCTCATCTTCTGCCTCGCCTCGAACTGCGGCCAGGGCGTCTGCTTCTAGTCGTGTCGCGCTCCCCCCGCATCGCCGCGGCGTGTTCCCTCGTCCTCGCCCTCCTCGCTCCGGACGACGCCGCGGCCGAGCCGCCCACGCGCGCCGAAGCAGCGCTGCTCCACGACCTCGAGAAGATCGTCGAATCGAAGGCCAACGCGGGCTGGAAGATCGATCGTTACGAGCTCGAAGCGATGATGCCGGACGCGCTCGAGAGCCTCTGCAACGCGCCCGAGCGGACACGCCTCGACGCCCTCGAGCGGCAGGCGCGGACGGTGGAGTCACTCGGCGGGCCGATCACGGAGGCGTACCGGAAAAACGGCGGGAAGCTCAGCGGGCTCTCGGAGCTACACGCCGCGACGCGGGTGCACGATCTGCTCGCCGAGGCCCTGCGACGCGCGCCCGCGGAGTGCCCGTTCTGGATCACGCCGAGCCCCACGTTCCGCGGGCTGCAGACGGACGCGTACCGCTTCACGTTGAACCTGGAGACCGACGGGCTCTTCTTGCTCCGGCGGAGCGAAGGGACGTTCCTCCCGGGCGCGGGAGGCAGCGGGCGGCTCTTGCTCGGGCGCGGGCTCTCGCATCACTTCACGTTGCTCTTCGGGCTGGAGTTCGGCGGCTGGGCGATCATCGAGCAGAACGAAGCGGCGACGAACTTCCCGCTCGAGTTCATCGGCGCCTTGCCGTTCGTCGTTCGTCACGTGCGAGAGACGTGGCAATACGACCTGGAGCTCGCCCCCGTCGCGTTCCTCACGCAGTCGGATCTGCGGCCGAGCGTGGGCGGGCGCGTGGGCGTGTCGATCGGCGTCTCGACGCTGCGCATCCGCCGCATCATGCCGTGGGCAGGGCTGCAGCTCTCGGCCGAGTATTACCCGGAGAACGACGTGCGCGGGACGATCGTGGTGATCAAAGGCGGAGGGCGCGTGGGCTTCGACTGGGACTTTTGAGCCCCAACCTTCAACGCGAGAACGACAGACCCCACCAGGCGATGACGCGCGGCGCGCCGCCCTGATCGAAGATCACGGGCCCGATGCCGAGGCCCGGCGTGATCACGCGGAGCTCGTCGCGCAGCGCGCGCACGGGCCAAGCGTGTCCCTGCGCGGGATCGTCGTACCGGAACACGAGCGTCGGGCCGCCGTCGAGCGACGAGTCGGCTCGCTCGACGCGGAAGGGCGCGACGCGCCGGCCACCTTTGACGAGGTTCCAGCCGATCTCGGCGTCGATGGCCTTGCCCTGCCAGGGCAAGAGGTCCGTCGCGAGGAGGCGAACCAGGCTGCGAACGGCGAGGAACGCGCCCGGCGCGGCGACGAGCGCGAGCACACGGCCGCGGCCTTCGCCGATCGAGGAGGGATCCACGACGTTGCCCGTCGCATAGAAGCGGCGGAGCGACTCGGGATGTGCGCCGATGAGCTCGTCGAGCGAACGAACCATCGAGACCACGCGACCGGGCGCCACGACGGGATGTGCCTGCATGGCCCTTGCAGGTCGCATGTTTTCGAAAGGAGAGCAACGCGGAAGCTCCCTCCCTCTCCACCACGTGGAGAGGGAGGGCCGGTGCGGGTGACGTCAGGCGCGCGGCGTGCGGCCCGGCGGAGGCGCGGTCTTCGTGGCGACCTGCTGCGGCGGCGGAGGCGCCGCGAGCGCGGGCGCCGGTGCGCTCGTGCCGAGGCGGCGCGCGACGTCGGTCAGATCGAGCCCCGTGGCCGCGCGGATCTGCTCGGTCACGGCGATCGCCTTGCGCGCGAGCGAGGCGTCGTCTCCGCCCGGCAGGACCGAGAGCGAGCCGATCTTGATCGGCGTGCGGGAGCCCGCGATGTGCGGCAGGAGCGGCATCATCTGCTGGAGCGCGAGGATCTCCAGCGCGCCCGGCCCCGCCTTGCGGATCTCGTCGACGATGCGGTGCAGCGCCTCGGCCTCGGCCTTGCCGATCTCGATGATCTTGGCCGCCTCGCCGCGCGCCTGCTCCTCGAGGTTGCGCCGCTCGGCGTCGTGCGGCTGGATCACGTCGGCCTGGAGCTGCCGCTCGACCTGGAGCGCGCGGGCCTTCTGGCGGTTGATCTCCGCCTTGACCTGCGCGATCTGCGCGAGGACCTGGCCCTTCGCCTCCTGGATCATCGCCTCGCGGCGGCTCATCGCGTCCTTGACGCGTTTCTCCGTCTCCTGCTTGGCGATGGCGAGGTCCGCGTCGATCTTGGCGACCTCGCTCTTCGCCCAGTTCTCGGCCTTCTGCTCGGCCGACTGCGCCTGCGTCCTCGCCTCGACGATGCTCGCGTCCATGCGCACGCTCGCGCCGCGGATGCGGCCGATCGAGTTCAGGTAGTTCGCGTCGTCGGTGACGTTCTGGATCTTCAGCGTGTCGAGCACGAGGCCCATGCGCTGCATGTCGTGCTCGGCCTCCTCGAGCAGCTTGTCGGCGAACGCGGTCTTGTCCTGGTTGACCTGCTCGGGCGTGAGCTGCGCGAGCACGCCGCGCACGTTGCCCTCGAGCGTCTCGCGCGCGATCGCCGCGATCTCGCCCTGCGCCTTGCCGAGGAAACGCTCGACCGCGTTGGAGAGCCGCGGCTCCTCGCCCGGCAGCTTCACGTGCGCGACGCCCTGCACGTTGAGCGGGATGCCGCCCTTCGAGTAGGCGCCCTTCACGGAGATCTCGACCGGGATGTTGTTGAGGTCCATCCGATCGACGCGCTCGAGCAGCGGGATCCGCACGGCGCGGCCGCCACGCACGGAGCGATAACCGACCTCGCGCGAGCCGACCTGAAACGTGCCGCCGGAGAGGATCAAGACCTCGTTCGGCGAGCTCACGAGCAGGAGGTTCTTCAGCGTGTAGACGACGAAGCCCACCACGACGAACGCGGTGAGGCCGAGGACCATGATGATGGGGATCACGAAGCCCTCCCGTGGGATCCGAGGATCTGTTGAATGTCGAGGCCCATCGCGCGCCCCGTCTCCTGGAGCACGCGCGTGACCGCGGCCGGGTACGCCGCGACGAGCGCGCTGAACGCCTCGACGTCGTTGCCCGCCACGACGTTGACCTCACCGATCTGCGTCTGCGCCACGCGCGCCGCCGCGGCCGTGACGAGCTGCCGGAGCTGCTGGAGCACGTACGCGTCCTTCGCGAGTTGCCCCGCGGCCGCCCACTCCTGCGCCACGAGCCGCAGCGCCTCGGCCGTCGCCTTGCCGTTCTCCACGGTGGGCGCCGCCTCGCCGCGTGCCTTGAGCTCCTGCGCCTTGCGGTTCGCCTCGGCGGGCAGGATGACGTCGCAGTTGAGGCGGAGCTTCTCCAGCTCGCCGCGCAGGGACTGCAGCTCCTGCTCGGCCATGGCGCGCTCGGTCTCGGCCGCGATCTCGGCCTCGTTCTCGATCTGCTTGGCCTCCGCTTCGAGCTTCGCGCTCTCGGCGCGGTAGCCGTTGCGGCTCTGCGCGATCACCGTCTCGGCGCGCTTCGTCGCCGTCTCGGCCGCCTGACGGGCCGCCGCCTGCGCCTCGGCCACGGCCTGGTTCGCCGCGTTCTCGGCGTTCGCCGCGTCGCGCAGCATGGTCGCGATCCGGCCGCGACCGAGGTTCGCGAGGTAGTGCTGATCGTCGGAGACGTGCTGGACCTTGAGCACGTCGAGCTCGAGCCCGAGCTTGTCGAAGTCGTCGCGCGCGTTCTCCACGAGCGTCTCGGCGAACTTGAGCCGATCCTCGTTCACCTCCTCGGGCGTGAGCTGCGAGATGACCTCACGCAGCACGCCTTCGAGCGTCTGCTGCGCCGCGATCGCGATCTGCACGGGCGAGACGCCGAGGAAGCGCTCGACGGCGTTGCGCACGCCCGTGTCGTTGCTCGCGATCTTCACGTTGGCGATCGCGTGCACGCTGAGCGGGATGCCGCCCTTCGAGTAGGCGTTGTGCACCTGGACCTCGACCGGGAAGAGCCGCATGTCCATGCGGCTCACGCTCTCGAGGAAGGGCATGCGGAAGCCACGTCCGCCGTGCAGGATCTTGTAGCCGCTCACGGTGCCGTCGGGCAGGACGTGCTTGCGGCCGCTGAAGACGAGGATCTCGTTCGGCCGGCAAATGAACAGGAACTGCCGCAGGATCGCCACGAAGATCCCGAACAGGACGATGACGCCGCCCGCCGCGAGCAGGACGAAGACGGCTTGATCGAGGTCGGGCGTCCCCGAGCCCGACGTCGCTGGATACGAAGGGCGCGTGCGCCGCTGCGCGTCGATCGACGCGAGCAAGGCACTGCCGAGAAGATGATACCCCATACGAAGAGCGTATCAGGCAACGCGGGCCACCCGGGGCGTGATCGACCACGCGATCGCGCAATTTCAGCGCGAGCTCAAGCGAGCTCGGAGGGCCTGCGCGACACGCGCGCCACGTCGCCCTCGACGTCCTCGACGAGGACGTGGTCACCACGCGCGATCTCGTCGCCATCGGTCCGGGCGAGGATGTCGACGCTCTGGCCCTTCAGCACGATGCGGATCTTGCCGACCTTGTCCTTGCCGACGGGCACGAGCACGCGACCGATGCTGCCCTCCGCGTGGTCGACGTCCGCCGAGGTCGACACGGAGGATTGCGTGACGAAGCGGAAGACGAGCTGCGCGAAGAGGCCCGACGAGAGCCCGGAGCCCGCCGCGAGCGCGAAGACCAGGATCGGCCCCGCCAGCGCGAAGAAGTGCAGGAGCGAGCCCGACAAGCCGAAGCCGAGCAGCGTGAAGACCCAGAACCGGAGCGAGAGAAAAAACGCGAGGACATCGCCGGCCCCCGCGCTCGCGCCCGTCGTCGCGAGCGACTTCGTGGAGACGTCCTTCGCGAGCTCCTTGCCCCCACCTTCGCCTGCGTCGCCCGCATCGCCGTCGGCGTCGCCCTTGCCCCCCGAGGCGATCTGCACGACGAGGATGCCGAGACCGACGACCAGGGAGAAGAGGTAGACGAGGCCCATCGACAGGAGGATACCGCGAGCCGAGGCCCGAACGATCAACTCCCGCCGAGCACGTCCTCGTACACCGCCCGCACGCGCGCCGTAACCTCGCGATAACGCGCGAGCAGCTCCCCCGCGGCCTGCTCGCCCGGACGGTCACGAATGCCCATCCGCCGCGCCAGCGGCCGGAGGCCCGGCGCGCTCTCTTCGAGCAGGTGCGAGGCATTGGCGTGCACGATCCGGATACGACCGCCGAGCTTGCGCAGGAACGAATACCCGTCCCGCAGCGCCTCAGCCTGCTCCGGCGAGAGCTTGCCCGACGCCGCGAGCGCCTCGATCGCGAGCGACGTCTCCGTCGTGCGTACGCCCGGATCCGCGCCGGAGCACATCTGGAGGAACTGCACGCAGAGCTCGAGCTCGAAGAGCCCGCCGTGCCCGAGCTTCAAGTCGTACCGACCGCGCCGCTCCTGCGAGAGCTCCTGCTCCATGCGGCGCCGCAGCCGGCAGAGCTCCTCGGCGACCCGCGCCGGATCCCCCGGCCTCGCATAAGCCGCCGCGTGCGCGATCTCGATCGCCCGCGCCCCGAGCTCGACGTCACCCGCCACGGCGCGCGCCCGCAGGAGCGCGAGGCGCTCCCAGGCCGCGGCCTCGACGTGTGGCGTGTCCGGCCCCTTCGCGTGGTACCGCGCGAAGGCGTCGATCGACGTGACGAGCAAGCCCTGGTTGCCCGAAGGCCGCAGGCGCGTGTCGAGCTCGTAGCCGGGCCCGGCGGGGTGCAGGATCGAGATGAGGCGGATCACGCGGCGCGCCGAGCGGGCGAAGAAGGCGTCGGGATCCGCGCCGGCAGGGGCCTTCTCCGGATCGAAGAGGAAGAGGACGTCGAGGTCCGAGCCGTAGCCGATCTCGCATCCCCCGAGCGTGCCGACGGCGAGCACGGAGAGGCCTCGCACGGGCTCGCCCGGGGGCGTGCCGAGCGCGTGCCGCGTCGAGAGCTCGAGCGAAACATCCGCGAGCTCCGAGAGCACGTAGCCGACCTCGCGCGGGCCGAGCTCGCTGGCGAGGTCCGCGAGCCCCACGTCGATGACGACACGAGCCTTCGCCTGACGCAGCGCGCGCACGAGCTGCTCGTCGGGCTCCTCGTCCACCGCGGCGGCCTCGCGCAGAGCCTGATCGAGCTCCACGCGCACGGACGCGGGCGTGGGGACGCCACGCGCGAACAGGATGCGATCGCCGTGCTCGGGGTGCTGCACGAGCGCCTCGGCGAGGAAGGCGCTGCCTCCGATCGCCTCGACGAGCCTGCGCACGAGGCGCGGCTCGTCGCCGAGGAAACGCAGGTACACGCCGGGATGACGAAGCCGCGCGAAGAGCCTGCGAAGCGTGCGCGCGGCCTGCTCGGGATCGGCCGCGTCGGCCACGGCGTCGAGGACCGCCTCGGCGAGGCGCGGATACGCCTCGCGGCTGCGCGCGCCGAGCGCCGCGTCGGCCCGCCGCGAGAGCTCGAAGAGATCCCGCGCGACGTCGCCCCACCGCTCCACCGCTTCGAGCGCGTCCGGCGCCTCCGGCGTCGCGGCCGGCAAGGAGACCTCCGCGACGCGGCGGAAGGCGCTCTCGAACGCCGCGGCGTCGGCGTCGTCGAGCGCGGCGAGGGCCTCGGTCCAGCGGGAAGGCGCGGGCGCGCCGTCGGGCAGGAGCGAGTGGAAACGCGACTCCACGCGGACGAGGTGCTTCGCGAGGTCGGCCTCGAACGCCTCGGCCGACGCGAACCCGAGCGCCCGCGCGAGCCTGCCTGCAGACTCGGCCTCCGCCGGCCACACGTGCGTCTGCTGGCCCGTGGCGAGCTGCACGGCGTGCTCGGCGCGGCGGAGCGCGAGGTACGCCTCGGCGACCTCACGCGCCTCGCGATCCGTCACGAACCCGGCCGCGCGCAGCCGTCGCAGGCCGTCGAGCGTGCCCCGCGCGCGCAGGCGCGCCTCGCGGCCTCCCCAGACGAGCAGGAGCGTCTGCACGAAGAACTCCGCCTCGCGGATGCCGCCCGGGCCGAGCTTCAGATCCCGCCCCGGCTCGCGTGAGAGCTCGGTCCGCGCCCGCTGCACGAGCTTCGTCATCTCGACGGCGATCGTCGGATCGACGCGCCTTCGCCACACGAAGGGCTCGAGCGCGGCGAGCACCTCGTCGCCGAAGTCGAGGTCGCCCGCGATGGGCCGCGCGCGCACGAGCGCCGCGCGCTCCCACGTCCGCCCGAACGACTCGTAGTACCGCTCGGCCGCGGCGAGCGAGTTGACGAGCGGCCCGCTGCGCCCCTCGGGCCGGAGGCGCAGGTCCACGCGCCACACGAAGCCATCGGCGGTCACGTCCTCGAGCGTCGCCGTCACGCGCCGCGCGACCCGCGTCCAGAAGTCGTGCAGCGGCAGCGCCTCGCCCCCGCCGAGCGAACACCCACCCTCGTCCGTGTCGTAAAAGAACACGAGATCGACGTCGGATCCCACGTTGAGCTCGCCGCCGCCGAGCTTGCCCATCCCGAGCACGACGAACCGCGCGGGCGCGCCGCTGTCGAGGCGCGGAGGGCCGAACCGCGCGGAGAGCTGCGTGATCGCGTCCTTCACGGCCGCGTCGATCGTCACCTCCGCGAGCGCCGCGATCTCCTGCGAGGTGACGTCGACGTCGGCGCCGCCGAGCGAAGGCGGCAAGAGCTCGCGCAGCGCGACGCGGATCCGCTCCTCGCGGGCGAAGCGCCGGAGCTCGCGCGAGACCCGCTCCGCGTCGCCGTCGTCGCCGATCCGCGCCTTGAGGCGCGCCCTGAGCCCTGCGTGATCCCGCGCGGCCTGGTGCCCTTCGGCCGCGATCGTCACCACGATCTCGGGCGACGCTTCGAGCGCGGGGGCGAGCGCGGGGTAGGCGCTCGCGAGCAGCACCGCGAGCAGGAAGCCGACCGTGCCGGGCTCGAGCTGCTCGGCGAAACGCGCGGCGTAGATCTCGGCCCGGCGGCGATCGATCCGCTGCGCGAGGGCCTGGAGCCGGGAGCGCCGGAGCATCGGAGGAGAGCCGCAACGTAGCAGCGAGGCGCGCCGCGCACTGCTCTCTTTTCCCTCCTCTCGCGCCGACGAGCAGGCTGGGCGGACGCGCCTCCGATCCCGATGCGCCTTGGCGAGGCTCCGCTCACCTCTTATGCTCCGCCGCGTGCGTCTCCTCTGCCTGTCCGACATCCATGGACGCGTGGATGCGCTCTCCGCCGTACTCGCGGTGGCCGAGCGCCGCGGCTACTCCAAGATCCTCGTCGCCGGGGATCTATGCTTTCCCGGCCCCGAACCGCTCGAGACGTGGCGGAGGCTCACGCAGATGCAGGCCATCCTGGTCCAGGGCACGGGAGATCGTGCGCTCGCGACGCTCGACATCAGCAAGGTCGTGCCGAAGAGCCCCCACGAGCGCTCGCGGCTCGAGCGCCTCTCGGAGGTGCGCACCGAGCTCGGCCAGCTCATCCTCGCGCGCCTCGGCCGGCTCCCCACGACCCACCGCATGAACCTCGAGGACGGCAGCGAGCTGCTGCTCGTGCACGGATCGCCGGTGGATCCGTTCGAGCCGTTCTGCCACGACATGACGGACGAGGAGATGGCCGCCCTGCTCGGCGACGATCCTGCGGACGTGATCGTCTGCGGCGGCTCGCACGTGCCCTTCGACCGCATGGTCCAGGGTGTACGGATCGTGAACGTCGGCAGCGTCGGGGAGGCACCGGGGGGCGAGGGCGCGGGGCAAGGCTTTTCGCACGCCGACGTCACGCTGCTCGAGACGAGCATCGCCGGCGTCGAGGTCGAGCAGATCGCCGTGCCTCTGGGCAAGGCAGCTTGAGAACGAAGGGCCCCTCCCGTCGGCTGGCTTGCTTCGAGGGCCTTCGGACCCCGAGAAACCACGCGCCCCTGCACGGTAACCGTTCCCAAGCGACGGCGTGCGGGGCTATGATGTAGTTTGGCAGCATGAACAGCGGGCCGCCTGACGACGATATCGAAGCCACGCGGGTCGCCCACGTGAAGGAGCTCCAGGACGAGCTCAGGGCTCGATCGCAGCGTGATCGCGCCTATCTCATCGTGCTCGTCGGCTCGAACGTCGGCGAGATGTTCGAGGTCGAGTTTCCGGAGACCGTCCTGGGCCGCGGGGCGAACGCCACGGTGCGTCTGAACGACGACGGCATCTCGCGTCGGCACGCGCGGCTCGTCCGCGCCGGCAACGACGTGGTGCTCGAGGACCTCAACAGCTCGAACGGCACCTCGGTGAACGGCGAGAACATCAGCCAGCGCATCCTGCGCGACGGCGACAAGATCCGCCTGGGATCAACCACGATCCTGAAGTTCACCTACCACGACCACCTCGACGTCAGCTTCCAGCAGCAGATGATCGACGCGGCGCTGCGGGACGGGCTGACGAAGGCGTTCAACAAACGTTACTTCCTGAGCCGACTCGAGACCGAGATCGCCTACGCGAAGCGGCACCGCGCGCCGCTCTCGCTGGTGATGTTCGACGTCGACCACTTCAAGCGCGTGAACGACACGTACGGCCACCTCGCCGGCGACTACGTGCTCACGAAGATCTCGAAGCTGACGATGAACACGGTGCGCACCGAGGACGTCTTCGCGCGTTACGGCGGCGAAGAGTTCGGCGTGATCTGCCGCGGCGTGACGCTCGGCAACGCCGGCATCCTCGGCGAGCGGCTGCGATCCGCGGTGGAGACGGAGCGCTTCGAACACGAAGGGACGCGCATGCAGATCACGATCAGCGTCGGCGTCGCCGCGTACCCGGACCTGCCGGTCGAGACGCCCGAGCAGCTCATCGCCGCCGCCGACGAGGCGCTCTACCAGGCGAAGAGGACGGGCCGAAACCGCGTCCTGCTCAAGCACGGGACGGGCTGAAACGCTTTCATTTCAGGCAGGTTCGTCGAGCGCTCGCCTGAGCTCGCCGACGAAGCTACACACGGCGCGCCGCTGCTCGTCTCCACTCGCGGCTTGCTCGATGCGCCGCGCGAGCGCCGTGCCGACGACGACGCCGTCCGCGCCGCCCGACGCCTGGCCCGCCGCGAGCCGCGCGCTCGCGCCGCCGTCGATGCCGAAGCCCACGAGCACCGGTCGGTCGAACGATCGACGCATCCCCTCGGCGTCGCGCGCGGCCGCGGCGAGATCCGAGGGGCTCGCCCCCGTCACGCCGGTCATCGAGATCGAGTACACGAACGCGCGCGGCGCGCCGTCGAGCGGCGTCGAGGCGCGACGGATCGCTTCGATGCGCGCCGCGTGGCTCGTCGGCGAGACGAGCGGCACGACGCCGAGCCCCTCGGCGGCAGCACAGGCCCGCAGCGGCCCTGCCTCCTCGGGAGGCAGATCCACGACGAGCAGCGCGTCGACGCCCGCCTCCCGCGCGAGCCGCGCGACCTTCGCCTCCCCCGCGACGAAGACGGGGTTGTAGTACGTGAAGAGCACGAGCGGCGCCTCCGAGCGCGCTCGCACGCGCGCCGCCACCTCGAGCACGCGCTCGAGCGTCGCGCCCGCCGCGATGGCGCGCTGGGCCGCGCGCGCGAGCGTCGGGCCGTCGGCGGTGGGATCACTGAACGGCACGCCGAGCTCCAGGATGTCGGCGCCCGCGTCGATGGCCTCGAGCGCGAGGAACCCCGAAGCTTCGAGTGATGGATCGCCGACGCAGAGGTAGACGCAGAGCGCCTTCCTGCCTTCGCGCCGGAGCTCGACGAAGCGCTGATCGATCCGGTGCATCATTTCCCTCCGACGTACGCCGTGATCGTGTCCAGGTCCTTGTCGCCGCGGCCCGAGAGGCACACGAGGATCCGCGAAGGCCGCCCCCTCGCCTCGGCCTCGCGCCGCGCGATCGCCCCGATCGCGGCGAACGCGTGCGCCGTCTCCAGCGCGACCACGATGCCCTCGGAGCGCGCCACCTCGCGCGCCGCAGCGAGCGCCTCCTCGTCCGTCGCGGAGACGTACGTGGCGCGCCCCGTGTCGCGGAGGCGCGCGTGCTCCGGCCCCACGCCTGGATAATCGAGCCCCGCGCTCACCGAGTGCGCCTCCTCCACCTGCCCCGCTTCATCGCAGAGCACGTACGTCTTCGCGCCGTGGAGCACGCCGACCCGCCCGCGCGACAGCGTCGCCGCGTGCCTGTCCGTGTCGAGCCCGTGGCCCGCGGCCTCCACGCCGTAGAGCGACACGCCCGCGTCACCCTCGAACGCCTTGAAGATTCCGATCGCGTTTGATCCACCGCCCACGCACGCGATCACGGCGTCCGGCAGCGCCCCGCGCGTGGCGCATGCAGCGCGCGCCTCGTCGCCGATGATCCGCTGCAGCTCCGCGACGAGCGTGGGGTACGGGTGCGGCCCTGCCGCGCTGCCGACGCAGTAGTACGTCGTGCGTACGTTCGTCACCCAGTCGCGCAGCGCCTCGTTCATCGCGTCCTTCAAGGTCCGCGACCCGGACTCCACCGGTACCACGCGCGCGCCGAGCAGCCGCATGCGCGCGACGTTCGGCGCTTGCCGTTCCATGTCGAGCGCGCCCTGGTAGACCTCGCACGGCAGGCCGAGCAGCGCCGCCGCCGTCGCCGTCGCGACGCCGTGTTGCCCCGCGCCCGTCTCCGCGATGATCCGCGTCTTGCCCATCGCCTTCGCGAGCAAGAGCTGACCGAGCGCATTGTTGATCTTGTGCGCCCCCGTGTGACAGAGGTCCTCGCGCTTGAGCAAGAGCTCGGCGATGGCACCTCCGTCCGGATCGATGCGCCGCGCGAGCCGCTTCGCCTCCGTCAGGGGCGTCGGGCGCCCGACGTAGCTCCGCAGGAGCTCGTGGAGCTCCGCCTGGAACGCTGGCGAGGGCAGGAGCTCCTGCCGCGCGTGATCGAGCTCCTCGAGCGCGGGCACGAGCGTCTCGGCGACGAACCGCCCTCCAAAAGGTCCGAAATATCCTGCCGCGGTCACGCCGGGAAGCCTGCCCGCCCGCGTCTTACCGGGCGAGCAGGTCCTTCCTGAAACCGGCGTCGAGCGAGCCCCGCGGCGCCGAGGTCACCAGACGCCGCACATCTTCGCCGGGCGCATCGGTGTGCCCTCGGCGCAGGAGAACGCCTGCGCGAACTCCGGCGTGTTCACGAGCGGACCGTTCACGCGGAACCGGGGCGCCGAGTGCGTGTTCGTCTTCGCGTGGAGGCGCGTGTACTCGTCGCGGCTCTTGGCGCACCACGCCTGCGCGTGCGCGAGGAAGAACTGCTGATCCTCGGTGAAGCCACTCGCCACCGTCATGTTCGCCGCGCCCTTGCGCATCTCGCGGTAGGCCAAAAACGCGAGCTTGATGCCGCCGAGATCCGCGATGTTCTCGCCGAGCGTCAGCTTGCCGTTGAGCTTCACGCCGGGCAGCGGCTCGTACTTCGAGTACTGCTCCTCGACGCAGGTCGTCTTCTTCTGGAAGAGCTCCCCGACGGCGGGCTCCCACCAGTTCTCGAGGTTGCCGTTGCCCGCGAACTGCGAGCCCTCGTCGTCGAAGCCGTGCGTGAGCTCGTGGCCCACGACCATGCCCATCGCGCCGAGGTTCACCTGGATCGCCGACTTCACGTCGTAGAAGGGCGGCTGCAGGATCCCAGCCGGGAAGACCATGTGGTTCTTCTGCGCGTCGTAGTACGCGTTCACCATCGGAGGGCTCATCTGCCACTCCTCGCGATCGACGGGCTTGCCGATCTTGGCGAGCCTGCGCTTCTGCTCGAACGCGCCCGCGGCCAGCATGTTCTTCCCGTAGCTCTTCCGGTCGACCTCGAAGTCGTAGCTGCGCCACTTGTTCGGGTAGCCGATGAGGTAGGCCATGGCGGAGAGCTTCTGCAGCGCGCGCTCCTTCGTCTTGTCGTCCATCCAGTCGAGCGAGCGGACGCGCACCCCGAAGGCCTTGCCGATCTCCTGCACCATCTGCTCGGCCGCGCGCTTCGAGTCGCCCGCGAAGTGGCGCGCCACGAAGGGCTGCGCGACGAGCTCGCCGAGCGCGTGATCCGTGGCATCGACGCACCGCTTCCAGCGCGGCTTCTGCTCCTTCAGGCCGACGAGGCGGGCGCGCATGGAGAACATCTCGTCGACGAACGGCTTCGATAGATCGTCGGCCGCCGCGCGCACGACGTGCCAGGTCATGTAGCTCTGCCAGACCGCGGGCTTCACCGACGAGAGCAGCTTGTCGATGCCCTCGAAGAACGCGACCGACGTGAGGTTCGCCTGCTTCACGTCCGCGATCCCGAGCGCCTTGAAGTACGTGTCCCACGGGAACGTCGGCGCCTTCTTCGCGAGATCGGCGCGGCTCACCATGTTGTAGAGGGCCTTCGGATCGCGGCGCTCCACGCGCGTCTTCGAGACCTTGGCGATGTCGGTCTCGAGCGCGAGCACGTTCGCCGCGGCCTTCTTCGCGTCGGCCTCGGAGAGCCCGGCGAGCTTCAGCATGCGCTCGACGTGGGCCACGTAGTCCGCGCGGAGCTTCTTCGAGTCGTCGTCTTCCTTCGTGTAGTAGTCGCGATCCGGCAGGCCGAGCCCGCCTTGATCGAGCGTGGCGATGACGCGCGTCGCGTCCCCGGGATCCTGCTCGCCCGAGATCCAGAACAGCGGGAACATGCCCTTGCCGTGGAGCTCGGTGACGAGCGCGGCCACGTCCTTCGCGGAGGAGACCTTGCGCGCCCGATCGACGAGCGGCTTGATCGGCGTGATGCCCGCGGCGTCGACGGCCGCCTCATCCATGCACGCGGCGTAGAAATCGCCGATCTTCTTCGTCGTCGGATCGGCGTTCTTCGCCTTGCCTGCGTCCTCCAGGATCGTCTTCAGCGCGATCTCGTTGCGCTTGTCGATCTCGCTGAAGCTCCGCACCCACGTCGCCTCGTCGGCCGGGATCTCCGTCGACTTCAGCCAGCCGCCGCACGCGAACTGGTAGAAGTCGTCGCAAGGGCTGACGGACTTGTCGAGCGCGGCGCCGTCGAGGCCGACGCTCTCCAGCGTGACCTGCACGGGCGGCGGGCCCTTGTCGGCCGGCGGATCGACGGTGGGCACGGGGCCCGCGGACTGGGTGATGGGCTCGGGCTTCGTCGAGCCACACCCAGCGAGGAGGGACAACGCCACGGAGGCGAAGGCGAGGGAAAGCGTGCGCATACGAGTCTCCAGTCGGGGGAGCGGCATCCTAGGACGAACCGCGGACGCCGCAACGATCGACGTCACTCGCGAGGCCATGTGAACCCGCGAGAACGCGTGAACCGGAGAGGACGTGGAGAGGCGTGTTCGAGACCGCGATCAGCGACGCGAGATTTTTTCGCGTCGTCGCTCGCCCCTGCGCGCGAAGGCGGCCGCGCCGATCACGAGGCCCGCGATCCAGCCGAAGGACGCGCCGCCGCTCGCGTCGACGACGCGGCACCCGCAGCTCCCCTCCTCGCCGCCGTCCGTGCCGACGCCATCACTGCCGCCGGCGCCTCCGCTTCCGCCAGCGGCTCCGCTTCCGCCGTCGCCGCCGCTGCCGCCGCTTCCGCCGCCGCTGCCGCCGCTACCGCCGCTGCCTCCGCTCCCGCCAGCTCCGCCGTCACCACCAAGCTCGTAAGCGCCGATGTCGATGGTGCCGATCGTCATGCGCCCGACCACGTCGGCGGGATGCACGTAATGATACTTTGGGGTCAAATCAATCCCACCACCCGTGCCAGGCGCCTCGCCCTTGTCCACGCAGGGCGACCCGTCCTTCAACCGGTAGTCGAACGTCGCTTGATCGACGAACATCGGATCGCCCTGGAAGTTCGACGCCTGGATCGCGCCGGCCTGGCTGATGACGGTCCCCGGCCCGACGAAGACGTTGTTCCGCACGACCACGGGCGTCGACACGCCGGGATCGATGTTCAGGAACGTCCCGCCGTTCGGCCGCTCGTTGACGAACGTGTTGTTGACGACGAACAGCTCGTCGCTCGGGTTCGCCGGATCGGCGCCCTCGCGCCGATAGGCCACGATCGAGCCGTTCTGCGTGCTTTCGCCCTGCTGGATCAGGTTGCCGATGATGAACGTGCGCCCGCCGTTCGGTACGTCGATCTCGTAGCTGCCCGTGCCGCTCTCCTGCGTGAGGCGGTTGTAGAGGACGTGCGTCTCGGTCGCGCGGCTCTTCAGGAGGTGGCCGACCTTCGCGGAGTGCGAGTGGTTGTGCTGGAAGACGAGCTTGCCGACGTGGTTGATGTACAGGTTGTGCGTCTGGCCGTCGCCGAAGCCGTTGTCCGCGAACTCGGTGAACTCGATCAGGATCGTGCTCGCCGCGTTGTTGCCCGCGAGGATGCCGTTCTCGTTGTCGTGGAAGTAGCAGCCGCGGACCGTGAGGTTCGCGCCCTCCTGCCGGATGCCCGCGCCGTTCTCGTCCGGCACCGTGGCGCCCGTGAACTCGATGTTCTCGACGACGGTGTCGTTGCCCGCGATGACCCAGATCGCCTTGCCGCCCGCGTTCTGGCCCGCCGCGTCGATCTTCGCGAGACCACCGACGCCGCGCAACGTGAGCCCGTCCTTCGACCAGCTACACACGTCGCCGTCGTAGTTGCCGGCGGCGTCGATCTCGATCGTGTCGCCATCCGCAGCCGCCGCGATCGCCGCGCAAGGCGTCGCGTGCATCTTGCCCGGCCCCACCGAAAGCGTCGCCGCCGACGCCGTGGTCGCCGCGAGCGCGCACGGCGCCGCGACGAGGACCGCCCAGAGCTCCCTCGAATCTTTCCGCGTCATCACCAAGACCTCCTGCTTACGCGCCGCTCGCGCCGTCCGCCGCATCTGCGGCTTCCTGCGCGGCGCGCCGAGCTTCGTCGACGAACACGCGCACCTTGCGCTCGTCCTTGATCCCGGGCGCGGACTCGACGCCGCTCGCCACGTCGACGCCCCACGGACGCACGCCGCGCACCGCCTCGGCGACGTTGTCGGGATCGAGCCCACCCGCGAGCAGGAGGCGCCTCACGCGCGCGAGCTCGACGACGAGCGAAGGATCGACGCGCACGCCCGTGCCGCCCTGCTTGCCCGGCACGCGCGCGTCGACGAGCAGGAGATCACCGCCGTACTGCGCCGCGAGCGCGACGTCCTCCGCGCTCCCGACGCGCAGCGCCTTGAACGCGCGCGGCCCGAGCGCGCCGAGCACCTCGGGCCTCTCGTCTCCGTGAAGCTGAACCCGATCCAGCCCGACGTCCGTGAGAAGCGCTTGGACCTCCAACGAATCCAGATCGGCCACGACGCCGACGACCTCGACGCGCCCCCGCGCCGCGCGCACGAGCGTACGCGCGAGCGCCACGTCGATGCGACGCGACGAACCCGGAACGAAGTTGAGGCCGATCATGTCGGCGCCCGCGGCGACGGCGACCTCCACGTCGGAGGCCCGCGTGAGGCCACAAATCTTGATGTGGAGGGGCGGGGGCGTCCGGCTCACTCGATGCCGAGGAGCTCTTTGACCTTGGCGATCACCTGAGGCGCCTGGATGGGCTTGGTGATGTACGCGTTTGCGCCGAGCTGCAGCGCGCGTTGCCGGTCTTCCTGCGAGCCCTCGGTGGTGATGATGATGATCGGCGTGTCCTTGTGTACCGGATCCGACCGGACACGCTTGACGAGCTTCAGCCCGTCCATGATCGGCATGTTGATGTCGGTGATGATGACGTCGTACTTCGTCGAGGCGAGCTTGCGCAGGCCGTCGACGCCGTCGTCCGCCTCCGTGACGCGCAGGTTCTTGAGCCGCGCGAGCGCGAAGACCAAGAGCTGCCGCATCATGGGCGAATCTTCGACAATCAGGCAGGAGTACTCGGCCATCGATCAGTCCTCCAGGTCGAGGAACGCCTTTACACCAGGCACCCTGCGACCTGCATCGGTGAACAGCCGCGCGCTGACGAGCGCGAGGGCGGCCTGCGTGCCCAGGAGCCGGAACAGCTCACCGTCCTGGTCGTCGAAGGCCGTCTTTTGGGAAAGTGTCCCGAAGATGGCGATGACGCCGATGGGTTGCCCATCGATGAGCAGCGGTACCACCGCCGCGGGGCGCTCGACGGTGCCCTTCGAGACGTCGTTCTCGGCGTCGTGATAAAGCTTGCCGGCGGAAAAAGCTCGCCCGATCGGGCCGTCATCCACCGGTAGGGTCGCGATGTCGGCGAAGCTCTGGCCCTCGGCCGCCACCGCCACGAGCTCTTTCTTGTCGTCCGAGGCGATGTAGACACCGAACCGAGCCGCGCCGAGGAGCTGCGCCAGGAGCTCCTTGATGTTGCGGAGCACGTGGCGAACGTTCGACGAGGCGTGGAGCTGCGAGGTCGCGACGTAGAGGTTCGCGAGGCTCGCGAGCTCGGACTCCACTTCCTGGTGGCGCGAGGTGTAACGATCGCTCACCGCCTCCATCGCCACCGAGCGCTGGAGCAGCGCGTTCTTCTCGCCCTCGAGCGCCTCGATCTTCCGCACCAGATCCCGCATCGCGGTGTCGCTGGCGATGTGCGAGCGCAGCCTCCCGTTCTCGCTCTCGAGCTCCGAGAGGCGCTCGCGGAGACGCTCGTTCTCCTTCAGGACCTCTTCGGTCAACTGAGCGCCTTTGCGGAAGAACTGCTGGATGAACGCATCCCGCTCCCTTTTCAGATCTTCCGGAGGCTGTTCGCTGGGCGCTTTGGATCGCCCTTCGTTGTCGCTCATCGTCTCCCTGGGATCTCCAGCGACCCGGACGGTAGCACGCCCGGCTCGCCGGCAGGAACCCCCTTCATATCGGCCCGGCCAAGCTCATTTCTTCCGGCTGCCCGAGGCGAGAGCCGCCCAGCGCTCGAGATCCGGGGAAAGCATGGCGGTCACGCGGCGGAGCGCCCGTACGTCCCGCGCGCCCACGAGCAACATGACCGCACGGAGCTCGGCTTCCACCTTGTCGAGGAAGGCGAGCGCACCATCCCGCCCCCCAGAGACGAGCGCCTGCAGGACGGGACGGGCGATGCCCGCCGCGTGCGCCCCGAGCGTGATGGCCTTGGCCACGTCGACGCCGCTCGAAACACCACCCGTCGCGATGATGGTCTTGAACCGCGGCCGCGCCTCGCGGGTGATCAGCACCGAGGCCGCCGTCGGCACGCCCCAGTCCCGGAGCAGCACGCCGAGCGATCGCTCCTGCCCCACGGCGCGCGCCGTCTCCACCGCGACCCAGCTCGTGCCTCCCGCGCCCGAAACGTCGACGTGCCGCACGCCCGCCTTCGCCAGCTTCTTCGCCGCGCGCGGCCCGATCCCGCAGCCCGTCTCCTTCGCCACGACCGGCACAGGCAGCTCCGCGACGAGCCGCTCGAACGCCCCGAGCACGCCCGAGAAATCACGATCCCCGCCCGGCTGCACGATCTCCTGCGCCGGGTTCAGGTGCACGCAGAGCGCGTCGGCGCCCACGGCCTCCACGAGCTCCGCGAGCGCCGCCGTCTCGAGGCTCTTGGCCTGCACGCCGCCGATGTTGCCGAGCACGAGCGTCGTCGGCGCGACGTCACGCACCACGTACGTCTCGCGGGGCTCGCCCTTCAGGATCGCGCGCTGGCTGCCGAGACCGAAGCCGTACCCGCGCTCCTCCGCGATCCGCGCGAGCTCGCGGTTGATGCCACGCGCGCGCTCGGTGCCCCCCGTCATCGCCGCGATCACGAGCGGCGCGCGGAGCTTCTTGCCGAGCAGCTCGACCGACGTGTCGACGTCGTCGAGCACGAGCTCGGGCAGCGCGTCATGAACGAGCTCGACGCCCTCGAACAGCGTCGTCTTCGCCTTGAAGCCCACGTCGCCCGTGGCGCAGAGGTCGATGTGGTCGGCCTTGCGCGCGGCGATCGGCGAGCCTCGAGGCGGGAGTGTCTGGGGTTCGGTCATTCGATCCGTCCGCCCCCTCCATGAGGCTTACGGGTTCACGAATCAAGGGAAAGAATCCCTGACACTTTCGACGCCGCGCCCCTCCCGCACTAGACTGTTCGCATGGATCTCCCCGCAGAACCGAGAGTCCGCTGGATCCTCCATCGCGCCGCGGCCCTGCTCGAGCAAGGCGCCGAGCCCGTGCGCGGCCTCGTGCTCCCCACCGCCGACTACTTCCCCGATCCCTTCGACGGATCGCCGAACGCGGTGGTGAAGCTGCTCGAGCGCGTGCAAGCCCTCGCGGGCCTCTCGGATCTCTCGGTCGAGCTCACGTTCGTCACGCCCGAAGGCGAGACGATGAGCGCGGGCTGCGGCAGCGGCGCATGCGGGCCCGGCGGCAAGATCGAGGCGCGCCTCGATCGCGTCGGGCGGAGGCCCGACGGCACCTATGTCGTCGCCGTGGGCACGGGCGAGGTGCGTGATCCTGTCGTCCTCACGACGGCCCTCGTCCGCTCCGTGGCTTGCATGTTCATGACCGAGGCCGACGCGTACGACGGCATCCCCGCGGCCGAGCGCGAGCCCGTCACGGACCTCGCGGGCGCGCTCCTCGGCTTCGGCGTCCTGCTCGCGAACGGATCACACGTCGTGGTGAAGGGCTGCGGCGGCGCGAAGATCCACTCCGCCACGCGCCTCGCGACGAACGAGATCACGCTCGCGCTCGCCATGTTCTGCAAGCTCTTCGGCACGGACGGCCGGGTCGCCGCGCGCCAGCTCGATCCCGTCCCGCGCGAGCGCTTCGCCGAGTCCGAGACCTGGGCGCGCGCGAACGCGGCCGTCGTGCGCAGGCTGCGCGAGGATCCCGACGGCATCCGCAGCGACGCGTTCGTCCTCGATCAAGCCGAGGGCTGGATGTCGCGCCTCTTCAGCTTCGGCCGCAGCAAGCGCGCGCCCACCGCGGAGGAGACGCTCTCCGAGCTCGAACGATCGATGCGCGCCACGACGCCGAAGAAGACCGTCGACCCCGAGCGCGCGAAAAAACTCGCCGAGCTCCGCGCGCTCGTGGACGAGACCCTGGAAGAACGATGAGCGGACGCCTCTGGGACAAGGGCGGCGCCACCGACGCCGCCATGCTCCGTTACACCTCACGCGACGACTGGAAGCTCGATCAACGCCTGCTCGCCTACGACCTCGTGGCCACGCGCGCGCACGTGCGAGGGCTCGGCCGTATCGGCGTGCTCTCCGCGGACGAGCTCGACGCGATGGAGCGCGCGCTCGCGGAGCTCGTCCGCAGGAACGAGGCCGGCGAGCTCGTGCTCACCGAGGCCGACGAGGACGGCCACTCCGCGCTCGAGTCCGCGCTCGTCTCCATGCTCGGCGACACCGGCAAGAAGGTGCACACGGGCCGCAGCCGCAACGATCAGGTCCTCGTGGCCATGCGCCTCTACGAGCGGGACGCGATGGACGAGCTCGAAGCGCTCGTCGCCTCTGCGGCCTCCGCGCTCGTCGCGCTCGCGCGTCGTGAAGAGAAGACGCCGCTGCCGGGCTACACGCACCTGCAGCGCGCGGTGCCGAGCTCGGTCGGCCTCTGGGCCGGCTCCTTCGCGGAGGGCCTGCTCGACGCGGCGACCATCGTCCGCGCCGCGCGTGCGCTCACCGATCGCTCCCCGCTCGGCGCGGCGGCCGGGTATGGCGTGAACCTCCCGCTCGATCGTGAGGGCGTCGCGCGGGAGCTCGGCTTCGGTGGCGTCGCGTGGAACCCGCTCGCCTCGCAGACCTCGCGTGGCATCGTCGAGGCGACGTTGCTCGCCGCTGCGTGGCAGGTGATGGCGATCGTCCGCCGGCTCGCCTGGGACCTCTCCCTCTTCACGACGATCGAGTTCGGCTTCGTGCGCCTCCCCGACGCCTTCACCACGGGCTCGTCGATCATGCCGCAGAAGCGAAACCCCGACGTCGTCGAGCTCATGCGCGCCGCCTGCTCGATCGTGCAGGGCGCCCTCGTCGAGGTGCAGACCTTGGTCGCGCTCCCGTCCGGGTATCACCGCGATCTGCAGCTCACGAAGTCGCCCGTGCTCCGCGGCCTCGACGAGACGCTCGCCACGGTCCGCCTCCTGCCGCGCCTCGTCGAGGGGCTTCGCTTTGACCACCAACGAATGCTCGCCGCGATCACGCCCGAGTGCTTCGCCACCGACCGGGCCGTCGAGCTCGCCACCTCCGGCGTCCCCTTCCGCGAGGCGTATCGGCGCGTCGCCGACGAGATCGCAGAGCTCTCTCAGGGAGACGCGCAGGCCAGCCTCGCCTCGCGCGTCTCGCCGGGCGCGCCGGGTGATCTGCGCCTCGATCTGCTCGAGGCGCGCCTCAGCGCATCTCGGTGACGCTGCCGTCGCCGCCCACCAGCACCACGTCTGCCAGCCCGACGAAGAGCCCCGTGTCCACGACGCCCGGGATGCGCCTCACCTCGGCGTGCGTCCGCTCCGGGTCGTCGATCGGCTCGAAGCGCGTGTCGAGGATCCAGTTCATGTTGTCGGTGACGAAGGGAAAACCGTCCGCCTTCCTGCGCACGACGGGATCACCGCCGAGGTTGCGCAGGTTCTTCGACGCCGTGGCCGCGGCGAACGGCACGACCTCGATCGGGATCGCCGTCCTCGTCCCGAGCTTCTTCACGAGCTTCTCCGGCGTCACCAGGATCACGAGCCGATCGGCCTCGTGCGCGACCACGCGCTCGCGCAGGAGCGCGCCGCCGAGCCCCTTCGTGAGCGCGAGCTCCGGCGTCACCTCGTCCGCGCCGTCGAAGGCCACGTCGATCCTGTGGATCTGGTCGAGCTCGACGCACTCGATCTGAAGCCTCTTCGCGAGCTCCTCCGAGCGCTTCGAGGTCGCCACGCCCTGCACGCGGAGCCCTCGGCGCACCTTCTCGCCGAGCCTGTCGATGAACGCCTCCGCGGCGCGGCCCGTGCCGAGGCCGAGCGTCATGCCATCGGCCACGTGCGTGAGCGCCGCGAGAGCCACGCGATCGAGCGCGGCCGGATCCGGACCCTGAGACATCGTCATGCCCCGCCCTTGCTCGATCGCGGCCCGCGCGGCAACCGCGAACGAACGTTCCCCGCGGGCTTCTTCGCCGCAGCCTTGGCGCTCGGCTTCCCGATCCCGTCGAGCGGCGCCGGGCAGACGTCGCGCACCCTGCAGCCTTTGCATTCTCTCCCGGACCAGATCCGATCAAACGCCTCCTGCATCTCGTCGAGCAGCACGTCGTCGTCCGTCAGGATGCCCGCCTCGAAGTTGCGACGCCCCTCGCCCTTCGCGCCGAGCCCCGCGCCCGTCAGGTTCGCCGAGCCGAGGTAAAGCGCCGCGCCGTCGACCGCGATCATCTTCAGGTGCACGCGCGGACACTGGCGCATCGCGAGCCCGCCTCCGCGGAGCTCCTCGCAGCGCGCGAGCTCCTCGCGGAACGCGCGCGACGGCACGCCTGCGTGCAGCAGCCGCAGCTCCACCCCGCGCTGCGACAAACCCTGCAGCACCTCGAGCAGCGACACGTACCGGCCCTTCGCGCGCGCCCGCGATCCCACGGGCGCCTCCACGCGCAGCTCCTTCACGTTCGCCGTCGCGATCCACACGCTCACGCGCGCCCCTGCGAGCACGCGCTGCACGAGCACGTCGTAGTGCGCGCGATCCCGGAGCAGGCGGAGCTCGACGCGCCGACCGCCCAGGCTCAAGGCGACGTGGCCTCGATCGAGAGGTGCGCGGCGAGGATCGACCGCACGTCGTCCGGCATCGGGCACGACGCCATCACGTCGAGGTTCGTCGTGACGATCGTGTGCTCCACCGTCGCCACCAGCACGTCCCCCGCCTCGCGAACCATGCGATACCGCAGCGTCGCGCTCCGGTTGCCGAGGTGCGCCGTGCTCGTCTCGATCCGGAGCACGTCGCCGTAACGCGCCGGCGCGCTGAACGACATGTTCACCTTCACCGCGGGCAAACCCACGCGGCGCTGCATGATGAGGTGCGGGTATCCCCCTTCGAGCCCGGCGAAGAAGTGCTCCATCGCCTGGTGGGCGAAGCCGAGGTAATGCCCGAAGAAGACGATGCCCGCGGCGTCGACCTCCTCGAACTTGATCGGCCGCAGGAGGGGGATCATGGCCTCACGAAAGGTCCTCGGCGAGCTTCGAGATCGACGCGGGCCCGAGCTCGGCCCGCGCGTAGTACCGCGGGTGATCCACGCGCACCGCGACCTTCGCCGTCTTCCCGCGGATCGCCGCGCTCTGCTCGTCCGTCAGCTTCACCTTGAAGTAGTGCACGGCCGTCGTCCGATCGGCCATCACGCCCTTCGGATCACTCGTCGCCGGCGCGCGCGCGCCGTCGATCTCCACGCTCACCGAGCCTTCGAGGCCCTTCAGCTCGATCAACATGCGGTCACGCACCACCGCGTCCGGGATCTCCACGAAGAGCGTCAGGCTGAGCTCGTTCGGGCCTGGGACGAGCTCGTTGTACGTGTCCATCTCGTGCTTGATCCCGCTCTCGGTCGTGATGCGCTCCGTGCGCAGCATCTCCTGGATCTGCAGGAGCACCGAGTCGCGGTTCTCGAACACCGCCGAGATCTGCTCGCCGAGCTTCACCCGGCGCGGCCGCTTCTCCTCGATGACGCGCGCCCGGAACCTCGCCCGGATCTGCTCGTAGTCGCCGAGGGGCAGGATCTCGCTCCGATCGATCGGTCGCATGTCTCTCTTTTCCTCCAGGATCAGGCTCGTTCAGCCGACGTCGTGGGCGCGGCGCTCTCCGCGGGCAAGAGCCCGTAGGCTTGCGCGAGCGCCTCGATGGGGTGCAGGACGTGCTTGCCCGTCTCCTTCACCACGCGCAGCCCTGCCAGCGTGCAGTCGCTGACGACCATGTCCGGCTCCATCTCCGACACGCCCCGCACGAGCTTCTGCGCGTAGCGACGCCCGGTCTCGTAGTTCGCTGCCTTCATGCCCCACGTCCCGTCGACGGCCGAACACTGCTCGACCACCCGCACGTCCGTGTCGGGCACGACGCCGAGCACGCGCGCCCCCGGGAAGCCGATCTTCTGCGCGCGCAGGTGGCAGGCCGCGTGATAAGCGACCGTGCCGAGCTTGACCGGGAACTCGCGCACGAGCTTCTTCTCGCGCCCGAGCTTCACGAGGTACTCCATGAGGTCGATCGTCGCCGCCGCGACCTCCTTCGCCTCGGGCGTGGGCAGATACTCCGCCCACTCCTTCTTCATCGTGTAGCCACACGTCGGCCCTGGCACGACGATCGATCGGCCCGCGCGTACATGCGGCAAAAGCAGCTCCACGTTGTGGCGGATCTTCTCGGTCGCGGCCTTCACGTCGCCGCCGTCGAGGTTCGGCATCCCGCAACACGTCAGGCTCTCGCGCCCGTCTTCGCCCACGCCCGGGTACCGCACGCGCACGCCGTTGTGCTCGAGCACGGTCACCGCCGCGCGAACCACGTTCGGCACGTTGAACTCGCCGTAACAGGTCGCGAAGAGCACGACCTCGCCGTTTTTCCCGGCGCTCTCGGCCGGCTTGTGATGCGCGAGCCAGTCGCTGAACGTCTCTCGCGCCATCGGCGGCAGCGGGAACTCCGCCGAGATGCCCGTCACCTTCTCCTGCACCTTGCGCACGAGGCTCGACGCCAGCACGAAGTTCGAGATCGGCGCCATCACGCCCCCGCCCGTCGCGCCGATCGTCTGCGGCTCGCCGAGGATCTTGTCGACGAACGTGATGCCGTCGCGGGCGGCGCGGTT
This sequence comes from Polyangium spumosum, assembly GCF_009649845.1. NCBI lineage: Bacteria > Pseudomonadati > Myxococcota > Polyangiales > Polyangiaceae > Polyangium > Polyangium spumosum. The sequence goes on from NZ_WJIE01000002.1 coordinate 51,018, forward strand.
CGCTCGCTCGCGGGCCATGAGGCGCGGGAAGTCGAGCATCTCGGACGAGCCCTCGTCGGGCGTGTACGGGCACTTGATATAACAGAGCTTGCACTGCCAGCAGGCGTCGCTGACGGCCTTGATGTCCGCGTCGTCGATCGTCTCCGCGCCCTCGGCGCGGCCCGACTCGATCGCCTCGTCGACGCGGTTGAAGAGCTCCGGGAACGAGCCGCAGTAGTTCACGCACATGCGGCACTCGTGGCAGATCTGGAACGCGCGGCGCAGCTCGGCCTCGAGATCCCGCGCGTCGTAGTAGCGCGGATCGTGCGGGCTCGTCGCCGGCGGGGCCTTGGGTTTGCGGGGGATCACGCTCACGGTTTCGTCTCGTCTCCGGTTCGTCCGGGTCTTGAGTGCGCGTCGTGGAAACGCGCGAGGCGCGCGGGAAGACCGCATCGAGCGGCTCGCCCGCGCGCCACGCTGCGTGTGGCTGATCAGAAGTCGAGCGAGTCGAGGGCCTTCGCGAAGCGGCCCGCGTGCGACCGCTCGGCCTTCGCGAGCGTCTCGAACCACTCGGCGATGTCCTCGAAGCCCTCTTCGCGCGCCGTCTTGGCCATGCCCGGGTACATCGTCTCGTACTCGTGCGTCTCGCCGGCGACGGAGGCCTTGAGGTTCTTCTCCGTGTTGCCGATCGGCAGCCCCGTCGCGGGATCACCGACCATCTTCAGGTAGTCGAGGTGGCCGTGGGCGTGGCCCGTCTCGCCGTCCGCGGTGTCCTTGAAGAGGCCCGCGATCTCGGGGCGGCCCTCCACGTCCGCGACCTTGGCGAAGTAGAGATAGCGGCGGTTGGCCTGCGACTCGCCGGCAAACGCGTCCTTCAGGTTCTGATGGGTCTTGGTTCCTGCGAGCTTCGACATGGATGATCGTCTCCTTCGCGCTGGTTGCGATGGGGGAAGGAACTGCGTGCTGAAACTATCGTGGTTTGCCCGCGCGCGCGCGGGCAAACGCGAACGTGGGCTCGTCGGCCGCGCAGGCCTCGCAGAGCCCTCGGTAAATCTGCTCGACGGCGCGCACGGAGAACCCCGGCGCGGCCGCGTTCACGCTCGGCGCGAGATCCCGGGCTGGCTCGCCGTCCGCGCCCGTGGGCACGTCTCGCACGAGGCCGCAGCGATCGCAGACCGCGTGGTTGTGCGGCGTCATGTTCGCGTCGAAGCGCGCGGCGCCCGGCGCGAGGCTGAGCGAGACGCAGAGCCCCGCCGCGGCGAGCGCGTCGAGCGTGTTGTACACGGTCGCGAAGCTCATCGTGGGCATCGCGGGGCGGAGCCGTTCGAAGAGCTCCTGCGCCGTCGGGTGCGTCGGATCCCCGGCGAGCTCGCGCGCGATCGCCAGCCGTTGCGGCGTCAGCTTGAGGCCGGAGGCGCGGACACGCGTCAGCATCTCCGCGAAACGTGCTTCGACCTCGGGACACCCGTTTGGCACGCCCGCTAGTTACTTAGAATCTTTCTCAGGTGCAAGTCCTCCTGAGTTGAGGAAGATCCCTACGCTCGATCCGGGTCGCGCCCCTGGGGCGGCTCCCTCGTGTTCGTGGAGAACCTCACCGGTTTTTCTTTCCCCACGATCCACGGGCGTGCCGAACACGCGTCGACGGCCTTGCCAGACAAAAAAGCCACTGACATACTGTCGCCCCCTCGCGAACCGGGTCCACGTACACGTGTACCTGCGCGCCGCGGGGAAACTGGAAAACCAAGGACACAACGCCCCGCGCGGCCCGGGGGAACAGGGCCCGCTCGACGGAAACGAGAGGACGCGTTCAGAGATGCCTACCGACGCCATTCAGTGCAAACCGCTCGAGGTCGCCGTGGGCGACAAGGGAATCGAGCGCGCGATCAAGCACCTCAAGCGGAAGATGGCCGCGGAGGGCATCCTTCGTGAGCTCAAGAGGCGCCGGCACTACATGAAGCCCTCGGTCAAGCGCCGCAAGAAGGCCTCCGAGGCCGCCCGCCGCCGCCGCAAGCGGTCGAAGATGGACGTGATGCAATAGCCCGGCGGCGCGTCCGCGCGCCCCCGAGCCTGACCGCTCACCCACGATGACGACGCCGGCCGCTCTGCGGAGTCCGGCGTTTCGTCGTTTTGTCTGCCCTTGAAGCTGCTCGTCCTCACCACCTCCTATCCGCGGAGCGACGCCGATCCTTCGGGACACTTCGTGCGCGCCGAGGCTCGCGCGCTCGCGCGGCGAGGGCACGAGGTGCACGTCGTCGCGCCCGGCGGCTCGCTGTTCGACGTGGCCACGCGCGACCCGCTCGTCCCCTCGCTCCACGTGCATCACGCGGGCGGCGGCGCGCTCTTCGGGTGGCCGGGCGCTGCCGCTCGCGCGCGCCGTGATCCCACGCGCCTGCTCAACGCCCTGCCTTTCGCCGTCGCCGCGCGTGGAAAAACCTCCACGATCGGCCCGTTCGATCGCGCCATCGCGCACTGGATCGTCCCCTCGGCCGTGCCGCTCCTCCTCGGCTTCTCTGCGCCGCTCGAGGTCGTCGGCCATGGCGCCGACGTGCGCCTCCTCTGCGGGATGCCCGCTGCTCTGCGCTGCTTCGCCGTGCGTGTCCTCCTCGATCGTGGCGCCTCTTTCCGCTTCGCCGCGCGCGCCTCCCTCGACGCCCTCGCCTGCGCCTTGCCTGCGCCGCTCGCGTCGCGCCTCGAACGCGCCTCTCGCGTCGAGCCTGTTGTCCTCGATCTGCCCGATGTCTCCACGCGCGCGCGCGTGTTACGCGCCTCGCTCGCGCCGCGCTCGCGCGAGGACAAACTCGTCGTCGCTGCGGGCCGGCTCGTCGCGGGCAAGCGGGTCGACCTCGTGATCGAGGCGGCGGCGGCGGCGTCGATGTCGATCGTCGTCGTGGGCGACGGCCCTCTGCGTGGCGAGCTCGCGGCGCTCGCGCGTGCGCGTGGCGCTCGTGCGACGTTCGTCGGCCTCTTGCCGCGGGACGAGGCGCTCGCCTGGATCGCGGCGGCCGACGTGCTCGTGCATGCGTCGAAGGAGGAGGCTGCGCCGACGGTCGTGCGTGAGGCGCGCGCCCTGGGCGTGCCTGTCGTGGCTTGTGCGGCGGGGGACGTCGCTGCTTGGGCTCGGCGTGACCCTGGCATCGTCGTCGTTGCGCCTGACGTCCGGGCTCTTTCCGCGGCTCTTTTGGCTGCCGCGGCCGTGTGTTCGTAGTTTGCCCCCCATGACCTGGACAAGACTTACAAAACTGACGAACGTGGGTCTTGCAATCCTCGACAGTTCTACTAGGTTGCCGCCTCGCCTCGCGCGGTAAACACCACGCGGAGTGATTCGGGGCGTAGCGCAGCCTGGTTAGCGCACTTGACTGGGGGTCAAGGGGTCGGTGGTTCAAATCCACTCGCCCCGACAAGGTCCGGAGGATGAACGTCCTCCGGACCTTTTCGGTTTTTGTCCCTTGGCTCTGCCGCCTCGAGGGGTGCGGGGCGACGCCCCGCGCTCCCTTCACTTGAAGCTGATACGGAAGTTGGTGGGTCCGCAGTTCGGCGCGTTGTCCATCGAGAGCGTCGCCTCGTGCCGGCCGGGGTCGCCTGTGACGGTGAGGGTGCCGCTCGTGGTGCGCTCGGCTTTGCTGCCCACGTTGATCGGCAGGTCCATGGTGGCGCCGCCGCCGCGCCAGGTCAGGCGCAGGCCTGCGGTCTCCTGCCGGTCTTTGGGGCTCAGGTTCTCGCCCTTGAACTCGATGATCAGCCGCTCGGCGTTGACGATGTCCGAGCGGAAGGTCGCCTTGGCGCCGCAGCTCATGCGGAAGCGATGTGTTTCTCCGCGCTTGATGGGCAGCGCTGCGGAGGTCGGGGGCTGGAAGGGATCACCCTTCTTCGGCGGCGGGACCTTCACGACGATGCAGCCTGTGGACGCGGCGGCCACGAGGCCGAGCGCGACGAAACGCGTGGCTGCGGAGAGAATGGCGGGGACCTTCTTCGACATGATGACGAGCGCCTCCTGGCGAGCCCGCCGGCCCCCTCCGCTCCGTGCGGGTGTGATGATCCGGCCAGAGGAACGGTCGGCGGCTACCATTTCGCGTATAAACGACGTCGCACGGAAGATCCACACTTTCACGCTCTGCCGTGGCGTGCCTTCCGCTTCGTAGTATCGTCGCCGCCTCATGGCCGAATCCACCCTCGACCTTCGCGGCCTGCCCAAGGCGCGCGCCTACGATGAATTGGACCACGCGCTCGAGGCCGTCCTCGCGGGCCTCGCGGATCCCATCGCGGCCATGGCCACGATGAGCGCGCTCCTGCACCACGGCTTCGGCCACCTCTGGACTGGCTTCTACCGCAAAGTCGCGCCCGACCTCCTCCGCGTCGGGCCTTATCAGGGCACCCTCGGCTGCCTCGAAATCCCCTTCGGCAAGGGCGTCTGCGGTACGGCGGCCCGGGAGCGACGTACGGTCCTCGTCCCCGACGTCCACGCCTTCCCTGGGCACATCACCTGCGACGCGCGCTCTCGCTCCGAAATCGTCGTCCCTGTCCTCGATGCCTCCGGCGCGCTCCTCGCCGTGCTCGACATCGACGCCGACCGCCCGGCGGCCTTCGACGACGAGGATACGCGCCGGCTCGAGGCGATCGTCGGCTGGTTCGCTCGGGTGCCTTGACGGCACGTCTTCCCTCCTCCGAGCCGCTCGCTTACACTCGCGCGCATGCTCCGCCCCACCTTGCGAATGCCGTGCGGATATCCCGACGCGGCGCCGCATCTGCGCGACGAGGTCCGCCTCCTGCAGCGTGAGCTCAAGCGTTGGGCGTATTCCATGAGCCCCGACGGCCAGTTCGGCCCGCGCACCGATGCCGCCGTGCGCCATTTCCAGCGCAAGCGTGGCCTGAAGGACGACGGCATCGTTGGTCCGCGGACCTGGGACGCCGTCCTCGACCCCGACGCCCGGCCCATTGGGGCGGGCTTCCAGTACCAGCCGGCCGGCGCCTCCGATCCCACGCCCCCCTCCCCCGCGAAGCCGCCGACCGGGGGCACCACGCCTGATCCTGCCCCGTCGAACCCTGGCGCGGGCGGGGCCTCGTGGATGACCATCGCGCGCAAGGAAGAGGGCGTCCGCGAGACCTCGGGGCGGGCGGCCAATCCGCGCATCGTCGAGTACCACGCGACGACCACGCTGCGCGCCAAGTCGGACGAGGTCGCGTGGTGCGCCTCCTTCGTGAACTGGGTCCTCAAGAAGGCTGGTTACAAGGGCACGAACTCCGCCGCCGCCGCGAGCTGGGTCAAGTGGGGCGCCCCCACGACCGCGCGGCAGGGCGCGATCTGCGTCATCTACAACGCGAAAGCGGCGAACTCGTCCCTCTCCACCTCCGGCAATCACGTCGGCTTCCTCGTCCGCGAGACGAGCAGCCATTACGTGCTGCTCGGCGGGAACCAGTCGAACTCCGTGAAGGAGTCGAGCTTCGCCAAGACGAAATGGCGACTCAAAGCGTACCGGTGGCCGTCGTCCTAGTCACCGCTTCGTCGCTGGCCCGCCGAACGCTTCGTCGAGCGAGCGCGCCGGCGGACGGCAATCCCGCGGCCCGAGCTCGACCCGCGCGATTCCCTCCACCGTGAACCGGTGCTCGACCCCGCGCGCGTCCCAGACCATCACGCGCCGGATCGCCCCGAGATCCCCCCGCGCGACCAGCACCCGGTCGACCTCGATCCGCGCCCGCGCGCACCCCGCCCGTTGCTTGCGCGGCACCGCCGCGATCACCGCCATCCACGGCCGCGCCTCCTCCCCCGACACCACCACGTCGAACGCCCGCCCGAGCCCCTCCCCGAGCAGCGCCGTCAGCGCCACGTACGGCGTCTCCTCGATCGTCGACCGCGTGATCACGTACCCCCGCCGCACCAGCGAGGCCTCGCTCCCGTTCGCGATCAGGACCTCCTCCGCCGGATCGTCCGCGAACACCCGCACCACCGGCTCGCCGTCCTCGCCCCGGAACGCGTCGACGAGCTCGGTCGCCTCCTGCCCGCCCTCGCTCGTCCGGCGCACGGCCGCGCGTAAGGCCAGCGTGCCCGCGTAGAGCGCCCCGAGCGCGCCGACGACATCGCCCACCGGCCCCGCGATCGGCGCCGGGAAGAGCACACGCGGCGGCGCCTCGGGCGCCTCGTCCCGCGCCCGCCCCGGCGCGAGGCTCGCCTTCGCCGTCCCGCCCTCGTCCTGCCGCTCGAGCAGCAGCAGCGGGCACGAGAGCCACGGGATCGGCGGCTCCACGCCGAGCGAGGTATCGGGTCGACAAACGGGCGCCGCGTGTGTGCGGATCGCCCGCGTGTTCGCCCGCTCGAGCGCGCTCTCCGCGGCCTCCGCGCCCACGACCGCGACGGGCTTGCGTGGCGCCGCGGCCGTGGCCCCGGCGAGCGCGCAGAGCCAGGCCAGCCCCGAGGGATCCAGCGCGCGCAGCGCCTCGCGTGTCTCGGCCGGGATCGACTCGATCCGCGACCCGATCTCCCGGACGAGCCCTCCGTCGTGGGGCTTCATGGCCGCCCGCACCGCGCTGAGGGCCCGCGCGAGCACCACCTCGCCGCCCCGCGTGTAGGCCTTCTCCAGCAGGCCCCGCGCCTCGTCCTCGTCGGCGCGGATGAGCGCGAGGATCCCCGCGCAGCCGAGCAGGAACGGATCCGACCCATCATGCTCGGCGGCCTCGCGCAGGTTCCTCCGGGCGAGCTCGAACGACGCCTCGCCCGCCGTCACCCCGAACCCTTGCAGCATCGCCGCCACCCGCAGCAGCGCGAGCCCCGCGCGGCCCAGGATCCGCGGCCTCCGCGGGTCGTCCCAGCGCGCGCGTAACGACGCCTCCGCCAGCGCCGCGCGCGCCTCGTCCACGCGCCCTTCCCGCTCGAGCACACACGAGAGCGAATACGACACGCCCGACAGCAGCGCGATCAGCCCTGCCCCCGCGTCGAGCCGCAGCCACACCCGCCCGAGCCGCTCGCGCAAAGCAAAAAGCGCCTCGCTCGCGCGCCGCGCCTCCCCGCGTGTCGCCAGCGTGATCGCGTGCGAGCACTCCGCCGCGCAGAGCGCCGACAGCACCGGCAGGTGCAGGCTCCCCGCGAGACGCGCGCGCACCTCGGCCATCCGCGCCGCGGCCTCCTCGTGCCTGCCCGCGGCGTCGAGCACCGTCACCTCGTTACACGCCACCGCCGCCGCGATCTCGAAATGGGGCGACTCCTTCACCCCCGCGAGCCGCTCCCGCAACACGCCGAGCGCCGCGGCCGCCTGCGACGTGTGCCCCGCGAGCCCGAGCGTCGCCGCCGCGTTCGCGGCCCCGAGCACGATCGCCGCCGCCATCGACGCCGCGGCCGGCGTGTTCGCCCGGCGCGCGAGCTCCATCGCTGCTTCGAGCGCCCGCTCGTGGGCGCCGAGGCGCCCCGCCGAGAAGATCGTCCCGCAGAGCGACGCCGCCTCCACGGCGCGAAACCCGATCCCCTCGCGGGCCTGGGCCGCGGCGCAGGCCATCGCGAAATGGTTCACCGCCGTATCGTCCCAGCCGAGCTCCTGACAGCACACGCCGGCCGCGTGCGCCGCGTCGACGAGCACCGCCGCGAGCCACGGCGGCTCCTCGACGAGGCGCATCTCCTCGCCGAGCTCGAGCGCCATCCCGAGGTGCTTGCACGCCTCGGCCCATTGCTCCCGGCCCGCGTGGAATTTGCCCTGACGATACGACGCCAGCAGCACCGACGTCAGGAACTCCCGATCCTCGAATCGACGCGGGAAGAACCGCCGGATCACCTCGCTGTACTCGGAGACGCTCGGCTCACCCGACTCGATCGACAGGTCCCCGAGCGCGACGAGCGCCCGCGCCACTTCCCGCGAGCCGCCCTCGTCGCGCACCTCGCCGCGCGTGATGTCGAGGTACACCTTCCGGGCCGCGCGAACATTCCCCTCCGCCCGCAGCGCCGCCGCGCGGACGAACGGATCCCCCTCGATGAACCGCACGCTCGGCGGCACCCGTGAAGGCGGCGGCGGCGGCGACGAACCTCGATCCTCCGCGAACAGCCGCGACGAAGGCGGCGACGAGTCCGGCCCGGATCGCCCCCGCCGCGCCTCGATCGCGGCCCAGAGATCCCGCGAGCTCGGCCGCGCCGCCTCACCCACGTCGAGCGGGCTCTGTCGCCGGAGACATTGCACGAAGCGCAGATAAGCGTGCGCGAGGCTCTTCGGATCCGCCGTCGACTCGAACTCCGCCGCGATCGCCGCGCCCCGCGCGGCCCGCTCGTTCCAGGGGATCGTCGCGAGCCCCAGGTAGGGCCCGAGATCCCGGCCCATCACGTGCGTCGTCTCGTAGATCAGCCCCTCGAGCTGCTCCTTCGCCTCCTCCACGAACGCGCGCCCGCTCGCCCCCTCCTCCACCCGCACGAGCAGCGGGAAAATCGCGAGCGGCCGGCCCGCATCCACGATCCCCCGCCGCGCATGCGCGAACCTCCCAAGCTCGATCGCCTCCTCCAGCGACGCGTCATCCACGAGCAACACGAGCTTGTCCACGAGGTGAGCAGCGAGCAGCGCCGTCGCCTCCGTCCGGCCCGACGGCACGTTCACCAGCACCTCGTCGTACCGGGCCCGGAGCGCCTGCCCGAGCGGCGCGAGCAACCACGGGCACTCCTCGATCACCCGCCCCCGCGCCACCGCCGATCGCACCCCTTCCGCCGGCCAGTAATGCACCTCCGCCGGCGCTCCCCCGAGCTTCAGCGGCACCACCCGGATCCCCGCGCCCTCGAGCAACTGCGTCACGCCCGCGCGCACAGCCGCCTCGGGCGGCGTCTCCCGCGCCCGCCCGAGCGTCAGCGGCGAGACGGCGGCCCGCACCGCCTCAAAAAAACCAACAACCCCCGCACCCCTGCGGCCCTCACCCCGCCCCTGAAAATATCGCTCCAGCGCAGGCTCGTCGACGGCCAGGTCCACGACGAGCACACGCTTGCCTTTTTGCGCCAGGAGCGCGCCGACATTGGCCACGGCCATCGCGCGCCCGACACCTCCGCGCGCCGAAGCGAGCCCGACGATGATCCCCTGCCGCTCGCTCACGCCGCCCTCGTCTCGGAAAGAGGCGCGACTCTACCGGACGGCGGACACGCCTGGCAATAGACGCCCGTCGCGGCTGTAGCTCGACGAACAGGCGGATTGGTGCTTTTCTGCGCGCCGCCGAGGACGAGGAGACTGCTCGTGGACCCGAAAGAGAGCCGCGCGACACCGGAAGGCGCCATCGTCGTGAACGACCGTGTTCACGTCCCTGCGCAGGCCCTCACCGTGACGACGGCGCGCGCCTCCGGCCCGGGCGGTCAGAACGTGAACAAGGTGGAGTCCAAGGTGGATGTCCGCGTGGATCTCGGCGCGATCGTCGGCCTCGACGAGGGCGCGCGGGCGCGGCTCGTCGCGGCGGCGCGGACGCGGCTCGACGCCGAGGGAAAACTCCGGGTCACGAGCCAAAGGACGCGGGATCAGGCGAAGAACCTCTCGGACGCGCGCGCCAAGATCCGCGAGCTCGTCGCGGCGGCGCTCATCGCGCCGAGGCCACGCAAGCCCACGCGCCCGAGCCGCGGCTCCGTCGAGCGTCGCCTCGACGAGAAGAAACGCGCCGGTGAGCGGAAGCGGTCTCGGGCGGGGCGGGGCGAGGAGTAGGCGATCACGGATTCTGCGGCGCCTCCCCCTCCTCGTGCCCCCCGTCGATCGGCACCGACAGGTGCTCGTGCACGATGAGCCATTGCCCCTCGCGCCATGCCCATACCACGGTCCAGCGTGCGTTGAACGACTCTGTCATGCCGTCCTGGAAGGTGATTTCCATCTGGACGATGCTCGCGCCGATGGCTTTGTCGCCGAGGACGTCGATTTTTGCGTCTTCCTTTACCTTGCCTTTGAAGCTCGTGAACTGCGCGAGCATCTCCTTCACACCTGTCGAATAGGCGTCCCAGCCTCGGAACTGGAGGGGCGCGAAATCGAAGAAGACGAGGTCTGGCTCCTTCGCGTAAAATGGGGCGGCTTGCTCTGGATCGAGGGTGCTCCAGGCGTCCCAGGTGCGCTGCATGAGCTCCTTGTCGGGCAGGATTGACGGGGCGCTCGGCTCGACCTCCGTGGTCGTCGGGGCTTTTTTGCAGCCGATCGGCGCCGCGAGTAGCCCGGATATCGAGAGTGCGGCCACGAGGGAGAGTCCGGCGAGGAGAGAAGAGCGAACCTTTTTCATGCGCGTCGCCTCCTGAATCGCCGCGAGCCGATGCACGGGGCGGGCCGCCGGGCGCGGCGGAGCGGCTCGAAACCCGGGAGAACGCCGAAACTCCGGCGGGTGGATACGCGGCCCTTTCCCTTTGGTCCCGCGCTCGTGCAACATGGCGCACGGGAGCGAGGGACATGCAGCGCGTGGTCGAAGCCTTTTGGGAGCGCCTCGAGGACAACGTGACCGAGTCGTGCACGCGCGTGCAGGCGGCCGACATCCCCTTTTATCGGGGCCTGCCCGCGGACGTGCGTCGGGGCGCCTTCAAGCGCGCGTTCGAGGCGATGGGGGACGACCTCGCGGCGGGCACCACGGAGGCGTTCCCGGCGCTGCTCCGGGCCCTCGGCGCGCAGCGCTCGGACCAGGGTGTCACCATCATGGACATCCTCCGGGGCATGTTGCTCGGCTTCGAGATCGTGACCGACGACTTCGCGCGGGTCTTCGCTGACGACCTCGAGGCGCGCTTGTATTGGGAGCGGGTCCGGGCGCGGGTGAGTTACCTCGGCGCGGCTGCGCTCGCCGACGCGTATATGACCGCGCGCGAGAGGCTCGTGCGGGCGCAGGCCGAGGAGATCCTCGCGCTCTCGGCGCGGGTCCTGCCGCTTTATCCGGGCATCCTCGTGCTCCCGCTCGTGGGCGCGCTCGACGCCACGCGCGCGGGGCACCTCGTGCCGCTCTTGCTCCGGGCCGTCGTGGAGAACCAGGCGCGCGTCGTGCTTATCGACGTGACGGGTTTGCCCGCGGTCGTCGCGGAGACGGCCGAGCATTTGACGGGCGCGGCGCGGGGCGTCGTTTTGCTCGGGGCGACGGCGATCCTCGTCGGCGTACAGCCACACATGGCGCGCACGATGGTCGAGGCCGGGGTCGATCTCGGCGGGATCACGACACGCGGCGACCTGGCGAGTGGGCTCCGGGACGCGCTCGACCGGCTCGGGATGACGATCGCGCCGAAGCGCTGATCAGCGCCCGAAACCACCGCCGCGAGGTCCTCTGCCCGGCGCGAGCTGCCTCGAACCGCTTCGAACAGGTCCCCGGACCCCGCCCGGGTGGATGAAACCACCTCTGCGGGGTCCCGGGAGGCGCCTGAAACCTGTTTAGCTCACAATTTGCCGGGTTCCGGGAGGAGTCTGGGGTGGTTCGAAGGGGTTTTGGGGGGTCCTTCGACCTTTCGGAGGTGGTTTTGATCAGCCGGGGGTGGTGATTTCGGGCGTCGCGGGGGGTTGCGGGCTGCTGCCGCGCCGGGCGGCGGCTTCGCGGTATGCGTCGAGGGGGCGGAGGGCGGATCGAGCGGCGCTGATGCTGGAGGGGTCGTCCTCGTCGACGGAGGCGCAGACCTTGGTGGCGTAATCGACGATGGCGCGGCCCATGGCGCGGACGTGGTCGTTGAGGTTCACGCCCTCGGCCTGCTCGCGGAGGAGGATGCCCTGGACCATGCCGCCATATTGCTCATGCTGGGCGCGGATGTTGTCGAGATAGATTTTCCCGGCGATCCGATCGATGTCCTTTTCGAGCCCCTCCTCGTCGATGCGCTTGAGGATGGTATCGGCGGTGGACCATTGCACCGGATAGGTCTCCTTGAGGAAGGAGAGGCCCTCGGGGCCAAAAAGAATGGTGACGAGCTCGGCGGCGCGTTTGGCGTCGGGATACGTGGCGCCTGGCAGCTCGGCGGCGCCGAGGAGGCGCAGGCGAAGCGCGCTCCAGGAGGAATCCCCCGCCTGATCGACGAGTCGCGCGGTGTCGTCGGAGACCTTGCCGAGGGCCTTCTGCCGGAGCGCGAGCGCCGATTGTGCCTTGTCGGCGGCGACGTTGACCTTTGCGGCGGCCTTCTGGATGGCCGGCGAGAAGCTCTGGACGCAGGCCGCGAAGAGGGCGCGGGAGAGGGTAATGCCGGCCTCGGCGCTCATGACGGGGGCGCGGACGTAGAGGGTGGGATCGGGAGGGGCGTGAGACATGGTGGGGGAGGGTACGGGAAGCGGGGGCGGGAGGGGAAGGGGGGTTGTGGGGGGGCGGGTCAGGAACGCAGGCGAGCGGCGCCGCCCCTCCTTGCCGCTTCGCTCAGCGCATGGCGTGATGCTCGAAGACGTTCGAGATGTCGTCCGGGTCCGGCGCGATGTTCTTCACGTCCCCCGTGGTGATGTCGATCGTGACATAACCGAGGTTGGTGAATACGTAGTACTCGTTCTTCCCCGGGTCGATGCCTCCGCGAGCGTTGTGCGACGTGACGGTCGGGATGGCCTTGATCGGGGTATAGGCGCCCGTCTGCATGTCCAGCGTCCCGAACGCGAATTCGAGGGTGTCGGGGTTGCGGAGGAGGCCATATATCGTGCCTGTGATCGGGTGGAGCTCGTGGGCCGACACGTCGTCCACGTCCGGCGCGACGTGGGTGATGAGGCCCGTGCTCACGTCGATCGTCAGCCAGCCGAGGTTCGTCCTCAAATAGAAGCTCTTGCCGGTCGGATCGATCCCGGGCGCGTCCGAGAGGAGCTGCACGCCGGGGAGCGTGTTGATGCTGGAAAAGACCCCGGTCGCAGGATCGAGGGTGCCGAAATGCTCCTCGGAGGCCGCGGCGTCCCACCGCACGCCATAAAGGACCCCTGTGATGGGGTGGGCACGCACCGTGTAGCTCTCCCACGCGGGGGAGACATCAACGACGCCGCCGGTTTTCACGTCAATCGCGAGCTGGCCGACGTTCGTCTGGACGTAGAATCGACCGTTCACGGAGTCGAGCACCATCGGGTCACCGACGGACAGGACACCGGGGAGGATGCTCATCGGCTGAAGTTTGCCCGTGGAGGGCATGAAGACGCCGAAGCGCTCCTCCATCTGGACCTGGTCGTAATGCACGCTGTACAGCGTCGTCGTCAGCGACCCGCCCCCCGAGCCGCCCGAGCCGCCGCCGCCGCCTTGACCGCCGCCGCCGCCTTGACCGCCGCCGCCGCCTTGACCGCCAATGCCGCCCTGACCGCCGCCGCCGCCTTGACCGCCAATGCCGCCCTGCCCGCCAATGCCGCCCTGACCGCCAATGCCGCCCTGACCGCCAACGCCGCCTTGACCGCCGCCGCCGCCTTGACCGCCGCCGCCGCCTTGACCGCCGCCAATGCCGCCCTGCCCGCCGGTCGCGTCCCCACCACCGGTGGCCATGCCGCCGACGCCCCCGGCGCCGCCCATTCCCATGCCGCCCGCGCCGCCTTGACCGCCGCCGCCGCTCGATGCCGTCCCCCCACCGCTGGACGTGCCGGCCGTCCCAGCTCCTTGACCGCCATTGCCGCCGCCGCCGTCGCACCCCACGAGCGCCAGCAGCACACCAAGTATCAAATGACCGCGCATTGAAGCTTTCATCGGGGCGCCACGCTAGAGAGGGTCCAGCGCGCCTGTCAACCAAACAAGGCAGGCCCACCGAGGAGGAGCACGAGATCGACTCCGGGAGCCGGCTGCCGTCGGATGGCCCCGCCGCGCGCGTCGACGAGGGATCAGCACCACGCGTACAACCTCGCGAAACCATTCGTTTCGTTTTTGCTGCGTCCCCACCCCCACCTCTGATACCCTCGCGGCCGAGGGCCCATGACCCAGCTTGCCGCACGTGTTGGTGATGCGCATACCTGCCCGGCTCATGTCGGGGGGCCGGTGCTCCCGCCGGGGTGTCCCACGGTCGTCATCGGAGGGCGGTCCGCGGCGCGGATCGATGACCTCTGCCAGTGCGAGGGGCCAACCGACATGATCAAGACGGGCGCGCCCACCGTGCTCATCGGGGGCAAACCCGCGGCGCGCTTCGGGGACCTGACGCGGCACGCGGGCGTCATCGCCCAGGGCTGCCCCACGGTCCTCATCGGGCCCCTCGCGCCCGGCGACGCCGTCGCCGCGCTCTTCACCGACGAATACCTGTCCACGCTCGTCGGCATGGAATGGCAAGGGGCGGACTCCGAGCAATTGCGCGAGGCGATGAATACGCTCTGGGAGCATCGCCACGACCCGAACCACCCCGACGTCCAGGCGGCGCTCCAGCAGATCGCCGACGCCCGCGGCAAGCCACTCGAGGAGATCCAGCAGGACTGGCAGCGGTATCAGGCCGCGCTCGCCGAGCAGGAGCGGATCGCCGCCGAGAAGGGGATGGAGCCGCCGCCCGGGATCAATGGCTGGCTGCACGGCGATCACATGGGGAGCACGTCCCAGCTCCGGTATGGCCAGGTCGCCGGGGACGCGCTGGGCATGGATCCCGTGTTCGGCGCGCTCCTCAATCCGACGGGCGGGCTCGTCGGTCCGGGCAATGCCGCGGTCGACGGCAACGACTCGGCGATCGGATACCACGGCGCCGTGCACGACGCCGGCGGGTACCTCTACAATTACCACGACCAGGGCCCCGGATACGATTACCTCGGGCTGGAGGGTCGCGACACGTCGGACCCGCTCTCCGGGCAACGCTCGGGTATCTCGTACTGGCGCGACAAGCTGCCGGATCGCGGCGGCGGGACGAGGTTCACCGACGCGGCGGGCGACGTGGTCATGGACGGCGTCGTCGGCGGGATCGACGGGGTGTCGAACGCCTGGGACGCCACGACCGAGGCGGTCGGGAACGCCTGGAACAGCACCACCGAGGCGGTCGGGAACGCCTGGGACAGCACCACCGAGGCGGTCGGGAATGCCTGGGACAGCACCACCGAGACGGTCGGTAATGCCTACGAGGGCGCCAAGGATTGGGTCTCGGACGGCTGGAACAGCCTGTGGGATTAGGGCGAACGATGAAATCTTTCAAGCTCGAGATCGAGGAGCTCGCGGCCCTCGTCGGCTTCTTGAACGCGAAGAAGCTCGTGGGCCTCGACCCGTCGCTGTTCCGCGTCTTCTCGGAGGAGAACGTCCCGCGCCTCCGGGAGAAGCTGCACCAGCACGGCTGGCTCACGCCGGCCGAGCGGCCGGGGACCTGGCATTTCGACGAGGACCTGATGCAGGCGCTCGCCGTCGCCGTCGCGCCCCAGCTCGCCGTGCTCGCGCGCTCCGAGGCGCAGTCGAAATCGATCGTGTTTTACCTGGCCGACGAGGAGATCACCGAGATCGTGATCGGGGAGGCGCACGCCGTCGTGGCGCGTATCGGACATTTTGATGAGATGGTCGCCCAGGTGATGCTGTTCCTGAAGGACGCGTGGCCCGGAGAGATCGCGATCGCCCGCGTGAAGGGTGATTCCTTCGACGCGGGGCGGCGCGCGCTCGTGGGCGCGGGCGGGACGTTGACGACGAAGACGCCGGGGCTCCTGCCCGGAGATACGTGGAGCGCCGAGAACATCGCGGCGTTCCTCCGAAACGCGAAGGCCGAGCTTCGCCCCACGAAATAACAGGCCCGATGGCGTCCGCCGCTCCTGCCGATCCTTTCGCCTGGGTGGGCCAGACCATCGACGGCAAATTCCACGTCGAGGCGGTCGTCGGCGAGGGGGGGTTTGGCGTCGTCTACCGCGCATTGCACCTCGGGCTCGGCGAGCCGGTCGCGGTGAAATGCCTCAAGATCCCCCCGTCCCTCGAACCCGAGGAGCGAGAGCGTTTCCACCAGAGCTTCCTCGAAGAGGGGCGCCTGCTCCGCAAGCTGTCGCGCGCGACGCCCGCCGTCGTCCAGGCCCTCGACGTCGGCGCCGCCGTGGCCCCGAGCGGCGTGTGGGCGCCTTACCTCGTGCTCGAATGGCTACGCGGCGAGACGCTCGAGGCGTTCCTCGCGCGAAGGACGCAGGAAAAAAGGGGCGGCATGCCCCTCGCCGAGGCATTCGTGCTGCTCGAGCCCGCCGCGCTCGCGCTCGCCGCGGCGCACGACGAGGGAATCGCGCACCGGGACATCAAGCCGGCGAACCTGTTCCTGAGCGACACGTCGCCCCTCGTGGGGGGCGCCTCCGCCCACACGCCCGCGATGAAGGTGCTCGATTTCGGGATCGCCAAGGTGATCGCCGACAATGCGTCGATCACCCGCGCCATGGAGGAGACGGGGAACACGCCGTCCATGTTCACGCCGTTTTATGGCGCGCCCGAGCAGTTCAATCGCCGGTTCGGCGCGACCGGGCCCTGGACCGACGTGTATGCGCTCGCGCTCGTGCTGGTCGAGCTCTGCTCGGGCAAGAGCGCGCTCGTCGGGGACGACGTGACGCAGCTCTACATCGCCACGACCGATCCATCCATCCGGCCCACGCCACGCGCCCACGGCGTGCGCACGAGCGACGCCGTGGAGCGTGTCTTCCAGAAGGCGCTCGCGATCGAGCCGCGCGGCCGTTACACGTCGGCGCGCCTGTTCTGGGAGGCGCTGCGCGAGGCATTGCCCGCGCCCATCGAGCCCGACGCGCCCGGCGAGAGCGTCGCCGAGGGGAACGGCCGAGAGATACGGGATCCGCAGACGACGTCACCGCAAATTGCGGAAGGTCGCGCGAGCAAACCGGCCTCGTCGCGGCGCACGCTTTTTGCTGCGACCTTTGCCTTCACGTTCGTCGGGCTCGCCGTCGCGGCGTCGGTCGTCATCAAGCAACGAGCCGCGATCGAGCCCGTCCCGGCGGTGCTGCGCATGGGCCCCGAATTGGGGCACGTCGAGCTGCCGAGCGCGCCGCCGGAGATGGTGCTCGTGCCCGCGGGCAGCTTCACGATGGGGCACGCGAAGGAAGGGAAGACCGAGAAGCCACCACACACGGTGACGATCTCGAAGGCGTTTTACCTCGACCGCGCCGAGGTCACGGCGGAAGAGTACAAGCGCTGCGTGGCCGCCGGGAAATGCACGAAGAGCGGGGTGCACGGGCCCGGCGTGAACGGGGCCGAGGCCACGAAATTCGCGTCCTTCTGCGCGGAGCAGGACCCCACGAAGGCGCGCCACCCCATCAATTGCATCGACCACGGGCAGGCGGCGTCGCTCTGCGCGTTCCTCGGCAAACGATTGCCCACCGAGGCCGAATGGGAATACGCCGCGCGGGGCAAGGACGCCCGCCTCTATCCCTGGGGCGAGGAGCCCGCGTCCTGCACGATGGGCAATTTCGCGCGCAAGGCCGGCCAGTGCCAGGGCCGGGCGAGGGGCACGATGCCCGTGGGCTCGTTCCCCGATCACGCGAGCCCCTTCGGCGCGCTCGACATGGCCGGCAATGTCTGGGAGTGGGTCGCGGACACGTTCGATCCGAGCGCCTACACGAAGGCGGAGCGCAAGGACCCGCTCGTCACCACGGGCGCGAAGGGCGTGATCCGGGGCGGCTCCTGGGATTTCGCGCCGAGCGCGGCCAAGGCGACGACCCGCTACGCATTCGACCGCGAGTCGGGCCACGTCAGCACGGGCGTGCGCTGCGCGAAAAACGCGGATTGAGCCGCCCGATGAACGGCCTCACCAACTTCTGGAGTTCTGGACGGCATCGTGGTAGGGCAGCCTGCATGCGATCGAGCATATTAGGGTTCGTCGTCGGCGCCGCGCTCCTCCTCGGAGCGATCCCCGAGGCGTCGGCAGACAGCGGCAAGTCATCGGTTCCGGACATCGTCATCCTGAAAAACGGCGGGATGTTGCGCGGGACCATCGTCGAAAAAGATCCGGAAGGGTCCGTCACCATCCTGCTGCCATCCGGGAAAAGCCGCACGGTGGACATGGGCGAGGTCACGTACGCCGGGGCCGAGTCCGCGAGGCCAAAGGCAGACGAGGACGAGGACGAGGACGAGGCTCCGGCGCGCGGGGGCCGCGACGGCAAGACCAAACCTTTCATCACCGTCAAGGCCGGCGAAGCGGCGCTCAAGCTCGAATCGAACGAGCCGAACGCGACGTACCACGTCCGCACGGGCTCGGCGTACGTCATCGGGACGCGTGGCTCAGCGGTCGGGCAGTCGTTCACGGAGATCTGCACGGCCCCGTGCGAGGCGAGCTTGCCGGTGGGCACGCATTACCTCGCCCTCTCCAAGCAAGGCGGCGTGCCGGTCCTCAGCCCGGATCCGGTGCGCCTCGACGGCCCCTCGCGTGTCGTCGGGTCGTACACGTCGAACGCGGGTACACGAATGGCCGGGCTCGGGGTGCTCGTCGGCGGCATCCTCGTGGGGGGTGCGGTCATGATGGTGCCCATCTTCACGCGTGAGCCCGGCGAGAGCTTCAGCGCCGCGCCGATCGTCATCGGAAGCATTCTGGTGCTCGGCGGGAGCTTGGCCGGAACGCTCCTCATGTTCCGAAGCGACGACGTGAAATTCGAGATCACGCCGCTCCAGGAGGCCCGCGGCGGCCCCGCGGCGCCGCACGCGACGATGGCTGCGCTCCCCACGCGGGGCTTGACGACCGGCGCAGGGCTACGCGTTTCTTTTTAGCAGGCGCGCGTCAGGGCGGAGGCTCCGCGGGGGGCAACCCCACGCGGAGCATGGCCTTGTTCGGCACGGTCTCCACGAGGCCGACCCACAGGCCCGACGCCTGCTGATAACACACCTTCCCGCCCGGCAACTCGCGGCCCAGGCGCACGTCTTTCGTCTCGCTCCCGCGGCGCACCGAGACCAGGGCCATGGCGAGGTTCCGGTCCGCCGCGATGGGCGTGTATTTCACCTGCTTGACCGTGACCTCGACGCCCTCTTCGAAGGCGAGCGTTTTGTTCACCTCGGCAGCCACGCCCGCGAGCGGCGCCTTGCCCGGGGCCGTCGCGGGGCCGAGCCAGCGCACGTTCTGCACCACGGGCGGCTGCGGGCCCTCGCATTCCATCGACGCCTGCGTGGGCGTCTCCGGGCCGTCCACGACCGCGCCCGAAGACGAGGCCGATGGCCCACATCCGAGGAGACACACACCGAACGTAGCCGCGAAAAACCCCCGCATCATGTTCCTCCGTGCTCCCATGTGATCAGCCCGGGCGAACCCCGGCGATGTTGCATCCGAGATCCGCCAGCGCGAAGACCGCGGCCCCGAACGCGCTCGCGCTGTCCGAGCTCGCGTTGCCTTGCAAGCTGCGCTTGTAGACGCCCTGCGCGATCGCCGCCAGGCGGAAAATGCCGAACGCCATGAAATAGGGCCAGTCGTCGATGGCGCCGCGGCCCGTGAGCTTGCAATACGCCTCGACCATGCCCTGCTCGTCCGGGATGCCGAGCGCCGCGAAATCCGCGCCGACGAGGCTGCCACGCCCAGGCAAAGCGAGGTGATACCCCATGCAGAGATACGCGAGGTCACTCACCGGGTGCCCGAGCGTGGAGAGCTCCCAGTCGATGATCGCGAGGGCGCGCGGCTCGTCCGCCGCGAAGATGACGTTGTCGATGCGGTAATCACCGTGCACGAGCGTGGTCTCGTCGTGCCGGGGGGTATTTCTGCCGAGGAACGCCATGAGCGCCTCCATCGCGGGCACGTCGCCAGTGCGGGAGGCCTCGTACTGGCGCGACCAGCGCTGGACCTGGCGCGGGATGAAGCCGCCGACCTTGCCATAATCGCCGAGGCCCGCGGCCACGTAATCGACGCGATGGAGCGCGGCGAGGGCGCGGACGAGGTCGTCGTAGAGGGCCCGGCGTTCGTCCGGGCCGCTCGTGCCGGGGAGCTGGGGGTCCCAGAAGATCCTGCCCGGGACGTGGCGCATCACGAAAAACGGCGTGCCGATGACGGCCGGATCCTCGCAGAGCGCGAGGGTCTCGGGCACGGGCACGTCGGAGCCGGCGAGCGCGCGCATGACCCGGTATTCACGCTCGACCGCGTGCGCCGAAGGCAAGAGCTCGCCCGGCGGCTTCTTGCGCAGGACGAGCTCGAGCTCGCCCTCCGGCCCCGAAAAGCCGACCCAGTACGTCGGGTTCGACTGGCCGCCCTGGAACTGGAGCGCGGTGACGGCGCCGCCGCCCCGACAAGCCTCGACGTTCGCCGCGAGCCAGCGCGCGAGCGAGGCTTCGTCGATGCGGTGGGCTTCACGCGGAGGGCGGGCGCTCTTCGGCGGCACGAGGGGCATGGCGAGGGCGCTTATAACAAAAGGCCCCCGCCGCCGTCGATTGGAAAGAAACGGACCCTAGCTGCGGCTCCCGCCGGCCATCGCCTTCTGGAACGCCTCGCGGCTCTCCGCGAGGACACGCGCGAAGTGCGGGCGCTGGTTGATCATCTCGACGTACGTCGCGACCTGGGGCACGTCGGCGAACACGTCCGCGCCGAACACGCGGCGGGTGGCGAGCGAGATGAGCGGGACGTGCACCGCAGCCGCGCAGTCGGCGACCGTGAGCTCGGCGCCGGCGATGAACGGATCGAACTTCGCGAGCGTCTGGAGGGCCCGGATGCCCTTGGCGAGATCGGCCTGGATCGTGGCCTTCTCTTCGTTCGAGAGGGAGCCGCCCATGAACGCGGCGCGGTACGTGCGCCGCGCGACGAGCTCGACGTTGAGCTCGAAGACCTGGATGAGCTCGCGGACCTTGGCGCGGGCGAACGGGTCGCGCGGATAAAGCGGGCTCTCCGGATACGCGTCTTCGAGGTATTCACAGATCACCTGCGACTCGCAGAGCACGCCGTGCGGCGTCTCGAGGAAGGGCGCGCGGCCCATGGGGGTACGCGCCAAAAACGCGGGATCCTGGGAGGGCCAGCAGGTCGGGTCCTCCTCGTGGGGGATGCCCTTTTCGAGGAGGACGAGGCGGACCTTGTTGTGGTAGTTGCTGATGCGAAAACCGCAGAGTTTCATGCGCGAACGTCCCCTTCCGGGTTGGTGGGCCGAGAGCCGCGGTGGGTATGATGGATCGGGTGGGGGAGCGTGGGAAGGGGCGACGGAGGCCCTCACGCGGGGACGGCGACGAGGACACGCGGGAGCGACGGCGTCGTTCTCTCCTGCACGAGCCGGAGCCCCGCGGCGTCGAGGATTCGCTCGAAATCTCGGCGCGTCCGCTCGCGCCCTCCCGTGACTGCGAGCAGGTGGAGATCACAGAGCCCGCCGCCGTGCCCGTCCTCGTCGAGCACCATCTCGACGATGGCAATACGGCCCCCCGGCTTCAAGGCATTCCTCGCGTGAATGAGGAGGCGGATCGCGTGGACGTCGTCCCAGTCGTGGAGGACCCGGGCGAGGACGATGAGGTCGGCCGAGACCGGCCACGGATCAAAGAGGTTCGTTTCGACGAACGCCAGGTGAGGCGGCGGCTCGATGGCAGCGGCCGGGACGCCGGGAAGATCGAGCACGACGACCCGGCTCGAGGGGTGCTTTGCAACGATGAAGGAGGCGAGCGCGCCCGTGCCTCCACCTGCGTCGACGACGACGTCCCCCGCTCGAATGGGCAGATGGTCGACGAGAGGCTCGTAATCGTGGCGGGCGTAGCTCTCCAGCATGCGGTGATGCGCGCGGCACCGCTCCGGTGAGCTCGAGACCTCCCGGAAGATGTCGTCGGGCCGAAACACCTCGGCGCGTAATGCCGTCTCCAGGGAGGTCCAGCGCTGGCGAAGCGGGCCGGCGTATTCGAGCGCCGCGCCGGCGAGCGTGAGCGGGTGGTCGGCACGGAGAAACGTGCCTTGGGGCGTGGAAGCCCAGGTTCCGTCGTCTCGCCGCGTGACCACGCCGAGCTCCGCGAGGGCCCGGAGCAGGCGTCGGGTCTTGTCGAGGGGCATCCTGCAGCGCTCCGCGACAAACCCCTCCGCCCCGGGCAAGACGTCGAACACCCCGAGCGACACCGCAGCGGCGAGCGTATCCGTCCTCCAGTGCCCGACGAGGTCCGCGGACAGCGCTGCAAGCTCGCTCGTGCGGGCGGGCCGCAGCTCCACGATAGGATCTCCTCGCTCGTCGATGACCTCGAGCCCGCCGTCGTGCCGCTCGACGCGCGCCTGGCCATTGTAGAAGGGCTCCACCGCCGCGAATCGGCGCGTGTAGATGGCGCGCCCCTGCCGATCCACGTGCATCCACCCGGCCCCATCCCGCGCGCGGGCAAACCCCTTGTGGAACACGTCGAGGTCCACGAACCAGCGGCCATGCAGGAGGGTGCCATCGGCACGGACATGCGACGAGCGCCCATCGTCGGCCTGGACCACGGCCGACCCTTCCCGAAAATCGCCAGCGTAACGCCACAGAGTCGTCGAAATGAGGCGGCCGTCCGGATCGAGGTGGCCGTAGCGCCCGCGCATGTCGCGGAAGGCGGAACGACCCTGCTGGTAGTTGCCGCACCACGCGTATCGCTCGGGATAAAGGTCGGTCCCGTCCGGCAAGACGTGGCGCCACCCATCGCTCCCGCGCACGGCGGCTCGCCCCTCGTAAAACCCGAACGTCCGCTCGAAGCGCCGGCCATAAGCCGGCCTCCCACGCACGTCGACGTGAAAGGCCTCGCCATCACGACGCACGGGCGCGAGCCCCGGCGCATGGAACGCCAGGACCTCGTCGAACCGCGCGTCGTACAGGGGCTCACCGGCGACGACGTGATGTGTCCCGTCCTCGGCCACGCGAATTCGTTGCCATTCCGTCGTCATCGAGGCGCTCCCACGGGCTTGCGCATGTTGCAGCCGAGGCAAAGGCCCCGCGTACGATAGGTCGCGACGAGGCGCCGGTACGCGGCTCCATTCCAGATCTCCATCAACCCTCGGTGGTCGAGCGACCCGAACTCGCCGAGCGTACGCCGCTGCGCGTCCGGGGCGCAGCATGGGTCGAACCGGCCCTCCGCGCTCACCCACGCCTCCTGCCCCAGGAAGGGACAGGGCCCACCGGGCGCGAGGTCCTCGGGCGCAGATTCGGAGAGGAGGAAAATGTTCTCGAGCAGGAGGTGCTTGCCGCTCGGCAACGTCTTTGCGGACGCCACGGCGCGCGCCTCGAGCACGGCGGCATTCCAGCGTCGGATCGCCTCGGGGCTCCGCCGCATCGAGAGTCCCTCGATCTCCGGAAAATGCGCCCAGAGGTGGTGACCCTTCACGCGATCCACGCCGAGCTCGATCGCGAGCCGCACGATATCGGCGAGCTCGTCGACGTTCGTCTCCAGGAACGTGAGCTGGAACGTGACGCGGCACCGATCGGTCGGGTTCGTCTGGGCGTGTGTATCCCGCACCTCGATGAACGTGCGCACGTCGCCGAGCATCTTCTCCCAGCGAGCGCCGATCATGACGCGCTCCTGCGTGGCCTTGGTGGCGCCGTTCCACGAGATCTTGACGTCCGACGTCACGGGCACGATCCGCTCCGCCCAGGCGCGGGCGCCGAGGCGCGGGAACGTACCGTTCGTGGTGAGGTTCATCTTCACGCCGTACGTCCGGCACAAGTCGATGATGTCCTCGAAATGCTCGTAAAGGAGCGGCTCTCCCATCGTCGAGGGGATGATCTCGCGCAAGCCTCGCCCCGCGGCCTCTTCGACGACCTTGCGCAGGAGCTCGATCGGCATGACCCGGCGGGGCTTGCGGAGGAGCCGCCGTTTCTCCTGCTGCTGGCTGTGCGGCGAGTGCTCCTCGCACATCACGCATTGCAGGTTGCAGGTATCCGGGTTCGTGTCGAAGGTGATGCGCCACGGGCCCGCGAGCGGATCGAGCCGGGCCGTGTCCCTGCGCCCGAGGGCCTGCTCGTAAATGCCCTCGACAGCGCGGACGTGGGAGTCGATGTCCGGGACGCGGCCTATCGAATCTTGCACGTACCCCCGGCTGCCGAGGCGCCGCGCGAGGTCGGGCTCGTCCACGAAGCGCTGCATCTGCCTCGCGAGCGCCGCAGGGTCCCGATGCGTGAACAGGAGGCCATTGACCTCGTGATGGACGTACTCGGCCATTCCTCCGACGTCCGCCGTGATCACCGGGACACCCGCCGCGAGCGCCTCGTGGATGACGAGCGGCGAATTCTCCACCCACACGCTCGGCACGACGATGGCGTCGACACGATCGAAGACGTCGCGCACCATGTCCTGGTTGCGATATTCGGGGAGCCATTCGATGCGGTCCGGCGCGTCGCCGGGCAGGCTCCTGCCGAGCTCCCGCAGCGCGTCCGTGTCCTGCCCCCGAGGTCGCCCCCAGATCCGGAGGCGCGCATCACCACGAACGGCGCCGAATGCGTCAATCAAATGGTGGATCCCCTTCGCCGGGATGTGGGTCCCGATGTACCCGAAGGTGAACGGCTCGCCATCTTCTCGATGACGTCCGCCGAGCCGCCCGAGGTCGAACCCGTAATCGAGGTACGTGAGCTTTCGCGAGGGGATCCCGAAGTGATCACGATATCGATCATGGAGGTACCGCGAGGGCGCGACGAAGACGTCCACGAGCTCGACCATTTCACGCACGTGACGCATGCGCCGCGACACCCAGCCCGTCCAGTAGGTGACGTCCTCGGCGCGCTCGTCCGGCGCGCCGGAGAAGTACCGCGCGTAGCAGCGCTCGGCGCATTTCCGGTCCTCCTGCCCGTCGCAGGCGGCCCAGAGGTTTCGTGGATCCTCGGGGTGCATTTGCATGAACTGGCCACGCGGGCACATGAGCCAGTAGTCGTGCAGCGTGTACACGATGGGGATCTGCCGCGTGGCCGGCACGACGAGGAGCGAGGTCGAGAGGTGATTGAGGTGGCCGACGTGGACCACGTCGGGGCGGATTTCGTCGCACAGCTCGGCGAACCGCTGATCCACCTCGACGTGCCTGTAACGATCGCGGCTCCGCGGCACGTTGACGACGTGCAGGTCGACGCGCGGATCGGCGGCGTCTCGCTCGCGCCTGAGCGCGAAATCGGGCGCGAACGAGTCCTCTTCGCGCGTGAAGACGTGCACCTCGTGGCGCTCGGCGAGCGCGTGACAGAGGGTCTGCGTGTAGACCTCCGAGCCGGCGTTGTACCGCATCGGATAACCGTGAATGACCTGCACGATCCTCATGGCTCGCTCCCCTGTCGAACGTCGTTCATCATTCGCTCGATCCCCTCGCGGATCCCGATGTGCGGCGCCCAGCCGAGGAGCGCCGCTGCCCGTCCGGGGTCCCCGACGAACCTCTGCACGTCATACGTCCGCGGCGGGGCCTCGACGATGGACGCGGATGTCCCGGCCTGCTCGACGCAAAGCCGCGCGAGTTCCATGAGCGTCGTCGGGATGCCGGTGAGCAGATGGATGGGCGGCAGCTCGGCGCCCCGCGAGAGGAGCTCGATCATCGCCGCGAGGCCGAGCGTGGTGTCGTCGATGTGGGTGAAGTCGAAGGTATGGTCGGGGCCGTCCACGCGCAGCGGCCGTCCCGACAGCGCGCTGGACACGAAAGCGGGCACGACCCGATCGGCGTGATCGTTCGTCCCGCCATACACGTTGGACAGACGTACGACCGCGGTCGAGAGCCCGTCCTTTCGGGCGCCGAGGGTCCTCTCTTCGCCTTCCACCTTGGATCGACCATACACGTTGACGGGCGCGAGGGGCGCGTCTTCGCGCACGGGCAGCGCCGTAGGTTCGCCGTAGACTTCGCGGC
Organism: Polyangium spumosum; assembly: GCF_009649845.1. Classification (NCBI taxonomy): domain Bacteria; kingdom Pseudomonadati; phylum Myxococcota; order Polyangiales; family Polyangiaceae; genus Polyangium; species Polyangium spumosum. The sequence continues at coordinate 76,498 of NZ_WJIE01000002.1, forward strand.
TGCTCGCAAAGAGCACCCAGGGTTTGCGCGGACAATCACGGGCGACGTCGAGGAGGAGCTGCGTCCCGACGACGTTCGTGGACCAGCAGAGATCGGGGTTGTGTTCCGCGTGGATGACGCGGGAGACGGCGGCGAGGTGGACGACGCCGGCGCAGTCGCGCAGGGCGGCCTTCAAATCGGCGCGATTTCGCACGTCACCGCGGCCGCGCCCCTCGGGCGCGCGTAGATCGAGGGGGACGATATCGTGGCCCTTTCGCGCGAGGAGACGCGAAAGCGCCCGGCCGACGAGCCCTTCCGATCCCGTGATGAGGATTCGAACGGTCATGGTTTCTCCGGGCAAAAAGGGGCCGTGCCCCCGCCGCGCGCGAATGCGAGGTGCGGCGGGGGTACGGCCGGGTTATCGATAAACCGAACGGCCTATTTGGCCTTCGGTTTGCCCGGATCCGGAGCTTGGGCCTCACGCGCCTGACGCGCAGCCAGCTCGGCCTGCTCGCTCGTCAAACCACGTGATTGGTAGTACTCCGGCTGTTTCTCGTCCAACTGCCGAGAGTGGTTGTCCAGAGCGTGCTTCTCCATCGTCTTTCCTTTCATCTTGAGCTCCTATGTCGTTGCTCAGCCGTACGGACGTCTCGGAGACCCTGGAGCTGGGCGCACATCCCGCGATGTGCAGACGAGGTATTGCTGAGGGGTCGGTGGATGACTTCTCCAGCATCGGTACCATTCACCCGGTCCTACGACTCCGGTTGGCATGACCCACTGACATGAAGAGTGGTAGCGATGCACCCACAGAATTGCACCCAGCCAACGCCACCGTCAAGATCAAAGTTGCCTTTTCGGTGCACAGGCTCCGTAGTAGACTCCGCCCCGATGGTATTCCTCATCCTCGGCGACGCCAACGCCGACCTCAGCGGCACGCTCACGCGTTTCCCGCACGAGGGTGACGACGCGCCGATGACCTCCCTCGCCTTTTCGAGCGGCGGCTCGGGCGCGAACGTGGCTACGGCGCTCGCCAAGCTCGGCGCGCGCGCTCGGCTCGTCACCGCCGTCGGTCGAGATCCCGGGGCCGACGTCGCGCTCGAGGCCGCACGGCGAGCCGGCGTGGACCTCTCGTTCGTCCAGACGCACCCCACGCTCCCCACCGGGCACTGCTTCGTGGCCATTTCTCCCGGCGGCGAACGGACGTTCATGAGCTTTCGTGGCGCTAATGCCGCGCTCTCGTGCTCCGACGGTTCGGCCGTGTGGAAGGACGTGAAGCACCTGCACGTGGCCGGGCATGCGCTCCTCGAAGGTGCGCAGCGAGACGCGACGCTCGAGATGATGGAAGAGGCCAGCCGCCGCGCGATCCCCATTTCGCTCGATATTTGCCTGCCGCTCGTCCGCGCCTGGCCCGCGGAGGTCTTCGCGCTCGCCCCGCGGATTTTGGTGCTCTTCGGCAACAAACGCGAGCTCGGCGCGCTCGCTCCGCCGGGGCGCGAGGCCTGCGAGGCCGCCATCGCGGCGCTCGCCCTCGCCGGAGCGCCGCTCGTCGTGGGCAAGCTCGGCGCCGAGGGCGCCGTGGTGGCGGAAGGGTCCGGACGAACGTTTTTGCCTGCATGTCCCGCCGAGGTGCGGGATACGACGGGCGCCGGCGACGGGTTTGTTGCGGCATTTATCTATGCAATTCGCCGCGGCGCCTCGCCCGCCCATGCAGCCATGCTGGGCAACGCCGCGGGCGCGCTCGTCGTGAGCCGGCCCGGCGCGGCGGCCTCGCTGCCGGGGCGGGAGGAGCTCGCGCAGGCGCTCTCCGCGCAGGGCGCGTCCGAGCTCGCTTTTCAATTGTTCATGAAGGACACACCACACCTCGGGAGAGAGACATGACGCCTCCGTGGAAAGCGCGCCTCGACGCGCTCAAGCTCCAGGATCTCGGGGACCTCTTCGGCACGAAGAAGCCCGTCCTCGGGATGGTGCATTGCTGGCCGCTGCCCGGCGCGCCGGGATATTCGGGCTACGGGATGGACGTGATCCTCGAGAACGCGATCCGCGACGCCCGCGCGCTCGCGGAGGGCGGCGTGGACGGGCTCATCGTCGAGAACATGTGGGACATCCCTTTCCGCGCAGGGAGCCACGTCGCCCCCGAGAGCATCGCGGCGCACGCGGTCGTGGCGCGGGCCGTCGGGCAAACCGTGCCCTTGCCGCTCGGCATCAACCTGGTGCACAACGGCGGCGTCGCGCTGCTCGGCATCGCGATCGCCGCAGGCGCGAAGTTTGTCCGGGTATGCATGCTCGCGGGCGCGGGCGTCTGGGAGTCGGGCACGATCGACGAGGGGTGCGCGGCGGAGCTCTTGCGACGACGAAAGGATCTCGGCGCCGAGCACATCAAGCTCTTCGCCGACGTCGACAAGAAACATTCGGTGCGTTTCCCGGGGATCGATCTCGCGACGCACATCGAATGGACGCGCTTCTCGGGGGCCGACGCGCTCATCGTGTCGGGGAAAATGACGGGGGACGCGCCGGATCTCGCGAAGGTGCGGGAGGCCAAGGCGCTCGCCGGCGATTCGCCCGTGCTCATCGGCAGCGGCGCGACCGAGGAGAACGTCACCGCATTCCTCGGCGCGGCCGACGGGGTGATCGTGGGGTCGAGCATCAAAGAGGGCGGGCGCATCGAGGAGCCCGTCGACGTCGAGCGGGTGCGGAGGTTCGTCCGGGCCGCGCGGGCGGCGGGCTGACGAGCAAGCTCGAGCGAAGGGAACAGGCCCCGCGCGGCACGGGCTCTGCAGGCGAATCTCGCGGGCAAAAGCGCCCGGACGAGGGGGACGCGATGAGCAAGCCGGCAGGGTGCAAGCGGTGGTCGGTCGCGGAGGGGCATGTCGCGAAGCGGGCGGACGGCGCGGAGCCCGACGGCGCGAACGACGTGCTCTGGCTGCTCAATGCCTCCACGCACGAGGCGCACGTGGAGATCATGGTGTACTTCGAGCATCGCGCGCCAGCCGGGCCCTACCGCCTGACGCTCCTGCCCGAACGGAGCCGGCGCGTCCGCTGGCAGGACCTCGAGGGCCCGGAGCCCTTGCCGATCGGAACGGACTTCGCGAGCGTGATCGAGTCGGACGTGCCGATCGTCGTGCAATACACGCGCGTCGGCGCGGGCGGCGGGGGCGCGATGACGACGATCGCGCACTCCGAGCGCTGCGGCATGTGATCGGGGCGTCAGAACGGGGCGCAATTCGGATAGAGACGGTTCATCGAGGTGGCGCTGCATAACGCGATGATATCGGGCTGCGTGAGCCCGGTTTGTCGCGTGGCGCGCTCGTAACACTCGATCGGTGCCAGCGAGTCGGTGCAGCGGCAGAGCTCTATCGCCTGCACCGAGAGCACGAGCCCGGCCGTCGCCCGCTCGTAGCAGTCGATCGGCGCGTACGACATCGCGCCCAGGCACAGGCGATAGGCGTCGTGCTGCGTGAGCATCGTGCGGTCGAGCGCTTGCTCGTAGCAGCCGAGGGCGGGGTGAGGATCCTCGACCTGGACCGGCAAGAGCGCCACGTTCTGGAGACGGGCGCCCGCGGGTTCTCGTGAAACATCGGGCGCGTCGCGCTCGCAGGCGGCGAGCGAGGCGACGAGCGCAGCCCACAAAAAGGCTCTCCTCGTGCTCATGTCCGTCCACGCATGCAATGGTCGGGCGAGACCACGGGCGGAAGGCGCGCAGACGGGCCGATGCGAAGTCGGGTTCGCGCTTTCACCGGACGGAGCACGAAAAAGCGAGCGATAAAAGACGACGGGCCCTTGACACGATTGCCCTTCGTGCGCCATGTACGGCCTCGCTGCAAAGCCGGAAGATCGACATGAACTACAAAACGGCAGCGCAGTACACAAACGCTTGTTTTTGACGCTTCGATTACTTCGTTAACGAACGAGGCCGCGGATGGCGAGGCATGACGTTTCCGGGCTCCGCGACGCGGGCGCGGCGGGGCTGCGGATTGGTTTGTCGGAGGACGGGAGCGGGGCCATGGCCGCCGCCATGGAGGCGCTCGCCGCGCAGCGGGTCGACGATCGCGATTTCTGCGTGCGGATGCTGCCTCGCGTCTCGCGGACGTTCGCGCTCTCGATCCTGTCCTTGCCCGAGGCGCTCTCCGATTCGCTCTGCGCCGCCTATCTCCTGTGCAGGGTCGTCGACAGCATCGAGGACGCGAATCCGATCACGCCGGAGACGCGCGCCTCGCTCTTCGATGCGTTCGACGCGCTCATGCGGGGAGAGGGAGGATCGCTCCCCGAATTCGAGGCCCGATTCGCGGACACGTCCATCGGCATGGCCGAGGCCGATCGCGCCCTCTGCAAGGGCGCCGGCGCGGTGTTCCGCGTGTTCCGCGCCCTGCCCGCCGCCGATCAGGAGGCGATCCGGCCGTGGGTGCTCGAGATGAGCCGGGGGATGCGTGATTATGCGAGCCGCGCGGACGCCGAGGGCATGACGCGGATCGTCGACGTTCCCGATCTCGAGCGGTATTGTTATTTCGTGGCCGGCACGGTGGGCGAGCTGCTCACCTCGCTCTTCGAGCGCGCCGTGCCCGGGGCGAGCGAGGAGGTCGTCGCTGCGGCGCGGAGCCGCGCGACACGTTTCGGGCTCGGCCTGCAGATGGTCAACGTGCTGAAGGACGTCGCGGAGGACCTCGATCGCGGCGCGTGTTTCCTCCCGGAAGACGTGCTCGCCCGTCACGGGGTTCGTCGGGACGCACTGCTCTCGCCGGAGGCGCGTGAAGGTGGCCTCGCGGCGGTGTCCGAGGTGTGCGCGATCGCGCGGGGGCACCTCGACGCGGCCGTCGAATACACGTTTTGCTGGCCGGGCCGCGAGGGCGCCGAGGTGCGCGCGTTCTGCGCGGTCCCGCTGGCGCTGGCGATCGCCACGCTGCGCGAGGTGGAGCGGGGCGAGGACACGCTCGTCCGCGGGCGCGAGCCGAAGATCGATAAACGCCTCGTGGCCGAGGTGCTCGCCGGCGCGCGGCGCGCGGCCGAGAGTGACGCGGCGCTCACGGCCCTGTTCGCACGCGCGGCGGAGGCCAGGCCGAGCGCGCCCGCGGGGGGATCCGGCCGCGTGACCATGCCGCTGCTCCGCGCGCGGAGGCCGCCGGTGCCGCCCGAGCGGCGCGCGTCGATGACGGTGATCCGCGGCGGCGCGGACGCGAAGAAGTCGAGCGGCGATGCCTCGCGGAGCGAGGCGCGGGCCCGCGAGGGGCGCGTGCTCGTCACGGGCGGCGCGGGGCACCTCGGGCAGAACCTCGTGCGGCGCCTCGTCGCCGAGGGCAAGGAGGTCCGCGTGCTCGTACGAGGCGCGCGGGGCGCGGCGACGCTCGCAGGTTTGCCCGTGGAGGTGGTGACGTGCGACGTGCGCGACGCGGACGCGCTCGGCGCGGCGACGCGCGGGATCGCGGAAGTCTATCACGCGGCGGCCCTCGTGGCCGAAGGGGACGAGCGATCGTTTTTCGAGACGAACGTGCTCGGCACACGCGCGCTGCTCGGCGCGTGTCGCGAGGCAGGCGTGCGGCGGGTCGTGGTGACGAGCTCGCTCGACGCCGTGCGATATGAGGATTCACGCGGCGCGCCGATCGACGAGGCGACGCCGCTCGACCCGTTCTCCGCGCACTCGCCGCACGCGCGGACGAAGGCGCTCGCGGAGCACGAATGCTTGAAGGCCGTGGCGGACGGGCTCGACGTGGTCGTGGTCGCGCCGACGACGCTGGTCGGGCCCTTCGACGATCGTCCGAGCCTGATCGGCCGCGCGCTCGTGGATCACGCGAACGGCAGGCTCCGCGCCTTCGCGCGTGGCGCGCTCCTGCTCACGGCGACGCGCGACGCGGTGGAGGCCCACGTCGGCGCGATGCGGAGCGGGCGCAAAGGGCAGAAGTACGTGGTCGCGACCGAGCTCGTGTCGATGGACGATCTGCTCTCGTTCTTCGAGGAAGCGAGCGCGCGGCGGCGCCCGTCGTTCGCCGTGCCGGCCCGGATCGTGGAGGCGCCCTTCGCGCGGAGATTCGCGGCGGCGCGGGTGCTCGGGGGCGAACGTCCGCCGGGCGCGCCTTCGCCCGCGTCCTCGCCGCGGCGCGCGGACACCTCGAAAGCAGAGCGCGAGCTCGGCTTCGTGCCGACGTGCGTGCGGAGCGCGATCTACGACGCGTACGCCGATTTCTTCCGGCGGGCGCTCGTGCCCGAAGGCCCCGCGTCGCGCGGGGCGCACGTCCCGCGGACGTGAGCACGAATGGACGGGAGGCCTTGACGGCGCGTGGTTCGTCCGCGCGCCTTTGAAGGCCTCGCGAGTGATCGGGGGGGACCAGTTCTGCATGCCGCCGGCGGGCGCCGGGGCGACGGAGACGAACGAGGTCCTGCATGAATGGGAAGGCAGAGAGGATCGACTACGACATCGCCGTGATCGGCGCCGGTCCGGTCGGATGCGTGTCGGCGCTCGCGTTCGCAAGGCGAGGCGCACGGGTGCTCTTGCTCGAGTCGAACCCGCGCGCGGTCGAGAGGCTCGCCGGCGAGTGGTTGCACCCGCCCGCCGTGGACATCCTGCGCGGGCTCGGCGTGGATCTGCGGGCGAACACGACGTACGAGACGGGCCGCGGGTTCGTCCTGTACCCCGACGACGGCACGACGCCGATCGCGCTGCCTTATCGCGCCGGCAACGTCGGGCACGCCATCGAGCACGCGCGGCTCGTCGAGCGGCTGCGCGAGCACGCGAGCGGCGAGGGGCTCATCGATTACCAGCCAGGCTCCCGCGCGACGAACATCGTCGAGAAGGCGCTCTCGTACCAGCAGAAGGGCGGCGCCACGCGGACGATCCGCGCCGGGCTCGTCGTCGGCGCGAGCGGGCGGAGCGGCGTGGCGCACGCGGCGCTCTCGATCGACCGGAGCGCGGCGACGTACTCGCGTATGGCGGGCCTCCTGCTCGAAGGCGTACGGATGCCGCTCGAAGGGCACGGCCACGTCTTCCTCGGCGGCCCGGGGCCGGCGCTCGCGTATCGGATCGACGATCGGCGCGTGCGCCTCTGCCTCGACGTGCCCCTCTCGATGCGCGTGCAGCGCAGCAAGGCGGCGACGCTCTGGGACGCCTACGCGCACGTCCTGCCCGAGGCGCTGCGGCCGGCGTTCCGGCGCGCGCTCGAGGCGGGCGAGATCGCGTGGGCGACGAACCAGATCCGCCCGCGCGTCGATTACGGCCGCGAGGGGCTCGCGCTCGTGGGCGACGCGGTGGGCCACCACCACCCGCTCACGGCGCTCGGCATGACGCTCGGCTTCCAGGACGCGATCGCGCTCTCCGAGGCGAAGAGCTTCCGCGCCTACAGCCGCGGTCGCGCGATCGGGAGCCGCGCGCCGGAGATGCTCGCGGTCGCGCTCTACGAGGTCTTCGCCGACACGTCGGACGAGACGGCGGCGATCCGCAGCGGGATTTACGACCTCTGGCGCGAGCAACCCGCGGAGCGGATGCGCACGATGAGCTTCCTCTCGTGCGAGGACACGAACGCGCTCCATTTCGGCCGCTCGTTCCTCAAGGCGCTGCTCCGCGCGTCCTCCGCGATCGTGCGCGACGGCGTGGTCCGGCGGGATCCGCGGCACGCGGCGGGCGTGGCGGGTGAGCTCGGCATGCGCCTGCAATGGATGATGCGCGCGACGTTGCACCTCGCGCCGGCCGAGCCGACGCGTGATTTTCCGCGCTCGGCCGAGGATCGATACGGCGCGGCGCTGAAAGCCGCCGCGGGGCGGGCCGAGGTCCTCGAGCACCCCGCGGCCGAGCGCGCGACGCGGCTCGGGAAAACGCGGCTCGAGCCGAGGACGGCGCTCGCGCGGGGCGTCCGCGCGCTCGCGCGTGAGCAGGCCGAAGACGGGTCGTGGGAGGGCGAGGTCGTCTGGAACCCGATGCTCGCGGCGCAATACGTCCTCGCGTGCCACGTGATGGGCGAGCCGATCGATCCGGTGCGCCGCGAGCGGCTCCTCTTGCATTTCGCGCGGACGCGTTTGCCCGATGGAACGTGGGGCATGCACGAGCTCTCGCAGCCTTACCTGTTCGTCACGACGCTCGTGTACGTGGCGGCGCGCGTGCTCGGCGTACCGGCGGACGACGCGCTCGTGGCGAAGGGGCTCGTGTTCATTCGTGAACAGGGCGGAGCTTCGGCGATCCCGACCTGGGGCAAGCTGTGGCTCGCGCTGTGTGGTCTTTATGCCTGGGAGGGCGTGCCGAAGGTGCTGCCCGAGGCGTGGCTCTTGCCGCGATCGTGGGCGCTCCACCCGTCGAAGTATTATTGCCACACGCGGTACATCTACCTCGGCATGTCGCTGCTCGTCGCGGCGAAGCGGAGCGCGCCCGAGACGGCGCTCACGCGGGCGCTGCGCGACGAGCTGTACCCGCAGGGGTTTGGCGCGGTCGATTTCGCGGCGGCGCGAAGGCAGCGGCGCGCGGCGGAGCTCCACACGCCGCCGAGCCTCGCGCTCGAATTCGCGTATCAGGCCTTCGAGGTCGTCGATCGGGTGCGTTCGGCGAAATCGCGGACGGGCCTGCTCTCGGCGCTCCGCGAGGAGGTGCGCTTCGATCTGCGCACGAGCGGCCACACCGGATTGTCGCCGGTGAGCGGGCTGCTCGGGATCCTGGCGCTCTGGATGCACGACCCGCAGGACCCGGACGCGCGCATGGCGCTCGAGCGGTTCGAGGGCTGGATCTGGGAGGACGACACCGACGGCGCGCGGGTCGCCGGGGCGCGCAGCGCGACGTGGGATACGTCCTTCGCGGCGCAGGCGCTCGTGGCGGCGTCGAGGCACGTGGACGTGTCCGAGGCGCTCGCGCGGGCGGATCGATTCCTCGAAGACCAGCAGATCCGCGAGGCGAGCGAGGACGCGGCGGCGCACGACAGGCTCGATCCGCGCGGCGGGTATTGCTTCGCCGGGGTCTGGCACGGGTGGCCGGTGAGTGATTGCACGGCGGAGGCGATGCTCGCGCGGCTGGAATCACCTCACTCGAAGGCCTCGGCCGAGGACATGGCGGCGGCCGTGCGATTCGTGCTCCGGTGCCAGAACCCGGACGGCTCGTTCGGCAGCTACGAGGCGCGGCGCACGCGTTTGCCGCTCGAATGGCTGAACCCGGCGGAGATGTTCGGGGACTCGATGAGCGAGGACGCGTACGTCGAATGCACGGCCTCGTGTATCGCGGCGCTCGCGGCGTTCCAGGAGCATCACCCCGAGCTCTTGCGGAGCGAGGTAGATATCGCGATCCGGCGAGCCGCGGCGCGCCTGCGGGCCCTCCAGCGGGCGGACGGCTCGTTCCCGGCGGCGTGGGGCGTGTGTTTCATTTATGGCACGATGTTCGGCGTGCGGGGCCTGCTCGCGGCGGGCGCGCCGCCGCACGACCACGCCATTCGCAAGGCATGCGCGTGGATCAAGGCGCGACAGCAGCCGGACGGCGGCTGGGGTGAGCACCACGAGAGCGCGATCGTCGGGCAATACCGCGAAAACGCCCGGAGCCAGGTGATCCAGACGGCCTGGGCGATCACGGCGCTGCTCGAGGCGAAGGATCCGGACTGGGACGCGATCGATCGTGGAGCGCGTTTCCTCGCCTCCGCGCAACGCGACGACGGGACCTGGCCCGCCGAGGAGCCCGCCGGCATCTTCTTCCGCACGGCGCTGCTGCATTACACGCTGTACAAGAGCTACTTCCCGATCGCGTCGCTCGGCCTCTACGAGACCCGCAGGGCCGAACGTGAGGTCTGGGGTCGCGAGCGCGCGGCGGCGTTCGAGCCGGCGCTCGGCTGACGCCCCCCGTCTCCCCTCTCCCGCGGGCGGGAGAGGGGCCGGGGATGGGGGCTAGCCGTGCGCTTGCCCCATGATCTTGTGCAGCTCGTCGATCGAGAACCCGAACGCGCGCGCCAGCGCCTGCAGCGCGAGCCCTTCCTTCTGCCCCACGCCGCCGTCGAGCCACGCGACCGCCGACGCGACCAGCAACGTCGCGCGGCGCAGCTCCGGGTCCGGCAGGATCTCCGCGATAGCTCGGGCGCGGGCCTCGATCCCCTCGGAGGCGCGGCCTTGTGCTTCGTTCGCCATCGCGGCGAGCTGGTCCGCGTCGAACTTGTTCTCCGTGAGCGCCCCGACGCGCTCGACGACCCGCTCGGATTCGCTGCTCGTGTAACGCCCGTCGGCTGCCGCGACGAGGTAGGCGGCCTCCACGAGCGCGCCGATCTGGGCGCCCACGTGCGCCTCCTCGGCGGCGTCCCTCGCCTCGGCCTCGGCCTTCGCGGCGGCCTCGCGCTCGAGCATTTCCTTGTACGCGTTCGCCTGCGCGAGGGCCTCTTGCACCGCCGCGACGTTCCCCAGGCTCTGCAGCCGCTTCACTTCCGCCATGACGACCTCCCTTTCTTTCGCCGAGCGACCTTCGCACGCCAAAGGCGCCATTGTCCACGCCCTTCGCGATACGATACCCGCAAGAGCCCATGCCCACGCCTCGACCTCCGCTCTCCCCGTGGTTCGCCGCGCTCCTGCCCTTCGTGGCCTGTGATCCGGGCTCCGCGGCGCCGGAGCCCCTCGCCCGCGTCGCATCGCCGCTCGTCGCGACCGAGGAGGCCGATCTGCTCGCGCCCGACGGCGATCCGAGCGACTTCTTCGGCTCCTCCGTCGCGCTCTCGGGGGACACGGCGATCGTCGGCGCGCCCGACGAGGACACGAAAGGCACGGACGCGGGCGCGGCCTACGTGTTCGTTCGGACAAACGGATCCTGGCAAGAGCAGCAGAAGCTCGTGGCGAGCGACGGAGGGCCCGGCCAATGGTTCGGGCGCGCGGTGGCGATCGAGGGGGACGTGGCCGTCGTCGGCGCGCCGAGGGGCCAAGGCGCCGTGCCGGGCTCGGGCGCGGCCTACGTGTTCGTCCGGACGAACGGCACATGGGAGGAGCAGCAGAAGGTGTTCGGGGCCGACGGAGAGCCCGGCGACACGATGGGCCAGGCGGTCGCGCTCGCAGGCGGGGCGCTCGCCCTGGGCGCGCCGTCCGAGAACACGAAAGGCGCGGACGCGGGGGCGGTGTACGTATTCGTCGAGAATGGGGGCACGTTCACGCAGCAAAAGAAGCTCCTCTCGGCCGACGGGCAGGCGGGTGATCGCCTGGGGGCGTCGGTCGGTTTTTCCGGGCAGACCGTCCTCGCGGGCGCGCCGGGGGACGACGACGCGGGCACGGACGCGGGCGCGGCCTATGTGTTCGTCGGCGGGGGGGCGGTGTGGAGCCAGCAGAAGAAGTTTGTCGCGGCAGACGGGCAGGCGGGGGACATTTTCGGGACGGCGGTGGCGCTCGAGGGAGACGTGGCGGTCGTGGGCGCGCCGCTCGCGAATGCGGCTGGAGGCGACGCGGGGGCGGGATACGTCTTCACGCGCGCCGGGCTCACGTGGGCGAATGCGGGCAAGCTCGTGCCGGCGGCGCTCGGTGCGGACGACCGGCTGGGGACGAGCGTGGCGATCACCGAGGGTCGGGTGATCCTGGGCGCGCTGCTCGACGATACGAATGGCTCGAACGCGGGCGCGGCGTACGTCTTCACGGAGAGCGGCGCCGGGTGGTCCGAGGAGCTTTTGCTCGTGGCGGGCGACGGGACGGCGGGCGACGCCTTCGGGTTTTCGGTGGCCATCGACGGGGACACGGCCCTCGTGGGCGCCTACCTCGAGGACGACGCGGGGACAAACGCGGGAGCGGCCTATGTGTTCGTCCTGAAAAGCGAAGCGGGGGAGCCTTGTGACGTGGCCGCGTCGTGCGCGAGTGGTTTCTGCGTGGATGGCGTGTGTTGCGACAGCGCTTGTGATCTCGGCGCGTGTGACGCGTGCTCCGTGGCCGCGGGCGCGAGCGTGGATGGGGCGTGCGCCGTCCTCACGGGGAATCCGTGCGACGACGGGGACGCCTGCACGACGGGAGATACCTGCGCAGAGGGCGTGTGCACGAGCGGCCCGCCCAAGGATTGTGGTGGGGGCGCGTGCATGGACGGTCAATGCATGACGGAATCGGACGCGGGCGCAGATGCGGACGCGGGAGCGGATGCAGGCGCGGACGCGGGAGCCGGAGCCGACGAAGCCGTCCTCGTCACCGGCGGCGCTTGCCGGACGAGCGGCGGTGCCGACGGGCGCCCCGGCTGGTTTTTCCTGACGCTCCTCGCGGCCGCGCTCAGGCGGACGTCTCGCTCCGGTCGAGGATCGCCGCGAGCGACGTGAGCTGCTCCTTGATCTCGTCACGCGCGCGGCGGAATCGCGCCCGCATCTCCTCGGGATCGACGTCCGGGTCGTCGCTCGCCGGATCGTCGATCGGCAAGTAATAGTGCTGCTTGCCGCTCAGGGTCGCGGGACAAACCTCCTCGGCGCAGAGCCGGATCACCGTGTCCACGGAGTCGGGGTCGATCGTCCCCACGAATTTCGAGCTCTGTCCGCCGAGATCGACACCGATTTCCCGGCAGACCTGGATCGCCCACGGGCTCACGTGGGAGGGCTCGCTGCCCGCGCTCTGCACGCGGACGCCGTCGCCGAAGATCACCCGCCCGAGCCCCTCGGCCATCTGGCTACGCGCAGAGTTCTTCACGCACAAAAAGAGGACCGAGCGCATTCGTGGCCTTTGAAACGTCATTTTCCCCTCACCCGGCTGTCATCGGCCTCGCGCCGCGTGATCCCCTCCCGATCGAAGAGCTCGAGCAGCGGGATCGCCTGCCTCCGCCCGAGGCCCGAGAGCTCCTTGAAATCGGCGATCGACATGCGGCCCCGATGGTCGAGGTGCTCCTTCACCTTGGCGCGTAATACATCGATATCGGCACGGAAAAACCAGAGCTCGCCGGCGTGCGTCGCGTGCCCCTCGCGCACGAGCTTCGCCAGGATCGCCTTGACCTCCTTGGGAGAAGCGCCCGAGGCCTCCTTGACGCCGAACTCGGTCAAACCCTTGAGCTTCGCGCTCTCCAGCGCCGAGAGCGCCGCGCCGACCGCGCCGAGGGCGCCCGAGGCCGGCGCGGACGCGACGTGCGGGGCACGCACGACGTCACCCTCGACCACGATCGGCTCGCCCACGACGCTCCCGCTCTTCGAGGCGGCGAGCTTGATGATCTCGTCGGCCGCCTCGGCCCCCGCGCGTGCGGCGAGACGCGCCCGCAGGGTCTCGAGGACCATGCCTCGATCGAGCGGGTTCTTCTTCTGATGCGCGGCCACGAGCCCACGCGCCTCCACCGCGAGCTCGACGAGCGCAGCCCGCGGCATCCAGCCCATCCGCTTGATCCGCGCGAGCTCGCCCTTGTCGCCGAGCTTGTCCGCCGCGCGCTCGAGCTCGGCCGCAGGCAAGGAGAAGCGCGAGGGCAAGACGTCCCGCGGGAGCGGGCGCGGCGAGGATTCGAGGGCGAGCGCGCGCATCACCGCTTGCGGCTCGCGCGAGACGAAGAGGGCTTCGAGCACGGCGAGGCGCGCGGCGCGGCCACGCTTGCGGAGGACCCTGGGCGGGCGCGCGTCGAGGACCTCGCCGCCGCCGAGCACGGCGCCCGAAGGCCCGTCGACGTCCGAGCCTCGCAGGACGAAGCGATCGCCGCCCACGACCGCGAGCGCGTCGGCGAGGCGCAAGCGCGCGAGGCGGCGGCCGTCCTCGAGCTCCTCGCCGAGCAGGTCGAGCTTGCCCGAGGAGCGCGCCGTGCCGATGTACACGGAGACGCCCATCCCGCTGCGCACGGGGGCCGTGGCGCGGAGCGAGGCGTCGATGATGCGCGTGGGCACGACGCTGGGATCGTCGGTGACGAGATCCCCACGGTGCACGGACTCGAGCGGCAAACCCGCGAGGTTCAGGGCGAGGCGGGTCGGCGCCTCGGCGACGTCGACGCCGCGATCGTGGACGTGCAGGCCACGCGCGCTCGTCTTGTGGACCTCCCCCTCGGCGCTGCGCTCGCCCGCGCGGCCCGCGCCGACGACGAAGAGGGGCGCGCCGAGCGGGATCTTGCCCTCGACGAGCGTGCCCGTGACGACCGTGCCCGCGCCACGCACGGAGAAGACGCGGTCGACGCCGAGGCGGGCGCGTGGCGCGGCGGCGGGCGGCGGGAGCGTGATCAAGGCGCGCCGGACGGCGTCGCGCACCGCGTCGAGCCCCTCGCCCGTGCGCGCCGAGCAGAGCACGACCTCGGCCTGCATGCGGCCCGCGACGAGCTCCACGGCCTCGTCGCCGGCGAGGCGCGCGAGCTCCTCGCCCACGCGGTCCATCTTCGTCACGACCACGACGGCGCGGCGAATGCCGAGCAGCTCGCAGGCCGCGACGTGCTCGCGCGTCTGCGGCATGACGCCCTCGTCCGCGGCGACGACGAGCATCACGACCTCCATGCCGATCGCGCCGGCGATCATCGTGTGCACGAAGCGGCGGTGGCCGGGGACGTCGATGATGCTGACCTCCATGCCGTCCTCGAGCTTCCACGGCGCAAAGCCGAGCTCGATCGTGATGCCGCGGCGCTTCTCCTCGGGCAGGCGGTCGGTGTCGATGCCCGTCAGGGCGCGGACGAGGGTGGTCTTGCCGTGGTCGACGTGACCTGCGGTGCCGAGGACGAAGCGACGCACGGCGCGAGAGTAGCGTCACGGCAAGAACCCGGCTAGAAGGGCAGGTGGAAGCGCGCGGTCGGCTGGTGCCACCCCCGGTCTTCAAAATCGGCGCGGGGCAGTTCCGCTGTCCTGGGCAGGTTCGATTCCTGTGCGCTTCCGTCTTCTTTTCCGGCGCGCGGACGCTCAACCCTCGCCGGGATCCGTCTTGCCGTGGATGCCGTGCCGCTTGAGGTACGTGCGGACGTGGGCGCGCTCCATGCCGGCCCGGCGCGCGATCTCCGAGATGTTGCCCTTCGCCTCGTCGAAGAGCCCGGCGAAGTACTCGCGCTCGAACCGCGCGAGCACGTCGTGCTTGGCCTCCTGGAACGCCTTGCCCTTGAACGACCCGCCCGACGCGCTCGACACCGGGCCGCCGCTCGAGGGCGCGGGCCCCGCGACGTGTGGCTCGTGGATCTCCGTCAACGCGCCGAGGTGCGCCGCCACGTCGAGCTCCTCGCCCTCACCCCCGAGCGCGTACGCCACCGCGACGGCGTTCTTCAGCTCGCGCACGTTGCCCGGCCAGTCGTGGCGCATCAGCCGCTCCAGCGTCGAGTTCGACACCCGATCGAACGCGGCCTCGTCGCCGCCGAGATCCCGGAGCATGCGGCGCACGAGCACAGGGATGTCCTCGAGCCTCTGGCGCAGCGCCGGCAGCTCGACGCGCACCTGCGCCACGCGGAAGTAGAGGTCGCTCCGGAACGCGCCGGTGTTCACGGCCCGCACGAGATCCCGCCGCGTCGCCGCCAGCACGCGGACGTCGACCTCGCGATACGACGAGCCGCCCACGCTCTTGATGCGCCGCTCGGCCAGCGCGCGCAGGAGCTTCGGCTGCACCTCGATCGGCAGCTCGCCGAGCTCGTCGAGGAAGATCGTCCCGCCCTCGGCCTCCACGAACGGCGAGAGCCGCTTGTCGACCGCGCCGGTGAACGCGCCGCGCTCGTGGCCGAAGAGCGTCGCCTCCGCGAGGCTCGACGGGATCGAGCCGCAGTCGACCACCACGAACGGCTTCTTCGCCCGCGCGCTCGCCTGGTGGATCGCCTGCGCCACGACCTCCTTGCCCGTGCCCGTCTCGCCCGTGATCAGCACGGTGAGGTCCGTCGGCGCGACCTTCGAGAGCTTCTCGAAGATGCCGCGCATCCCGGCGCTCTGCGCGACGAGCGGGCCGAAGGCCGGGATCGCGGGCACGGTGATCCGCTCGGGCCGCGCCGGCTCGAACGAAAGCTCGGTCTCGCCGAGCCGGAGCTTGCAGGCCGCGAGCAGGTGGACCTCGCCGACGCGCACGCCGCCCGCGAACGTCCCGTTGCGGCTGCCGAGATCCCGCACGCGCACGCCCTGCTCGGTGGCCACGAGCTCGGCGTGCACCGCGCTGATCTTGGCGTCGTCGAGCACGATGCTGCACTGGGCGTTGCGGCCCACGATCACCGGCTCCGTGCCCACCTCCACCCAGCCCGCCTTGCCCGCCTTGATGCGGCCTCCGCGGACCTCGACCTTGTTTCGCGAAAGGACGGTCGCGTCGTTCACGGTCTCACCCGATTCGTCACCTGCCGGTCCCGCGTCCTCGCCCCGGCGCCAGGGGGACGTCGGGCAAAGGGCTCATCAGCGGCGTATCCACCGTCACCGTGGGTGGATGATCGACCCACGTCGGTTGATCGTCCTGGCTCCCCGCGAGGTCCGCCTCGTCCGCGACCGTCGGCGGATCGGGCGGGGGAAGCAGGTGCGACGACGGCTCCGGCGCCCGCACCGGCGGCGGCTGCGCCACGCGCCCGCCGGGCGCGAGCGTGCGCCACGCGTCGAGCGCCTCGAGCGCCAAGGCAAACCTGTCCTCGCGCTTGCGCGCGAGCGCGCGCTCGAGGAACCGCTCGATCCCCGCCGGCCAGCGGTCTCCCGTCGCCTCGGCCAGGCTCGGCGCTTGCCGCTCGAGCTTCATGGCCACGAGCAGCGCCGCCGTCGTCCCCTCGAAGGGCAGCCGCCCGGAGAGCGCGCGGAACGCGACGGCGCCGACCGCGTAGATGTCCGCCCGCTCGTCCGCCCGCGCGGCGCCGCGCACCTGCTCGGGCGCCATGTATGCGAACGAGCCCAGCGTCGCGTCGAAGGCCGTCAGCGTCGGCTCGTGTTGCTCGCCGTCGCCGCGCTTGAGCTTCGAGATCCCGAAGTCCAGGATCTTCGCGCGCTCGGGCCGCTCGGGGAACGCCGTGCGCTCGAGGAAGATGTTTCCGGGCTTCAGATCCCGATGGATCACGTCCGCCGCGTGCGCCGCGCAGAGGCCGCAGAGCACGTCCTCGATGATCGGGTAGACCTCGACGAAGGGCAGGTATTGCTCGCGCTTCAGCCGGTCGGCCAGGCTCTCGCCGTCGAGCTTCTCGAAGACCAGCAAATGCGCGCCGTCGGGCGTCAGGCCCACGTCGAGCAGGCTGCAGACGTACGGGCTCTGGATGGCGGAGGCGATCTTGGCCTCGCGCTGGAAGCGCTGCACGAGATCGGGCTTCACGGCGGCGCGGGCGAGGAGGACCTTGATGGCCACCTCACGCCCGGTGACGTCACTACGAGCAGCCCACACCTCGCCCATACCGCCGCGGCCGAGGAGGCGGGTCACTCGGTAGCCCGCGAGGATGTCGCCAGGGTGGATCGCCACGGACCGGGGGTTTGGGGGCGAAGCTCGGGTCATCCGAGCGGAGCCCCCAAGCGTTGACCTGCTGTCACGACCGTACCAGCGGAGGCCCGTTCATTGGAAGGAAGAAACGAGGTCGCGACGTACGGGCGTGAAATGTGTTCGGATCCCCTCGACCCTGCCTCGCACTGCCTGTACGCTCCGGCCGGCCATGCCGCGAACCGCCGAGGACGTAGAGAACTTCCTCCTCCAACTGAACCGCCACTTCGAGATCGATGGCGGGACTTACCTCGTCTCCGCAGGCGCGGAGATGCCGCCGATCGCGATCCGCGTGGCGCCGCCGATCCTGGCGGTGCGCGTCGCGATCGGCCCGCTGCCGAAGGATCCGGAGCATCAGAACAAGCTCTACCGTCGCTTGCTCGAGTACAACGCGACGGACCTGATGCACGCCGCCTATGGCATCGACGACCACACGGTCGTGCTCTCGGCCGCGTTGCCCATCGACAACCTCGACATCAACGAGCTCGAGGCGATCCTGAGCGACCTCGACCTCGCCTTGTCGAGCCACGTGCCGACGCTCCACGATCTCGCCACCACCTAGCTCACAAGCTCACCGATTTCGCGAGCCTAGCTCTCGGACGAGAGGCCAATCGAGATGGGAATTTTCGCGCGACTCGCCACGCTCATCAAGTCGAACCTGAACGACCTCATCAGCCGCTCGGAGGACCCCGAGAAGATGCTGAACCAGGTCGTCATCGACATGTCCAACCAGCTCATCGAGGCGAAGAAGCAGGTGGCCGTCTCGATCGCCGACGAGAAGCGTCTGGCCAAGCAGGCCGAGCAAGAGGCCGCGAACGCCGCCGAGTGGGAGCGGCGCGCGATGCTCGCGATCAAGGCCGGCGACGACAACCTCGCCAAGGAAGCGCTCGCCCGGAAGAAGGAGCACGACCAGCTCGCCGCGTCCTACAAGGACCAGTGGACGAAGCAAAAGCAAGCGGTCGAGCAGCTCAAGACGGCCCTCCGGCTCCTCAACAACAAGATCGAGGAGGCCAAGCGCAAGAAGAACGTCCTCATCGCGCGGAAGAAGCGCGCCGAGGCGCAGAAGGCCATCCAGGAGACGCTCTCCGGCCTGAACAACGCCTCCGCGTTCGAGACCTTCGATCGCATGTCGGCCAAGATCGACCAGATCGAGGCCGAGGCCGAGGCCGCGGGCGAGCTCCAGGAGCAGTACTCGGGCGACACGCTCGCGCACCGCTTCGGCCAGCTCGAGGCCACGGCAGGCGCCGAGGACGATCTTCTGGCGCTGAAGCGCAAGATGGGCGTCGCGCCGCCCGAGCCGCCGAAAGAGGTCGCCCCCGCGCAGGTGCGCGTCGCGGGCCCGGCCCCTGCCCCGCCGACGCAGGCGGAGCAAGACGAGCTCGCCGCCGCGCTCGCCGAGCTCGAAGCCGAAGAGCAACGCGAGCAAGCCCGCATGAAGCGCTAGCCGAATAGTACCTGCCATGAGTGAAGCTGGGACGACGGGCACGGGTTCCGTCCGCCCCCCCGAGCCGCGCACGCCTGCGAGCAAGACGCAGCCGCCCGCGGCCGGTGGGAAGGGCGGACCCGTTTACGCAGAGGACATCGACGGCCTGCTCGGTCGGCTCGGCGCGAGCTCGATCGACGGGCTCGACGAGGCCGAGGCCGCGGGGAGGCTCGCGAAGTACGGCAAGAACAGGCTCCCCGATCCGCCGCGGAAGAGCACGCTCCGGAGGCTGCTCGAGCAGTTCGCGAACCCGCTCGTCCTGACGCTGCTCGCCGCCGCCGCGATCGCGGTCGTCGTGGGCTTCACGGACCACGAGGGCGGGATCCTGAGCCGCTTCGGCGACGCGATCGCGATCCTGCTCATCGTCATCCTCAACGCGTTCCTCGGCTACTACCAGGAGCGCCGCGCGGAGGCCGCGCTCGACGCGCTGCAGAAGCTCACCGCGCCGGCCGCGCGCGTGCGTCGCGGCGGCAAGGTGAAGGTCATCCCGGCCGAGGAGGTGGTCCCCGGCGACCTGCTCGAGCTCGAGGCGGGTGACGCGATCGCGGCCGACGCGCGGCTCGTGCAGACGATCGACCTCGCGACCGAGGAGGCGGCGCTCACGGGCGAGAGCACGGCCTCGATGAAGGACGCGCTCGCGCCTGTCGGTGCCGACGCGCCGCTCGGCGATCGCGTGAACATGGTCTTCACGGGGACGACGGTCGTGCGCGGCAAGGCGCGCGCCGTCGTCACGACGACCGGCAGCGGCACGGAGCTCGGCCGGATCGGCGAGATGATCAGCTCCGTCGGCGAGACGAAGACGCCGCTCGAGGAGCGCCTCGAGGCGTTCGGCTCGACGATCCTGCGCGTCTGCCTGGTCCTCTCGGCGGTGCTGCTCGGCTGGGGCTTCCTGCGCGGCGGTCGGCCCTGGCACGAGCTCTTGCTCGAGGCCGTGAGCCTCGCGGTCGCCGCGATCCCCGAGGGTCTGCCTGCGATCACGACGATCACGCTCGCGCTCGGCATGCAGCGCATGGCGAAGCGCGGGGCCATCGTGCGCAAGCTGCCGGCGGTCGAGACGCTCGGCGCGGCGACGGTCATCGCCTCGGACAAGACCGGCACGCTCACGCAGAACGAGATGACCGTCCGCGTCGTGTACGCGGGCGGCAAGCGCTACCAGGTCACGGGCGAGGGGTACGACCCGGCGGGCGGGTTCCGGCATCACGAGGGAGAAATCGACCTCGAGCTCGACAAGCTCCCGGCGCCGCTCACCTACACGCTGGCCACGGCCGCGCTCTGCAACAACGCGCACCTCGAGCAGGACAAGGAGACGAAGAAGTGGCGCATCGTCGGTGATCCGACGGAGGGCGCGCTGCTCGCGCTCGCGGCGAAGGGCAACCTCGCCCGCGAGTCCGTCGCTCCTTCGCACCAGTTCGTCCACGAGCTGCCCTTCGACAGCGACCGCAAGCGCATGACGGTGATCACGCGCGACAAGAACGGCCGCGAGATCGCGCACGTGAAGGGCAGCGTCGACGTGCTGCTCCCGCTCTGCAGCAAGTACGCGACCGACGACGGCGTGCGTGGCATGACCGAGGAGGATCGGCGCACGGTGACGGCCGTCGCCGAGGAGATGAGCTCGCAGGCGCTGCGCGTGCTCGCGATCTGCCGCCGCGTGCGCAAGGACGTCGGGGAGGACGGCGACGTCGAGCGCGAGCTCACGTTCCTCGGCCTCGTGGGCATGATGGATCCGCCACGCGCGGGCGTGAAGGAGGCCGTCGCGACCTGCAAACGCGCCGGGATCCGCGCGGTCATGATCACCGGCGATCACAAGCTCACGGCGACGGCGATCGCCAAGGAGATCGGCCTCTGGGACGAGGGTGACGAGGCGATCACGGGCTCGGAGCTCGCGAAGATGAGCGACGAGGAGCTCGCGAAGCGCGTGGAGCACCTGCGCGTCTTCGCGCGGACGACGGCCGAGCAGAAGCTCCGCATCGTGCGGGCCTTCAAGGCGAAGGGCCACGTCGTGGCGATGACGGGCGACGGCGTGAACGACGCGCCGGCGCTGCGCGAGTCGCACATCGGCGTGGCGATGGGCCTCGGCGGCACGGACGTCGCGCGCCAGGCGGGCGACCTCGTGCTCGCGGACGACAACTTCGCCACGATCGTCGAGGCCGTGCGCGAGGGCCGCGCGATCTACCGCAACATCCAGAAGTTCATCTTCTTCTTGCTGTCGTCGAACATGGGCCTGCTCGTGGCCGTGTTCGTGGTCTCGTTCGTCGGCAAGTGGCCGCCCCTGACGCCGCTCATGATCCTCTGGATCAACCTCGTCACGAACGGCCTTCCGGCGCTGGCGCTGGGCATCGATCCGCCGGACCCGCACCTCATGCGCGAGCCGCCGCGCGACACGAGCGAGGGCCTGCTGAACCGCCGCGACTACCTGGGGATCCTCTACGTCGGCGGCATCATGGGCCTCGCCGCGATCGCGCTCTACATCCTCTCGCCGCAGGACGAAGAGGGCCTGCTCCGCACGCGCGCGCTCGCGTTCTCGCTGCTCGCGCTCTCGCCGCTCTTCCACGCGTGGAGCTGCCGGAGCCCGATCCTCTCGGCGCTCTCGTCGAAGCCACTCGTGAGCCTGCCGCTCGTGCTCGCGTGCCTGACGAGCGCGGCGATCCACTTCGTCGCGATCCTGGTGCCGAGCCTGCGCCCGGTCTTCCGCACCTACGCGATGGAAGCAAACGACTGGATGATGCTGCTCGGCCTCTCGGCCCTCGTGGTCCCGGCCGTGGAGATCGCGAAGGTCGTCTATCGGGCGATCCTCAAGCCGACCACCCGCTGAATCACGGCCAACGACGCTCGCGACGCAGGTGCGCGAGCAACGCTTCGAGCCCGGCTGCGTCGAACGCGGCGAGCTGGGCTCGGCGCGCGTCGTCGAGCTCGATACCGAGCACGTCACACGTCGCGACGATGCCCTGACGAATCCCCTCCTCGAGCCCTTCCCTACGCGCCAGCGAGAGCGCACCGCGCTCGTTCTGGATCGCCATGCCCGAGGCGATGTACGCGTCCCACTCCTCCCGCGTGAAGCTCGCCGTTCGAGCTGCCTCCAGGGCCGCCACGAGCGGCGGGTGCTGGAGTGAAGGCGGGATCATCGTCAGGTTGCGGGCTTCGCGGAAGAAGTACGCCCACTTCTCGACGAGCGTCTCGGGCTCTCGCGACGTGTCGTACTTGGGCAGTTCCAGGAAGACGAACTGAAGCTCGGGCAAGCCACGCACGCCGCTGGTCTGCTCCTGCATGCGCCACCGGCTGAGCATCGGGACCGCCGCGCCGTCCGTCTGTGGCCAGAGCTCGAAGTCGCAGATGCTGATGCCGATGACGTCGTCGAGTTCGGGGTAGTCGTCGCCGACCTCGAGCTGGTTCGTGTAGGCCTTGGCGACGTTGTAGACGACGCGTTTCTCGAAGGCCTCGACGTTGAGCACCTGCATCTCGACGACGTACGTGGTGCCGCGCGCGTCGACGCACTTCACGTCGACGATGGAGTACTTGAGCTCGCTCACCTTGGGGCGCTGCTCGGCCGGCAAGAACGAGACATCGGTGATGCGATGTGCGTAGTCGAGGCCGAGCACGTCGTTCAGGAAGCCGATGAGGGCGGACTTGTGCTCCTCGGTCCCGAAGATCCGCTGGAAGACGAAGTCGGTCTTGGGATCGGCGAAGACGGGGCGGGTCATGGGGATGTTCTAGCGTGGTCGCCCCAGAGTTCGAGGCGTGGGCTTCTGCGAGCGCCGTGACGGGGCGAAGGGTCGAAGGTCGATCATCACCTTCTCCCGCTCCTCGGGCGTCATCCGTCCTCGCTCCTCGACGACGTTCACGTCGGCGGCTCCCTCTTCGTCCTCCTCCGCAGGCCCTTTCAGGAGCGCCTTGCGTTTCGATCCGATGAGCACCTGAAACCACGCGTCCCGCTGCATGACGGTGTGGAAGATCCGCTCCTCGTAGGTGTCCTTCAGCAGGAAGAAGTGCACCTCGACGGGGCCCTCGGACTCCGTCTTTCGCCCCTTGCGATCGACGCGCCCCTCGCGCTGCTCCATCTTCGCGGGGTTCCACTCCACGTCGTAGTGGAGGACGTAACGGGTGTGGGCCTGGAGATCGATTCCCTCCTCGCCGACGCGGCTCACGAGGAGCACGAGCGGCGCGTAGGGCCGGTTGAAATTCTCGCGTCGCGCGTCGCGATTCTCGCTGGCCTGCTTACCATCAAACCGCGCGACGTAATCGTGGGCTGCGTACAGGTCGTCGATGTAGCGCCATTCTCGGCGCGCCTGCTCGACGGGATCGTCCTCTCCCTGCTCCGTGTCTTCGAAGATGCGTACGATCTTCGCGAGCTTTCCTCGCAGCTCGTCACCCACCTGTGTCCGCACGAATGCTCGTACGTCCGCGTCCGTCGGCCGCGCGCCGCGGCTCGGCTTCATCGACCTCGCGAGGTGCAGCAAGAAGAGCGGCTGCGCGCAATGCCTGGAGGCTCGGCGGAACATCGCGTCGACGAGATCCATCTTGTCCCCCGGCACCTCGTCCGCCGATGCGTCGAGCAGCACGCGCGTCCTGTCCAGGGCGTCTCGACCGAACTCCTTGCGTAGCTCGTCGTGCGTCACGCGGCGCTCCTCGTCGAGGGCTCTTCGGACGGCGGCTTGCGCTGCCGAGGGCTTCGCCCAGCCCGCGGCCCTCACTTGCTCCTCGACGAAGGGCTTTACGCGGTCTGCGACGACCTCCTCGAGCGCCGCCTTCAGCGCTCCGGCCGTGTACATCAGGGTGTTGAAGACGAGGATCTTGCTCAACGTCGCGCCGGGCTTGCTGCGCACCCTCTCGATCTGCCGGTCGAGGATGCCCCCTACCACGCTGCGGAGGGCGGCGATCTTCGGGTGGACGTGCCCCGTCGATCGCAGCCGTTCGAGGGCGGCTCGGGTTTCGACGGCGCGAGGCAGCCGCTCCTTGTTGAGAACGCGGCTCGCTTCGAGCTGCTCGTAACTCGAAAGGCATTGCCGCAGATCTCCTGCGACGAACGAACGAGCCTCCTCCCCCTTGTTCGCGGCCTGCTGCGCGTCCACGAGCACGTCACGAAGATGCAGGTAGACCCACGTGTCCTCCCCTTCGAGGGGGATGAGCGGGCTCTCCTGCACCACGGGACGCATATCGTCCAGCTTGTTGAATGCCCGGGCGACGTACCCGCCGTTCCTCTTCTCCGTCAGGGCATAACCACGGTGGTGCTGGTCCTTGACGTTGCGAATCAGGTAACGCCGCAAGAGCGCCTGCAAGCCCGGCGTCCCTGGGCGCTGCCCGCCGGACGCGTCACGCAGCCGCAGGTTGTTCAAGCACTCCACGATCTCCCTCCGGCCCGCGTCCGTGGGCAGGAAGGTGCGCTTGTTGTGGAAACGCCCGAGCATCCTCTCGTATCGGGCGAGCCCGTCTTCGATCTGGTCGAGGTCCTCCTCGCAGGCGCCCACGATGCGCAGCAGGTTGACCATTTCCTTGATCTCGAGCTGGAACGGCGTCGCCGTGAGCGCGAGCGTGAACCTCGCGAAGAGCCCGTCCCTCCGGCTCTCCACGGTCTGCTTGGGGAAAAAGACGCGGCTGTGCTTCGTGTGAAGCCCGGTGAAATGGTGCGCCTCGTCGACGATGACGACGTCCCAGACCGTCTGCCCGAGCCACCGCATAACCGAGGAAGCGTCGTGGGTTTTGCTCTCCGTGAGCAAGAGCGGCTTCACGACGTACATGCGGTTTCGAGGGACCACGCCGATCCCCTTACCGTCCCCGGGTCTCCGTATCTCCTCGACATTGCGGAGCATGTCACGGAAGCCCTTCCAGTCGGCCGTCGAGACGTATCGCTGAAAGCCCTCCTCGCCGTCCGTGCTCGTGATCTCTCGGGCCCACTTGCTCATGAGCGCCTGCTCGGCCACCACCAGCACGCGCTGAATGGGCTCTCGCGTGCCGCGGAAATGCCGCCATAGCAGCGCCGTGATCCCGAGCGCCTCGTACGTCTTTCCGCAACCGACCTCGTCCGCCAGCACAACACCGCTCTGCTCCCGCACGAGAAGCGCATCGAGCGCGGCGCGCACCGCGAGCATCTGATCGTCTGCATTGAGGTCGATGTGAGAAAGGAGCTCGTCGATATCCACCATCACGCGTGCTCCTCCAGCATCTCCACCACGCGTACGCGCAGGCTCCACACCTCGTCCAGGATGCCATGGCGATCGCCGCTCGTGAGCGGGACGCTCTCGAGCGCCGCGGCGAGCTTCGCCGGTTCGAGGGCGGCGAACGCGGCCGCCTTGTCGTCGTGCCGCTCTTCGACGGCCGAGACGACGCGCTCCACGTGCTCGGCGACCCGAGCCACGAAATACGTTCGCCGGATCCCCTCGATGGAGCCGGCGGACGCGGAATCGAGCGAGCGGCAAAGCTTCGCCGACCACCAACGCAACGCGAACCGTGACATCTTGCGCGCTTCGAGCCTGCGCAGGTGCCCGTCGAGCCCCGCCCGGACATGCCGGAAGAACTGATCGAGGGACGCCTGATGGCCCACTTGCACGCTCTTCTCTTCCCGGCGCGCGGCTTTCCAGGCCGCGATCTGCGCGTCGACCGCGGCGACGCGTTGCTCAGGCGTGGCGGCTTGTGCGAGCAGCGCATCCGCGGTGAACACCTCCGTCTCGATGATCAGGTTATCCCGGAGCCCGAGCGCCTCCTCGAACTTCACGTTGTACCCCTGAACCTGCGTATCGA
This sequence comes from Polyangium spumosum, assembly GCF_009649845.1. Classification (NCBI taxonomy): domain Bacteria; kingdom Pseudomonadati; phylum Myxococcota; order Polyangiales; family Polyangiaceae; genus Polyangium; species Polyangium spumosum. The sequence continues at coordinate 101,918 of NZ_WJIE01000002.1, forward strand.
GGACGCGGCCGTCGGCGCCCAGCGCCTCGACGCGGAGGGAGACCACGCGCAATCGCCGCTTTCCTGTCTCGGCGTCCTCCTCCTCGAGGGGAGCGTCCTCGATTTCGATACAGAAGGACCCCGTCCCGAGCCACTCGCTCTCGTGGAGCACGACATCCTCGCCGTCGATCGAGACGCGCAGGGTGCGGACCTTCTTGCTCCAGATCGCGCCGTGGACCGAAAGCACACGTGTCCTCGTGTCGTAAATCGCCTCGCCGACCTCGAAGAGTACCTCGGGCGCGGGCGGCGCGACATACGCCGGGGGCAAGGGCCCTCGATGACGCTGAAAGAGCCTGTCGATCTCGAACTCCTCGCGCACCGACTCGATGCTCGCCTGGGCCGCCGCGGTCGAGAGGACGAGGGCGCATTCGACGTTGCCCCCCTCGTCGGCGGACCGCAGGAGCGCCGCGTTCGTGAAATTCGGCGACCCCCAGAGCATCGTGGTCCTCCTCTTGCCGAAAACGACCACGATCTTGCCGTGCAACCGCCGCTCCTCCTCGCTGAACGCCTGGCCCCGAAGCGACACCTTGGCCCCGAGCTCCTGGAGGGCGAGGCGCGGCAAGGCGGTGGGCTCGTCAGGCTTCAAGGCATCCGTGCACAAAGTCATTCGCGGCACGGGCGCGCGCGGCGCCCACGGGAGCCCTCCTCCGAGCGCGTGACGCAAGAGCGAGTCCGCCTCCTCCACGACAGGAGCGTCGGCCTCGAGGAAGGGGCTCACGACGAGCAGATGCTCCACGGCGTCACTCCCGTGGATGTCACACACCTGCTGCCAGATCGGCCCCGCGTAGGAATGCACGAAGCGCACATCGGGGCCGCGGCGCGGCGCGTCCGGGAGCTCATCCAGGACGATACGGGCTTGCATCACGGCGTCACGCACACGACCTGCGGAGTCCTCCCCTACCAGCAACCTCTCCACGATGTCGTCGAGAAACTCCAGAATACCGGCGAGGACATCCGGCGGCGCGGGGCGCTCGGCGTCCCGCGAGAACACGAGTGGCGTGAGCAGTTCGAGGTTCCGCCTGAGCCCTCCCTCCGTCAAGTTGGCGCTCCCGAGGGCGACGAACACGGCGTCCTCGCGAACCGCGAGGAAGAGCTTGGGATGAAAGACCCCGCGTCTTTTCCGGACCGGGAGCACCTTGACCCAGTGGGCCGTACCCTTGTGGACATTGGGACCGCCGGCGATGACGAGCGGTTGCCGCAGCCCGTACTTCTCGATGAGGCGCTTCCACACCTTCTCGTTCGCAAGGTCCCCGTCGTACCCGAACGAGAGCGCGAGCGCGTGAGTGATCTCGCTGCCCTGCGCAAAACGATCGAGCTCGTCGAAGAGCTTGATTTCACGTTTCATCGGCGACGTCCTCCGGATCGAGAGCGAGGTCCGCGGCGAGCTGGCCGAGCTGCGCGAAGCGGAGCGAGTGGAGGAGCAACCGGAGCGGGCGCGGGGACCGTTTCATGACCTCGTCCCCGTCAATCACCACCCACTCTCCTTTTCCCTTCTTCGCCGACACCTGGGCGTGATGCTCGACCAGCTCGGGCAGGAGTTGCCCGATCATATCCCCCGCGCGCTCGCGCGTCGCCCCACGTGCCCACACGAGGACACGCTCGACGATGGGGGGGCATTCCTCGCCCAACCAATCCACGTAACGATCGACCATCCCGAGGCGCAAGAGGAGCTCGGTCGCGAGCATGCCCACCTCGGACCATGGCCGCGCCACGGATGCGTCGAGGAGCTCATTGGCGATTTTCGTGGGTGAATCCTGCCGGGCGGCCCAGGTGGCGGCGCGCGCGGCATTAAAATCCCGCCCCGCGCGCGCGGCAATCGCCCTGCGCCAGGATGAAAGAGAGATGCGCCCCTCCTCCATGGCGGGGTCGAGCGCCGACTTGAACAACGCATTGAGGCCGAGGGCCACGAGCTGATAGGCGCCCGCGGCCTGGATGGGGCGCAATCGATTCGACGGGGCTCGCTCGAGCGCGGGCCGAAGGATCTCCCAGTTCGATCGGGTCTCGCGCTCGCCCCCCTCGTTCGTCGCTCCTTCGTCGCCGTCCGTCACGGCCTCCTCGTCGGTGGCATCTTCCCCCGTAGAACCACGCTTCAAGAGGCCGTGCTCGAAGAGGATCTGCACGGTGTCGCGGCGTCTCTGCGCGTCTTGCTCCGCCGCGTCCCCGAACAACGCGCCGACGAGATAGCGCCGCTCGTGAGCCCCGGGGGCATGGGTCAAGCAAAGCCGCTCCGCCACGCCCTCGATCGTGCCGCGGCGCTTCTGCGTCCGCGCGCCGCCCTCGAGCGCCCAGGCCACGACGCTCTCGTCCACGCGGCTGATTTGCTTGGCGAGCCGCTCGCCTCGATCCGTCAGGTGGAGGCCGAGCCCGTCGTCGAAGTCGTCCTCCTCGATGAGACCGAGGCTCGCGAGCGACGTGCGGTAGAGGCGCAGCGCGCCGCTCGACGGTTGGTTCTTGAGGATCTTCGTCGGCAGCTCCCAGAGCCCGGCGCCGCGGCGTTCGCTGACGAATCGCCGGCCACGACGGCGACCGATGTAACTGCACCGCTTGGGATCGTCCTCGTGCTTCAGGGCCTCGCATAACACGAGGAGGCGCTCGAGCCGGAGCACGCGCTCGAGGTGCGTACGCTTCGACTCCGCCGCCTGCGCACGGTCGAGGGCCCAGCAAAGAAACGTGTAGTAACGCGCCCGTGAGGTGAAGACGTTGAGGCCGGGGAGCAGCCCATCCGCCTGCTCCATGGCGCGCGCCTGGAGCCCCAGGGGGTCGCGGCTCGACGGTGGGGAATCGAGCTTGACCAACCAGGAGGGCAGGAACGTCGAGATGGATTCGTCGAGCATCCAGGTGCGACGCTAGCACGGTCGAACTTTCAGGAGATTTTCTTTAGATATTCGCGTGTTAGTGACACTCCATGGTCCTCCGCGCGACGCTTCTTCGATGTTTCATCACGCCCCCTGCCCCTCCCATCGTCCCACCGCCCCCACGTAACCCCGACGCGCGCGTCTCCGAACCTTCGATCCCCCGCGCGCGCCCCTCGGTGCTGATCAAGATCGGGCCCGACTGATCAAGTTCGGCGATCGGCCGTAGCGGGCCGCGATTTCGGCGCGTAGGTTCGGCGGTGCCTGAAAAGGCGAGGCCCCGGAAGGTCTGCCAACCCCCGGAGCCTCTCGACCGCAACCTCTCACCGGAGGTCACGATCGTGACGCTCACCCTAGTTCGTCCTTCGCGCGAAGGGCAAGACGGCGGACGTGCGCCCCGTCGCGCCCATCACCTTCTCCTGTCCGATCAAGAGCAAGCGCGCGTCCGCGCCGCCCTGAAGAACCTTCGCCGCGCCTACGGGACGTGGGCTTGTCTTGCGGAGGTCATGGGCGTCTCGGCGTCCACGCTTCGGCTCATCGCCTACCGCTCGAACCGCGCAACCCACACGATCGCGGCGCGCGCCGCCCGTGCCGGGGGCACGACGCTCGACCGTCTCCTCGCGCCGCTTTCCGCGGCTGACGTCTGCCCGACGTGCGGGCGGAAGGGAGGCGCGTCGTGATGGCCGCTCCCCTCTACCCGGGCGGCCTGGTCGAGATCCAGCGCTCGAACCTCCGCGCCTTGCTGCGTCACCTCTTCCGCGAGAAGGGCACGTGGATCGCCGTGGTGCACAAGCTCGGCTTCCGCCGCTCGGTCGTGCTCGCCTTCCTGGACGGGACGAACCCCGGCAACATGGCGCTCGCGCGGAGCATCGCGCGCGCCGTGGGACTCTCGCTCGATGACGCGCTCTCGGGCAAGGCGCCGCCCCGCAAGGCGCCCGCGCTGGTCCTTGTGTCCTCCCCTCGCCGGAAGGGAGGCGCCTCGTGACCGAGCACGACCAGGACCAGGCCCCGGAGAGCCTGCCCGCGGTGCTCTCGACCGAGCAGGCGGATCGCGTGCGGAAGGCTCTCGCGCCCGTCGTCGCCTCGCGCGGCTTGTGGAAGATGGCCGACGCGATCGGCTACGCGCCGATGTACGTGCAGGCGTTCCTCCGCGGGCAACTCGCCTGCACGCTGCACTTCGCCACGGGCGTCGCGCACGCGCTCGACGTCGATCTCGACGCCCTGGTGCGAGGGGGTGAGCCGTGATCCGGTACCACCAACCCCCGGGCGGGGGCGCGCCGATCGTCATAGCTGACGCGGATGAGGTGGTTCGGCTTCGCTCGATGCTCACCCGTCACTTGCGGAAGATCGGCGTGGACGAGCTGTACATCCCGGACCTCGTGCAGGAGACGATCGCCACGACGTGGGAGGCCCTGCACGAGGGGCGCGTACGCGGCGCCATACACACGAAACCCGAGCACGCCCTCCGCGGGTTCATGCGGGATACCGCGTGGTTTCACGCCATGAACCACGCGCGTCGAGCCTCGACGCGGCACGAGTCCCCCATGTCGTCGCTTCGGTCGACTCCCGACCTCGTGTCGTCGGATCCGATGCCCGAGATCGAGGCGCGAGACCTGCTCACGTGGGTCATGAAGTCCCGCCCGAAACTCGCCTACATCGTGCTCCTCGCCGCCCGCGGGCTCATCGGCGCGGACGCGGCGCGGACCATGGGGCATGGGCTCGCGACGCATCACGCCCACGTCCAGAAGCTCCGCGCCGCCCTCCGGAAGCTCGACGCGGCTCCCCCGAAGCAGGCCCCACGCCCCACGTGGAAGAGCCGGAAGCGCGGACGCTGAAAAGGCGACAGGCGCCGCGGGCTTTGGCTCGCGGCGCCTGTCGTTCCTGCTTCCTACCTGCGCCGTCCTCGCGCCGTCTGCGCCGTGCGCACCTTTGCGGAAGCACGCGGCGGTCGAGGCGCTTCGACGAACGTCTCCATCCCAGGCAATACGAGCTGCATGGGCGGGAGCGGCTTGTGGCGCTCCCGCCGCTTCGGGCCGATCGGGATCGGGAAGGGGTGCCCGGGGCGGGCGTAGACTCGTTTCCCGGTGCGGTGGTGGATGTACGACGTGCGAAAGTTGATGCCCGTGCGGGCGGCGTTTTGCTTCGACATGGCGTGCGTTGCCCGGGTCTCCCAGACGCGCCGCGACCGATGACAAAACGACCCCTTGACGAAGCATCACGTCGTGCTATCCGCCTACCATCCGGCCTCGGAAACTGGATGATGGGCGAGTGGTGGGGATTGTTACGTCTCTGCCGCTCGCCTTTCTTTTTGCCCCGGTCCTTTGTGGTGTTCGCCGCGCCGACTAGCCGGTGACTGTTTTAAGTTGCGACTAATCTCAACATGAGACATCTTGCCCTGGTCCCCGGAACATCCCGGGACGTTGGCGAGCGTCTGCGCGACAAGCGACCACGGCCGTGGTGTAACCCATGGCCCGAGTGCTGTCCAGCGCGTTCGTGTTGTGGCCTGGTTTTCGAAGTCACAACAACGTAAGCCGTGTTCGAAAACACTATTACGGTTCGGGGAAGAGCGGTAACTGCCTCTCCCGTGGTCGCCACGCGAACAGGTCAAGCTGCGTCCCCCGTGGCGGTAGCGCCTCGCGCGGAGTCTCCCCCGTCACGACCCTCGCCGGGGGCGCGGCAGGCGGCGTAGGAGCCCGCGGGACCGTGCTGGGCTTCCCCTTCCCGCCGGGCAGGGCGCGGAGCCATCCCTTGCCGTTCGGCAGCTCGCGCGCGGCGCCCTGCTTCTCGCCCGGGGCGGGCGGCGCGAGCTTCTTCGGCTCCGGGGGCGCGCACGGCTCCGCGGCAAGGGCGCGCTCCACAAGCTCCTGCACGCTCCACACGTGATCCGTGATGCCCGCCTCCATGGCCGGCGTCACGCGCAAGCTCTCGTGCACGCGGCAGAAGTTGTACCAGGCGACGTGCAGGCTCACGGCGGCGCGGTGGTTCTCGATCTTCTTCGAGAACCCGTTGCAAAGCCGGGTGAACCGGCGGACGTGCATTCTGACCGTGAGGTTCGCGCGCTCGACGTGAGACGTGCTCGCGCGGTCTAGGTTCGGCGCGCCGTGCGCGGTCTTCTTCGTGATGAACGGATCGCGCGGGGGCTCGTAGCGGTGGTCCGCCGGTCCCTCGCGTCGCCCCTTCTTCGAATAGTTCTTCTGGATCACGGCGTGGTCGACCGCGCCCCCGAAGCTCTGCCCGACGGCCACGGGGTAGCTCTGCCACCCGTCCGTGGACAGTTCCGGGATCGTCACGAGCCGGGCCCGGAGGTCGGCCACGAAGGCCTTCGTGTTCGCCTCGTCGCGCTTCCCCACGCGGTAGCTCACGAGGAGCTTCTTCGTCCTCGACATGGCGAGGTAGGCGTAGGCGTCGCCGAACTCCGCCGGATCCTCCGCGGTCACGCGCGCCTGCTTCTTCTGCACGTAGGACCAGATTTCATCCAGCTCGATCTCGCGGATGTCGAGGTCCCTCACGAACAGGTTGTGCAGGTTGTCGCACCCCGTCCCGACGCGGACGAGCGTCGAGAGGACCGTCGGAAGCGACACGTCCGTGAGCCGCGACGTCGAGCGCACGCTCGCGCCCTCTACGAGGTGCTTCACCACGTCGGTGCGCTTCTCGATGGGCAGGACGTTCGCCACGACGCGGACCCCAGCAAGGGCCGCCACGGGCGCCGCGTCGCGCCCCATGCGCGTCGTCGGCTCGACCGTTCCAGCGGCTCACTCGATGGGATGAATCTATCACGATTCGCCGTTTTTTCGTGGTTATTCAGCAATTGGGTAGGACATGAATTGTCCTAGGCCGGACCGTTTGCCCGCGGAGATCGGGGCGCCGAACCGCGGGTCAACCGTGCCATGCTCGGCGCTCGGACGATGCCGGTCCGCGCCACGCGTTCAGGAAGGACACGCGCCCACCTCGCCGGACATCGGAGGGGGCTCGACGGGGAGACTCGCGCGTTCGTCGCGACGAACCGGCTGATCAAGTTTGATCAGGACCCGCCCCTCTCCCCTCCCCCTTCGAGCCTTCGAACACCCTCGCGCAACTCTCTCCCGCGCCCCTCCGACCCCTTCGAACACCCTCGCGCAACGCTCTCCCGCGCCCCTTCGACCCTTCGATCCCCCGCGCGTAACCCTCTCCCGCGCCCCTTCGAACCTTCGATCCCCCGCGCGTCCCGGTCACTTCCCTCCGTTCGAACGTTCGATCACCCTGGGCACACGATTGACCGCCTCCCCAGGGCCACTTCGCCCGGTTATCTTCGCGGGAACATTCGTCTCCGAGCGCCCCTCACCCATGGTGAACAAAGGCCCCCTGCCCCCGTCCATACCCTGCTCATGACGCCTCATCGCCCTCGCCTCGGCTCCTCCTTCACCGCCCTCGCGGCCCTCGCGGGCGCCCTCTTCGCCGCCTCGCCGGCTGACGCCGCGGGCTCGGCCGTCCGCGCGTCGCTCGTCGAGCCGAGGTCCATCAAGCTCGACGGCGTCCCCAAGGAGTGGGCCTCGCTGATGGCGCTCTCCCACGCCACCAAGGGCAAGCCCTCGAAGAACGACCTCGAGGCGAAGGCCGCCCTCTCCTACGACGGCACGAACATCTTCCTCGCCGTCGACGTCACCGACGACGTCCTGCGCGGCGGCGGCGGCGACCACGTCGCCCTCACGCTCGGCTTTCCCGGCGGCGTCGTGCACGAGGTGCGCCTCTTCCCCGGTGATCCGGGCAAGTCCGCCGGCGCGGCCAAGACCAAGGACGGCAAGGCCATCGCGGGCGCCAAGGTCATCGAAGCTCCCCGCGCGGGCGGATGGACGCTCGAGGCGAGTATCCCCTGGAGCGCCTTCCCCCCGGCCACGACGACCCGCGTCGGCCTGCGCGGCGCCATCCACGTGCACGACGCCGACACGAGCAGCACCGTCGAGGCCGCCCTCGGCACCGCGCCTTCGACGAAGTACGAGTCCCTGCCGCCCGTGTCCATCGAGAGCGAGCAAGCCCTCGCCGAGGGGCTGCTCAAGCAGAAGAGCGTGCGCGGCGCGCCGAAGTTCAACCTGATCGCGGACGTCGCGGGCGACGCGCTGAAGGAGCGCGTGCTCGTCTGGGATCGGTACCTCATCGTCCTCGGCCCGACCTTCCGCAAAGGCACCGAGTACTACTGGAACGACCTCGACGTCGACGTACGCGGCGGCATGTTGCCCTCGTTCGAGGCGCGGGACGTGACGGGCGACGGGCAAGCGGAGCTCGTCCTGCGCAAGCGCCTCGGCACGCCGAAGAAGTACCGCGAGTACCTGCAGGTCTTGCAGTTCGGAAAGAGCGACGTCCCCACGACGCTCCTCCAGCACGAGATCGCGATCGTGACGGAGAAGGGCGCGGTCGAGAACGAGGTGCGCTTCGACAGCGACGGCGCGAAGGTGGCGATCACCGTCCTCGCCGGCAAGGCGAAGGAGTTCCACGCCGGCAACTACCACGAGCCACGCGAGAGCTCGATGAACCCCGCGCTCCTGCCCTGGGAGACGACCGCGTCGCGCACGTACAAATGGAACGGCAAGGCCTTCACGAAGGCAGCCGAGGCGAGCCAAGCCGCGACGCCCCCGCCCGCCCCCAAGGCAGCAGGCGAGACCTTGAAGCCCGAGGCGCCCAAGGGCCCGAGCGCGAGCGAGCTGCTCGAGCAGGTCCACGCGCTCTACAAGAGAGAGCGCGGCGTGACGGGCAAGCCGCGCTTCAACGTGTCGGCGGACGTCTCGGGCGACAAGCAGGTCGAGTCGATCCTGCTGCACGATCGAGACCTCGTGATCTTCGGCAAGGGCTTCAAGGGCGGCGCGGGTTACTCGTACCTGTCGCTCTCGCAGTTCACGAAGGGCACGGACATCACCGAGGTGAGCGCGATGGATCTGACCGGCGACGGGAAAGCCGAGATCATCGTGCAAGGCACGCTGCACGCGAACGCCTCACCCGAGGCAGGCGGAGGCACGGTCGATCGGGACGTGTTGCTCGTCTACAGGCTCGAGGGCGAGGGCGTGAAGCGCGTGTTCGCCGCGGAGATCGGGCGCGCGATCGGCAAGAAGAAGGTGAGCGGCGCGTACCGCTTCGTGAAGGCCGGCAAGGGCGTGGAGATCGAGCTCGCCTCCGGCAAGGCGACCACGTGGACCGCCGCGACGTACCCGTTCACGCAGGACACGAGCGCGACGGCCGGCGGGATCGAGCCGCTCTTGCTCCCCTGGAGCAACCTCGGCCCGATCCGGTATCGGTGGAGCGGGTCGGCGTTCGCCCGCTGATCAGAGCGCGATCTTCTTCCAGTCGCCGCTCCGGAACTTGAAGACCATCACGCCCGCGAGGAGCACCGCGTAGACCACGCCCGCGGCCCAGATGCCCATCAGGCCGAAGTCGAGCGTGATGCCGAGCAGCCACGCGAGGGGCACGAGGCAGAGGAAGTGGAGCAAGAGCTCCACGATCATCACGAAGCGCGTGTTGCCCGCGCCGAAGAGCGCCTGCGTGAGGATCATCCCGATCGCGATGACCGGCGTGCAGATGCCCATCACCCGCATCGGCCCGAGCGCCACCTCGCGCACGACCTCGCTCTGCGAGACGAACGCCAGGATCTGCGGCGCGAAGACCGCCTCGCAGAGGCCCACGACGCCGAAGATCAAGAGGCCGAGGCGCACCGACGTCCAGCCGAACGTCTCGGCCTTGTCGCTGTTCCGCTCGCCGAGCGACTGCGCGACGAGGGTCGCCGTCGAGGTGCCGAAGGCGAGGCACGCCGTGAAGGTGAGCTTGAGGACGCCGACGATCACGGTCGTCGCCGCGCCGTTGACCGGCTCGGCCTTGCCACCCGGGCACATCGCCGAGACCACGCCCATCGGGTGCACCTCGTCGAGCTTGCCCGCGATCATCGCGAAGAGCGCGAAGCCCGTCATGACCGCGATGGTGGCCACGCTGCTCGGGATCGAGAGCTTCAAGATCGACCACGTCAAGCCGCGGTCGAGGTTCCGGACGCGGAACGGGGCGTAGAGCTTGCGGTACTGCGGCAGGAGCGCGTAACCGACCATGATCGCGAGGCCGACGTACGTGGAGACGAACCCCGCGATGCCCGCGCCCGCGATGCCCATCTTCGAGATGCCGAGCGCCTCGTTGCCGAAGATGAGCAAGAAGCAGAGCACGATGTTCAAGGCGTTCATCACGACGGCCGAGACGAGGTGGATGTGCGTCTTGCCGATGCCGTCGAAGAAGGCCTTGAAGGCGAAGGTGGTCGCCATCGAGGTGACGCCGAGCAGGCGCCACTTGAGGTACTCGTCCGCCGCCGTGCGCGCGCCCTCGACCTTGATGATCGCGCCGAGGATCGCGGGCGTCGCGAGGTAGCCGATCGCCGAGAAGACGACGCCCGCGACGAGCGCGAAGAGCGCCGCGTTGAAGAGGACCGCGCCCGCGTCCTCGTGGTTCTTCTCGGCGAAGCGGCGGCCGACGAAGGCCTGCGTGCCGACGGAGATGGCGGAGAGCGAGCCGCCGAAGAGCCAGAGGACGATGAGCGAAGGGAGGAGCGCGGCCTGGGCGTTCGACGACTCCGGGCAGGGCAGCCGCGCGAAGAAGACGATGTCGATCTCGTTGACGACGCTCTGCGTGAGCATCGCGCCGACGGTCGGCAGAGCCAGCTTGAGAATGGCTCGGTGCGGCGGGCCGGAGGTGACGACGTTTTCACCCACGGCGGGCGGAGCAATCTGGGCCATCGAGGGTGCGCGGTATACAACGTGAGGGCGCGCGATCGAGCAAAATGCGCGCGGACGGCTACTTGGACTTGCCCGCCGGCTTGGCGCCTTCGCCCGCCTTGGACGCCGTGGGGGTCTTCTTCTTGTTGCGCTTCGAACGAGCCGGCTCGGCCCTGGCCTTCGTGGGCTCGACATGCGAGGGCTCGGTCGGCTCGACGGCGTGGACGACCTTGGTCGCCTCGGTGGAAGCCTTGTCACCCGAGGCGGCCGTGACGGTTGGCTTGTCGTTCTTCGCGACCGCAGCGAGCATCGAGGAGCTCGCGGCGGTGTGTTTCTTCGGCTTGCGTGTCGTCGCGCGAGGACGAGCAGGCGCGGGCGCAGGCTCCGAGCGGGCGGCCGAGATGGGGACCTCCGCGAGCTGGAGGGGCTCGGGCGCAGGCGCGGGCTCGGCAGCGGGAGCAGGCTCGGCAGCGGCGACGGGAGCGGGGTCGGCAGGGGCAGCGGGCGCGGGCTCGGCAGCGGCAGCGGGCGCGGGCTCGGCGACGACGGCGGGCGCGGGCGTGTCTTGCCACGCGACGGGCAACCTCGCGCCGATGTCCTTCGCCTTGCCGGCGAGCAGCACGGTCGCGAACGCCATCGCCGCGGCGAGCGCGGCGAACCCTGCGGTCCTGCGGCGACGGCGCGCGCGCACGGGGGCGCCGAGGGCGAGCACCGCGGCCTCGCGCATCTCGGCGGCGCTCTGGAAGCGCAGGCCAGGGTGGCGCGAGAGGGCGCGCATGACGAGCGCGTCGACGGCCTCGGGCAAGCGCTTGCCCGCCGCGCGATCACGCAGCCGCTCGGGGCTGCCCTTCATCTTGGCGTCGACGATCGCCGCGGCGCTCGCGCCCGGGAAGGGCAAGGCGCCGGTGAGCATCTCGTAGAGCACGCAGCCGAGCGCGTAGAGATCGGCGCGGCCGTCGACGCGCCCACCCGCCGCCTGCTCGGGCGCCATGTACTCGGGCGTGCCGAAGAGCGTGAAGCCAGCCGCGACCGCGTTGTCGCCCCCAGGCGCGCCGAGCGCCGCCTCGCCGATGTCGTCGGGCGTGTGCGCGAGGCCGAAGTCGAGGACCTTGACGCTGCCGTTTTGCGTGAGGAAGACGTTCGCCGGTTTGACGTCGCGGTGCACGATGCCCGCGGCGTGCGCGACCTCGAGCGCGCCGAGCGCGCGGATCACGATGCGGAGCGCGCGTTGCCAGTCGACCTCGCGCTCGCGGCCGATCAGAGACTCGAGCGTCTCGCCCTCGAGCAGCTCCATCACGCAGAAGAGGCGGCCGTCGGCGGCGCGGCCGAAGTCGTGGAGGTCGACGAGGCCCTCGTGCGCGAGGCGCGACATCGCGCGGGCCTCGCGGCGGAAGCGCGCGGCGAACTCGGGCGAGGCGCCGTGCTCGGGGGCGAGGATCTTCACGGCGACGCGGCGGCCGAGGTCCACGTGCTCGGCCTCGTGCACGACGCTGGTCGCGCCGCCGCCGATCTCACGCACGAGCCGCAGGCGCGTGCCAGGCAAGAGGCCCTCTTCCTCGGCAGGCAGGGCCTGCGGCGCCGCGGGGCGGGCCCTCTCCTCGATGGCGGCCTCGAAGGTGCTGCGCGCGGACACGACGAGGCGCGCGAACTCGCGGCGGCTCTTGGCGGGCTCGCTCGAGAAGAGGCTCTGCATGAGGTACTGCGTGCGCGCGCGGACGCCTCGCTCGCCGCCGGGCAAGGGCGGCGCCGCGCCGAGGAGCTTGGCGAGGTCCCGCGCGGCGACACGCGCGAGGCCGTACCGCACGTCGCGATCGAAGGCCGTGAGCTTGGCGAGGATCGTGTCGAGCTCGGGCGGCGCGCCGATCTGCGCGGCGATGGGCGGGAGGTTCTGCGCGCCCCGCGCGACGGCGGCCATGTGTACGGCCGCGTCGCCCTGCAAGAAGCGCCGGCCCGCGCAGAGCTCCCAGAGCATCACGCCGAGCGCGTAGACGTCGACCCGCGCGTCGCCGGTGTCGCCGTTGGCGACCTCGGGCGCGACGTAGCCGGGCTTGGCGAAGACCACGCCGCTCACGGTGCGGCAGCGGCGGTTCATGCCGCGCGCGGTGCCGAAGTCGATGATCTTCACGTCGCCCGCGTAGCTGACCATCACGTTCTGCGGGGAGAGATCGCGGTGCACGATGGCGAGGGCGCGGCCCGCGGGATCCTTGCGCTCGTGCACGTGCGCGAGGGCCTCGGCGATCATCGTGGCGACCGCGACGGCCTCGGCCCAGCCGACCCGGTAGCCGAGCGCGTGGGCGCGGCCGCGGACGTCGCCGAGGCTCTTGCCTTCGACGTGCTCGACGACCGCGTACGGCTCGCCCGTCTCGTCGTCGAGCGAAGCCTCGAGGACCTGCGCGACGCCGGAGTGCTGGAGCTGCGCCTGGACGCGGGCCTCGTCGAGGAAACGCGCGATGAAGCTCGGATCCGCGGCGTGATCGCGGCGAATGAGCTTCACGACGACGGGGCGCTCGGCGCCCTCGATGCCCATGGTCGACGCGAGGTAGACCTCGCCCATGCCGCCCCGCGCGATGCGACGAAGCAAGAGGTATCGACCGAGGACCCGCGGGAGCTCCTCCCCGGGGCCCGCCGCCGCGCGCTCTTCGTCGATCACTTGCGCCGCGCCGTCCGCGGCGCGATCCATCTCGAGGGGGCCAGTCGCCATGCCCACACGCTAGAAATGTAAGACAAGGTGGGCCAAGAATCCGACATCGGGAGGGGACGACAGGCTTGGAGGACGGCAGACAATTGCCGCGTGGCCCCAGGTCGGCTATGGATGTGGCGGATGTTGCGGGTCGCGGTTCTTCGTGCGCTGGCCATCGCGGCGGTATTCGCCGTGGTTTGGCTCGTGCCGCTCCGCGCGTACGCAGCGATCGTGCCGGTTTGTGACGATGATGGGGGCTCCGTCGCGACGAGCGCGGCTGCGCCTGCCGTGGATTGTGCGGCTCCGCTGGATCCACTGGACGATCTCGATCCAGAGGTCGCGGCCATGTGTGACGAGCGGGGCGCCACGGCGGTCGCGCCGGGGCGGATTCACCCGGAGACCGACGCGCGTATCGACGCGGTGGTCACGTGTGACGGCAGGGACCTCGGTCCCGCCCTCGGCGCCTCCCACGGCGAGCAGAACCCCGCATCGTTCGTCGCGACCGTGCCGGACGCCATGCTGTCGGCGTCCTTCGATCTCCGACCGGCGTTCGCCGTCGAGCTCCCGGCGTTCCCGCCGGTGGAGGGCGCCCCGCTGCGGGGTGTTCGCCGAGAGATCGATCGACCTCCTTGCGCCTGACGCTCGGTCGTGGTCGCTCGCGCACGGGATCGCGCGCGAGCGACGAGCGAATGCTCGAGTGATCCAGCGCGAAGAGGAAGAACTCGCGCACCGGCTCCGCGCCCTTCCTGGTTGAAGGCGGGGGGGCGCCGCCGGAGCGCACGTGTCACGGGCAGCGTCGATCGAGAGACGGCGCTGCAGATCGTGGGTTTTCGCCCCCCAGGACGTCGAAGGACGTTCGTCGGGGCGATCGAGGTGTCGGCTCTCGCGGCGCGAAAAGGAGCGCCGCGCGGGCAGCACCGTGCCTGGAAAGAAAGAGAAGAAACATGAACAAAGGAACCGCCATCGTCGGCTTCCTTCTCTGCTTCATGGCAGGGATGGCGCTGATGTGGGGCATCGATCGCGGCGCCGGCGGCACCAGCGCCGAGGCGACGTCGGAGTACGTCGCCGGAGGGACCTGGGATCACAGCGACGCGGCGATCCCCGTCTCGTCGAAGGATCCCACGTGGGGCTCGCCGAACGCGCCCGTCACGCTGGTGCTCTTCAGCGACTTCGAGTGCCCCTTCTGCAGCAAGGTCGAGACGACGCTGACGCAGCTCCGCCAGCAGTACGGCCCGCAGAAGCTGCGCATCATCTGGAAGTCGAACCCGCTGCCCTTCCACAAGAACGCGCGCCCGGCGTCGGTCGCGGCCGAGACCGTGCTCCGCCTCAAGGGCCCGGAGGCGTTCTGGAAGTTCCACGAGCTCGCGTTCCAGAACCAGCGCGCCCTCACGCCCGAGAACTTCGAGGCGTGGGCCGTGCAGGCGGGCGTGGACAAGGCGAAGTTCAAGGCCGCCTACGACAAGCAGGAGTACGCCGCGAAGGTGGACGCCGACCTCGCCGCCGGCAAGGCCGCGGGCGTCTCCGGCACGCCGGCGTCGTTCATCAACGGCATCCTGCTCAGCGGCGCGCAGCCGATCGACAAGTTCAAGCAGGTGATCGACGAGCAGCTCAAGGCCGCCGACGCCGCGATCAAGGCCGGCACGAAGCCGGAGAAGGTCTACGCCAAGCTCTCGACGGAGAACAAGGCGAAGGCGCCCCCGACGCAGAACCGCGAGCAGCCGAAGGACGACCTGACCGTCTGGAAGGTGCCCGTCGGCAACTCGCCCACGAAGGGCCCCGAGACGGCGCTCGTGACCATCGTCGAGTGGTCCGATTTCCAGTGCCCCTTCTGCAGCCGCGTGGTGCCCACGCTCGACCAGATCTCGAAGGACTACGGAGACAAGGTCCGCATCGTCTGGAAGGACAACCCGCTGCCGATGCACCCGCGCGCCGAGCCCGCCGCGGAGCTCGCGCGTGAGGCCCGCGCCCAGAAGGGCGAGGCGGGCTTCTGGGCCGCCTACGATCTGCTCTGGAAGAACCAGCAGAAGCTCAGCGACGAGGACCTCCTCGGTTACGCCAAGGAGCTCGGCCTGAACGTCGACAAGGTCAAGGCCGCGATCCTCGACAAGAAGTACTCTGCCGAGATCACCGCCGACCAGGACCTCGCCGACGAGCTCCAGGCGAGCGGCACGCCGCACTTCTTCATCAACGGCCGCCGCCTCGTCGGCGCGCAGCCGCTCGAGAAGTTCAAGTCGGTCATCGACGAGGAGATGAAGAAGGCCCAGGCCCTCGTCGCCAAGGGCGTCGCGCCGAAGGACCTCTACAACGAGATCATCAAGGACGGCAAGACGCCGCCCCCGCCCGAGAAGAAGACCGTCGACGTCGCGCCGTCCGAGTCCGCCTGGAAGGGCAACGACAAGGCGAAGGTCGTGATGCAGATCTTCAGCGACTTCGAGTGCCCCTTCTGCAAGCGCGCAGAGGCCACGGTCGAGCAGGTCGAGAAGGCCTACGGCGACAAGGTGAAGATCGTCTGGCGCCACAAGCCGCTGCCGTTCCACAAGAACGCGATGCCCGCAGCGCTCGCGGCCGAGGAGGCCAAGAAGCAGAAGGGCAACGAGGGCTTCTGGAAGATGCACGCGGCCCTCTTCAAGGGCGCGGGCACGCCCGACGCGTTCGCCCGCACGACGCTCGAGAAGTACGCCGAGGAGCAGGGCCTCGACCTCGGGAAGTTCAAGAGCGCCCTCGACAGCGAGGCGCACAAGAAGTTCATCGAGAGCGAGAGCGCCGTGGCCGACAAGGCGGGCATCAGCGGCACGCCGGCCTTCCACATCGCCGCCCCGGGCAAGACGGAGGGCTACTTCATCAGCGGTGCCCAGGCGTTCCCGAAGTTCAAGAAGCTCATCGACCTGACCCTCAAGGAGCAGGCCGCGAAGAAGTGATCCCTTCTTCGAGCTGATAGAACGAAACAAACGTCACGAGGGAGCCGAGAGGCTCCCTCGTGGCGTTTTGTGCGTCCGATCAGCCGCGCTTCTTGTGCCGTCCTTCTTGCTCCCACCAGAGGACGTAACGGACCTGCGCGGCCTCGCGTTCGTCCTCGGGGAGATCGTCGTAGTAGCCGAGATCGCGGCCGACGAGGGGCGCGAGCTCCTCCGCAGCGGCGCGGCGAAGCGTGGGCGACTCGGAGAGGAGCGCGTCGATGAGCCACTCGACGCGGCCGCGCGCGCCATTGTTGGACCACCAATCGTTCCACTTGCCCGCGTCGCGACGGAAGTCGTGCCGCGTGACGATCACGAGCGCGCGGTGCGCGGCCTCCACGAGCTCGGAGCTCGTCTCGGAGAGCATCGTGATGAGCACGGGGACCACCTTCGGCGAGGCGAGCTCGCCCAGGGCCTCGATCGCGAGCTGCCGCCGGCCCACACGCTCGCCGGCGTTTCGCGCGAGGCGCTCGAGCGTCGGCAGGATCGGCGCCTCGGTCGCAGGCCCGGCGGCGACGAGCGCCGCGGCCGCGCGACGCGCGACGCGACGCACGGGGGCCGCGTCGTCGAAGATACGCGTGAAGACGGCCTGCGCGCTCTCGGGATACACGAGCTCGCCGAGGAGGTGCGTCGCCCAGAACCGGACGTCCGGATCACCGGCGGTGCTGCGCACGGCGAGGAAAGGGACGGCAGAGCGGCCCATCGCATGGATGAGGCCGAGGAGCGGGCCGCTGCGAGAGGCGAGCGGGAGCTCGGCGCCACGCGAGAGGACACGCGGGTCGAGACGCAGCGGGCCAGGGAAGCGGGCCATGATGGCGTGCATGGCGGCCTCGCCGAGGCGCACGAGCTCCTTGAAGGCGTCGCCGTCGTCGGCGCCGGTCTCGAGGAAACGCTGCACGAGGGTGATGGGGTCGGGGCCCGCAGGGCGAGGTCGGCCCGGTGTGGTGCTGCCCGCGGGAGCCGCGCTCCACTCGGCGACGGCTGGTGCGGGCGCGGCCGCGGCGGGGCGGAGCCCCCATGCTTCAACCGGCGGTCCTGGCAGGGTCTCCGGCGGCCCCGGGGTGTACGTGTCGCCGCCCGGGGGCGGGACACGCACGGGGGGCGCGGGCACGGCCGGCGCCGTGGGCACCACGGGGCGCACGGGAGGCACGGGAGGCGTCGGCGGCGCGGCGATGGCGTTCGGAGGCGGCTCGGGGGGCAAGGGCTGCGCGCCGAGCCCCTGGGAGGCCTTGCTGCGGCCGCCGAAGCTCGGCGCGATGGCCCGGCGAGCCACCCGCGGAGGCGGGGCCGGCAGAGGCGCTCGTCCCGCCTCGGGAGGCTGGGAAACAGCCGTGATGGGCGGCGGCGCGGGCGTGGGAGGCGTGAGGCGCACGCGGCCCGTCGCGACGACGCCGAGCGGCGTGCGCCGGCGACGCGACGGGGGGGCCGTTCGGCTGCGGCCCGTGATCTCCCAGGTGCTGTCGGACTCGGGGGGGCGCAAGGCGAGCGGCTCGGGGCGCGAGGTGACGGGCCCCGGGGCGGGGGTGGGGCTCGTCAACGTCTCGTCGAGCGTGGCGCGTGTAGGCTGCGGCGTGGTCTGCGGAGCGGCCGGGGGCGTCGCAGAGGGCGTGCGGGGCGGCTCGGGGACGGGCTGCGGCGCAGGGCGCGGCTGGCTCGAGGCGATACCCGCGAAGGAGGTCTCGTCCGCGGGTCGAGCCTGCGGGCTCGCCTGGAGCATGGCCGGCGCCATCGCGGAGGCGGACGGCAAGGTTACGGCGATCGTGGAGATGGCAGCCGTCGTCGGCGGCGGGGACTTGGGCTCCGGCGCGGGCGGCTCGGCCGCGTTCGTGGAGCGCGCCGGCAGTTCGAGGGCGCGGGCGAGCGCGACCAGGCCGACCTTACGCGCCGCGCCCTGGGCCTGCGGCTGCGGCGCAATCCGGGGCGGGCGCTTCGCCGGAGCGCCGTCTCCCGGAGCGCCGCCGCGCTTCTTGCGCAGGATCGCGCGTTCGAGCGCCTCGGCCGTGAGGCCCGCGATGGCGATGACGTCCCCGATCGCCGAGAGCTCGACGTCGACGGCGCCGTCGTCGCCGTACAGCAGCGCGACCGTACGGTTTTTCACGACGATCGGCAGGACGAGGACGGCCGGCGCGCGGGTCCCTGCTTCGGCGCGGGTCGCACGGCCGAGCTCGGCGATGATCTCGACGTCGAGGTCACCCACGGCGGGCGGCATGATCACGGGCGCCCTGCGTTCACGCGCGAGGGCGAGCAGGCTCGGACGGCCGAGGGGCACGGCGAGGGACATGAGCCGCGCCGCGCCCGCGCCGGGGCCCGAGGCGTCACGGCCGTCGGCGACGTCGCCGTGCACGGCGAAGAGGGCCGTGTACTCGAAGAACTGGTGGGCGAAGGCAAAAAAGATGTCGAGGACGGCGTCGGTGGTGGTCGCCTCGCCGAGCTCCTCCTCGGCCATCGCCGCGGTGAAGGGCCCCTTGCGTCGAGGCCGCGCGGGGCGGCGATCGGCGCCGCCTTCCGCGCGCGTCTTGCGATCGCCGGTGACCGCGCGGCGGAGCACGCTGGCCTTCGTGTGAGCGCGGTTCGACTCGCGTCGCAGAGGGCGATCAGGCCTGCGCGAGACGGGCGCGTCCTCCTCGGCCACGTCCGCGAGGGGCGCGTCGACAGGAGGCGCGGCGATGGTCTCGGGCATCTCGTCGCTGGTCAGCGGGCGCCGCGGGGAGGCGACGGCGTTCGCGGGCGCGGGGGCCGGCTTCGGCGCGACGACCTCGACGGTCGGCCTGGCCCTCGGCAGATCGGCGCGCGCCGCACGGGAGGCCGCGGGCGTGGCCGAGAGCTTCGTGCGCGTCGGAGCCAGCGGCGGAGCGGCGCCCGCGACGAGCGTGTCCGGCGTCTGCGTGGGCGGATGCGGCGTGGCGACGGGGGGCTCGGGCGCGCGCTCCGGCGGCGGGCGCGAGGAGGCGCGTGCTTGCTCGAGGCTCCGCGGCGGAGGCGCGACGGTGGGGCTCGGATCGGGGCGGCTCTCGAGCTTGGCGACGAGCCGGAGGAAGCGGCGATCGAGCGGGATCTGATACGCCTCTTCGATCGCCTGCCGGATGCGGACGAGGGGCGCGACGCTCTGCCGGATCTCGACGGCGAGCGCGAACGCGAGGTCCCCCTCGACGGCCGGCGAGAGGGGCTCGGCAGTGGCGATCGTCAGGACGCGCCGCGTGAGCGCGAGCGGGAAGATGCCGTGGCGGATCGCGAGGTCCCCGGGCACGAGCCGCAGCACCTGCGCGAGCGGCTGCGGGAGTTTGCCCGAGGGCGCTTCTTCGAGGCCCATCACCTCGGCGAGCAGGGGCACGAGCATCTCCTCGCGGAACCCGCCGACCTCGAGCAGGTTCGTCACGAGGTCACCGCCATGCACGACTTGCCGCGCGATCGCCTCTTCGAGGGAACGCATCGGCACGCCACGCTCGGCGAGCGCAGAGCTCAACATCGAAGAAGGGGCTCGATCTGCCAAGGGGTTTCGCTCGATGGTAAACGATGTTCGCCCGGGAGGCACAAGCGCGAAAGGCTCCCTCAAGGCAAGGGCAAGAGCGACAGGGGCGGAAGGCGCTCGGGCCGGAGAGCGCCGACCTCGTTGCCCGTCGCGCGCTCGAAGATACGAATCGCGGGCGCGCCGTAGGCACGGTCGCCGAGCAAGACGTGCCTTCCCACCACGGCGAGGCCCGCGTAGTCGAAGTTACCGCTCCGGCCGCCTTCGCGCGTATCGGCCAGGACACGCGGCGCGGTTTTTCCGGACGGATCGAGGCGCACGAGGCGGGTCGGGTTCTCGAGCGCCGTGCCCGCGACGATCACATACACCTCGTCGGGCGCCGCGAGCGCGACCTCGGAGATCGACCCGTCCAGGGCGCTCTCCTCGGCGATGCCCTGAACCTCGCGGGCCTCGAGGTCCACGATCGCCGCCGCATGCCCCGGATCGATCGCGTAGAAGTCGCCCGGCATCGCGAGGGCCACGGTCTTGCCCGAGGGATCCCAGGGCGCAACGTTCATCCGGCCGAAGGGGTTTTTCCCGCCAAGGTCGATCGAACCCACGACGCTCCGCGAGGCGACGTCGATCACCACGATGGCCCCGTCCTCCGCGGGCTTCCACGTGCGGCGATCGAGGCGCTCGACGACGGCATACGCGTGATCGCCGACGACGCGGATCGCCTCGATCTCGGGCAAACCGTCGACGTCGGCGAACGCCGAGAGATCCACCACGCCGCCGAAGCTGCCGTCGGGCTCGAGGACCGCGACGCCGGGCTGCTCGAAGCGCGCGACCCAGAGCCTGCCGTCGGCGTCGAGATCGGCGTCGTGCGGGTTGTGCGGCCCCTTCGCGGTGCCGCCGGTCGCGAGTTCGAACGTCCCTTCGGACGCGCCAAACGCGACCCACATGCGGGTGATCGCGAGCGTCGCCGGATCGACGGCGCGCACGAGCCCCTCGTCACGCACGCACACGAAGGGCCCGCCGCGGCCGAGAGAGAGCGACGGGTCGGCGCCGAGCGAGATGTCGGGGATCTCGGTCATGCAGCCGGTCGCGTCGATGCGCCCGAGGCCGCTCGCCTGGAGGTTGCCGGCGAGCATCAAGACCGACCCGTCGAGCGCGACGCCGCTGCAGGTGCGAGCCGCCCCGGCAGGCTCGGAGCAGCCTCCGAGGAGCGTCAGCAGTGCACCCATGAAGACGAGCCGAGCACGTGCCATGCGTTACCGGAGCACGGCCGCCTGGTGGTCGCAAGGCGCCGACTAACCGGAGGCTGCGCGCGCCGTCTCGGGCACGGCGGAGGCGTCGAGCTTGGAGACCGTGCACTCGAGCGTGAGCCCCGCGTCGCCCGGCTGCACGACGAGCGAGCCGCCGTGCGCCTCGAAGATCGCCCGCGCGATCGGCAGGCCGATCCCGAGCCTCAGCTTGCGCCGCCCGTGCGTCTCGCGTGGCACGATCTCCCGCTCGACGAAGGGCTCGAAGAGGCGCGCGAGCACGTCCTTGGGCACGGCGTCCCCCTCGTCCGAGACCCGCACGATCGGCGCGCTGCCCTTGGCCGCGGCCGTGACGTGCACCGTCCGCTGCGGCGCGCGCAAGGTGGCGAGGTCGACGACGGAGGTGAGGGCCGTGGCCAGGAGGTCCACGTCGCCGATGACCTCGGCCGCGGCGTCTTCGTCCGTGAGGTCGAGAACGAGGCGCACGCCTCGTGTCTTCACCGTCGGCTCCACGCGCGACATCACCTCGTCGAGGAGATCGCCGAAGCGGAGAGGCGCGAGCACGAGCTGCTTCTGGGTGTCGAGCAGCCAGACGGCGTCGTCGAGCTCCGCGAGCATACGCGTGAGCCGCTCGCCCGCGCCGCTCACCCGCTCGAGCATCTCGCGCGTCGGAGGCGAGAGATCCCGGCCGAAGCGGAGCAAGTAGTGGACGCCGGCGAGCATCGTCGAGAGCTCACCACGGAGGTCGTGGGCCACGCGGTCGAAGAAAACCTCGTCGACACTCATGAGGCACTCTCTAGAGCCCGAGAAGGGGCGCGGTAAGCGTTGACCGAGAACACGGCGCACACGGCGTAGCACGCTGGAGATCCCGCAGTCCGAGGAGATCGCGCGCAGAGCCGCCGGACGGACTTCGCGTCGCGCGTGGACGAAGATCGTCGAGACCGCGCCGCCGCATTGCGCATTCCCGGAGCCGGTCCAAGACATGGGGGAGCGAAGCGTCCCGTCGCGCGTGCTCTCGCGTGGACAGAGGCGTTTTGCGTGCAGTCGGAGGGGGCGGGATGGCGCAGGCGATGGGCGAGGGCGAGATGGAGCAGACGAGCACGTTTCGCCCGCGGGTCCTCATCGTCGACGACGATCCGGACTTCCTCGCGATCGCCGAGGCTTCGCTCGAGGCGCACGGCTTCCAGGTCGAGCGCGCGAAGGGCGGCCTGCGCGGCGTCTTCCTCGCCACGCAGGACGTACCGGACGCCGTCCTGTGCGACCTGCGTATGCCCGGCATCGACGGCTTCGTCGTCGCCGAGGCGCTGCGCTCCGACCCCGCGACGCAGAAGATGGCGCTCTTCGCGTGCACCGGCCGGCGTGATCTGTCGGCGCGCGCCAAGCTCGCGAACAGCGCGTTCGACGCGGTCCTGGTCAAGCCAGTCGACTGGGACGAAGCCGCCCGCCTGTTGCGTGACGCGATCCGCGCGCACGCCCACCCGTGAGCCGGATGCTCTCATGCTCCCCCCTCCGCGGCGCAGAGCGCTCCGCGCCCGCTATCGGCCTCGCGCGCCGAGGACCCGCTTGATCTCGGTCACCAGCGCATCCGGCAGGCAGGGCTTGGTCAGGAACGAATCGCAGCCCGCCTCCTTCGCGTCTTTCGAGTGACCCGCGAGCGCATGCCCCGTGAGCGCCACGATCGGGATGCGCTTGGTTCGCTCGTCGCTCTTCAGGCACCGCGTCGCCTCGAGCCCGTCGAGCTCGGGCAACGACAGATCCATGAGGATCAGATCGGGCAGCAGGGAGAACGCTTGCGCGAGCGCCTCGCGCCCGGTCGAAGCCTGCGCCACACGGAACCCGGAGAACGAAAGAAACTCCGTGAACATCTCGCGGTTGTCGTCGAAGTCGTCGACCACGAGTACGAGCGGCGAGAGGCCGCCGTGCTGTTGCCCGAGCCCAGTTTCGTCTGTCGTCTTCACGACGTAAAACCCCCGGTCATCAATGGAGCGCGCGTCTCTCACACCACGGCGCGCCGTGCGTCGTGGGCAAGGGACGATGATAGCCGCAGGCGAGGAACCTCAGGCACGGCCTATTGCCCTTCTTGGGCCGTGGAGACGCGCCTGAGCCGCATATCAGGAGAAACCCGACGCGGCGTCTCCGCACATAAAGGCACGGACGGCCGAGTCCGGTGATCTCCGACTGCATCGACCAGGCGCGATCGCGTTACTCTGCAAAAAGAAGAGGCGATCGTGGCCGAAGCGAGGAAACGCAAACAAGCTAGCAAGTCGGCAAATGGGTCTCCGCGCAGCACGGCGCGCGCCGCGCAGAAGCGCGCTCGCATGCCGACCGCGCAGACGAAAGACGCGCGCTACGTGGCCGAGCTCGAGCGGCGATGCCGAGAGCTCGAGCGACGCGCACAAGCCGCAGAGGCGCAGCGCGCGGAGCTGCTCACCATCGTCTCGCACGACCTGCGCAACCCGCTCGGCGTCGTGATGGTGACGACGACGCTGCTCGCGCGGGAGCTCGGCGGGGAACCAACGCACGATCGTCAACTCCAGACGATCAAGCGCGCAGCCCTCGACATGAACCAGATCGTCGAGGACCTCGTCGACGCCGCGCACATCGACGCCGGGAGGCTGTCGATCGGGCAGGAGGTGCACGACGCAGCGTCGATCGTCGAGGCCGCCGCCATGGCCGCGGCCCTCGCCACGGCGCAGCGGCCGATCGCGGTCGTGAAGGAGGTCGTCCCGCATCTGCCGGCGCTCTACGTGGATCGCGCCCGCGTGCTGCAGGTCCTCTCCCGGCTCGTCGGCAACGCCGCGCGCTTCATGCAGAAGGGCGGATCGATCACCATCCGCGCCGAGCCCACGCCCTCCGGCGCGCGCTTCTCGGTGACCGACACGGGGCCCGGCATCGCCGAGCTCGATCGGCCGATGTTGTTCTCGCGCAGGCCGCCCGAGGGGCGCCGCGCGTGCCAGGGCATGGGCCTCGGCGTCTACGTCGCCAAGGGCATCGTCGAGGCGCACGGCGGGCACATCGGCGCGCAGAGCGAGCTGGGTCGCGGCAGCACGATCCACTTTACCCTGCCCGCGGCCGAGGGCCTGGGCCTCACGAATCACCACCGCAGGGATTGAACGAGGGCGCGCCGAGACGGGCGCGAGGACGAAGCATGAACCGATCGAGCGGGCGCCGTGCGAGGCGCCCGCTCGATTCGTTTTGTCAGCCGGGGTTCGCCGAGAAGCAGCAGCGGAAGCCGAGGTCGAAGAGCTTGAAGTTCTCGTCGACCGTGTAGAACTGGAACGAGCACGTCGCGCCGCCGGCGTCGCCGGTGTTGAACGCGCCGCCCATGAGCGGATACGTGTTCGTCGCGCTCTTCGTGATCTCGCGCAGGTTGCCCGTGATGTCGAAGAGCTTGTTCGTCGCGGTCGTGTTGCCCTGCAGGTTCGACCAGTCCGCCCAGCAGTTCTGCAAGCTCGACGAGCCCGTGAAGAGCAGGCCGTCCTGATCCCCCGCCGTCCCCGGGCTGAAGTCGAACGAGGGGCCGATGTTGCAGAACTTCGAGGCCGTGTACGTCGACGTGCACGCGGCGCCGCGCGGGTTGTAGCCCCACTGGCAGCCGAGCGTCGCCTGGCACGAGTTCGTCCACTCGGTCGTCGAGCAGATGAAGCCGCCGACGGCGGCGCACGTCTGCTCGACCTCACGCGGCGTGACGTTGAACCACGGCAGCTTGCCGGGCACCGAGCACGCGAGCGTCTTGTCGAGCGTCGTGCCCGCAGGAGCGCTCGTGTGATAGCCGTTGCCGCTGCCAGGCGTGATCACGTTGTTCGCGAGATCCGTGATCGCGTTCGGCCGGCTCGCCTCGTAGCTGTAGATCCAGCGGTTCGTGGAGATCCGCGTGACGGCGGGCTTCACGTAGTACGTGGCGTTCGAGCCCTTCGACACGTACGACTCGTCGACGAGCCCGTCGCAGTCGTTGTCCACGCCGTCGCAGGCCTCGGTGCAGCCTCCGGGTAGCGACGCGCAGTCGGCCTTGACCGCGTTGCACGTCGTGGCGTTCAGGCCGTTGCACACGAACGTGCCCGTCGTCCGGCAAGCGCCGTGTCCGGGCGCCGGCAGGCCGTCGTCGCTCGCGCACGGCTTGCCGAAGTTCGGCACGTTCTCGTTGCGGATGCCGTCGCAGTCGTTGTCGAGGTTGTCGCAGACCTCGGTCGCGCCCGAGCAGTAGTTCGGGGCAGGCCCGTTGCAGACGCCCGCCGGGAACGTGCACTGCCACGCGCCCTGCGTGCAGGTGACCGCCACCTGCGTCGTGCACTCCGGCGACGTGGCCGTGACGCTCACGCCGCAGACCTGCACCGGCGTCGGGGCGATGACGCCTTCGTCGATCTGCCCGTCGCAGTCGTCGTCCTCGCCGTTGCAGATCTCCTGGGCCTGCTTGTACTGGCAACTGTACTCGCAGGTGTTGTCACCGTTGAGATCGTAGTAGCCGTTCTCGCAGCCCTGGAAGACGCACATGCCGGTCGTGCACGACCAGATCGAGTGCACCGCGTTCGCGTAGCAGTTGTTGCCGCACGCGCCGCAGTTCGCGACGTCGGTCTGGAGGTTCGGCTGGCCGGTCAGCGTGCCGTCGCAGTTCGAGTCGACGCCGCAGCTATCGACGCTGCTCGACGGCCCCACCGCGTTCTGGCAGGTCTGCACGCCGCCCACGCAGGTGAACGTGCCCGCCTGGCACGGCGACGTCGCGCCCGCGGGAGGCGGAGGCGGCACGTTGCAAGCGCCGAGGTTCAGGTTGTTGTCGACGATCCCGTCGCAGTCGTCGTCGAGGCTGTTGCACGTCTCCGCGCTCGGGCCGATGTAACCCGTGCACGCGCCGCCGCACGCCTGGGTGCCCTTCACGCACTTGCTCAGGCCGCCGTACACGAGGTTCGGCGGCGCGCCGACGGGCACGCATTGCTGGAGCGGGATGCCCTCGTCGACCTGCCCGTCGCAGTCGTCGTCGACCATGTTGCAGCTCTCGTTCGCCGGGTCGATGTTCCCGACACACGTGAGCGCCTGCCCCACGCACTGCAGCGTGCCGAGCTTGCACGGCGCGGTGCTGCTCTGACCACACGCCGAGCCCGCGCCCGCGACGTCGTCGACGAGGCCGTTGCAGTCGTCGTCCACGCCGTTGCACGTCTCGGTCTTCGGCGTGATCTCACCGACGCAGGTCTTCGCGCCGCCGGGCAGGCACTGCTCCACGCCCTTCTGGCAAGGACCGACGTCCGTCAGGCCGCACGTCGCGCCCACGTCGACGGGCATGTCGTCGATCGCGCCGTTGCAGTTGTTGTCCTGCCCGTCGCAGATCTCCGCCTCGGGGTTCACCGCGCCCACGCAGACGAGGTTCCCGTTCTGGCACTGCTGCTTGCCGAACTGGCAGGGGAAGATGTTGCTCAGGCCGCAGGAGTTGCCGGCGTCCGTGGGGCTGTCGTCGACCTGGCCGTCGCAGTCGTCGTCGAGGCCGTTGCAGATCTCCTGGATCTGCCCCTCGAGGATCACGTCCGGCCCGGAGCAGACGACCTTGTTCCCGACGCAGGCCGTCTTGCCGGCGGCCGCGAGCAAACCGCAGATCCCGTCCGGATCACCGAAGCAGTTCTTGCCGATCTGCGGGTCCATCGAGAGATCGTCGGCGTCGTCGATCTTGCCGTCGCAGTCGTTGTCGATGCTGTCGCCGCACCTCTCGACGCCGCCGTTCGTCGGGGTGCACTGGTACTCGCAGCCCGTCGCGACGGAGTTGTCGAGGTCGTACCAGCCCGGGTTGCACTGCGCGATCTTGCACTGCGTGTTCGCCGCCGTGCACGCCTCGCCGGCGCCCGCGGTCGTCTCGCACGCGGGCGTGCCGTTGATGACGACGCAGTTGTTGCCGCACTTGCCGCAGTCCGTCGTGCTCGTGCAGAGGTTGACGTCCTCGTCCTTCACGCCGTCGCAGTCGTCGTCCTTGTTGTTGCACGACGCGTCGTCCGGCGTGTTCTGGATGCAGTAGTACTCGCAGGCCTTGTCGCCATCGAGGTCGTAGTAGCCCGACGCGCAGGTGCCCGTGCACTCGCCCGGCACCGTGCCCGGGTTCGGGCTCGGCACGCAGTTGATGCTCGCGGGATCGTTGTTGAGCAGCTTCGCGAAGCAGTTGTTGTCACACGTGCCGCACGTCGTCTTGCTCTCGAGGTTGATGTTCGGATCGTCGTCGACCGCGCCGTTGCAGTCGTTGTCGAGCCCGTCGCACTTCTCGATGCCACCGTTCGTCGGGACGCACGGGCCGCCGCCGCCCACGCCGCCGCCCGCGCCGCCGCCGCCGTCGACGTTGCAGAACGGGAAGCAGTCCTCGCCTCCTGCCCCGCCCTGACCGCCCGTGCCGCTGCCGCCCGAGCCCGAGCCCGAGCCCGTCGGCGACGAGTCGCCGGCGCATTTGTCCCAGCAGAACGCTTCCGTCGTGCACCCCGCGGTCCCGAGCGCGAGCGCCGAGACCACGAGGGCCGAGAGGACCTTGCCGAGCGAGCTCATCGCGACACCTCCGTACCGCCGCGGCGCCCGGAAGACCGCCTGCGTGCGACGCCGAGCGCGAGCGCAGCGAGCGCCAGCGCGAAGCCACTGTTCCGATCCTGCGCGCCGACGTCGCACGCGCATCCACCGCCGCCCGTGGGCAGGCCCCAGACGCCGTCGTCCGCAGGCGCGCCGCCCGCGCCGGTGCCCGTGGTCGACGTCGGACTGCCGCCGCCGCCCGCGCCGCCGCCGCCTCCTGCGCCGCCGCCGCCGCCCGCGCCGCCGCTGCCGCCCATGCCCTGCGCGCATTCACCGCCCTGGCAAACCTGGCCCATCGGGCAGAGCACGCCCTCGCACGGATCGTTGCCGCAGGTGCCCGTCACCGGATCGCAGACCGAGCCGTCCGGGCAGTTCGGCGACGCGCACTTGTTGTCCACGCACGCCGGAGGCGACTGCGACAGGTCGCAGACCTGCGCCCCGACGCACGCCGGATCGCAGCCCGGGATGCACTGGCCGTCCTTGCACACCTCGCCCGTGCCGCAGCTCTTGTCCGCGCAAGAGTCGACGCACGTGACGTCGGTGAACGTATCGTTCGGCTTGCAGACCTGGCCCATCGGGCAGCTATCGGGCTTGCACGGGTTGTCCACGCACGAGCCCGCGTTGCAGACCTTGCCGCAGCCGACGCAGGGCACGTTGAAGCAGTTGTTCTGCACGCACTTGCCGGCGTTCGGGCCGTAGTTCGTGCAGACCTCGCCCGCGCCGCAGGTCACGCCGTCGCAAGGCTCCTTGCAGCCGGCGATGCCCTTGCACACGCAGACCGGAGGCACGACGCAGTTCGCGTCCGCAGGCGTGCCCGCGGGCGCGCAGAGCGTGTTGCCCATCGCGTCCTTCACGGTCTTCGTCGTGCAGTCGCCGCAGTTGTTGGCGATGCAGAAGTTGCCGAGCGGCATGCCCGTCTCGCTGGAGATGACCTCCTCGCAAGCCTGGCCCGGCGGGCACGGGAACTCGCCGCCCTGGCACGGCGTCGCGCAGGTGCACGCGCTGCCGCTCTTCACGCACGAGTTGCCGGGCGCGCAGATCGCGGCAGCGTTCGGGTCCTGCTCGTCGGTCGTGCCGTCGCAGTCGTTGTCCTCGCAGTCGCAGGCCTCGTCCGTCTGACCCTGGCCGCCGAGGCAAGCGAAGATGCCGTTGAGGCACGCCCACTGCCCCTCCTGGCAGGCGCCGGTGTCGATGCCACAAGCGCCGCCGATGGTCTGCGTCGGATCGAGCGGGTTCGTCGTGCCGTCGATGCCGTCCGGCGCGGGGCCCGCCTCGTCGATGGAGCCGTCGCAGTCGTTGTCGACGCCGTCGCAGATCTCGGGCTGCGGGCCGGTGCCGCCGATGCACGTCTCGCCGCCCATGCCGTCGCACTGCAGGATGCCCGGCTGGCACGCGCCTTTGTCACGCGGGCCCGGGTACTGCATCGTGTCGTACGGCGGCGTGCACGAGCCGCCGACCACGATGCCGTTGTCGACCGTGCTGTCGCAGTCGTCGTCGAGGCCGTTGCACAGCTCCGGCGACGGGGGCACGTCGCCCACGCAGTCGAGGATGCCGCCCGTGCAGTCGATGAGGCCCGGCATGCACTGCCCGACGTCGCTGCCGCAGGAGGCTCCTTCACCCATGAACGAGCCGTCGTCGATCATGCCGTCGCAGTTGTTGTCGAGGCCGTCGCAAGCCTCGGCCTCCGGGCCCTTCGCGTTCACGCAGGCCCAGCCGAGGGCGCCCTGGCAGGCCAGCGTGCCCTTGTTGCAAGGCGGAGCGAGCATGCCGTTGTCGCCGCAGGACGCGCCGGGCGGCGGGCACCACTCGAGGCCGTAGTGGCTGCAGCCGCAGGCGCCGGTCGGATCCGGGATGTTCCAGCAGCCGTTTTGCCCCGCGGCGGGCGCGTCGAAGAGCGGTGCGTCGTCGATCTTGCCGTCGCAGTCGTTGTCGACGCCGTCGCAGACCTCGGCCTGCGCCTGGATGCCGCCCTGACAGACGACCGCGCCGTTCACGCACGCCGTCTGCCCGAGCGAGCAGGGCGGCTGGTTGATGCCACACGGCAGGCCGAGGCCGCCGACGTTGTCGTCGATGACGCCGTCGCAGTCGTTGTCCTTGCCGTCGCAGATCTCGGTCGAGGGGCCGACCTGGCCGATGCACTCGACGCCGTTCGGTCCGCACTGCTGCACGCCGGCGACGCACTCGCCCACGTCCGAGCCGCAGGGCCCGCCCGTGCCGGGCACGTTGTCGACCAGGCCGTCGCAGTTGTTGTCCGCGCTGTCGCACTGCTCGGTCTGCGGACCGACGGGGCCCTGGCAGGCCCAGGCGCCGCTCGAGCAGACGAGCGTGCCGCGGTTGCAGGGCGACGTCAGCGTGCCGTTGCCATTGCAGGTGCCGCCGGAGGGCGGGCACCACTGCAGGTTCTTGAAGACGCAGCAGTTGCCGGGGTTCTGCCAGCAGCCGCTCTGCCCGGCGAGCGGGCCGTCGGCGAGCGGCGCCTCGTCCACGATGCCGTTGCAGTTGTTGTCGACGGCGTCGCAGACCTCGGGCTGCGGGCCCGTCCCGCCCTGACAAACCAGCGCGCCATTGACGCAGGCGAGGGTGCCGGGCGTGCACGGCGGCAGCGCCTGACCGCACTGCGTGCCCACGCCGGCGGCGCCTTCGTCCACCTGGCCGTCGCAGTCGTTGTCGATGCCGTCGCAGACCTCGGCCGACGGGCCCACGAAGCCCGTGCACGTCATGCTGCCGCACGGCCGCGAGCCCTGCTTGCACTGGCTCGTGCCGCCGTAGACGAGCCCGCCCGGCGTCCCCGCCGGCACGCAAGCCGTCGGCGGCACCGAGTCGTCGATGATGCCGTCGCAGTCGTTGTCGATGCCGTCGCAGGTCTCGGCGATCGGGTTGTTCTGACAGACGCCGAGGCCACCGCCGGCGACGCACTGGCCCGGCTGCGGCACGGGCTGCGCGGGGTTACACGCCTGCGTGCCCTGGCAGTTCGCCGGGGTCGGCTCGCCGCACGGGACCGCGGGGATGTTGTCGTCCGCGATGCCGTCACAGTCGTTGTCGCAGCCGTCGCAGACCTCGGGCGAGGGCACGCAGTTCGGGCAGACGTTCTCGTCGGTCAGGCCGTCGCAGTCGTTGTCCTGGCCGTCGCAGGTCTCGGTCGTGGGACACTGCGCGGGGTTGCCGCACTTCGTCTGGCCCTCGTCGACGCCGTCCTGGCAGTTGTTGTCGACGTTGTCGCAGATCTCTTTGGGATCGTAACAAAGCCAGTTCGCCGGCTGCGTCGACTGCGCGTCGGTCGTACACGGCAGGAGCGCCTCGTTGCCGTCCGGATCCGCCCCCGTGATCGAGTTCGTGTAGCTGGTGAGGCACGCATTGCGCTGCGCGGTCGTCGACCAGGCGCAGCACGCCTTGCCCTTGTTGCAGTAGTGCTTGTAGCCCTCGTCCGTGCAGCCGTTGCAGTTGTCGTCGCCGTTGTTGCAGACCTCGGGTTTGGCCGCGTTGCCGACGATCGACGCCAGCGCCTTCGCCAGCTCGACCTCGTTGTTCGCCGTGTAGGACTTGGTGGTGCCGCCGGCGAACGCGATCGCGTCCGTGTTCGCCGTCGAGCCGCCCGCGAAGTTGACGACGTAGACCGGGACCTTCCAGTTCTTGCCGCCGATCGTGATGCCGTTGTTGAAGAGATCCGACGCGGCGTTCTCCGCGGCCGACTGGGTGTCACACGTCTCGTCGCCGTCCGTGACGACGATGACGTTGACGCTGCGACACGGCCGATCCTGCGAGTTCATCGGCGTGGTGAGGTTCGCCCCGAAGCCGAAGCCGCTCGCGCAGTAGTTCGAGTTGCTCCAGTTTGGGTTCCAGCCCGAGCGAAGGTACTGGGCGACCGTGCGGATCGAGCCCGCGATCGGCGTCGCGCCGTCCGCGAAGAGCTCCTTGTTGTCGTTGCACAGGCCGTCGAACCACTGCAGGAGCTCCGGCACGTTCGAGGCCGGCGCGGCAGGGCCCCACCAGGGATCCTGCGGCAGAGGCACGACGATGTTGCCGCCGTTGCGCCAGGTGTTCTCGGGGAAGTTCGGCGTGCCGGGGCCGGCGCCGCTCGAGCAGTTCGGGTTGTTGCCGCACTTGCTCGAGCCGCCGGGCAGGTCCGTGATGGTGCAGCCGTAATTGTCCGGGTTACACGTGCCCCCGTTTGGCGTGCCGCAATCGCTCACGCACACCCCGCCCGCGCCGAACGAGCAGTTCGACATGATGCCGGCGTACGTCGAGAGCCCGAAGTTCACCTCGCCGGCGAACGCCTGCACCGTTTGCCGGAGCGCGCATTTCGCGTCGTTCAACCGGCTCGGAATCATGCCGCAGGAGTTCAGCTTGTACCCCGGCGAGGCCGAGTTGCACTCGACCGTCACGGCCGTGGGCGGCGTCGTACACGTGGTCATCGAGCCGGACGTGTCGGAGACGACCATGAAGTACGGGCGCGACGGCGCGGGCCAATCCGCGGGGTTTTGCGAGAGGCACGCGGCCGCCTCCTGCGCGTCCGCCGGCGGGGTGAACGCAGCGGCCGCGGCGATCCCTGTGAGCGCGGCGAACGAGGTGAGGATGCCTTTCGAGGGCTGCCGGAACAAAGCCATGGGTAGCTCCGAGGAGGGCGCACGATCGTGCGACCGTTCCACACGCGCCTTCCCGTCGAGGACTCGACGTAGGCGCGCATCGTCCCTCAGGATCTCAGAGCCTTCGCCACACCACAAGCCCCGGAGACGCCCCCGAGGCGCCCCCCCAACACTCTTCGCAGCCCGGATCTTCCCTGCCGCGCGCGTCGCCCATTTGACGTAGGACGTTGCCGCGCCGTGTCAGCGCACGCGCGCCCCCAGAATTCGACCGAGGGCACACGCCGCGTTCGTTTCAGGGCTTGACAGCGAAGAGGAAAGCGTCGTCGCCTGCCGCGGTCACGGGGCCGAGACCAAAATCGACCGTCCCGCCGAAGCTGCCGGTCAGCACCGCGTTGCCCGTCACGGCGTCGAAGACCATCGCCTGCGGCGCCTGCACGAGAGGCCCGCCGTACGAGCGTCCCCAGACGAGGCAGCCGTCCGTCCCGTCGAACCGGCCGAGGAACATGTCGAACCCCTCGACGCTCTTGATCGCGCCGCCGCCGAGATCGATGTCTCCCGTGAAAGCGCCCGCGAGCAGCACGTCGCCGTTCGGCGCGAAGGCCACGCCGTCGGCGCGCTGGAAGGTCCCATCGCCGAACGTCCGCGTGTACGTCTGCGCGCCGGCCGGGGTGAGCACCGAGACGAACGCGTCGTCGACCTCCAGGTTCGTCACGGGCTTGCCGCCGAGATCAAACGTGCCCTGGAACTGCCCCGCCACGGCCACCGCGCCCGTCGGCGAGACCGCGACGGCGTTCGCCGAGGCCTTGCCCGAGCCCGCGCTGAGCTTCGCCCAGATCGGCGCGCCCTGCGGGTCGAGCTTGGCGACGAACGCGTTCGGGTTGCCCTGGGCCGTGAGCGCCCCGTTTCCGAAATCGATCGAGCCCGACGCCTCGCCCGCCAGGTACACGTTGCCCATGCCGTCGACCGCGAGGCCCTTCGCCGACTGATCCGCCTCGTTGCCGTAACGCCGGCTCCACTGGTGTTGCCCGAGCCCGTTGAACTTCGCGACGAACACGTCGAAGGCGTTACCCGTCGCGGTCAGGACGCCGCCGCCGAAGTCGACCTGCTGCTGGAAGTAGCCGGAGATGACGACGTTGCCGAGGGCGTCGACCACGAGCGAGCGCGAATACTGGATGTTCGAATCGCCGAACTTCTGGCTCCACACGTGGGTGCCGTCGGGCGCGAACTTCACGAGGAAGACGTCCTGGAAGAAGATGGTGTCGCTCGTGAGGTTCGACCCGCCGAAGTTGACGGTGCCGATGAAGATGCCCGTCACGTAGACGTTGCCCTGCGCGTCGGCGGCGATGCCCGTCGCGCTCTGGTTCTGCGCGTCGCCGAAGCGCTTCGCCCAGAGCACCTGGCCCGTGGGCGAGAGCTTCGCGACGAACGCGTCCTCCTTGCCACCACTCGTGAGCATGTTGCCGCCGAGGTTCATCGCGCCCTGGAAGGCGCCGGCGAGGAGGATGTTGCCCTGCGCGTCGGTCGAGACGGACACGCCGCTCTGCACCTGCGCGTCGCCGTACGCGCTGGCGAACGCCGTGGTGCCGCCCGTCGGGCTCGGCGGGTCGCACACCGGCCCCATGCTGCCGCCGGTCCCGGAGCTCGACGAGGAGCTCGAGCTCGACGCGCTCTGCACGAAGTCCTGGAGGCCATCGCCGCCCTGGCCCCCCGTCGCGCCGGCGCCGCCCGAGCCGGCGCCCGAGCCCCCCGTGCCGCTCCCGTCCCCGCACGCCGACGCGAGCGCGACGAGCGCGCCCGCGCAGACGAACGAGGCCAGCACGGTGCCCGTGCCGAGGAGCTTGGTTGTCGAAGCGTGCGCGCGACGTGTCCGCATGAAGCCATTCCTCCGGTGAAGCGATATTCGCCAGCCCTCGGTGATATCAAGGGTGGGCGGACGCGTGTAGGGGGGGCTTTGCGCGGACGGGAGGAAAAGACGCTCAGCCGAAGAGCTGCTTGGCGATCACGAGCCGCTGGATCTGGCTCGTGCCTTCGTAGATCTGCAGCACCTTCGCGTCCCGCATGAGCTTCTCGACGGGGTACTCCTTCACGTACCCGTTGCCGCCGAAGACCTGCACCGCGTCGACCGCCGTCTGCATCGCGCTGTCGGCGCCGTAGGCCTTGGCGAAGCTCGAGACGATCGGGTCACGCACGCCGTGGTCGAGGTTCCACGCGGCCTTCTGGTAGAGCAGCCGCGTCGCCTCCACGCGGATCGCCATCTCCGCAATCATCCACTGCACGAGCTGGTGGTTCGCGATGGGCGTGCCGAAGGTCTTGCGCTCCTTCGCGTAGGCCACGCACTCGTCGAGGCAGCGGCGCATCAGGCCCGTCGCGCCCGCGCCGATGTCGGGGCGCGTCTGGTTGAACGTCTCCATCGCGAGCTTGAAGCCCTTGCCCTCGGGCGCGAGCAGGTTCGCCTTCGGCACGACCACGTCCTCGAGGAAGACCTGCGCCGTGTCGCTCGCGCGTTGCCCGAGTTTGTCCTCCTTCTTGCCCACGCGGACGCCGGGCGTGTCGCGATCGACGATGAACGCCGCGATGCCCTTGTGCCGGAGGTCGGGGTTGGTCGTCGCGAAGATCACGTAGAACCGCGCGTAACTCGCGTTCGTGATCCAGCACTTCTGCCCGTTCAGCACGTAGTCGTCGCCGTGCTGCGCGAAGCGCGTCTTGATGCCGGCCACGTCGCTGCCCGCGTCGGGCTCGCTCGTCGCGTAACTCGCCATCACCGGCTCGCTCGTCAGCATGCCGAGGTACTTCTTCTTTTGCTCCTCGCTGCCGCCGAGCTTGATCGGCGTGAGGGCGAGGCCGTTCGCGAGCAGGCTCGTCTGGATGCCCGTGCACCCGTACGCGAGCTCCTCCGTGATGATCGCGTTCTCGAGCTCGCCCATGCCCGAGCCGCCGTACTCCGCCGGGACCGTCGGGTTGACGAGGCCGATCTCCCACGCCTCGCGGAAGACCTCCATCGGGAAGCGGGACTCGTGATCACACGCGGCCGCGATCGGGGTGATCCGCTCCTTCGTGAAGCGGCGGGCGGTCTCGATGAGACCCTTGTGCTCTTCGGACAGCGAGAAATCCACCACGGGCTCCTACTCCTTCATCCTGCGCTTGCGCTTCTCGAGCTCCGCGCGCACGGCGCGCGCGCCCATCGTGTAACCGACCACGAGCCCGAGGAGAAGCACGCTCGGGATGTAGATCACGTGCTGGGGCGTGATCTCACCGAAGTTGAACACGTCACTCGCCCCCGCTCTTCGCGCGCGCCTTCTGCAGGGCCGCCTCGAGCGTCTCGATGCGCCGATCCAGCCGGCGCTGCCGCCGGAACATCGACGCGACGAACACGAGGATCACGATCCAGATGATCGCGTACGCCTCGACGAGCAGCTTCTCGCCGCTCTGCATCTGGTTGCCGCCCTCGACCGCGCGGAAGCTCGTCGAGCGATCGTCGGCCGTCCCCTGCCCGGCCGATCCCGGCGCCTCTTGTGCTGCTTGTTCCGACGACATCCCTCTCACTCCTCGCCTACGCCGAGCTCGAGCGCCTCTTCCTCGGCCTCACCGAGCCGCGCGGACGCGAGCTCGATCCGCACGCGGGTCCAGATGAGCACCACCGCGAGCAACGTGAACGTGACGAACCCGAGCAGGAGCGCGAGCTTCATGTCCGGGTGCTTGATCCCGCCGCCGCCCGAGGTGATCACCTTCGGGTGGTTGCCGCCCCACTTCTGCACCGAGTAGTGGATGATCGGCAGGTTCGCCGCGCCGAGCACCCCGAGCGCCGCCGCGAACTTCCGCTCCGCATCCCCGTCGCCCGCGAACGCCCGCAAGACCACGTACGCGACGTAGATCAAGACCGAGAGCAGCGCCGTCGTGAGCCGCGGATCCCACGTCCAGTAGACGCCCCACGCCTTCGCGCCCCACAGCGCCCCCGTCACGAGCACGAGGATCCCCATCGCCACGGCCGTCTCCGCGCCCGCACGTGCGAACGCGTCCCACCCACGCGTGCCCTTCGCGAGGTAACCGGCCGAACCCACGAAACACGCGGCAGCCCCGACGTACATCGAGTACGCGATGGGCACGTGGAAGTAGAAAATCTTCTGCACGATGCCCATCGTCGATTCGACGGGCGCCTTGAAGAAGATCACCTGAAGGCTGATCACGAACGCGGCCGCGGTCAGGGCGAGCACCGTGTAAAACACGGCGTCGCCGCCGGAGCGCGACGTCTCGACCTTCGTTCCGGCAGCCAGTGCCTCGCTCGACGCCATGGTGAACGGCCACGGTAGTGCCAAGGACGCGGGTGTTCAAGGACCCACACCGCCGCGCCTCTTCGCCCCGTTTCCGTGCGCAGGCACCCCCTCCTGGAAAGTATCCCTCGGCGACGAGCTGATCTATCCTCGCCCTCCGAACCGCGAACCCCATGGCCCCCATTCGCCCCGAGCAAGCTCCGGCAGATGCACCGGCCGACGTCCCCGCGTTCCGTCCCGGCACCATCGTGGACGGTCGCTACCGCGTCCTCCGGCTCATCGGAGGCGGCGGCAACGGCCTCGTCCACGAGGTCGAGCACGTCCGCACCGGCCAGCGCCTGGCCCTCAAATCCCTGCTCGATCCGACCACGTACCAGCGCCTGGAGCAGGAGGCGCGCGCGACGAGCCTGCTGAAGAGCCCGCGCGCGGTGAAGATCGTCGACATGGGCATGAGCCCGTCCGAGGGCCCGTACCTCGTGATGGAGCTGCTCGCCGGCCAGAGCCTGCGCGAGCTGCTGCACGACGCCGGGCAGCTCCCGCTCGAGCTCACGGTGAACGTCGCGCTGCAGGTCGGCGAGTGCCTCGCCGAGGCACACACGCACGGCATCGTCCACCGCGACCTCAAGCCCGACAACATCCACCTCGGGCCCGGCCCGAGCCCGGGCGTCTACGACGTCAAGCTCCTCGACTTCGGCATCGTCAAGATCGCCAGCGACGCGCCCGTCCCCGGCGGCTCGCTCACGCGCACCGGCTCGACCGTCGGCACGCCGTACTACATGAGCCTCGAGCAGCTCCGGAACCCGTCCGGGGTCGACGGACGCAGCGATCTCTACTCGCTCGGCGTCGTGCTCTACGAGTGCTTGACCGGCCGCAAGCCCTACGACGCGGACACCATCGGCGACCTCGTCTTCGCCCTCTGCTCGGGCCCTCCGACGGACATCGCGCGGCTGCGCCCCGATCTGCCGCAGCCCGTCTGCAAGGCGATCATGCGCGCGCTCGCGCCCGATCGCGACGACCGGCAAGGCAGCGTGCTCGAGCTCTGCCGCGACCTCGCGCCCTTCGGCGATCGCTCCCTCTCGGCGTGGATGCACGAGCCGCCGCGCGCCTCCACGCCCGAGCCGCCGCGCCCCTCGCACGCGGGCCCGTTCCAGGGCGGCGCGCCCACGCCCTCGGGCGTGCGGCCGATCCACAACAGCGACGCGACGCAAGCGTTCCCCCTGCCCGAAGGCGCCCTGCCCCCGGTCGACGAGCTCACGCCGGCGCTGCCGTCGAGCCCGGGAGACGCGCCCGAGGAGGCCCCCGCCGCCGAGGAGCGCCGCGACACACCCACGACGTTCTACGTAAAACCCGATCTGCCCGAGCGCGCGCCCGACAGCGAAAAGACGCGCATGCTCGAGCCGAGCCGCGGGCAACACCAGTACGCCATCCCGTCAGAGAACATCGACGACCCGCCGACAGCGCCGGTCAAACCGGGGGACCTCGCGGCCGCGAAGGGCAGGTTCGCGCCGAACGCCTACGCGAAGACGGCGCCGCTCGACACGAGCCAGTTCCCCGAGCTCCAGAACCTGCCGCCGCCGGGCCAGTTCGGCCCGCCAAACCCTGGCGGGTCCGGGGTCTTCGGCGCGCCGACGCCGACCGCGTCCGGCGTGTACGCCGCGCCTCCCGGCGGAATGCCGCCGGGCATGTTCCGCCCGCCGCCCATGCCGGGCCAGCTCATGACCTCGCAGAGCAACCTGCCCGCCGTGAACATCCCCGGCACGACGGGCCCCTTGCCCATGGGCTCGAACATGCCCCCCGCCTGGATGGCGCGGCCCGGCCAGGGCGCGCCGCCGCCGGCGCCCGCGGGCGGGCTCGGTCAGCTCATGCATTTCTGGCAGAATGCGCCGCCGCGCACGCAGCTCGCCATTGCGGTGGGCAGCGCGAGCGGGCTCGTCGCGCTGCTGCTGATCCTGCTCTGGATCCTGGTTCGTTGAGAGAAATCAGAGCCCGTCGGGCGCGATCGCGTCCCAGCCGGTCGCTTTGGCGAGCTTGCTCATGGCGAGGTCGAGCTCCATCGTCGCGTTCATCAGGTTGAACCGGTTCGTCGCGTACGCCTTCGCCGGGTCGAGGACGTCTTTCTCCTCGCGGGTCCCCACGTCGATGCCCTGCTGCACCGTGATCATCCACTTGCGGGCATACGAGACCGCCTTCGAATACGCATCCACGCGCTTCTGCCAGTCGACGACCTCGGCATAGGCCGTCTCCACCTCGACGCCCGCGCCGCCGAGCGCGAGTTTCTCCGTCGCGCGCATCTCCTCGAGCTGCGACTTGGCGAAATCGATACGCGCCGATTGCGGCAGGAAATCGAGCTTCCACTGGAAGACGACGGCCGCGCCGTACCAGAAGAAGTTCGCCGTATCCGCGCCGAACGGGTTGATCTGGTTCGCCACCTCGGGCGCCCGCGCGTATCCCGCGTTCAGCCCGAGGCCGATATCGGGGAAGAGCTGCGCCCGCGCGACCTCGACCTGCGCGCGCCGC
This sequence comes from Polyangium spumosum, assembly GCF_009649845.1. Taxonomy (NCBI): domain Bacteria; kingdom Pseudomonadati; phylum Myxococcota; order Polyangiales; family Polyangiaceae; genus Polyangium; species Polyangium spumosum. Next base: position 140,761 of record NZ_WJIE01000002.1, read on the forward strand.
GCCTGCACCCCGGCCCGCGCCATCGCCAGCTCCGGCCGGTGGAGCCGCGCCGCCGTGAGGTACCGCGAGACGTGCCCGAGCTTGTGCTTCGGCGGCTTGAGCGGCGCGTCCGGGATATCGAGGTCCCGGATCCCCGTGAAGAACCGGAGCCCCGCGAGCGCCACCGTCGTGTACCGCGCGACCTCCGCCTCGCGCACGTCGAGCTCGGCCGTGTACGTCTGCAGCTTGAAGAGCTCGATCGGATCGGCGTCGTCCTCCTCGACGGCCTCCTTCATCTTGCTCACGGCCTTGTCGATCGCGCCGCGCACGTCCTTGAGGAGCAGCGCCCCGTCCCGCGCGAGCTGCAGGCCGAAATAGGCCCGGCGTACGTCGAAGCGCACGGCGTCGCGCTCCTTCTCGACGTTCGCCTGGTTCACCTTCACGTTCGCCTCGGCCGCCTCCCACAGATTCGTGATCTTGCCGAAGGTCCAGAGCGGCACGACCCCGTCGATGGAAGCCCTCCACGCGAGCCCGAGGCTGCTCGTCAGCGAGACGTCGGTGTTCGGGCTGAAGACGTTGTTTCCGAGCACGGTCGGCGCGAGTCCGATGCCGCCGCTCATGCGGAACTGGCTGAACGGCGCGCGGTGGGCCTCGTCGAGCTGCGCCCGCACCTGCGCGAGCCGCGCCCGGGCCGCGAGCACGTTCGGGTGATTGCGCTCGGCGAGGCCCAGGATCTGCGGCAGATCGTAGACGACCTTGTCCGCGGCCTCCGCGCTCGCCGGCAGGGCCATGACGCCCAGGGAGAGGGCGGCCCCGAGGAGCCATCGCCGGATCGACCGCTGCGCCATGTCGGGCCTCTTTTTCACAGGGGGCCGCCGGCCGCAAGTTCGATGGGGGCTACGCCTCGCCATCCTCGGCGAGGCCGTCGTCCTCCGCCGCGCGGACCTTTTTCATGAGCCGCCGGAAATTCGAGCGATCCATCCCCGCCTGCCGCGCCGCCTCGCTCACGTTGTTGCCCGTTCGCTTGAGCAGCCGCTCCACGTAGGCCCGCTCGAACGCGAGCGCCGCCTTCTCCTTCGCTTGCGTGAACGGCAGCTCCGAGAGCGCGTCACCAAAGAAGGCCCGATGCCCCGAGGGCGCCCCGTCCTCCTCCGCGTACGCCTCGTCCCGCCCGAACGGCAGATCCGAGGGCAGGATCGAGTCTCCGCGCGTCATCACGACCGCGTGCTCGATCGCGTTCTCGAGCTGCCGCACGTTGCCCGGCCAGGGCTGCTCGCGCAGGAGCCGGAGCGCCTCGACGCCGATCCGCTTGATGTCGCGTCCGCTCCGCCGCGCGTACTTGAGCAAGAAATGGTACGCGAGCAGCGGGATGTCCTCTTTCCGCTGCCGGAGCGGCGGCAAATGCACGGGGATCACGGCGAGCCGATAATAAAGGTCCTCCCGGAAGCGCCCCGACGCGATGCGCTCCTTGAGGTCCACGTTCGTCGCGGCGATCACGCGCACGTCGACCGTCTTCGGCTCCGTCGCGCCCACGCGCTTGATCTCGCCCTCGGCGAGCGCGCGGAGCAGCTTCGCCTGCGCGCTCAGCGGCAGATCGCCGATCTCGTCGAGGAACACCGTCCCCTTGTCCGCGAGCTCGAAGAGCCCCGGCCTGTCCTGCGCCCCGGTGAACGCGCCGCGCACGCTGCCGAAGAGCTCGGTCTCGACGAGCGTCTCCGGGATCGCGCCGCAGTTGATGGCCCGGAGCGGTCTGTCGCTGCGCAGGCTGTGCTGGTGGATCGCGCGCGCCACGAGCTCCTTGCCCGTCCCGTTCTCCCCGAGGATCAGCACCGTCGACGTGGTCGGCGCCGCGCCGAGCGCGATCCGGTAGACCTCCTGCATCCGCGACGAACGGCCGATGAGCTCGCCGAACCGCTCGTGCTCCACGAGGCGCTGCTCGAGCAGGCGCGTCCGATCGACGAGCCGTTTGTGCTCGGCGGCCTGCATCAGCGCGAGCGCCACGGTCTCCGTCGGCCCGAACGGCTTGGTCAGGAAGTTGTACGCGCCTTGCCGCACGGCTGCGACCGCCGTGTCGATGTCGCCGAACGCCGTCATCATGACGACCTCGACCTCGGGGTGCTGCTCCTTGATCCGCGCGAGCACCTCCATGCCGCTCGGTCCCGGCATCATCACGTCGAGCAGGACCACGTCGACCGCGCGCGCCGTCGAGAGCAGCGTGAGCGCGGCGGCGCCGTCCTCGGCCGTCATCACGTCGAAGCCCTCGGCGAGCAGGACACGCGCCAGGCTGCGTCGCAGCGCGGGTTCGTCGTCGACGACCATCACGTGCGCCTTCGGCGCCTTGGTCGCCCCCTGCGTCGTCTCGCTCGCCACGTCGCCGCCATGGTCGCGCTCGAATCCCCCGCGTGCAAGTCAACGCAGCGAAGGACGCGCTGGCAGCGGGGGAACGAGGTCGACCGATACCCAGATGTCCGTGCCTCCTCGCCCCGCGCGCCGACTCGCGCCGACCTCGAGCGCCACGCACCCGTCCGGATGCCGGTACGAAAGCGCGCCGCCCAGGCCGACGAGGGCCCTCGTCGAGAGGTCCGCGTCGGCTCGAAGACGCCCCGTGACGCCGCCGAAGAGCGGCCTCGACCCGCCGAGCCCGAGCAAGAGCTCGCGCTCCGCGACGAGGCCGATCGTGTCGCCGAGCAGGAGCCCGCCGCCGAGCGGACGCGCGAGCGCGCCCGTTCCCCCTGCACGCCCGTACACATCAACGAGGACCGTGGTCCCGTCCGCGAGGCCCACGCCCACCTCCGCGAGCCCCGAGACGCCGTCACCTCCTTCGCTCGGGAGGTCCACGCTCCCCTTGCTCGCGATCGCCTCGATCCGCGCGCTCACGAGCCCGCTCGTGCCCTCCACGCTCGCCCACCCGACCGCGCTCGCCCCGGTGTTCGTCACGACGAACCCACCCTTCACCTGGGCCTCGAGCGAGCTCCCGAACGCGCGCCCGAGCGAGCTCGACGCGCCGATCGCCGCGAGGCCGAGCGCCGGCCCGAGCTCCGGCCGTATCGACCGGAAAAACGCGCCCGCGCCCTGCGCGATCGCGCCACGCGCCTCGAGCCGCGGCGTCACGCGGTGCACGAGCGGAGCCTCGTCCCCTGGCCCGCCGAACGACCGTTCCAGGGAGACAAACGCCTCCGCCCGCGCCTCGGCCACGGCGTCCCAGGAGGCCATCGGCGCGCCCTCGGGCCCCGCGATCCGCGCCCGCGCCCCGATCCGCGCCCGCGTCGAGATCGGACCGAACCGCGGCGCGAGCTCGATCCCCGCCTCGGCCCGGGCGTACGGCGTACTCGTTTGACCTGAAAGCATCATCAGCGACGTGTTCGCCTCCCACGAACCGCGTCGCCCCGCCGCGCCCGAGGCGCCCACGAAGGCCGTTGGTCCCCAAACGATCGGCCCCTCCCCGCGCCGCGCCCTCGCCGTGAACCCCGTCCCGAGGATCGCGCCCACGCCGCGCCCCGGCGAGACGGCCATCGTCACCTCGGCCGCGCCCACGTCGAAGGGCTGCGCCGCCGCGGCGAGCGCGGGCGTCGCCACGAGCCCACGCGCGCCCCGGATCGCGTCGAGATCCCAGGCGATCCGCACGTCGGGGCGCGCGTCCGTCCGGACGAACCCATGTGTATCCGCGACGAACCGATCCTGCCGCAGCCGATCCCACGTGAACCGCCCCGTCATCGTGGGCCCCTCGATCCGCGCGCCGAGCTCCACGCCGCCTTGCAGGTAGCCCGACGCGAACAGCTCGACCGCGCGGAGCTTCCCGTCCGCGCCTCGCCAGGGGAGCCGCGCCCCCGCGCCGAGCAGAGCGCCGTCCGCGCCGCGCATCGCGAACCGCGGCGGCAAGAGCCCCACGCGATCCGCCGGCCGAACGAGGAGCCACGGCAACACGAAGACCGGCACGGGCCCGACGTAGAGCCGCGGCCATCGCAGCTCGATCTCGCCCTGCCCCGTCGCCCGCGCGCCCGAGACCTCCAGCGAGACGGGCGGATCTTCGCACGGGCAAGGCGAGAGCTTCGCCGTCCCGCGTATCTCGACCGCAGAAGGTCCGAGCGTGATCCCGAGCTTCCCGCTCGTGATCCGGTAGCGGTCGTACGTCACGACCACGCCGCCTGCGAGCTCGACCTCGCCGCGCTCGGGATCCGCGCGCGCCTCGTCGGCGCGAAACTGGACCTCGCCCGCGACGCCGGGTTTGTCCTCAGCCCGCGCGCGTGCCCCGGAGATCCACGCCGCGAGCCCGATCGCCGCGGCGATCGCGCGTCCGCTCAGCGCATCGCCCCTTCGGCCGAGGCTTGCTTCGAGGGCTTCGACGGGCTGCTCGCGGGCGCCGGGAAATCGACCAGCAGCGTCACGCCGCCCTCCGACTCGACCAGCTTGTAGCTCGGCGTGCTCGGCTGTTTCAGCTCGATCACGAGGTCCACGTCGCCGTCGTCGACCTCGGCGAGCAACACGCGGCCGACGGGCGTCGGGAAGAACATCGTCTCCAGCGGCAAGCGGTTCGTCCGCGTGGGCACCGAGACGCCTTTCATGCGGTACACGATCCGCCCTTCGGCCTTGTGCTCGGTGATCTCCACCTTCTCGCTGAGCTCGACCCAGACGCGGCTCTGGCCTCCCGCGAGCACCTGGAAGCTCGGGGCGTTCGCCTTGGGCCCTTTGTCGTCACGCTTGCGCGCCTTCTTCGCCTTCCGGGCCTTCTTCGCGGCGGGCGCGGACGCGCTCGCCGGGCTCTTCGGCGGCGGCTCCTCGGCCGACACGGACGACCCGAGCAAGAGTCCGGCGAGCGCGAGGGAGAGCGAAGGGCGCATACCGAGATTGGAACACGGGATCCGAGAGGGAGCTAGTTTCCCGTGCGAGGCCCCTGGAACCAAACGAGCATCATACCACGTCGATCGTAACTTTGCGCTTGAGGGAAAGGCCTCTTGTTTGGTCCAATGCGCCTGAACCAAGGAGCGCAGGGTCGATGACGATGCGACGAGGGCGATGGTGGGCCGCGGGCCTGCTCGTGACGGGCGTTTGGACCAGCACGCCGTCCGTATGGGCGCAGGGCGCTCCGGGCAAGGCGGCGACGCCGGACAAAGGCGCCGCGGCGGCGCCCGCGACGCCGACGCCGACCCCCGCGCCTTCGCCGGCCGACGCGGACAAGGAGTCGGCGCGCCTCTTCGAGGACGCGAAGAAGGCGCACAAGGCGTTCCAGTGGGACAAGGCGCGTGACGCCGCGCTCGCCGCGTTCAAGCTGAAGCCCGATCCGGCGTACGGCCTGATCCTGGGCCAGTCGGAGCTACAGACGGGCAAGCCGCGTGACGCGGCCGAGCACCTCGAGCTCTTCGTGCGCGAGGCGAAGTCGGCGACGGCGATCGAGAAGCAGACGGCGCAGAAGCTGCTCGACGACGCGAAGCTGAAGCTCGGCACGTTGATCATCAAGGTCAACGTCGAGGGCGCGGACGTGTCGATCGACGGCAAGGCGGTGGGTCGTTCGCCGCTCGTGGCGCCGCTCTTCGTGGATCCGGGGAGCCACGAGGTCGAGGTGAAGAAGTTCGGCTTCGACCCGGGCAAGGAGCTGCTCGCGGTGGCGCCGGCGACGGAGAGCGAGATGGAGTTCGCGCTCGCGGCGCTGCCCGCGGAGCCGGAGACGAAGCAGCCGGAGCCGCCGAAGAAGGAGGAGCCGAAGCCGCCGCCGCTGCCGTCGCCGAAGTGGCGGACGTACGGGATGATCGGCGGCGCGGGGCTCACGGTGATCGGCCTCGGGCTCGGCGTGGGTCTGACGATGATGGCGAACGGCAAGAGTGACGAGGCGGATCAGCAGCTCGCGCTCCTGCGGCAGACGACGCCGACGACGTCGGGGCTGTGTGGCGCGGGGGGATTCGCGCCGAACGCGGCGGGCTGCGCGAAGCTGAAAGACACCTTGTCATCGCAGGACGCGTATACGAACGGCGCGATGGTGGGGTACGTGATTGGCGGCGTGGCGGCGATCGGCACGCTGGGGTTGTTCTTGCTGCCGCGCACGCCCTTTGGGCGCAAGATGATGGGCGTCAACGTCGTCCCGGTGGTCGGCGGCGGCCAGACGGGCGGCATGGTGGTCGGCTCGTTCTGAGGGAATGGAGAACCGGGACATGCGGCGAATGAATCGCGCGACGTGGATCTTGCTCTTGCCCGTGGCCGTGATCGGCCTGATCCAGGGCCCTGGCTGCTCGAGCGAGGCGGAGAACATCGAGCGCAACGGCGAGAGCGCGGCGCTGAAGGGCGAATGCAAGCTCGCGGCGGACGACGGTGATCCGTGCACGGTGGAGGGCTGCGAGGGCCAGGCGAACGCGCACGTGGTGGTGGCGGGATTGCCGTGCGGGGTGAACAACGCGCTCGAGTGCAATTCGAACGGCCAATGCGCCGGCTGCACGTCGCCGGATCAGTGTGGAGAATCGAGCGACTGCGCGCCGTGGGCCTGCAACAGCGGCGTGTGCAGCTTGACGTTCGCGCCGAGCGGAACGCCGGTACCGGCGCAGATCCCGGGGGATTGCAAGCAGATCGAGTGCGACGGCAGCGGCGAGGAGGTGGAGGGGAACGACGACTTCGACGTCCCGGCGATCGCCTGTCAGATGACGTCGTGCGCGGGTGGCAGCGTGGTGAGCATGCCCTCTGCGCAGGGGACGGCGTGCAGCGTGGGGAATGGGAAGAGCTGCGACGGGGAAGGGAATTGCGTCGAGTGTAATACGGATGCGGATTGTGGGGTCGCTGGGATCTTCTGCGACACGAAGTCCAATACATGCTTCAATTGCATGGATGGAATTCGGAACGGCGACGAGAGCGATGTCGATTGCGGGGGCGATAGGTGCTCCAAGTGCACGCAGGGCCAGACTTGCAACGTCGTAGGGGACTGCACGACGGCCAACTGCGCGGATGGCGTTTGCTGCAGCTCCCCTTGCACGGGTCCGTGCCTCGCGTGCAATCTCCCGGATTTCATTGGCGAGTGTAATCCCATCGAAAAATACGGCCAAGATCCGGCCTACGGAAATGGGCTGTCTTGCCTCAATGCCGATGGACTCGCTTGCAGCGCTGCCGCTAGCTGCTTACAGGCGCTCGGCACCGACTGCGCCAGTAACGGCGACTGCGCCAGCCTCCGATGTGCCGACCCTGACGGCAACAATAAAAAGACTTGCGTCAAGGGGCCGGGGGACCCGTGCAATCAGCCCGTTGAATGCTTCAACAACATGTGCACGAACGGCATGTGCAGCCCGTGAAAACCTGGTAGCTCCAGCGGTAGATGTCATCTCATGCGCTCCATCCGGATCCCGCTGGCCCTTCTCCTCGCCGGCACGATCGTCGGATGTGGCCTCGCCCTCGGACTCGACGACTACCAACCCGACTGCGAAGCATCTAACTGCATCCAGTGCACGGATCCCGCCGCCTGCGGCGCGCCTGATCCCTGCGCGCCTTGGACCTGCGAAACCGGCTACTGCAAGAAGGCCCCACTCCCAGCTCGCACCCCTTGCTCCCCGGGTGTGTGTGACGGGGAGGGGCATTGCGTGGACTGCGTCGTGACGGAAGATTGCCCCGTCTGGGAGTCCTGTGGCTCCTGGACGTGTGAGCAATCCCAATGCGTCCTCCACCTCGAGCCACCGGGCACGATCCCGCCTCAAATCTCAGGGGATTGCCAATCTACACAATGTGGAGACGACGGGCATATCGCCACCAGTGTCGACGCCACCGACGTCCCGCCGAGTACGGACTGTCAGGTCGGAACATGCCTGAACGGTAAGCCGTACATGCAGCCGGTTCCGCATGGGACGCCGTGTAACGACAACGGCGGCAAGCTCTGCGACGGGAAGGGAAGTTGCGTAGAATGCACGGCCAATAAGCATTGTGGGCCTGGATTCCCCCATATATGTGAACTAGAGACGAACAAGTGCTTCAGTTGTCTTGACGGAATTCAAAACGGAAACGAAGCAGATATCGACTGCGGTGGATACTGCGCAGCGTGTGGCAACGGCAAGAAGTGCAAAACCGAGCTGGCGGTCTGGGATTGCCAGTCTGGTTTCTGCGTGGACGGGGTTTGCTGCGCGAGCGCATGCGACGAAGTATGCACGTCCTGCAACATCCCATCGCACCTTGGCGATTGCACTTGGATGCCCAAGTACTCCGAGGACGTCACCCCCGATGGGAGCCAGTCCTGCTTGATCGTGGACGGCAAGGCTTGCAATGCTGGAGGGGTTTGCGAGGGCGCCCTCGGCGCCCCCTGCTCCGGAAACACCGACTGCGCCAGCTACAAATGCCGCGACAACGACAACGACGGCCAGATGGAATGCGTCAAGGACGCCGGCGACCCGTGCCAGTACGCCGCCGAATGTTACACCTTCATCTGCACGAACGGCCTCTGCGCCCCCTGATCACTCCGGATCACAAGCCCCCTCGCAGTAAGCCTTGATCACCCCCGTCCGAAAAAACTCATGGCTCTGCGAATAAGCCGCATCGAGCCCCCTCACCTTCCCGTGCGGATCGTCATCCCCCTTCGGCGGCGTATTCGTCTTCGGCGCCTCGGGCAGCCCGAAATCGAACTCCACCATCGCCGCCCCTGACAGCGGCCCCGTCGCCTCTTCCACGCCCCAGATCGTTCGATTCACCGGCAAAAGGTTCTTCGCCCCCACGGTCCTCGCCAGGATGTGCGCTCCGAGCGGCGTCACCTGGTAGTCCCCGATCGCCACGTGGATCAACAGATCATGCGCAGGCGTCCCCGGCAGCATGTTCTCCCGAATGTACGGCGCGTATCCGTTCGGCTCCGTTCGATCCCATAACATCTGCATGAGACCCTCCACGAGCTGAATGTTCCGCCCCGTTCCATAAGCACCCTTCAGGATCAGGAAAAACGGCGCGAAGTCGGTGCTCCGATCCAGCAGCATCGTGTACGGCATCCCCGGCACGCTCACGAGCCCTCGGGTCACGTCCGTCGATAACGACATGTACGTCGTCCCGAAGATCCCACCCTGGCTGTCGCCCCGATAAAATCGCTGCGCCGGGTCGATCACGCTCTCCCCGTTCACCTGCAAGAGCGGCTCGTTCACGAATCGCCCCGACATCATTCGCATCGCCAGGAGGCTGTTCAGGATGCCCTGGTGCTGCCGGTCCACGCTGCTCCGAAAGGCCCCCGCGTCCGTCACGAGCGCGTCCGTGATGCTCGGGACGTCCTCGCTCGCCATACCCACGAGATCCACCGAGAAAGCCACGTATCCGTGCCGGTTCGCGAGCTCCCCCAGATACCCGTCGCCCCCCTCGAACTTCGAGCCGAGCAGGCCGTGACCATTCTGGAGGAGCGCGAGCTTCTCCCCCTGCTTCGCCGCGTGCGGCACGTGCACCACGAACTCGTACTCCGCGAATCCATTTTGTCGCGGCAAACCATCCTCCCCCCGCGACATCGCCGAGCCCGGCCCGGCGGCTTCGAGGTAGAGCGGCACCTTCATGAGCCCCACGAGGCGCCTCCAGATCCGCGGGTTCTCCGCCTCCGTGAACTCCTCCGTGCTCGTCAGCGTGTACTCCGGCCCCTCCGCGCCCACCTTCATCAGCGCGTCGTCCCGCATCGCCACCAGCGCCGCCGTGTTGTTCTCCCGGCTCGCCGTCGTGAAATCCCACGCGATCTGCAGGCTCTCGCGCGAGATCCCCGCCTTCTCCAGCCGCGCGAAGATATCGTCGTAGAGAGCCCGCCGCGCCTCGACCGACGGCTCGCACGACGCCTTCCCGTCCCGGAGCGCCTGAAATGCCGGCGACGGCGCAATGGTGTTGCCCTCCGCGTCCACCACGTTCCGTATCGCCACGATGTACCGCCGCGCGTCCGCGAGCCGCACGACCGGCCGCACGAGGAAGGCTCGCTCCTCGTCCGCCTCCGTCACGATGCTCCGGTCGAGCTCCGAAAAATGCGCCACCCGCTCGCCCGTCTCCGCGTCGAGGATCACCGTCGGGGACGTGTCCGAGAGCGAAAGCTCGATCGAATCCTCGGTCGGCAATCCCGTCGTCGTCGCCCCCGGCAGGTGCGTCAGCGCCGGCTGCCCCGCGGAGAACCCGTCGCAGGGCGCCCACCATTTCGGATCCAGCGGCCCGTGGCCCGCCGCCACGGGCAGCGTCGTCGTTCCGAACGCCACGCGTTTCCCCGTCGGCTTGCTCGCGTCGTCCTCGAGCCACACATTCGAGGGGAATGGGAACCCGCATTGCGTCGGGACCAGCGGATCACAATCGGCGCCGAGCAGCTTCGGCGCGCCCGAGGCCGGCGTCACGGCCGGACAAACCAGCGGATCCTCGGCGTTCGAGGAGCAAGCGGCCACGCCGAGCCCGAGGCACATGCCGAGCGCGGCCCGGACGAGGAAGGAGGACGAGCGCTTCATCGGCCCTACTCTATCAGGTATGGCGAGCGAATCGAAGCGCCGAAGCCCTCGGTCGAACGATCACACGATCACGCCGGCGAGCTTCGCGCCCGGGAAACGCGCGCCGGCGAGCTTCGCGCCGGTGAAATCCGCGCCCGTGAGGTCGGCGTTCTCGAAATCCGCGCTCCTCAGATCCGCGTCACGGAAGCTCGCGCCGGAGAAATCCGTGCGTGAAAAATCCGAGCTCGACAGGTTCGCCCCGTCGAAGCGCGCGCCGGCCATGAAGGCGTCCGTGTAATTGCCGTGCGAGAGGTTCGCCCCGGAGAAATCGACCTTCTCCGCGATCATGGCGACGCCGCTCGCCCAGGGTAGGTGGGCCTTCTTCGCGTCGAAATCGGCCGGGAACCTTTGACGCTGCAAGCTCGCCTGATCGTCACGGTCTGCTCCGCCCGCGTCGGCGTACACGGCCATGACCATGCCACTCGCCTCCAGCGAATGGAACGCCCCGCCCCCGCCGCCTGCATTCAAGAACTTCTTGTGTTTCGTGAGGATCTTCTTCCACTGCTCCTTCGTCATCGGCGCGCTCGACTCCGCGAGCCTGCGCATGAGGTCACGCGCGAGGTTCGCCGTCGGCCCGCCAGGCTGATCGGACATCGGGAAGAGCTCGGACGGCGCTTTTTTCCGGTTCAAGGCGAGCAGCGCGTCCTCCCCGAGCACCTTCACGCCGAGCTGCTCGGCCTTCGCGAGCTTGCTCCCGGCCTTGCTCCCGGCGATGAGGTAATGGGTCTTCTTGCTGATCGAATCCGAGAGCACGGCCCCGCGCGCCACGAGCAATTTCTCCGCCTCGGCGCGCGTCATCGACCCCAGCGTGCCCGTGAGCACCACGGTCCTCCCATTGAAATCGACCACGTCCCCGCCCGACGCCTGGCCGCTCCCGGGCCGGAGCAGGATCGGCTCGATGTGCGCGAAATGCGGCAGATCCGCGTTGATCGGCGTCCCCTGCCCCGCCGCGGCGAGATCGCCGGCCCGCGCGACCGAGAGCACCTTCCCCGTCGTGACGTAGAGGTCCCCCTCATTCGAAAGGCATACGTGGGGGAACCACATCGTCTCTTTGCGGATCTCCTTGCAGGTGTTCTCGAATACGAAATAGCGCGGGACCGCGCCCTCGGCGATCCGGATCACGTGCGCGCTGCGCGTGACGACGAGCCGCGTCCCGTCCTTGCCGACAAACCCATGGTAGAGGCCCTCCGGCGCCAGGTTTTGCGCGATCGGGCAGGGCATCGCGCTCGGGGCGGTCGCGGCGACGCGGAGGACGGGGCCGAGCGACGGGACCACCCAGGCCGTGCCGTCCGGGAGCGGGATCAATCGCACGGTAGAAACAACACCTTGCCGCCTGCCGAGCTTGTCGACCGTTCCATCGGGACGAACCCTGTGGACCGCTTTATGGCCCGTCGTCCAGATCGTGCCGTCCTCCCCCGCATACACGGCGCCGATCTCCTCGCCGTCGAGATCCGGATGGACGAGCGACCACGCGCCCTCGGCCTCCGCGCGGACGAAGAGCCCTTCCTTTCCGCCGACGAAGACCCGCCCATCCGGCGCGATCGCCACGCCGAGCGCGCTCTTGATCCCGTGCTGTGCGCCGAAACGCTTCACTTCGCCCGAGGGCTCGCGCAGGAGCAATCCCTTGCCCGTGCCGATCCAGACGTTCCCCGCCCCATCCACCACCATCGACGCAGCGACCGCGCCCCCGCTCGCAGGCCCGATGTCGAGCACCTTCGAGACCTCGCCGCCCGGCGAGACCGCGACGAGCGCGTGCCGATTCAGCACGTACACGCCGCCCTCGGCGCGGGGCGCGATCGCGACGACGGACTCCAGCGCCCCATCCGAGACGAACGAGCGACGGACAGGAAAAACCTGCGCGAACCGGGGGCGTTTCGTCCGGGGATCGTCCTGACAATCACGCCACGTCGGCCCGGACCAGGCGCGCGAGTCGAATTGCCCGAGCTTCGAGATGTTCGGCGCGAGGCGCTTCGGGAGGAACGCGACGATCTCCGCCGTATCTCCCATCGGATTGCGATTGCGCGAAGGCCCCCGCTCCTTGGCCAGGACCTCGACGACGAGGACCGGCGGCTTCTTCGGGAGCTCGAGCTTCATCTCCCAGAGGGACTTGAACTCCCGGACGAGAGGCGTGTTCTCGTACCCGAACGTCTCCCCCGCGGGCGCCTCGCAATCGAGGACGGCCTCGTCGAAGAGCCGCAGCACGAAGCCGTGATCCCAGGCGACCGGCGCGTCGGGGTGGATACTCGTCACGTGGAATCGAGCCTCCACGAAGGGCCCGGCCTCGTCGAAGAAGCGCGCCGCCGCCTCGACGCCCTGCCCGAACGCGAGGGCCCGCCGCCCGGCCTCGTCGCGCGTCCACTCCCGATAGGACCGAATGCTCACGTCGTAGAGATCGCTGCCCACGAAGATGCATTCGCCCGGCAGGCGGGCGGCGTCAAGCCGCCTTCACATCTCGAGCGTGAGGCCCACGGCCCAGGTCGAGGTGCCCACCAGCATCTGGTTGCCCCCGAGGCCGAGGTTCTGGTTGTACCACTCGCCGAAGAGGTGCACGTGGTTGATGCCCGACTCCTGATCGAGCGCGGCCATGGAGCGGCGCCCGAGCCAATCGAGCGCGAGCATGCCGCCGAGCGCCCAGTGCACGCCATAACTCATGCCATACCCCGCGATCGCGTCGTCGCCCGTGCCGACCTCGGCCGTCGCATCCCCGACGTCGACCCACCAGAGGCCCATGCCGAGGCCGATCTTGCCATAAGGAATGACCGGGAACCCCGTGCGACGAAAGAGCTCGTCGAAGCGGATCACGCCAGAGACGTGCATCGGTAGAATGGTGAGCGAGGTCTCGCCGGCCCGTTGCGCGTCGGCGGCGTCGTACGTCCCCGAGAGGAACGCCTTTCCCGACGCGGAGGTGTATCCGATGCCGACCCCGGGACCGAGCGAGCCGACCCAGGGAATCCGCAGCGCCTGCCAGTCGAACTCCCCGCCAAAATAGAAGCGGCCCGCGTCGCCGAAGAACTTGCTGTACGGGCCCGTCCCGCCGAACTCGTCGTCGACGGCCGGATAATACAGGCCGAACCGGAGCTCGAACGCGAACCTCTGGGGGCTGCCGTTCTGCCGCGCGCTCACGCGATCCCGCTGCCGCCAGTTCGAATCGCGGACCCCTCTCGTTTGCGCCTCCGCGCCCTCCGCGGCGAGGAGCGCGGCGATCCCGACGAGCGCCGAAGCGAGGATTTTCGATCGCATCACGAAGCCCCCTCTTGCCCTGCGTGACGCCCTCGCCCCTGTCGCCTGCGCCGTCGCAACCGCAATACGAGCGCGGAGACGGCGAGCGCGCCCCCGAAGAGCCCCGCGGCCCGAGGCGAAGTCGAGACCGAGCAGAACCCGCCGCCTCCCTTGCCGCCGAGCCCATTGTAGACCTCGAAGAAATCGTCGACCGCGACGGGCGTCACACACTGGACCTCCGACAGGGGCCCGACATTGCCGCGCGCGTCCGTGGAGGCCACGGCGACCGCGTATTCGACGCCGTTCTCCAGCCCCGTGACCGTATTCGTGCCGGAGCAAGGCTTCCACGAGGGATCGGGCCGCTGACCCGCCACGAACGGGCTCGCGCACGCCCCGCTGCCGCTCCCGCCCGCGCCGCCCGCGCCGACGGAAGCTCCGCCGGCCCCACCTGCGCCACCCGCGCCACCCGCGCCGCCGGCCCCACCTGCGCCGCCGTTCCCGGTTTCACCGCCGGGGTAGATGGCGCCGCCTCGCGCGCAATACACCGTGACCCCGGCGAAATCGTTGTCCGTGGGGCGCGCGTAATCGACCTCGAGTCCCTCGTCCGCCGCCGTCACGGACACGCTCGTCGGCGCGGCGGGCCCCCAGAGGTCGAACTTCGTGTTCGTCCATTTCGCGGTGCTGACCACGGATCCGCTGCCGAAGAGCATGAAAAAGAGCTGGATCGTCTTCTCCGCCCCCGTGACGCCCATCGTCGCGCAGGCCTGGATGTCGGGGTCCTGATCCACGGCCACCATCTCTTGCGCCGTCAGCACGACCTCCCCGTAACCATTCAGCGGGTTCGCCTGCGGGAGCTTCGGCGGATTGAGCGGGAAACATTGCGCCGTGGGCCCCGTCCGTTGCATCGGGTCCGTGCAATCGATGCCGGCGACCGTCGACCCCCACACCTCGAACGAATACGCGTTCGTGAACCCCGTGAACTGGAGCCGGAACGTGAACGTCTCCTCGGGGTCCAGGCACTCCTGCCGGTTGATGTCCCACTGCGTCGCGGGGCGATTCGACGGAGGGTCCCGGATGACGGGCTGCTGCGACTGGAGCGCCACCGTCTGCGCCTCCGCCGCGCCACCCGTGAGCCAACCCGCCGCGACCACGAGCGACGCTGAGGCCCACCGACGCGCGCGACATCTCCCGGAAGAAGGTCCCCCCACAAGACACGACGAAGCTGTATCCATCCCGCCTGTTTGAGCACAGCTCGTGCCACGGAGCAAACCCTGCGGCGCGAAGGTGATTCCCTCCGGACGGAGCCTACCCGCGTGACGAGTTGGCCGGACGGATGCTCCTCGCGTGACAAGTTGACAACGCGCCTCCTCGCCTGTGGCGCGTGCCGTGGCGGACGTGTAGGGTCGCGCCCGCGAGGAGGCCCGATTCATGACCGTCTCAGCGATCTTCGATCCCGCCCGATGGCGCGAGGTGCCGGGTTTTTCGTTCACGGACATCACCTACCACCGCGCCGTGGACCAAGGCACCGTTCGTATCGCTTTCCACAGGCCCGAGGTGCGCAACGCGTTTCGTCCGAAGACGGTGGACGAGCTCTACACCGCCCTCGAGCACGCGCGGACGACGCCGGACGTGGGCTGCGTGCTCCTCACGGGCAACGGCCCCTCCCCGAAGGACGGCGGCTGGGCCTTCTGCTCGGGCGGCGATCAACGAATTCGCGGCAAGGACGGGTACAAATACGAGGGCGACGAGGCCGGCGAGGTCGACGCCGCGCGGCTCGGGCGGCTGCACATCCTCGAGGTGCAGCGGCTCATTCGTTTCATGCCGAAGGTCGTGATCGCGGTGGTGCCGGGCTGGGCCGTCGGCGGCGGCCACAGCCTGCACGTCGTCTGCGACATGACGCTCGCGAGCCGGGAGAACGCGCGTTTCAAGCAGACGGACCCCGATGTGGCGAGCTTCGACAGCGGCTACGGATCGGCCCTGCTCGCGCGGCAGGTCGGCCAGAAGAAGGCGCGGGAGATCTTCTTCCTCGGCCTCGATTACACCGCAGAACAGGCCGCGGCGATGGGCATGGTGAACGCGGTCGTCCCGCACGAGGACCTGGAGAAGGTGGCGCTCGAATGGGGCGCGCTCATCAACGGCAAGAGCCCGACCGCGATGCGAATGCTGAAATACGGCTTCAACCTCCCCGACGAGGGCCTCGTGGGCCAGCAGCTCTTCGCCGGCGAGGCGACGCGGCTCGCCTACGGCACCGAGGAGGCCCAGGAGGGCCGCGACGCGTTCCTGGAAAAACGCAAACCCGATTACAAGAAATTCCCCTGGCATTATTGACGCCGGGGCGCGCGAACGTTTGTCCGGAAAACACGAAAGGCTCCAAACTCGGGCCACGCCCGACATCGGGAGCCGGGCGCCCACCATGGCCTACCGAGGCGACGTTGTCGTTACGGTAGACTACCCTCTCACCCTACGTGTCCCATCCCCCCGTCCCGACCGCAGCACCGCCCCTGCCGAACGAAGGCCCGGGCCCGGGGACCGTCACGACGAACCGGGACGGGGCCCGCCACGCCGCCGCGTCGTCGTTGCTCGGCATCGCCCTCAGCCGGGCCGAGATCGAGCGCGTCGTGCTGCTCTCGACGCTGCTCTTCTTGTCCTCGCTTTTGCTCGTCGTCGGCCGCACGGCGCGTGACGCGCTCTTCCTGACGCGCTTCCCCGTCACGTGGATCGCGCCGATGTGGATGGCCTACGGCGTGGTCTCCGCCGTCGTGGCCTTCGGCTACGAGCGCGCCCTCCGGAAGCTGCCGCGGGCCCGCTTCGGCGCCTGGTTCGCCCTCGGCGCGGCCGCGAGTTACGTGCTCTTGCGCGTGCTCATCGGCCAGGACGTCGGCGCCGCGTACCTCGTCTTCGCGATCTGGGCGGACGTCATCGCGAACCTGACGGGCATGCTCTCCTGGAGCATCGCGCAGGACCTCTACGACGCGCGCAGCGCCAAGCGCATCTTCGGCCTGATCGGCGCGGGCCACATCACGGGCACGGTGGTCTCGGGCCTCGGCGCCGGCGCGATCGCGCCGGTGATCGGCGCAGAGAACCTGATCTTCGTCCTCGTCGCGGCGCTGCTCGGCGTCGCGCTCCTCTGCCGCGTCGCGGCGCGCCGTCACGGGATGGGCTCGTCGCATCGCACGCACGAGCACGCCCGCGCGCACGAGCACGAGAAGACGCCGCTCTTCGGATCCCGGTACGTGGTGGGCATCGCCGTGACGATCTTGCTCGTCTTCACGGTCCTCACGGTCGGCGATTACCAGTTCAAGGCCATCGCCCGCACCACCTACCCCGATCGCGACTCGCTCGCGCGTTTCATGGGCACGTTTTACGGGGTGATCGGGCTCATCGGGCTCTTCGTGCAGCTCGTCGTGACGCCCCGCATGCTCGAGCGCGCCGGGGTCCTCGGCGGCGCCGCGACCATGCCCGTCGCGTTCATCACGAGCACGGTCCTGCTCGTCGCGTTCCCCTCGATGCCGCTCGCGGCGGTGCTCAAGGCGAGCGACAACGCGCTGCAGTTCTCGATCTTCGACGTGACGCTGCAGATCCTGCTCTTCCCGTTCCCCGCCGCGATGCGGGACCGGGTGCGGACGCTCGCGTCGGCGATCATGAAGCCGCTCGGCTGCGGCGTCGGCGCCGCGTTGCTCCTCGTGTTCAGCCCCTCGGCAGGTGAGGCGCAGCCGGGCGCAGCGCTCATCACGGCCGCGGCGAAGCTCGGCTACGTGACGATCCCGCTCGGCCTCGTGATCCTGCCGCTCCTGCTCGTCGTTCGGCGCGGCTACGTGGAGGCGATGCAGGGCACGCTCCTGCGCGGCAAGCTCACGCCGGAGATGCCCCAGCGCGGCGGCAGGGCCATCGCCGCGCTCGCCGGGGCGCTGTCGAGCCTGGACGCGCCGCAGGTGCTCTTCGCCCTCGACAGGCTGCGTCAGCTCGACCCGGCGCGCGTCCGCGAGGCGCTGCCGGCGCTCACGCGGCACGGCTCGGCGCGCGTGCGGGCCGCGGCGCTCCGAACGTCCCGCGCGCTCGGGCACCCCGACGCTGCCACGATGGCGCGCGAGCGGCTGGAAGATCCCGATCCCGAGGTGCGAGGCATCGCCGTCGAGCTGCTCGCCCACGCGCTCGGCGAGGACGCCCACGAGGAGCTCTGCGCGCTCGCCGCACGAGGAGGCGACGACACCGCGCAGGCCGCGGCGATCGCGGCGCTGCTGCGCCACGGCGGGCTCGGCGGCATGCTCGAAGGCGCGCCGAGGCTGCGTGATCTCCTGGACAGCGACACGCCGACCGAGCGCGTGATCGCCGCGCGGGTGCTCGGTCTGGTCGGACAACCGCAGCTCGAGCGGGCCGTCGCGCGGCTGCTCGCCGATGAGAACCTCGAGGTGCGCAAGGCTGCGCTCGCCGCCTCCGCGACGGTGGCCGCGCCGAAGCTCTTGCCGATGCTCTGCGACGCGCTCGCCGATCACACGCTCGGCAAGGCCGCGGCGAACGCGATCGTGGCGCTCGGCGATCGCGCGATCCCGCGGCTCGTGGCGACGCTCTCCGATCCGGGCGCGGACGCGACCGTGAGGCTCGCCCTGCCGCGCCTCCTGTCGCGGATCGGCACGAGCGCGGCGCTCGCCGCGCTTCTCGATCGCGTGGACGAACCGGACGATCGCGTGCGGCAAAAGGTGCTCGCCTCGGCCTCGCGGCTCCGCCTCGCCCTCGGCGCGCCGCCTGCGCCGCTCGAGCCGATCCGCGAGCGCATCGAGCGCGAAGCGCAGGCGCACGAGCGCGAGCGCGACGCGTATCTCCTCGTGCGCCCCCGCCTCGCGCGCCCGCTGCTCGACGCGCACGTGGAGCGCCGCTTGCGCAAGGGCCTCATCCGGATCTTGCGCCTCTGCGAGCTCGTTTACCCGCGCGAGGTGGTGGCCGGGGTGCGGACGCACGTCTTCGGCAAGGATCGCTCGCTCCGGGCGAACGCCTTCGAGGTGCTCGAGTCGCTGCTCGATCGAAGGCGCGGCGCCCGGCTCGTCGCGCTCTTCGAGCGTTACCTGGAGCTCGCCGAGCGCCTGCCGCGCGGCGGCGCGGATCCGAGCATGGTCGACGTCGTGGCCTTCGTTCGATCCGAGCTTCAGTCGAGCGATCCCTACCGCGCCGCGCTCGTGCTCGAGGCGATCGCGGTGCACCGGATCGAGGCGTGCGCGAAGGACGCGCTCGCCGCGCTGGAGACGCCGGATCCGCTGGTGCGCGAGGCCGCGGCGATCGCGGTGGTCGAGACGCGGGCCGAGGGCGCGGAGGAGAAGCTCCGGCGCCTGACGAACGATCCGGACCGTGTCGTCGCGCGGTGGGCCGCGTACTGGGCGAAGACGGGCCGGAGCGGGATGGACGCGGGAGACGGCATGTACACGACGATCGAGAAGGTGCTCTTTCTGCAACGAGTGCCGATCCTCTCGAAGATCTCGGGTGAGGAGCTCGTGGGCCTCGCGCGGACCTCGGAGGTGCTCGGCCTGCCGCGCGGCGAGGTGATCTTCCGGCAAGGGGATTCCGGCGCTGCGCTCTACTTCATCATCTCGGGCTCGGTCAGCCTGCGCGTCGAGGGCAAGGAGGTCGTGCGGCTCGGCGCGAACGAGGTCTTCGGCGAGACGTCGATCATCGATCGAGAGCCACGCGCGGCGACCGCCGTGAGCCTCGAGCCCGTCGAGCTCCTGCGCGTGTCGGGCGAGGACTTCAGCGCCGCGGTGCACGACACGGCCGAGATCGCCATGGGCGTCTTGCGTGTGGTGAGCACCCGGCTGCGCGAGGCGGATCGAAGGCTCTCCATGGCGGAAGCCGAGCTCGCGCGGCTACGCAAGACCTCGGCCCCGACGGACGAGCATCCGCTGCCCGAAGGCGACGCCGCAGCGGCGCGGCGAAGCTGGGACGACGACGACGAGTGAGCGTGGCTCAGGGGCGTTGTGGCGCCCGGAGCGTCGCCTCGATCTGCTTCAGCAACTCGGCCTCGCGCGACCGCTTCGGGTGACGTTCGACGAAGGGCGCGAGGGTCGACCTCGCCTCCTCGAGCCTCCCTTCCCGGGCGAAGAAGACCGCGAGGTTGAAGACCGCCTTCGGCGAGGCCGGATCGAGCTCCACGGCCTTGCGGAAGTGCTCTTCCGCCTCGCGTGGTCGTCCCGCTTCGAGCAGCGCGACCCCGAGCTGCGCGTGTGGCTCGGCCCAGGTCGGCAGGATCTCGCACGCCTCCTCGAACGGCGCGATCGCCGCGGCCGCCTTGCCCTCGTTGAGCAGCGCGGAGCCGTAGTTGTGGTGCGCCCGCGCCGACCTCGACACGACCTCGATCGCCGACGCGAACAGCGTCCGCTCGTTTTCCCAGTCCGCAGTACGATCCCACGCGAGCGCCGCGTTGCCGAGCATCACGGGCGCGAGCACGAGCACGAGCGAGCGCAAACGCGCGGGATCCGCCTCCTCCCGCCGCTTCTGCGCCGCGCGCTTCTTCCCCTTCTTCGTGGCTCTTTCGGCGGGCACGAGCGCGCCGGGCGTTCGCTCGAGCGCCCACTCGCCGAGCCGCGCGATCACGAGCGCGAAGCCCGCGGCTGGCAGGTAGAGCAGCCGCTCGGCGAAGATCGTCGGGAGCACGAAGGGCAGCTGGCTCGTCACGATCCACGGCACGAGCACCATCACGGCCGCGAGCGCGAGCAGCGGCTCCCGCAGGCGCAGGCGGATCGCCGCGACCACGAGGCCGACGAGCGCGAGCGCTCCCGCGAGCACGGGCCACGCGAAGGGCGAGTGTTCCGGGAGGATCGCCGCGTACGAATAGTCCGCAGACAAACCCACGGGCAGGACGATCTTGCCGAGCGCCATGCCGAAGAGCCGGAGCGAGGTCCAGAGCCGCGTCCCCATCCCCTCGGCGAGCAGGGGGTTCGCCTGGACCTCCCGCATCACCGCGGAGAGTGGCGGCGCGAAGGCCATGCTCCGCAGCGCGATCACCACGCCCGCCGCCGCGACGAGAGATCCGTACCGCGCCGAGACGATCCGCGGCGCGCGCCCCGGCGGCGAGAGGGTCCGATCGGCGAGCACGAGGAACAGCGGAAAGACGATCGCCGACTCCTTCGAGGCGAGCGCTCCCGCGAACGCGAGCGCCGCGCCGGCCAGCTTTCGCGGAGATTCCGGCTCGTCCGCGCGCCCGGCTGCGTACCACGCGAGCCACGCGAGCCCTGCGGCCATCACGTCCGCGCGCCCCACGAGCCCGGCCACGGCCTCCGTGTGCACGCCGAGCACGCCGAAGACCATCGCGGCGAGGACGGCGAACGTGGTCCGCCCCGTGTGCCGCGCGAGCGCGAGCGCGAGCACCACCGACGTCGCCACGTGCAGCACGAGGTTCGTCGTATGAAACCCGCCGAGCTGCTCGTTCAACCAGAACGAGAACACGACGAGCGGCCGCCACGTCCCGGGCCCCTCGCCCGGCGGCCGCCCCCAGAAATCCGTGCCGAGCAGCGCCCCGAGATCGAGGCCCCCCTGCACGACCGGGTTCTCCTGGATCGCCCCGCGATCATCGAAGACGAAGCCCGCCTGGAGCGCGCGCGCGTGCCCCAGGAAGGCGCTCGCCGCGACGAGCAAGAGCGAGAAGCCGGACGGCGCGGCCTTCGATGTAGCCATGTCCGGCGCTCTCCTACCGCGTGTTATTTGATGATGCGCGCCTGCACGGTGCCCGCTCGGAGATCGTCGCGCAGGACGAGCTCGTAGCGGTTCGAGTCGAGGCTGCCCGATCGCAGGACGAAGATGATCGCCTGCGCGCGCCTGTCACTCAGATCCGCGCTCACGCCCTTCGTGCCGAGCGAGACGCTGACCTGCTCGATCTTCGGGTTCGCGCGCATGGTCGCCGCGATCTCCTCGAGCGCCGCGTGCCCCTCGGGCGTCAGCTCATCACCCCTGCTGAACCTGATCGGCGGCTTGATCTCGAACGAATCGCCCTTGAGGCGCGCGTACTTGGGGCAACCCTCGGGCGCCGCGCCGGGCTCGGTCGGGCACTTGTCCACGGGCTCGGGGAGCTGATCGTTGTCGACGTCCGGACAACCGTTCGCCTCCGCGCTCGCGTGCTTGACGCCCGGGCTCTGCGGGCAAGCGTCCTCCTCGTCGCGGATGCCGTCGCCGTCCTTGTCGCTCGACGGACAACCCCGCTCCTTCGGATCCGCGTTGTCGGGCCCGGCCTCGTCGGGGCAGGCGTCGTCGGCGTCGAGGATCTTGTCGAGGTCGCGATCCGGCGGCGGCTTGGGCGGCAGCGGCGCCGGCCGCCCGCCGCCGACGTACGCGAGGCTCAGGACCCCACGGAAACCCGGCGAACCCGCGGCGCCGCCGAACCCGGGCCCGGCGCTCACGCCGACCTGCATCCCGCCGAACGCCATCCGCACCGACGCGAGCGGCTCGATCTGCAGATCGATCGAGCTCGGAGGGTCGTCCTGCCTCTGGCTGTCGCTGCCGACGTACGCGTGCGTCTGGTTGAACATCGCGAAGCTCGGCTCGAGCCCGACCCACAGGAACGACGCGGCCTTGTACTGCGCGGCGCACGCGAGCGCGATCCGCTCGCCGTCGGAGCCCGGCACGGCGATAAAAAACAGGGGCGAGATGAACGCCGTGCATCCCCACCGGAGCGAGCCCTTCTCGCTCGCGACGCCGAGATCGACCTCCGCGCGCAGCTTCTTGTCCGAGAGGTACGACGTCGTTGATCCGACCGGCGCCCAGAACCGTCCGCCCGCGATGAACGTGAAGGCCTTCTTGTTGATCGGCCGGAAATGCAGGCCTGCGCGTAGATCACCGACGCCGAACGTCTCGGGCGGGCGGACCAGCACGCCGTACTTGTCGAACGCCGCCGTGTCACCACCGACGTAGAGCCCCACGGGGAGCGCGAGGTCGACCGTCAACCAGGGCAGCGGCGTGATCGATCCGCCGACGTGCGCGAGCAGGGCGTTCTGCACCGGCGTCGCGGCGACGGTCTCGTCGCCCTGATCGTCGATCGTGACGGCCTTGAGCAGCCCCATACCGTAGTCGAGCGACAGGCCGAACGCGAACTCGATGGTGTTCGCGCCCTTCTCGTGAGGCCCGAGCGCACGAAGGAAGGGGCTCTCCGGCGAGGCCGGCTGGAGCTGGTCGATGCGGATGCCCTCGTCGAGACGGGCCTTGTTTTCCTGGGCCGATGAGGAGCCCGCGAGGGAAAAGCCCAACGCCAGCGCGAGGAGCCCTGCCCATCCTTTCCGTGCACGCACGGGGCCACCTTACATGCACTGCCGGGCCCGTTGGAACTGGGACCTGCACGAGATCGCAGGATCTGCGCCGAGCCGTTCGCGCCCCGACCTTTTGGCCCCCTCCGCGGCCCTCGACGCGCCGCGGGCTGGGCGACGCGCACTGGAATCATTTGGACCGGAAACGATCCGGGCCCTGGCTCGTCCAAGGGATCACGAGGCGGAACGGCGCTTGCAAGCACGCATCGACGAGCGCTTCCGCTCTGGCAACAGCTTCGACGAGGTCCCATCATGAACGCCATGCGCTTTGCCGAGACGTCGCCCCGCACCGATCGCCCCGCGCCCCGGCCCGCCTTGCCAGGGCGTCGCTTCACTTCTCTCGTCCTCGCGGTCCTCGCGGCTGCACTTTCGTTCACACCCATGGCAGTCCAAGCGGATACACCCGCCGGTCTCCCGCAGGGCTGGACGAGCGACGCGCCCGAGGCGGAAACGGCTCCGCGCGCAGAGGGCTTTCAGCCCACGCAGGCCGTCGACGCGCAGGTCAGCGTCACGGTGTCGAGCGACGAGTACCTCGACACCGATCCTGCCGCGCTGAACGATTTCCGCGAGCCCCTCTCGCCGTACGGCACGTGGGTCGACGATCCCACCTACGGCACGATCTGGGTGCCGAGCGCCAACGTCGTCGGCTCGGACTTCGCGCCGTACCAGACGGCGGGCCGCTGGGAGCTCGACGTCGACGGCAACTGGATGTGGGTCAGCGATTACGACTGGGGCTACATCCCGTTCCATTACGGTCGCTGGACGTGGATCGGCGGTCGCGGCTGGGGCTGGATCCCGGGCCGCGTGTATGCGCCGGCGTGGGTGACCTGGCGCATGACGGATTACGGCTACGTCGGCTGGGCTCCGATGGCGCCGTCCTGGTACTGGTTCGGCGGCTCGGCGGTGAACGTGTGGGTGTCGCCTTCGTCCGCGTTCGTGTTCTGCCCGTCGAGTTACGTCTTCCACCGCCACATGCACACGTACGTCGTGCGTGATCGCGACATCGTCCGGCGCATCGGCGCGCATTCGCGCCCGTATCGCCCGGCCAACCCGTCGGCGGGCGGCGGCGGCGCGCACGCGCGTTCGTCGTATCGCCCCGCTTCGCCCTCGCTCGCGGACGCGAAGATCCCCGCGGGGGCCGCTCCGGAAAAACGCGCCGCTCCGGACGCGCGCGCGGTCGCTTATTCGCGTCGCAGCACGACCGCGCAAGCGAAGACGATGCCGGCTCCGTCGCGTGGCCTCGTCGCTGCGCCGTCCGCCGGAAGGGCCCGGGGCGCGCACGCCGACGGCCGTGGCGTCCACGTGGATCGCAGCCCGCGCGGCAGCGAGGTCAGCCCGCGTGACACGCGCGGCGGCCGTCCCGCCGTGTCGTCGCCTTCGCGCGGGACGCGTTCGCCGAGCGTGTCGCCGTCGCGGTCCTCGACGTCGCGTCCCTCCGTCGCGCCGTCGCGTCCGTCGACCTCGCGTCCCTCCGTCGCGCCGTCGCGTCCTTCGACCTCGCGTCCTTCGACCTCGCGTCCGTCGGTCTCGCCGTCGCGGTCTTCCTCGCCGTCACGCTCGGTCTCGCCGTCACGGTCTTCCTCGCCGTCGCGCTCGATCTCGCCGTCGCGGTCTTCCTCGCCGTCGCGCTCGATCTCGCCGTCGCGGTCTTCCTCGCCGTCGCGCTCGATCTCGCCGTCGCGGTCTTCCTCGCCGTCGCGGTCTTCCTCGCCGTCGCGCGGGCGGCGCTGAGGGACGGTCCGCGCACCTTGGCTCGTCTCTTGCCAAAACCGCCGCACAGGAGCACGTCCGATGCCTTCTTATCTGCGTAACGTGAAGCTTGGTTCACTGGGAGTGTGGCCGGCCGTTCTCGGGCTCGTCGGCTGCGTCGGCCTGGGGAGCGCCACGACCGGCTGCATCATCGTCGACGACAACGATGGCGGCACGGTCATCATCGACGACCGGGATCCCCTCCCGGAGCAGCCGATGCTGATGAGCATCGAGACCGACGTCGCGCTCGAGTCGGTCCCCGGCGACGGCGTGGGGGTGTTCGTCGAGTACTACTCGGGCGGCACGTATCGGATCTGGACGACCTGCGACACGAACTTCTCGGGCTCCGTTTGTCCGATGGACATCTTCACGTCCGTCGACCAGAGCTCGAGCATCCATTCGGTCACGACCGTGGACCTCGAAGGCGCCGACCAGGTGAACATCAACGAGGCCGCGGGGACGGTCGACATGTACGTCGATACGAGCGTGGACATCGACGCCATCGAGATCAACACGACGCCCGGCGCGATCCTCCGCGTCGAGGTCCTCATCGACGGCGTCGCGCAGCCGCGCTTCGTGTACTGGTTCGGCAACGGCGTCCTGCACAACGGCGCGCCGACGAGCCCGGTCGACTTCGTCCCGACCGTGCCCTGAACGAAAAAAGGCCCGGCCGACCTCGCGTCGACCGGGCCTTTGGGTCCCCCCGCCTCGCTCCTACTTGCCCTTCTTCGCAGCCGGTTTGTCCGCGGGCTTCGCCGCAGCGCTCGCCGGCTTGCCCTCCGGATCCCAGAGCTCGGGCTCGCCGAGGCCGAGCGTCGCGAGCTGCGGCGCGACCGCGTCGCGTGGCCCCACCACGACCACCGTCGCCGAGCCCGGATCGACGTGCGCCTTCGCGAGCGCGGCGACCTCCGTGAGGGTCGCGCTCTGCCGCGCGTGGCTCGCTTCGCTATCGTGCCCGGGCGGCAGCCCGAGCCGCGCGAGCGCCGCGAGCCTGCGCGCCGTGCCGCTCACGGTCTCGTAGGTCTGCATGAGCTCCGCGCGATCCTGCGCCTTCGCCTTGTCGAGCTCCTCGGCCGTCGGCCCCGACGCGGCCATCTTCGAGAGCTCGCTCAGCATCTCCTTCAGCGCGACGCCCGTCGCAGGCGTCTCGACCGAGGCGATGGCCCAGAAGCCGCCCTTGTTGCGGCTCTCCTGGAACGTCGAGCCTGCGCCGTAGGCCCAGTGGTGCTCCTCGCGCAGGTTCATGTTGAGCCGCGACGTGAACGAGCCGCCGAGCGCCGTGTTGATGAGATCGAGCCGCGGCATGAGCGGATCGCTGGCAGCCACGCCGTCACGCACGACGGCGATGACGGACTGCGGAGCGCCGGGGCGATCGACGAGCACGAGCTTCGGCCGGGCCGAGGCCGGGCGCGGGCCGGGCAGCTCCGCGGCCTTCGGCGCGGCCTTCGCGGGCGGCGCCTTCCAGGTGCCGAGCTTCGCGTCGATGATGTCCGTCACCTCCTTGCGAGAGATGTCGCCCGCGACGACGAGCACCGAACGATCGGGGCGGAAGCTCTCCGCGTAGAAGCGCTTCACCGCCTTCAGATCGAGCTTCGTCGCGGCGTCGAGCGAGCCGTCCGAGGGGTGGCCGTACGGCGTCCCCGGGCCGAAGAGCGCCGCCGCGTTGATGACGCGTGACACGCTCATCGGTTGATCGGCGCGTGTCTTCAGATCGTTGTGCCAGAGCTCCGAGACGCGCTTCCACTCCTTCGCGTCGAAGTGCGGGCGCGCCACGACGTCGGAGAAGATCTCGAACGCCGCGCCGAAGTTGTTCTTCAGCGCGGTGAGCGAAACGACGCTCGCGTCGGTGCCGGTGCCGAGGGAGAGCGTCGCGCCGAGGTCGTTGATGCCGCTCGACACCTCGACGGCGCTGCGCTTGCCGGCGCCCTCGTCGAGCATGTCGGTCGTGATGTGCATGAGGCCGGGCTTGTCGGCCGGATCGGCCGAGGACCCACCGCGCACGACGAGCACCGCCGACACGAGGGGCAAGCCATGCTTCTCGACGAGCCACACCGACAGGCCGTTCTTGGTCGTGAACGTCTCGACGGTGGGAGGTGTGAACGGCCGGCTCGGCGGGAGC
Source organism: Polyangium spumosum (assembly GCF_009649845.1). Taxonomy (NCBI): domain Bacteria; kingdom Pseudomonadati; phylum Myxococcota; order Polyangiales; family Polyangiaceae; genus Polyangium; species Polyangium spumosum. The sequence goes on from NZ_WJIE01000002.1 coordinate 167,538, forward strand.
TCCGGCTTCGGGCCGAGCACGTCCACGGCGGGCTTCGACGCGACCACGGGCGCGGTCCCTTGTTGCGTCTCCGTCTTCGTCGGGTCGTTCGGCGTGACGAGCGTCTCGCCGCCACACGCGGCGAGGGTGATGGTCGCGGCGAGCGACAGGACGAGCGAGCTCTTCGCAAGCTTCACGGGGCACCTCCGGCGCCGTTCGTCTTCTTTTCAGGCTCCACGTGGATGATCACGCGGGCGTTCGTGTCGAGGGTGCTCTTCGCGGTCCGCTGGAGCGCCTCCGGCGTGACGGCGCGGTACCGCGCGAGGTCCTTCTCGGCGTAGCCGGGGTCGCCGACGTACGTCTCGTACTGGGCCAGCATCGAGGCGCGCGCGGTGACCGACTGCAAGCGCGAGACGAAGCTCGTCTCGAACTGGTTCTTGGCGCGCGTGATCTCGGCTCCGCTCACGGCCTCGTTCGTGATCTTCTTGATCTCCTCGTCGATCGCGGCCTCGAGCTGCGCGAGGGTCACGCCGGGGCGCGCGATGGCCTCGACGAGGAAGTACGAGCCGAGATCCGCCGAGGCCTGGTAGGCCGACACCTCCTGCGCGATCGCCTTGTCGTAGACGAGCGCCTTGTAGAGCCGACTCGCCTTGCCGTCGGTGAGGATCACGCTGAGCAGATCGAGCTCCGCGTCGCCGGGCGCGTATCGCGCGGGGCTGTGCCAGGCCATCACGACCTTGCCGAGCTCCACCTTGTCGGTGAGCGACTCACGCACGACCTTGTCGAGCTTCACGGGCTTGGCGGCCGGCGCCGCGGGCACGGGCGAGGACGGGATCGCGCCGAACCACTTCTCGATGAGCGGCTTGACCTCGGCCGACGAGAAGTCACCGGCGACGACGAGCGCGGCGTTGTTCGGCACGTACCAGCGCTTGAAGAAGCCCTTCACGTCGTCCACGGTCGCGGCCTGCAGGTCCTCGTGCGAGCCGATCACGGGGTGGTGGTAGGGATGCCCCGGCGGGAAGAGCAGCTCGGGCAGCCTGAGCTCGACCTTGCCGTAAGGCTCGTTCTCCGTGCGCTGCCGCCGCTCGTTGCGCACGACCTCGCGCTGGACGTCGAGTTTGTCCTTGGTCATCTCGTCGGCGAGCGAGGAGAAACGATCCGCCTCGAGCCAGAGCAGGAGCTTCAGCGTGTGCGCGGGGCCGACGTCGAAGTAGTCGGTGCGATCCTCGCTCGTCCACGCGTTGTTCCAGCCGCCCTCCGACTCCATCCACGTGTCGAACATCTTCGGCGGCGCGCGGCGCGTGCCCATGAACATGAGGTGCTCGAAGAGGTGCGCGAAGCCCGTGCGCTTCGGCTCCTCGAAGCGCGAGCCCACCTTCACCATCGTGTTCACCGTGACGAGCGGCAACGCGTGATCCTCGTGCAGGATCACGGTCAGCCCGTTCGGCAACGTGTACTTCTCGAACGGCACCTTGATCTCGGCCTTCTGCTCGGCGCGAGCGGTCGCGACGAGCGAGGGCGTGACGAGCGGCGCGGAGAACGCGAGCGCAGAGGCGAGGAGCGCCGCGACGAACGCAGCGCGCCTTCGAAGGGGAGGACGGATCGGTCGCATGGCGGCAGAGCGTGCCGCGTTGGCTCACGATTGCAAGGGGGCGGGCGCTAGCGGCTCTTCGCGACGACGGCGATGATCACCACGACGGCCACCAGGAAGAGCACGAAGAAGAAGATCTTCCAGAAGGAATACGGCGCCTTGCCGATCACCTCGCCGGTCTGGCCGTTCACGAGGAACTGGAAGGGCTTGTCCTGGTACCGATAGGCCGCGATCCACACGGGCAGGAGCACGTGCTTGAAGGTCACGTGCGAGAAGTGGTCGTCGACGTGCAGGTTGCGGTGCGTGTCGCCGGGGATGTCGCTCGCGCAGCGGCTGCGCTGGGTCGCGCTCATGATGCTTTGCCCCGACTGCCACGCGGGCATGAGGTCGATCGCGTAGGACTCGGCCCGCCAGCCAGCGAGGAACTCGGGCCGGTAGGGCGTGAGCTCGCGCGTGTCGAAGGTGCGGAAGCTGTCGCCGAGGCTCTCGGGCAAACCCTTCGAGGCGCAGATGATCACGTCGTCGAACACGTCGGCGCGGCGGCCCCGCGCAGGCTCCCAGCGCGTCTTCTGCACCTGCCGCGTCTGCTGGTTGCCCTGCTCGTCCCTGTATGTTTCGGTCTCGTAATAATGGTAGCCGGCCTCGGCGCTCCACGTCGAATCCACGCGCGCGTCGAACGTCCAGTAAGGCACGTACACGCCGGCGAACCCCTCGACCTTGGCCATCTTCGAGAGGTCGCTCGGGCGGAACCAGAGCGAGCCGAGCCACTGCTCGAAGCGCTGGTTCGCGCTGTTCTTGTCGACCTTGAACGGGACGACGGACTCGGGCCGGATCGCCGTGCCCGCGGACTGCTGCGCGAGGACCTGCTGCGATCGACAGAACGTACACGTCGCGGTCTGCTCGCCCGGCGGGACGTTGACCGTCGCGCCACACTCGCGGCAGCTCACCTGCGCGACGGGCGTGCCGTACCCACGCGCGGCGAGGCGCATGCCCTCCTCGATGGGGATCTCGCGCACGAGGCCGCCGGGCGCCTGCGGGATGGCCTGCTGAAAGCCACAATAAGGGCACTTCATGGCCTGCGCGCCCGCGTCGTAACCAAGCTTCGCGCCACACTGGCCGCACGGGAACGTGTCGCCCGAAGGCCCCGGATCGAAGGCGTTCGTCACCTGTGTCCTCCGGCGTCGATGTTACAGGCAAGCGCGTCGCGAAGGCCATGCGCGCGGCAGCCGCGTCACGTGGCCTCCACGTCGGCCTCGGGCGTGGGGGCGTGCGAGGGCAGGTCGAGCAGGCTGCCGTCGCGCTTCTTGCCGATCTCGTCGGCACGCGCGAGGGCCATCCGGAAGAGGACGGGGCCGAGCATCTCGTTGATGACGATCGTGCCGAGGATGAGCGTCGCTGCGTCCGCACCCCAGGGCGGGAAGGTGGCGGCGACGAGGCCCGCGAGGCCGATCGCGATGCCCGCCTGCGGGAACATGCCGAAGGGGACCAAGCGCCCGATACGAGGGTCGAGCCCCGCGACACGCCCAGCCGCGCGCGCGCCGACGTAGATGCCAGCCGCCCGGACGAGCGCAGCAAGCGCGGCGTACGGAGCCACCGAGAGGAACGCGTGCAGGTGCACCTCCGCCCCCACCACCGCGAAGAAGACGGCGAAGGTGGGCATCGCGGCGATCTCCGTCTCCTGGATGACCTCGTGTCCGCTGACCGGGCTCACGTTCTCCAGGAAGAGCCCCGCCGAGAGGCCGACGAGCAGCGGATCGAGGTGGAGCGCGCCGCCCGCCTCGGCGACGACGAAGAGCACGGCGAACACGAACAGGCCGACGCGCAGGCCCACGCGGCGGATGTAGAGCGCGAAGACGAGGCCAATGCCCACGCCGACGAGGATCGACCCGAGGATGTGCGCGGCGAGCGCGCCGAGCACCGACGTCTGCGCGGCTCCCGCGACCGGGAAGACCGCGTGCGCGAGGGAGTCCGAGAACGCGAAGGAGACGACGACGGTGAGGTCGGCGATGACCACGGTCGAGAGCGCGAGCTCGCTGAGCGGACCCGCGGCGCGTGACTCCTTGAGGATGCTGATCACGACCGCCGGCGAGCGCGCGCAGAGGACGTTCGCGAGGATGAGAGACACGACGGCGCGCTGCGCAGGCTCCATGCCCGCCGTGAACGGGAGGCGGGACGAGATCGCGAAGAAGACCGCGAAGAGCAGGAGCGCGCAGGCGACGAGGCTCACGGCGGCGAGGAGGCCGATCGTGCGGATCTTCGGCCACAGGCGCGCGAAGTTGAGCTCGCAGCCCGCCGTGAGCGCGATGAGCCCGACCGCGACCTTCTTCACGAGCGTGAGGTCGCCGAGCATGGACGGCGTGATGAGGCGGAGCACCTCGGGGCCGAAGAGCGCGCCGCAAAGGATGAAGCCCGTGAGGTGCGGCAGCCGGAGGTCGTGGAAGATGTGCCCCGTCTGCATCGCCGCGAGCAGCAGGAAGCCAAACGCGAGCGCCGCGCCCGAGCCCGTGATCGTGACGTCCGAAGGCAAGAAGGAGCGCGCCGCGAAGGCGATGCCGGCGACGAGCGCGAGGACGAGCAAGCCGCGGATCATGTGCCTCCCTCCGGGCTGATGACGGGCGCCTGCGCGGCCTCGCGGTTCGGACCGTCCGAGGGATACACCGGCGGGATCGGCGTGAGATCCGCCCCGACACGCCGGCGACGCCACTCGAGGATCCGGACCACGACCTCGGTGAGCACACCGCCGATGATCACCGCGTCGATCGCCCAGCGCACGCGCTCGGGCCCGTAGCCGTGGTACAGGGTCGCCGCGCTGACCATGAAGACGATCGAGCTCGGGCTCTGCGGAGCGAGCGCGATCGCGAGCATCCGCGCGCTCGGCAGATCCTTCGGGCCCACGCGCTTCGACCAGATGGCGCCGAGGCGCTTGCCCGCGACACGCGCGAGCACGAACGCGGTCGCGAGCAGCCAGCCCTGCCACTCGAGCGGACGCCACGTCGCGCCGACGACGAGCAGGAAGATCAGGTAGATCGGGCGCTCGACGTCGAGCAGGGTCTTCTTCAAACCCTCGAGATCACGGATGGGGAGGTTCGCGAGCAGCGCGCCCGCGATCGCGCAGACGACCGGGACGCTGAGCGCGAGGTAACCCGCCACGCCCGCCGAGAGCGCCACCGCGCCGAGCAGGAGCGTGAGCTCCTCGGCCGCGTTGCGCGCGCCGCGCAAGAGGACGTACGTCAAGATGCCGAGCACGCCGCCGAGGCCAAGCGTCACGAGCAGCCACGCCGACGGCGGCAAGGTCCAGCGCGTCGCGAGCTCGTCGGGGCGGAAGAGGATCGCGACGACGCCGAGGACCACGAGGCCCGTGACCTCGTCGAGGCTCGTGACCTCGTCGATCATGCGCGCCGCCTTGCGCCCGACGCGTCGCTCCCAGAGCTCCATGCTGATCGGCGCGCTCGGCGCCGCGCAGGCCGCGAGCACGAGCGCGTCCCGCGCGAACGCATTTCCGTCCCACGGCACGCCCATGCCGAGCAGCGCCATCGCGCAGAGCCCGGCGGTCGTGAGCATCGGGACGACCGACTCGAGCACGATGACGGGGCCGAGCGACGCTGGCAGCGCGTCGAGCTTGCGCACGTCGAAGTGCAAGCCGACGACGAACCCGACCCAGCCGAGGCCGAACTCGAACGCCGGCTGAAGGTCGAGCAGGACCTGCGGCGTCAGGATGCCAACGCCGTCGTGCGAGAAGATCGCGCCCATCGCGATGAACGGCACGCCCGCGGAGATGAGCACGGTGACGCCCAAGCGCTGCTCGAGCGACTTCACCCTCGGATGCGCGAGGAGCACGGCCAGCCCGAGCGCGCTCGCAAGGCCGATGACGATTCGGAGCCGATCGGAGGGCATGGCAGGCCCGAGTATCGGCCAAGATCGGCCGCTTTGCCCGGAGAAAGCGCACAAAAGCACACTGGCGGCGCGCGGGGTCGGGGGCCGAGCCTCACGACCCGCGCGTTTTTCCGCGACCTCGCCGTTCGGCAAGGTCCGCGGAGAACGCCATCAGGAGCGCGTCGTGCGCGGGGCCGGCGTCCGAGAGCGGCCGCGGGTCGTGGAAGCCGTGCGCGGCGGCGCCTCCTGGCTCGAAGGCATGGGGGTGACGGAGCGGGCGCGCAGGAGGTTGCCGTCGCACTCGACCTCGACGCCGAGCGCTCGACAGCGGCGCACGAGGCGCTCGAGATCGACGTCCGGCGCGAGGAGCAGGCCCGAGGGCGGGGACGGGTCGACGAAGAGCTCGGAGGCGGGGCGGCGCGTGCGCAAGAGCTCACGGATCTCCGGATCCTCGACCCACAAGAAGCCCGAGGCGGGGACGAAACTCGCGCGTCCGATCACCACGCTCGCCTGGATGAGCATCTGCGAGATGCTCTCGGGCAGCTTGGCGACGGCCTCGATCCGGGCGCGGAGCGCGTCGCTCTCGAGCCCCGCGGAGAGGGCGCGCGCGATCGACGAAGGCGCGAGGAGCAGATCGACCTTGTCACCGACGCGCGCGATCTCCGCGAACGGGACGAGGGCGAGCACGTTCGCGATACGCGCCGAGGGGGCGATCTGGAGGATCTGCGTCTCGACGAAATGGCTCGGGGCCGGATCGAAGCTCGGCGTCGTACCCGAAAGGAGGGCGCGGCCGCGCGGCGTGAGGCGCAAGGCAGGGCCGTCGTCGAGATCGTCGCCGCCGAGGTCGATGATGCCGAGGGCCGGCAAGGACTCGAGCGCGATGCGGCGCGTGATCTCGAGGACCTCCGGGGCCTCGTTCGAGGTCCGATCACCCCAGCGACGCAGGAGGCGCTCGACGCCGCCGATACGATCGTCTGCGGCGAGGTAACCGCGAAGCGAGGCCCAGGGCACCCAGCGGCCTTCGCCGAGCTCTTGCAGCGCGTCGATGACCATCTCGCGGAGCGCGCCGATCGGGCTCGACTCGCGGCCCTCGGAGGAGGCGCGCAAGACCTCGCGCTCGGGTCGAGCTTCGTCCCAGGCGCCGCCGCGGCGCCAGGTCTCGAAGAGGACGCGGCCGAGCTCGTGCACCGCGAGCGAGCCCGGAGGCGTGGCCGCCGAGGCCGCCGAGGGCTCCCACAGGCCGATGGCGCGCGAGAGCGCCGCCGAGAGCGCGACCATCTCCACGTCGCGGCCGAAGCGCTGGGCGAGACGAACGAGGAGCGAACGAGGCGTGCCCACGCCGGGACGAACGTCGCTGCCCGGCTCACGCACGGCGTAGGCCAGGCCGAGCGCGAGCATGCCGGGCTCGGGGGCGAAGCGCGCGCGGCGCGGGGCGTGATCTTCTTCGAGGACGAACGATCGGATCTGCGCGCGGCGCGCCTCGCGGGCCTTGCGGCGCTCGGCGCCCACGATGGCCGCGATCTCGGTCGGGATGACGTGCCGGTTCGGGTGGATCGGGACCAAGAAGGCCCGACGCTCGAGGGCGAAGCCCGCGCCCCTTCGGCTGGCGGTGATGCCGGTGGCGCCGCGCAGGCGCATGGGCTCACGCTCGAGGTCGAGCAGCTCCTGCGTGTCGACCTCGCCGCCGACGGCCTCGATCGCCTCGAGCAAGCGACGCTCGACCGGGGCGAGGCGCTCGACCTCGGAGTGCAAGCGAGCCGTGTCGCAGAGCGTCTCCCACGCGGCCTCGAGCGAGAGCGCGATCGGCGGCGTCGCAGGGCGACCGAGGTAGTGCGCGGCCACGGCGCTGACCGTTTCGAACGACGCCTGCGAGAGGAGCGCGCGGAGGGCGCGCGGATCCTCGCTCTCCCAGGACTTGAGCTGCACGAGGAACGCGGTCGGCAGGACGAGCTCGATGCCCTCGTCGATCTTGCGGGCGTACACGACGCCGCGCGCGACGAGCGGCTCGAGCCCCGCGGGCAACGTGGGCACGACGAGCGCGCCGCCGGCCTCGGCGATGCGGTGGAGCAGCTCGCGGCTCGACGCCTGCAGCCGCGACGGATCACGCACGTCGGGGATGCCGACGAGCGCGCGGGCGACCTGCGATGGAGCGTCGATGCGCTTCTGCGTATCGATGCGGATGCCGAGGCGCCGGATGAGCGCCGCGAGCTCGCTGTCCGGGAGCGCGCGCAGGATGTGATCGAGCCGGCGGGGCGATCCGCTTCCGGTCTCGTCGGACGCGGGCTCGGGGTCCTGGGCGCGCGAAGCGCGTTGTCCCTTCGAGGCACCGTGCGCAGTTTCCAGAGCGGCTTCGCCGTGTCGTCCGCCGATGGAGGTCATGAGATCACCGACATGGGAGGAGGGTTTCGGGACAGGTCGACTGGCTTCACGACCAACGAACGACACTACACGACGAAGCGTGCACGGACATCCCCAATCCGCGCATTTTCTGCGGCTCTTCGCGCCCATTTCGTGCGCATCACGCGAACGCCCTGGGCCACACGCATGGGCGCTTCCGCTACCACGGCTCGATTGCACCACCGGTTTTCCCGCGCCAGTTTTCGAGCGCCAACGACCCCATCAGGGAACTCCCGACGCGCGCGAGGAGATGCCGGACGCGTGACGCGGGACTACGATGGATACCTGGAGGACAAGCGTGATCCTGCGTGACCCGGTGCATGGGCTCGTCGCGTTCGAAAGTGAAGAGGACTCGATCGTCCCGCGGCTCCTCGGCGCGAGAGAGATGCAACGCCTGCGGAGGATCCGCCAGCTCGGGCTCACCTCGCTCGCGTACCCGGGCGCCGAGCACACGCGCTTCGCCCACGCGATCGGCGCGGCGCACGTGATGAAGCTCCTGCTCGCGCGCCTGCGGCAGATCGACCGCGAGCTGCCATTCTGGCAACGCGTGACGAGCGAACGCGCGCGCGACGCCATCGCGGCCGCCCTGCTCCACGACGTCGGCCACGGACCGCTCTCGCACCTCTTCGAGGCGGCGATGCCGGGCGCCGTGGAGCACGAGACCTGGACCGAGCGGATCCTGCTCGATCCGACGTGCGAGCTGCACCAGATCCTCGCCGAGGACGACCCGAGCCTCCCGCGCCGCGTCGCCGATCTCGTCGCGGGCAAGCACGAGCTGCCGTACCTGGCGCGCGCCGTGAGCGGCACCTTCGACGTCGACCGCTGCGACTACCTCCTGCGCGACGCGCACGCGACGGGCGTGCGGTACGGCGACTACGATCTGCCGTGGTTGCTCCGCAGCCTGCGCTTCAGCGAGCCGAGCGGACCGCCCGGCCACCACGCGCCCTCGCTCGCCATCGACGGACAGAAGGGCATCGTCGCGATCGAGTCGTTCCTGCTCGCGCGTTACTTCATGTTCCAGCAGGTCTACTTCCACAAAGCGACACGCGCGGCCGAGTGGATGATCGGCGCGATCCTCCGGCGCGCGCTCGCGCTCGTCGTGGACGGCACGCGCCTGCCCATCTTGCCGGCGGCGATCGCCGCGGTCGCGGCGGGCGACGTGCCCTCGCTCGATCAGTACCTCGAGCTCGACGACCAGGTGCTGCTCGGCGCCATCCACGCCTGGGAGGACGCGAAGGACCCGGCGCTCGGCGACCTCTGCAAGCGTCTCCGCGCGCGCGCGCTCTTCAAGACGATCGAGCTCTCGCCCGAGGCGCACGCGGAGGACGAGGGATCGACGAGCCACGCGTTCGGCGCGCTCGACGAGGAGGCGCGGAAGAAGGTGCTCGAGACCGCGCGCGTGATCGCCTCGGAGCGGGGCCTCGATCCAGACCTCTACGTGGGCCTCGACGTCGCGACGGACACGCCGTATGCCGAGGACGACTCGTTGCACGTGGTCTTCCCCAAGGGAAGGCCACGTCCCCCCTCGGAGGTCTCGTTCTTGCTCGACCGTCTGCGCAACGAAACGCTCACCCGCTGCCGGCTGATCTTCGCCCCGGAGCTGCGCGACGCGATGCGGGAGGCGTTCGTACGTTGACCCGCGCGCGCGTCAAAAAGGCGCGCGGCGTGGGCCTCGCCGTGCTGCTCGTGCTCGCAGGCTCGGCGGCTCGCGCGTGGGCCGCCGAGGACGACGAGCCCGACGGCGTCTACGGGCGCCTCGACGGGGACCTCGATCTCCGCCTCGGCGCCGGCGCCGCGTTCGCGCGCGGAGGCCCCGCGCTCGCCGCGCACGCGTCCCTCCTGTACCTGTCCTCCGCGGGCCTGTACGTGCACTACGCCGACGCGCTCGGCGCGGATGGCCCGACGATCACGCGATCGATCGCGGCCGGCGTGCTGATCGAGCCGCTCTTCCTCGGCCGCTTCGCCACGAACCTCGAGCGCGGCCCCGCGCGCGTCGACCTCGGCCTCGACTCGTTCGCCCTCGGCGTCGGCGCATTCTGGGAGGCTCCCCGCGGAGGCGCGCTCGGCGCCGAGCCCGGGTTCGAGTTCTCGATCGGCATCGGCTTGCCATTTTTCGCCCGCGCGACCGGCCCGGTCCTCGGCGTGCGCGGCGCGCTCCGGGTCCGGCCGGCAGGGTTCTCCGGCGCGCAGCCCTTCAACTTGCTCGATCAGGGCGCGCTGCTCTCGGTCACGCTCGGCTGGCGTCACATCGTGCCCGTGCACCTCGTGGACGCGGCCGATCGACTCGCGCGATGAGCGCCGACGAGGCGGCCCTCCGGCGCGTCCTCGCCGTGGTGTTCCGGCAGAGCCTCGCCGTGCTCGATCCGGCGCGCCTCGTCGCGGAGGCCCTGCCCGCGCGCCCGCCCGACGGCGCACGCGTCCGGCTCTTCGCTGCGGGCAAAGCCGCGGCGGCGATGGCGCGAGGTGCCCTCTCGCGCTGGGGAGATCGGATCGAGGCGACGCTCGTCGTGACGGTCGACGGCGCGCCGATCGACTGGACCGCGCTCGATCTCCGAAGCCCGCCCGTCGTCCTCCACGCCGCGCATCCTGTCCCCGACGAACGCAGCATCGCGGCGGCTCACGCGGCGATCGCGCATGTCCATGGCCTCGGCCCGGACGATCGGCTCCTCGTGTTGATCTCGGGAGGCAGCTCCGCATTACTCGTGTTGCCTCCGCCCGGGCTCGACCTCGAGGACGAACGCCGCGTCGTCCGCGCCCTCCTCGAAGGTGGCGCGCCCATCCACGACGTGAACCTCGTCCGCCGCCACCTCACGCGTATCAAGGGCGGACGGCTCGCCCTCGCGGCCGCGCCTGCCCTCGTGCAGACGCTCGCCCTTTCCGACGTCGTCGGCGGCGCGGTCCACGACATCGGCTCCGGCCCCACGGTCGCCGACCCTACGACCGCCGCCGAGGCGCGCCTCGTGCTCGCGCGCCATGCCCCGGCGGAGCTCGCCGCGCGCCTCGCGCCCCACCTCGACGATACGCCGCGACCGTTTCCGGTGCGCACCGAGGCGCGCCTGCTCGCCGGCCCCGAAGACCTCGCCCGCGCCGCCGCGACAGGTCTCTCCGCGCATGGCTTCTCCGTCCGGATCGAGCCTCCCGAGGGCGGCGACGCGCATGCCGTGGTGGAAAAACGCCTCGCGCAGGCTGCGGCGCTCGCTCCTGGGAGCGCGATCGTCGTCGCTTGCGAGCCCACGCTCGCCTTACCGCCTCGGCGTGGCCGGGGCGGGCGCGCTGGCTGGGTCGCGCTGGCCGCCATGAAACGGCTTCCTCCGGGCGTCGCGCTCCTCTGCGGCGCCTCGGACGGGACCGACGGGAGCTCCGCCGCCGCGGGCGCGGTCACGAGCCTACGCGCTGCGGGCGAGCTCGACGCAGGCCGTATCGACGCAGCGCTCGCCGGCTACGACGACGCCGCGATCCACGAGGCGATCGGCACGGCGATCATCACGGGGCCGACGGGGCAGAACCTCACGGATCTGCACATCCTGGCGCGGGTTTTTTCGGAATCCTGAGAGGGACGCGTCAGGGTGCGGGAGCGATGACTCCCGCTTCGGCGTCGCCCATCGCGTCGCGCACGGCGTTCGCGAGCGCGCAGCTCAACGCCTGACGCTTCTGGGCGTTGACGACGCGCTCGTCGAGCTGCGCGCCCGCCATCTTCAGCTCGACGTCGGGCGTGCGGCGGATGCGGAGGACCAGCTTGTTGTCCGAGAGCCGCCAGATGCCGACGCGCGACGCGTGGGGCACGCCGCGCAGGGCCTCGGACTTCGACATGCCCGCGGGAATTTCGAGGTTCGGCGGGGCCTCGTCGAGGACGACGACGAAGTACTGCGCGCGGGTGAGCAGGTCGACCGCGACGGGGATGTCGTCCCGCACGGTGTCTTCGAAGAAGGACGTGAGGGCCCGCAGCCGGAGCTCCCCCGACGCCTCCTGCACCTCGCGCACCCAGTCCTCGGAGAGGATCCGCATCGAACGATAGGCGACGCGCAGGTTGTAGGGTTGCGCGGGCGGCGCGCAGCGATCGAGCTCGTTGCAGATCTCTCCGACGGCGCAGTCTCGGGTGAGCTTGCACTCCTTGCCGGAGAGCTGGTTCTTGTTCTCCACCGTGAATAGACAGGCGGTGAACCCATCACGCAGCGAGTCGTTCGCCGCTTTGCGGAGGACCTCGGCGCTCGTCGCCTGCTCGGCGTCGAGGCGGAGGTAGATGCCGGGTTTGTCCCGGAAGCTCCAGCTCTTGAGGATCTCGGTCTCGACCACGTCGGTGAACGGGTCTTTTGCGAGCTCGACCGTCCAGGTCTCGATCCGGTCCCGCAGGGGGAACCAGCGGGGGCCGAGCTCGACGATGACGGCGCGCTGTTTGGCGAGGACGCCGCTGCGATCGCTCTCGACGCGGCCCTGGCTCCATTTCCACTGGATGATGACCGTGACGGCCATGATGAGGCCGATCCAGCCCCAGACTTTGGGAGCGGGCCAACGAATGCGGCCTGCCCCGCGGTCGTCCTTGGACCGAGCTAGCGAGGGCAGGCCGCGGGGTCGTTCATCCGCGCTGGGCGGCATGGATGGCTTTCAGCCTCCCGACTTGGGAAGCTTGGAGACCATGAAGCTGACGTTCGGATAACCGGCGAAAGCAGCGGTCTGGAAGACGCTCTTCACGACGATCGCGGGCACGTTCTGATCGACCTGGAGGATGCAGACGCCGGGGAACGGCTTGTTCGGCTGGACCTGCTTCCAGAGCTCGCGCTTGTTCTTCAGGAGCGTGAAGAGCTCGTCGATCTTCTGCATGCGGCCGAGCTCCTCGATCGCGCGCGTCGAGCCGGCGAGCGTGCCGTCGACGAGGATCTGGTTGCCGTTCACGGCGACCATCGGCGCGTCGATGATGTCTTCGACGTTCTCGGCCTTGGGGAGCTTGACGTTCTTGTCGACCGCGATCTCACCGGACGCCGAGAAGGACATCAGGAGGAAGATGACGGTCGTGATCAAGAAGTCGATGAAGCTCACCAGGTTCAGCGCAGCGTTGCCGCTCCTCCTGCCGTGCCCCGCGACCTTGTTCCAGACGAACTTCAGCGGGATGTGGTGCATGAGCCGACGCCCAGGCACGTGAATGACGTGGGCGTGCGGGTTGTGGTGCTTCGAAGGCGGTTTGGCGTGGCCACCCATCTCTCGTCTCCCTTGATCAGCGGACAGAGAACGTCATGTTGAAGACCGGCAGCTCCTTCTCACCTTCGGGGAGCTTGATTTTGCGCTTCGTCGCGTAGAGCGCGTCGAGCACCGCGACGATCTCCTTGAAGGGAGCGCGGTTGTCGGTGTGCATGATCGCCTGATCGAGCTTCTTGTCGCTCGGATCGCGATGGTTGCCGTTCGTATTCCACTCGGCCTCGAGCTTCTTCGCGAGGTCCGGGTACCGGAGGATGGGGCTGTCGCTCGGCGGCGGCTTGGGGACACGCACCTCGCTCACGACGGTCGCGCCCTGCTTCCACACGAGCGCGAAGTCGGTCTCACCGATGTGGAGGTTCAGCACCTTCTCAGGCGTCTGCGGCGTGAGCTCCTTGTCGGGGTTCGGCGGCCCGGGGACCTGCGCGTCCGCGTTCATGCGCGAGTTCGTGACCCAGACGGCGGTGATCAGGAGAAACGCGATCGTGCACATCAACAGGTCGATAAACGGGACCATGTTGATGTCCGCATTCGTCGCCTTCTTCTTGCCGCCCTCGCTGCCTACGTCGACGCCACCCATGGTGTGCCTCCTGCAATGCTCGCCCTCGCGAGCCTACCGCGATGGGGACGCCTCGTAGCGTCCCCGTTCACGCAAACGGAACCTGCCCTCGTGGGGCAGGGCCTTGCCCTTTGTACGACAACGGATCTGGGTGAAAGTTTCTCCCGAGATCACGACGGGGCGACGCGGGCGTGAGCGCCGCCCTCCTCCGACGCTCGGGGCTCGGACCGCCTTCGGCGCCCTGAGCCCCGAACCTCGTGGTTCAGGCAGCCGCCTGGCCCACGGCCGCGAGGTTCACCTTCTGGCGGTTCGTCACGACGAGGTTCAGCACCATCACCGACGCCTCGTTGATGTCGTCCTCGATCTGCTGCGTCTTGCCGTTGAGGATGGCGAAGCCGATGAGGCCGATGATCGCGACGGCGAGGCCGAACGCGGTGCAGTTCATGGCCTCCGAGATGCCGGCCGCGAGGACGCGCGCCTTCTGGCTCGGATCGACCGACTCACCACCGACGGATCCGAACGCCATGATGAGGCCCGTCACGGTGCCGAGGAGGCCCGAGAGCATCGCGAGGTTCGCGAGGAGCGCGAGATACGGCGTGTTCTTGGCGAGGCGCGGCAGCTCGCGGAGCGCAGCCTCGTCCATCGCAGCCTGAACCTCCTCGTCGGGGCGGTTCACCTTCACGAGGCCAGCCTGCACGATGCGGGCGAGCGGCGCGTTGGCGGCGGAGCACATCTTCACGGCCTTCGCCACGTCACCGGCGAGGATGCACTTCTGCATCGTGGCAAGGAACACGTCCTTGTTGATCGACGCGCCGAAGAGGAAGATGGAACGCTCCACGATGATGCCGATCGTGATGATATTCCAGAACAGGATGGGCCACATGCCCCATCCACCTTCTTTGAAGTGCTCGTACGCTCCGTGCATTTTGTCAGGTCCTCCAGCTTGCCTCGCGTCCGCTCGGGCCGAGGTGTCGCACTCTACATGAAAGCCATTCCGGATCGAAAGTGGCAGTTACTGCGACGGTCTTCGTGCGATCGCGCTGGCCGTCGCGGCCTCGCGCCCCGCGCCCCGCTCGTTGCTCTCCGCGTGATTTCCGCTTCGTTGCATCGCTGGGGAGGGTACGGCTTCGGCCAAGGCATCCAAGCGACCAAGGACGCTAGCCGAGCCGCGCGCCCCAACGCAAGTAGGGTGTTTGGCTTCGTTCCGTCTCGCGTGTCTTTGAGCTTTTCAGGCTCGATCCCGGATGGCTCACGAGACCCCGTGCTCTCCCAGGTCGTCCTGGGGATCGCACGCGCTCGCGTGATCCGGAGCCAGTCTACCCGCCCGTATCCGAACGGGGCAAATGGCCGGTCTCCGTGGATCATCGTCTCCGTCGACCCAGCGCGAATCTGCCCCAGAAGAAGCTTCATCACCCAGGCGCCCGGCATCTTCGCGATTCAGACCCTCTCTCGTCAAGCAACATTTGGTCGAGATCGCGCGGACCTCGCGCCAAACACCGCACGTTCTCCACGAACTTGGAAGGATCCAGCATCATCGGACGGAGGCCAACCAGCCCACGTCACCCGGCGGCAGGGCCTCGGCTCGCTTGCCTCGACGATCGAGCGACGGCTATAGTCCCGCCCCATCACGACTTTGCGCGCGGGGCATAACCACGGATCGTGGCGCTCTGACTAGGTAGGGAGAAAGGGACTGCGAGGATGCGTCACCTGTTCATGTTGGCGTCCGAAGGAGGAGAGGTCGGGATGTGGGGGGCCATCAAGGAGAACCCCACCTTCCTCGTGATGAACCTCGTCGTCTCGGCGATCGTGGTGACGGTCATCATCGAGCGCTCGTACTTCCAGCTCGATCGCTACCGCGTCAACTCCAAGGAGTTCTTCGCCCAGATCAAGAAGCTCGTCGTCGCCGGCAACATCGACCGCGCCATCAAGCTCTGCGACGCCGGCGATTACCCGATCCTGCAGCTCGTCAAGGCCGGCCTCACGCAGGCGAGCAAGGGCGCCGACGAGATCGACGCCGCCCTCAGCGAGAAGCTCTCCGAGCTCAAGCCCGCCGTCGAGAAGCGCGTCGCGCTGCTCTGGTCCCTCGCGAACATCGCCACGCTGATCGGCCTCATCGGCACCGTCAGCGGTCTGATCAAGACCTTCGCCTCGATCTCGGCCCCCGGCCTCTCCGCCGCCGTCAAGCAGCAGATGCTCTCGAACGGCATCGCGGAGGCCATGTACAACACGGCGTTCGGCCTCGGCATCGCCGTGCTCTGCATGATCGCGCACGTCATGCTTCACACCCGGTCGAAGAACATCCAGCACGACCTGGAGTCGACCACCGAGCGCGTCTTCAACCTGCTGACGATCGCCAAGCCGAACTTCTAGAGCGTCGTACCCAACCCCCATGGCCGAGACCAACGACGCTCCGCTCAGCGCCTCCCAGAAATCGCGGATCCGGCGGCTCTCCCAGCCGAAAGATCCGGACCCGGGCGAAGAGGCGGGTGAGCTCAACATCGTGCCCTTCCTCGACATCATCACGAACGTGATGATGTTCGTGCTCGCCAGCGTCTCGGTCACCTTCATCGTCTCGGTCGAGTCGAACCCGCCCGCGATCGGCGGCAAGGGTCGGAGCGACGTGGCGAGCAAGGCGCTGAACCTGTCGGCGTTCATCACGACGCAGGGGATCTCGCTCAAGACCTCGAGCGGCAACATCGCCCCGGGCTGTCAGGGCGTCGGGCCCGGCATCACGGTGCCGAAACACGAGAGCGGCGTCTACGACTTCGACGGCGTCAAGAGCTGCGCGAAGAAGCTCAAGAACGCGGCCCCCGAGTTCAAGGAGGAGACGCAGGTGACCATCACCGCGAACCCGGGCATCGAATACGGGACGATCTTCGACACGATGGACGCGCTCCGGCGAGACGGCGAGGAGGACCTCTTCCCGCAAGTGCACTTCGGGGTGGCGCGATGAGCACCGAAGAGACCTTCGATCACGGCGGGCCCAACGATCCCCGCCCGGCGCCCCGTCCGAGGCCCGCGCAAGCCCAGAAAGGCAGCCTCGTCAAGTACAAGGCCGCCCTCCGGAAGGCGAAACGCAAGAACGCGCGCGAGCCGGAGATCGACTTCCTCAACATCACGGCGATGCTCGACCTGATGACCATCATCCTGGTCTTCTTGCTGAAGAGCCTCGCCTCGTCGGCCGGCGCGATCCCGCAGTCGGACGACCTGCGCCTGCCGCAGTCCGTGATGGTCGGCGAGCCGAGCGACGAGGGCGTGCTCGTCGTGGTCTCGAAGACGCAGATCCTCGTCGGCGACGAGTCGACGGCCGTCGTGAGCTTGCCGAGCCGCGAGCAGATGGCCCAGTCGGGCATCGACGCCAAGCACAAACGCAGCGGCCCGAACGACCTCTACATCGTGCCGCTCGCGAACGCGCTCCAGCACGCGCGCGAGGTCGACAAGGCCGTCCGCGCCGCCAAAGGCCTCGACCCGTCCACCTCCGAAGCGCGCATCGTCGCGGACCGGACCACGCCCTACCGCACGCTCATCGAGGTGCTCTACACCCTCGGCCAGAGCGAGTTCGGCAAGTACCACCTGATGGCGCTGAGCGGGAAGAAGTGATTTGAAAAGGGGATGGCCTCGATGGGCCATCCCCTACGTCAGGCCCGCTGTCTTCAATCCACCGCGAACAGCTCCTCCACGTCGGCCTTCGTGAGCTTCTTGGCGCCGCCCGTGTCCTCGCTGAGGACCGAGGCCACGAGCTCGCGCTTCTTCTGCTTGAGCAGCAGGATCTTCTCCTCGATCGTCCCCTCCGCGACGAGACGATACGCCGTCACGACGCGCGTTTGACCGATGCGGTGCGCGCGATCCGTCGCCTGCTGCTCCACGGCCGGGTTCCACCACGGATCGAAGTGGATGACCGTGTCCGCCGCCGTCAGGTTCAGGCCCGTGCCGCCGGCCTTCAGGCTGATCAGGAAGACCGGCACCGTCGGATCGTTCTGGAAGCGCTCGACGCGCTCCATGCGGTCCTTCGTCGCGCCGTCGAGGTACTCGTAAGGCACGCCGTCCTCCTTCATCGCCCGCTCGATGATCTTCAGCATCATCACGAACTGGCTGAAGACGAGCACCTTGTGGCCACCCTCCACCGCGTTCGAGACGAGCTCGCGCAGCGCCACGAGCTTGCCCGAGTCCTCGTCCGAGAACTCGCGCGGCAGGCCGAGCAGCCGCGGATCACAGGCCGCCTGGCGCAGCCGCGTGAGGCCCGCGAGGATCTGGAGCTGGCTCTTGGCGATGCCCACGCGCTCCACCTCGCCGAGCACCTGCGCCCGCACCTCACGCGCGACCTGCATGTAGATCGAGCGCTGATCCCCCGTGAGATCGCAGATCTGATCGGTCTCGATCTTCTCGGGCAGATCCTTCGCGACCTCCTGCTTCGTGCGACGCAGGATGAAGGGGTGGATGATCGAGCGCAGGCGCTGCGCGGCCTTGTAGTCGCCGGCCTCGATCGGGCGCGCCAGCCGCGCCTCGAACTTGTCGAGCGCGCCGAGCAGGCCCGGGGAGACGAAGTCGAAGATCGACCAGATCTCGGAGAGCCGGTTCTCGATCGGCGTGCCCGTGAGCGCGAGCCGCCTGCGCGCCTTCAGGCGCTTCGCGGCCGCGGCCGTCGCGGAGAGCGGGTTCTTGATGTGCTGCGCCTCGTCGAGGATCGCGTAGGTGAGGTCGAGCTTCGCCAGGAACTCCTCGTCGCGACGGAGCAACGCGTAGCTCGTGATGATGACCTCGGCCTCGTGGACCTCCTCGATCTGGTCCTTGCGATCCGCGCCGTGCCAGAGCGCCACCCGGAGCGTCGGCGCGAACCGGGCGAGCTCGCGCTCCCAGTTCGTCACGACGCTCGTCGGCGCCACGATCAGCGCTTTGACGTGCTTCTCCTCCTGCTTGACGCTGAGGAGCAGCGCGATCGTCTGCACCGTCTTGCCGAGGCCCATGTCGTCCGCGAGCACGCCGCCGGAGCCGATGTCGTGGATGAACTTGAGCCACGACAGACCCGCCTCCTGGTAAGGGCGCAAGGTCGCCTTCAACGCGCGCGGCTTCTTCGTGCTCTCGATCTCGTCGATGCTCGAGAGCTTCTGGAAGAGCTCGCGCGCGCCCTGGCCCACGCTCGCGCCGCTCACCTGCGAGAGCAGCTCCTGGATGCGGCCCGCGTGCGCGAGCGGGAGTTTCCCCGTGCGACCGGCCGCCGTCATGAGCTCGATCTCGCGGTCGAGCATCGCCCGGATCGTGTCCGGATCGAGCGGCGCGAACGAGCCGTCCTCGAGGCGCACGTACTTCTTGCCCTCGGTGAGGCAGCGGCGAAGCTCGTCGCGATCGACGGCGATGCCCTCGCTCTCGAACGAGAGCTTCACGTTGAGCCAGTCCATGCCGCTCGTGACCTTCGCGAAGACGCCGAGCGGCTTGTGGCGGACCTGCGTGTCGACGAGGTCCTCGGGGACGAAGAGATCCCAGGTGTCGGGCAGCTCCGCCAGGCCCTCGCTCCAGAAGCGGATGGCCGCGTCGCCCGTCGCCACGAACTCCTGGCCCGTCTCGTCGGGCTTGAGGCCGAGGCCGAGCAGGTGCACCGCCGCCTCCTGCTGCGCCGCGATGTCGACGCGCACGCACCGCGCGCGCTTCATGCCCTCCTCGGGCGGCTGCACGAGCACGGGCGGCGAGATGCCGTCGGCGCGGACCTGGACCTCCTCCTCGCCATACGCGGCGTAGAGCTGCACGTGCGCCTCGACGAGCGAGCCACCCGCGCGCATGCGGAAGGTGGGCGGGAGGTCGACGACGTCGGCGATCTGCGCGAGATCCGGCAGCTCCGCGCCGACCTCCAGCGCGACCTTGGGCAGGCCCTGCATGATCAGGCGCACGAGGTCGCGCATCGGCTCGGCGATCGTCGGTGAGCGCAAGAGCCGGCGCATCGCGGCGGGCGAGACGCGCTTGTCGATCCGCCGCGCGATGCCCTCCTGCGTGTCGACGTGCCAGCCCGGCCAGCCCTCGAACCAGCCGCCTTGCAAGAGCGAGAAGCGGCGCTTGTCGCTCGGGCGCTCGAAGCTCGCCTTCACGATGATCGTGTCGCCGCCGACCGTCTCCAGGTCGAAGCGCGGGCGCAGCGGCTCCTCGGTGAAGCGGAGCTGCATGAGCGCGGGCTCGAGCAGGACACGCTGGCCTTCGAGCGAAGGCAGGAGCTCGGCGACGTCCTCGCCGCGCACGTCGACCGCGGGGTGGCGCGGGTTGCCGCTCTCCAGGCGGGCGAGCAGGCGCAAAGCGTCACGATCGGGCGTCGGATAAAGCGCCTGCCAGGCGAGGGCCGTCGAGGGCAGGATGGGCACGCGCGCGTCCGCGTCGAGCACCGTGACGGTGAGCGCGCCCTGGCGGACGTGCAGGCGGAACTCCACGCGGCGCGAGCCGCCGAGCCCCTCGGGCGGCAGCCATGCGCCGATGCCGGTTTGCTTGGCGGTCGCGTCCTGCTGCGGCGCGGTGATCACGGACGAGCCGGGCGGTCCCATCGCGGCCATCGAGGTCCTCTCGCTTCCGCCCATGTGCGCCATCGGGGCGCCCGGGCCGGTCATTCCGAGCGGCGGCTGCGTGCCACGCGGCCGATCCCGTCGGCGCACGCGCTTGAGGGCGTCGCCGCCGGCGTGCGCCGTCTGCGGCAGCATCGGGGCGGGCATGGGTCCGGGGCGGGGCTGCGAGCCGCGGGCCTGATCTCGCAGCGTGATCAGCAGCGCCGCGACGTGCTTGCAGTGCTGGCCCCCCTTCGAGAACGTCGGGCACGAGCAGTAGGACTTGATGCCGTCCGGCGTGAGCTCGACCTTCACCGGGTAGGGCTCCGAGTCGCTCGCGCGGACGACCCCGCTCGCGCTCATCTCCTGGACGTCGATGTCCTCGACGACGCGGCGGCGGAAGTATTCGAGGCCTCGGAGGAACGTGCGGGCGCCGAGCAAACGGCGCAGCCCGCGGTCGCTCAAGGTGGAGAGTGCGTCGGTGATCGGAGGCGGCACGTTGATGATGGTGGGGTTCGTCCCGGCGAGCGGGCGCGTCGATCAGAGGGTTCGCGGGTTCGCGCCGGAGGGCGCGGATCTAAACGAAGAACGGCAAGAACACGATCGTGACCACGGGGAGCATTTTCACGAGGACGTGGATCGCGGGCCCGGCGGCGTCCTTCAGGGGATCGCCTACCGTGTCGCCGATGGCCGCCGCGATGTAGGTCGGGTTGTCGACCCGCGCGCCGGTCTCGTCGACGAGGTACCGCCCGCCGTGAGCCCCGGTCACGATGTACTTCTTCGCGTTGTCCCAGGCACCCCCTGCATTGCCGAGCAGGAGCGCGCCCAGGACGCCTGCGATCGTCGCGGCCAGGATCAAGGCGGCGACCGCGTCGGCAACGGCTAGAGGATTATCTTCCGTTCCGGCGAAGCGCAAGCCCAGTCCCACCGCGATCGGCACCGAGGCGGCGACCAGGGCCGGCGTGATCGCCGACCCGAGCGCGGCGCGGCTGCCGAGCTCCACGCAAGCGTCCAGGTCGGGCGCCGCGTGCCCCGCGCGTGGGTTGTTCGGCGCGGCGCTCGACCGCGAGGCCCGCGGATGCGGCGGCGTCCACGCCCCGCTGCTCGCCCCGAGCGACGACGGCGCGTTGATCTGCCGGCGCGCCTCGTCGAGCACGCGCCTGGCCGCGCGTGACACGCTGCCGAGGACCCGCGACGCGAACCATACGACCAGGACGACCCCGATCGCCGCGCCCAGGTAGACCTCCGGCCGGCCGACCGAGAGGGCGCTGCCCGCCGCCGCCGCCGCCGGTTTGCCCGCCGCGACGCGCCGCCGCGCCTCGTCCAGCCAGACCGACACGAGCATCGAGGTCGCGAGCAGCGCCGCCGCGCCCGCGTGCGCGCGGGCGAAGGACTTGGCCGTGTTGCCGACCGCGTCGAGCACCACCGTCCGCCCGCGGACGTCGGGCCGCTCGCGGGCGATGGTCATCTCCACGATCCCGCCCGCGCTGTCGATGATCGGTCCGAACCCGGACATCGCGAGCGCATACGCGGCCATGCCGAGCAGGCCCATGGTCGCGACGGCGATGCCGAGCGCGCCGCCGCCGTCGAGCCCGGTGCGCGCGCCGAGCACGTGCGCCGAGGCCACGGCCACGCCGAGGACCACGAGCGGAGCGAGCGCGCCCTCGAGCCCCACGGCGGCCCCGCGCAGGAGCACGAGCGGCGAGCCGACACGCGCGGCCTCCGCGATCTCGCGGACGGGCCGGTAGCGGTGCTCGGTGTAGTACTGCGCCACGAAGAGCAGGAGGAGCCCCGCGGCGATGCCCACGGTGGCCGCGCCGAAGAACCAGAGCCAGTGCCGCCCGAGCAGCCACTTCGCCGCGCCCGCCGCGCCCACCAGGCCGAGCAGCGCCGTCACGTACAGGCCGCGGGCGAGCGCGTTCATCGGGTCTTCGCGGTCGTCCGTGCGCACGACCATCACCCCGAACATCGCGGCCAGCACGCCGAAGGCGCGCATCACGACCGGGAAGAGCATGATCGACAGCACGCTCGGGATGCCCTCGTTCTGGCGGAAGACCGCGGCCGCGAGCAGCATCGCGCCGAGGTTCTCGGCGACCGTCGAGGCGAACGTGGACGCGGCCTTCCCGGCCGCCTCGCCTGCGCAGTCGCCCGCGAGATCGGCGATCGTGGCGGGGTTGCGGACATCGTCCTCGGGCAGGCCGAGCTCCCGGCCCGCGAGGTCGGCGCCCATGTCCGCGCTCTTCGCGAAGGCGCCGCCGCCGAGCTCGGCGACGAGCGCGGCGAACGCGCCGCCGAGCGGGTAACCGGCGATCACGAGCGGGATCGAGGGGGCGAGCTTCAGCGCGGCGCCGGGCTCGGCCGAGAAGCCGCCCTTCGTGGCGAAGACCAGCGCGAAGAGGCCGACGAGCCCGACGAGCCCGAGCGAGACGGCGAAGAGGCCCGACACGGCGCCGCCGCGGATGGCGATCTGCAGCGCGTGATCGAGCGAGCGCCGGGCGCCGCTGGCGGCGCGCACGTTGGCGCGGGCGGCGGTCCAGGCGGCCACGTGGGCGGCGGCGACGGCCGAGCCGACGCCGAGGGCGAAGGAGAGCGTGAGCCATGCGCCGAGCTCGAGCGGCGGGAAGGCTTGCGCCTCGGGCTTCTGCCGGGCGAGGCCGTAGGCGAGGAAGATCCCGCCGCCGGGCACGGCCGAGACGGCCAGGATGGTGCTGCGCAGCCGCTTCGTGAAGTAGTCCGCGGCGGCCCGGATGCGCGCGGCGACGCGCGGCATGTCCCCCTCCCCCGTGGGGCAACCGAGCACCCAGCGCGCGAGGTACCCCGCGAACCCGATGCCGAGCAGGCTGATGCCGAGGATGAGCGCGAGCTCGGTCATGAAAGGACGTGACGGCCGTTCGCCCGTGGGTTCGTCGACACGAACCCTCTCTGCGTGAAAGGCAGGCCGCGCGGAGGTCCACTACCGCGATGTGCGCGGCAGAGCAAGCTTGTCGGAGAGGGGCTACCGCGGCGCCGCCGCGTTCTTCTCGACGTCGCGCCCCGTCGCGTGCTCGAGCCGCGTGCGGGCCACGAGGATCCCGACGCGCGCGTCCACGCGGCGCAGGCGCGCGCGTGTCACCTCGGCCTCGGCGTCGACGAGGGCCACGCCCGTCGCGCGTCCTGCGCGGAACAGCTCGTTCTGCACGCGCAGCCCTTCTTCTGCCGCGGCGAGCCCGCGGTCGGCCGCGTCGATGTTCGCCTCGGCGCGCTTCAGCTCCGCGAACGCCGACGCCACCTCGAGCTTCAGCCCTTGCACGAGCTGCTCCTTCTGCGCGGCGATCTGCTCGACGCGTGACTTCGCCTCGGTCACCTGCGGGATCGCGGTCAACGTGTCGTTGATCGTCCACGAGAGCCGGACGCCTGCGTGCCACGTGAACCGGAACTCGTCGGTCTGCGGGAAGACGCGCTGGTTCGGGTTCTGGTACTGCCCCTCGGCGAAGCCGTCGATACGCGGCAGGTAGTTGGCGCGGGCGAGCGACACCTGCTTCTTCAGCGAGTACTCCGTCTCGTCGAGCGCGCGGATCTCCAGCCTGCGCGCGAGCGCCTCGTCCTGCAGCGCCGTGAGCTGCGCCGTGCTCGGATCCACCGACGTGTGCAGCACGTCCACGCCGATCACGAGCGGCTTGCCCGGCGGCAGCGCGAGCGAGATGCGGAGCTGCTCCTCGGCGAGGGACGTGAGCGCGTCCGCGTCGGCCTGGAGCTGCTGCGCGGACGCGACCTGCGCTTCGAGGCGCAGCACGTCGGCCTTCGACGCGAGGCCCGCGTTGAACGTGAGCTGCGCGTCCTTCAGGTGCGCCTCGGCCTGCGCGACGGCCTCCGCCGCGACCACGGCGCTGCCCTTGGCGCGGACCCAGTTGTAGTAGGCGACCTTCGCGTCCGCCGCGATCTGCAGCCCCTCGGCCTCGACCTCCAGCCGCTTCGCGCTCTCGGCGTGTGAGGCCGCCGCGTAGCCCTGCGAGATGCGCAGCACGTAGTCCGAGATCGGCAGCGCGAGCGTCGCCGTCAGCGAGTACGAGTTCAGCAGCACGGGGAACGTGAACGCCGGCGTCTCCACCGCCGTGATCGGCGTGCCCGCGATGTCCGTGACGCAGTTGCCCGACAGGGGCGGCGGGCAAGGCCTCGACACGAGCGGCCCTTGTTGCACGGGGATCACCTGCGGGTTCGCCGGGTCGAGGTTCGTGCCGACGTAGGCGGTGCCCGGCTGACCGAGGACGTTCTGCACGCGCGACAGGCGCGTGTAGCCCGCGTTCACGGTCACGCGCGGCAGGTAGTTCAGGAGCGCCTGATCAACACGCGCGGCGGCGGCGCGCAGCTCCGCTTGCTTCGCGCGCAGCGACGGGCGGGTGCGAAGCGCGATGCGCGCCGCTTCGTCCGGGGTCAGGCCTCCGGCCTGGGGCGCGAGGGCCTCGGCGAGGCGATCAACCGCGGGAGGCGGCGGCGCCGGGGCGACGGGCGCCGCGGGTTGCGCGGGTTGCGCAGGTTGCGCGGGTTGCGCAGGTTGCGCAGGTTGCGCAGACGCCGCGACGGGCGCGCCGGCGAGGAGCAGGAGCGTCCACGCCGCGAGGGCGCGTCGTGCGCGGCGGGGCGTGGGCGAGGAGGCGGAGCGGGAGGGAGAGGACACCATGTTGACCCGCCGGTCACTTATGGGCGCCCGCCGCTCCCGTCAAGCCTCCTCACACGTCTTAACAATGCGCAGCGTCATGCTCGGGGGCGCGGCGATTCGTGACCCCCGGGTCGCGCCTCGTCACTGCATGTAGGCCGGCGTGGCCACGGCGCTGCGGCACTGCCAGTTGAAGCTCCGCATGTGCGGGGCGCGGCCGTGCTTCTGCAGCTTGCCGACGAGCGACTTCACGGCGCTCGCCAGCGCGGCGTCGCGCCCGTGGTGGTAGGCCACGGCCATCACGTAGGCGGCCTCGCCCCAGTGCTCGTTGTCCGGGTCCTCCTCGCCCTGGTTGTTGCCTTCGCCCATGAAGTAGAAGGGCTTGCCCGAGGCGTCGAGGCCGTCGCGCAGGATGGCGCGGCCGAGCTTCACGATCGACGAGCGCACCTGGCTTCCGCGCTGGCCGCCGCGCTCGTTCGCATAAAGATCGAGCCCGTCGACGAGGATGGCGCTCATCCAGGGGCTGCAACCCCAGTATCCGTATCCCTCGCCGTGCGCCCCGGCGTGGTGCGCGAAGCAGCGGGCATTCTGGTCGCTGTATCCCGCCGGATAGGTCGCCTGGACCGCGAGGTATGCGTCGACCGCGTCGTCGGCGAGCGCCTGGAAATGGTCGCTCCGATCGTCGGAGACCATCGCCGCGTACGTCAGGTCGAGCAAAAAGAAGCCCGCGTGCCGCTCGGTCCAGAGGCCCGTGTCCTTGCCCTTGTACCGGGGGTTCCATATCGCCGTCATTCGCTCGGCCACGTCCTCCGCGGCCTCGCGGAACCGGTCATCGCCGGTCAGGAGGTAATGGATCGCGAGGTTCTGGGTGTAATGGTACTTCGGATCGTTGGCCTTCTTGGGGATACCGATACGCGTGCTCTTCCCGCTGCCCGAGATACCTGCGCGGTAGAGCGCGGTCTCGGTGTACGCCGTGCGGAGCGTGTCGACGTCCCCCCGCCGGGCATATCCACGATAAAACGTCGTGCCGCGATCGTAGAGCCACACCGCCGGGTCGCTCTTCTTCGGGGCGAACGCGTCGACGTCGTGCTTGTCGTAATCACAGACCTTCGCCCAGCCGTCGTAGGGCGAGCCCGCGGTCTCCGACGCCGGGGCGATCTTGCCCATGAGCCCGCTCTTCGCGAGCCTCTGCGGCGAGAGCACCGCATACACGCGCGGGCCCTGCGTCCCGTTCGTATCCACCAGGGTCTGCGGCACGGGGATCATCGAGAGCGAGCCGCCCCGCGGGCTCTCGCCCACGACGACCTCGAGGTCCGTCGGGCCGGAGACGGCCACGTCGACCTGGATCTGCACGCTGCGCAGGCTGCCGTCGGCGTGACGGGCGAGGCCACGGCGCGCGGCGGCGAGCTCTTTGCCCGCGTGGATCACGCGGATCATGGACTCCTGGGAGAGCTCGCCGGGGGCCAGGGGGATCGCGAAATTGACGCGCTGCACGCCCGACCCTTGCGTGGCGAAGAGGCGCACCGTCTCGGCGCGCGCCGACGAGAGGGCGCTCTCGGCCTCGTCGGTCTCGCCCTCCTCGAGGACCTCCTCCTCGGCGACCTCCTCGTCGCTCGCCTCGACGTCCTCCGCCTCGACGTCCTCCGCCTCGACGTCCTCCGTATCGGCCACGGATTCGTCGTCGCCAGCTTCTGCCTCCATTTCGTCCTCCAGGACGACGTCCTCGGAGGCGACGCAGGAGGCCGTGGAGGCCGCGAGGACGAGGGCGAGCAGCGAAATACAAGAATTGGAATGATAACGGTGCATCTGTGCGCCTTTCAAAGGAGGTGTGCGAATGGCCAGACCGGACCGACACGGTCGTCGCGAGGACGAGGGCCAAACGAAGGATGCCGGTGCGCGCGGCGAGGGCCCGAGGGCCGCTCGCGCGTCAATCGGTGACGGTCACGGGCAATTGAATGACAGCCAGCCCGTACGTCATCAAGATAATTAATGGGAACGGCGCGACGATAGGGGGCCGCAACTCACCAACCTCCACAATTATTTTCGAAGCCGAGCCCACCCCGGCGGCGCGTTCTACCGGCACTCGCTGAATTCGCGCGACCACGCGCGCCCGGCGCCCCCGGGGGACCGTGCGAAAAATGCGCGGAATCCCACCTCCCGCGTCCCAAAGACCGCTCCGGCCGCCCGCCCTTCGCCTTGGGGCCTCCCCAAAGACCGCTCCGGCCGCCTGCCCTTCGCTTTGGGGCCTCCCCAAAGACCACCCGGACTGCGCCGACCCCACCATGGGGCCTCCCCAAGGTCCACCCGGACTGCGCCGACCCCACCATGGGGCCTCCCCAAGGTCCACCCGGACTGCGCCGACCTCTCCTTGGGGCCTCCCCAAAGGTCCACCCGGACTGCGCCGACCTCTCTTTGGGGCCTCCCCAAAGTCCACCCGGACCGCGCCGACCTCTCTTTGGGGCCTCCCCAAAGTCCACCCGGACCGCGCCGACCTCTCTTTGGGGCCTCCCCAAAACACGAGCACGCCGCGCCGACCTCTCTTTGGGGCCCTCCCAGGCCCTTTTTCCACTGCCGACACAACGCGCATTTCCATTTGCGCTTTTGCTCACCAGGCGACATCGAGAAGCAAGAGCCTTGGAGGAACGATGCCCGTCATGACCCACCGGCGGCCCGAGCTACGCGCGCCCGTCGTGAAGCTGCTCGAGACCCTCGTCCCCGCCGTGCGGGACGGAGGCGAGGTGCCGCTGCTCGCGATCGTCGAGAGCGTCGCAGGTGATCGATTGAAAAACGAGGTCCGAAAGCACCTCGAAGCCCGCGGCAACGCCGTCTTTCAGCGCGAAGGCGAGAAGACGACGTTCGAAAACCAAGGCCCAGCGCTGAAGATCCCCCTCAAGCGCTTCGACCTGAAGATCGCCCCCCGCGTCGCCGGCGAAGCCCGCCTCGTCGAAGGCGGCGCCGAGCTCCGCTTCCGCGGCGCCGAGACCCTGAGCGCGAGCAAATTCCTCTTCTCGGTCCGACTGGAAGCCATCACGGCCACCGACCAGCGAATCCACGTCGACATGGAAGGCGACTCCTTCGACCAGCTCTTCGAACTGATCTAGCCCACCCCCCCCCATGACATCCGCGTCATGCCGGCGCCGGCTGGCACACGCTTTCTACCCCAGCGCGAAACGTCCTTCACGGGAGCGACCCGCGCCCCCAGATCCCAGGGCCCGAACACACATCGGGATTTCGTTTCGCAAACGCATGGTTGGCTCGAACCCCGGAAGCGGCGAGAATTCGACACGGGTTGGCTTCTTATTTGCCACGCCCGAGCGCGGAGGCCCCATGCGAACTCATCTTCGACGCCCGCTCGCCCTGCTCCTCGTCTCCCTCGCCGGCGCCGGCATCGCCGCCGGCTGCTCCGGCATCGACCATTCCTTCGTTCCCAACCAGGACATCACCGTCGCCGCCGTCACGCCACCTGCCATCTCAGGTGGCACCCTCGCCATCGCAGGTGACGGCAAGACCGCCGTCGCCGCCGACCCGGACCGCGACATGGTCTGGATCGTCGACCTCGAAGCCGGCTCCCTGAAGAGCCAGGTGGCCCTCGAGGAAGGCGACGAGCCCGGCCGCGTGGCCATCGACAAGTCCGGCCGCGCCCACGTGGCCCTGCGCTCCGGCGGCGCCGTCGCGTCGATCGACGTGGCCGGCGGCAAGCTGATCGAGCGCCGGCAAGTCTGCGCAGCCCCGCGCGGCATCACCTACGAAGAAACCAACGACCGGCTCCACGTCGCCTGCCACACGGGCGAGCTCGTGACCCTGCCCGCCGGCGGCGGCGCCGCGACGCGGGTGCTGAAGCTGGAGCGCGACCTGCGCGACGTGGTCGTGCACGGCGACAAGCTGCTCGTGAGCCGCTTCCGCTCGGCCGAGGTCCTCGTCGTCGGCGTCGACGGCAAGATCTGGCAACGCGAAGCCCCGCGGAAGCTGGAGGGCTTCGACCCGAACTTCGGCATCGAGTCGAACTTCGAGCCCGCCGTGGCCTGGCGCATGGTGTCGCGGCCGAGCGGCGGCGCCATCATGGTCCACCAGCGCGGGACGGCCTCCCCGGTGGTGATCGAGCAGCCCGGCGGCTACGGCAGCGGCGGCGGCTGCGACGGGAGCATCGTGCAAACGACGGTGACGGAGGTGGAGCCCGGCGAAGAGACGGTGCCCATCGTGATCCCGACGCTGCCCGGCTCGGCCCTCTCGGGCGCAGCCCTGCCCGTGGACATCGCGATCTCACCGAACCAGAACGAGGTGACGATCGTGGCCGCCGGCAACAACACGATCCTGCGCACGACCCGCAGCTCGATCGCAGCCAGCAAAGGCCCGGAGTGTGATCCCTCGTTCGGCGAAGCCGTGCCCGGTCAGCCCATCGCCGCGCAATACTTCAGCGGCGGGCAGCTCGCCGTGCAGCTCCGCGAGCCCGCCGCGATCTACCTGGTCGACAAGCAAAAGACGATCACGCTGCCCGGCGAGACCCGCCGCGACACGGGCCACGACGTGTTCCACAAGAGCGCGACGGGCTTCAACTCGCTCGCCTGCGCCTCCTGCCACCCGGAGGCGATGGATGACGCCCGGACGTGGAACTTCAACCCGATCGGCCCGCGCCGCACGCAGTCGATCCGCGGCGGCATCCTGGCCACGGCGCCGCTGCACTGGGACGGCGACATGGAAGACCTCGGCCACATCATGAGCGAGGTCTTCGTGAACCGCATGGGCGGCGCGCCCCTCGGCCCGCGCCAATCCCGCCTCGTCGGCCGCTGGATCGACGCACAACCGGTGCTGCCGAAGGCCGAGGTCGCCGACACGTCGGCCGTGGAGCGCGGCAAGGAGCTCTACTTCGACGCAAAGGTCGGCTGCGCGAGCTGCCACAGCGGCGAGAAGCTGACGAACAACGACTGGGCCGACGTGGGCACCGGCAAGGCCTTCCAGGTGCCGACGCTGATGGGCATCGGCGACCGCGCCCCCTTCATGCACGACGGCTGCGCCCCGACGCTGCGCGACCGCTTCAACCCGGCCTGCGGCGGCGGCGACAAACACGGCGTGACGTCGCACCTGACGACTGCACAGGTGGATGACCTGGTCACGTATCTCGAGACGCTGTGAGAGGAGAGGAAGGGGGGCTGTCCGCCCCAGGAATCGCTCCCCAACAAATCCGCGACGTTACCCCCCGTTCGCACGCTTTCCGGAACGATTCAGGAGTGAAGCGGGCAGCGGGGGGAACACCTCGCCCACGTTCCGCCCCATGAGCTGGGCCTCATCGAAGTAGACGTCCGTCGTCTCCTGCTTCTGGTGCCCGAGGATCCGGCGCAGCTCGATCGCCCCGTAACGTCCCGACCGCGCCGCCCACGTCGCGCCCGTCGCTCGCAAGCCGTGCATGGTCAACGGGATGTGCATCCTCGTTCGCTGGCGTAGGTCCGGGCGCGTCAGCCCCGCGCGGTCGAGGTACTTACTGAACG
The DNA here is from genome assembly GCF_009649845.1 of Polyangium spumosum. NCBI lineage: Bacteria > Pseudomonadati > Myxococcota > Polyangiales > Polyangiaceae > Polyangium > Polyangium spumosum. The sequence goes on from NZ_WJIE01000002.1 coordinate 197,758, forward strand.
CGTCCGACACCTTGTAGACGTTGATCGGACAGATGAGGCCACGCCCTCCCGCATCGTCGATCATCACCTGCAAGAGCGGGAGCACGTTTGTTTCGAGCGTGAACGATCGCCCGCGCCCGTTCTTGGGGGCCTTCTCTCGCTTGCGCTTCCGATCGTACGAGCGAGAGATCGTGATCCGCTCGTGTGCGAGATCGATGTCCTCGCATCGCAGACGGGCGAGCTCGCTCAACCTGCACATGAGGTACACCGCGAGCGCGACGAGACGACGCGTGCGGATGGAGATCGCCTCGCACGCCACGAACCGGAGGAACTCCTCGGGGTAGAAGCAAGCGCGCGTCTGCTTCTTCGGCGTGGGGGGACCCTTCACGCCTAGCGCGGGATTGTCCGGCCGAACGTAGAGATCCGGGTCTCCATCCGCGTCCGATGCCGTGGCGAGCATCGTGCGGAAGTAGGAGAAGTAGCGAGACGCGGTGTTCGCCGCGAGCCGATCGGCCGCTGCTTCGTTCCGGAAGTAGGCGGCGACGCGCTTGACGTCATCACGCGTGAGCGCGGCGATCGGCTTCTCTCCGATCGTCCCGTCGTCCACCTTCACGCGGAGCGCGTGCACCTTCAGGCCCGACGTGTAGCAGGAGATCGATCCGTTCCCTTGCTTGTCGCGCCACGCGAGCCAGCGATCGGCGTAGCTCGCGACCGTTTCGAGAAGCGAGCCGGCCGCGCTCGCCGCGCTGGGGTTCGCCGTCGCTCCGCGGAGCAGGGCATCGCGGGGCACAAGCTCGATCGGCACCCAGCCAGGCAAGCGTCCCTCTTCCGCCAAGCGAGCCAGCGCGAGGTCTGGACGGTCGGTGTAGAGCTTGGCCAGTTTGTCAAGGTCGGCGTCGGTGGGGGCCCGACCGTTGATCCCCTTCGGGACCACGATCCCAGGCAGGCGCCGTTCCTTCACACCCGGCACGGCCGACTGTGGAAGGGTGACGTAGACCAGGAAGTGATCGCCCGATCGCTTCCACGTGCCCTTGCGCGCTCGTCCCATGGATCACCCTCCGATCCAGGGCGCCTGGGGCGCGCAGAAGTTGGACGCAAAATAGACGGATGCTACCCTATTCATAGGTCAAACCTCGCTGTTGTCGGGGTTTGGCTCAGGGCTCCCGTGCATGTTTGCTCCATGCATGGGGGCCCGCCTTGTCACACCCCCTACCAGAGGAACGCCCCCACGTCAAGGAAGGGGCCGGGCGCCTCATCGGCGCGCCTTTCCCGCGCGTCGCGAGCGGCGCAGCGGAACATGGTGACCGGCGGCCCGGATCGCCTCGTGTAATGCGAGCGCGTCTCCATACCCGTCCGAAGCAGCCGCCTCGCGCGTCGAGCGATGCGGCGCGATGGTCGCGCGAGATTCGATCCAGGCGTCGACCTCGTCTTTACGAGCCAGCACCTTGCGCCCGACCTTGGTCGCCTTGAATGCCCCTTCCCGCGCGAGCCGTAGAAATGCCGTGGGACCCATGGGCGCCGTTTTCGCGTCGTAGAAGCCCCCGCCGTTGCCGCTGGGGCTCGCCTCGTTGGCCTCACGCATGATGCTCCCGGCATAGCGGAGCAACGTGGCGAGCGCCGTGATCACCTCGGGGGGCAATTCGTGGGAGGCCATAGGCGCTACCTCGTCGCGCCCGTGGGCTCGCGTCGGAGTTCGGCTACCTGCCGTTCCAGGGCGTCCACCCTCGCTTCCAGCTTCTCTTGACGGTGAATGACCGCAGCCGTGAATGGCGCGAGTTCAAGCAAACCGTCGGTTCGGACCAAGCAACCTGTCCGCCCGACTTGGGGGATCAGGATCTCCCGTCCGATCGCACGCTCGGCGGCGCGAATGCGGCGCGTTACGCGGCGCCGCCACGTCGGGTCATCCGTCGAGATTCCCAGGACCAGCGCGGCCGCGTCCAACCGCATGACGGCCGGTTGCTTCTGTCGGGTGCTTTCTTCCCCGCCGTCTTCCTCGGGGGTTTCGTTGTCGTCGTCGTGCGCGGAAGGGTGGCGGGGACGCAGCCCAAACCGGGCCTCTACCGTTACGCCCCAATTCGATTGCAGGGACCGCGGAGCCATGCGCCCATCGTCCCGAACGGTCGGGCGTCGGGGCAAGGGAAAACAGGGCAGAAACACGACATGCGTAGGACGTTAAACGTCCTATCTGGGGGTCCCTGCACGATTCCAGTGTGGTGACGATAGGACATCAATTGTCCTATCGTGCTCGTCTGTTGGCAAGCCCCAGCGAAGTCAAGCGCTTACGAGCGGTCACTCGTCGAAGATGTACGATTCTCGACAACAAATGGTCACGGCGTTCTCGTCATCCTCGACCGCCTCGCCGATGGGCTCCCCCCCGCCGGCCTCGCACGTGCCCGCGATGTAGGCGTGATCCGTGACGGCCTTTGCCCCGACGGCGCGGCCAAGGGGAATGATCGGGTTGCAGTCACCCATGACCGAATAAATGGGCTGTTCCAGGAATTGCGAGGAACACGACGCATCATCGAATAGGCGCAGCGTCGCAGCGCAGTATCCACCCTGCGGTGCGCCGCACGTGCATGCCGTGCAATCGCGCGATTCCTTGGGCTGAAACGGGTACATGGTCCGGGGAAGCTCCCAATTGTAGGGCTTGGGACATTTCGTATGCTTCCCTTTCTGCCAGATGCATTGACGGTAGGGGTAGAGCACCTTGGGGACGCAGAGCTGATCCCCCGAGCCACAAAGCGACGTGTCGAGGCTCGACCGACAGGCGAGCGCGCCAGTCTCCCATTGCCAGATCCTCGATCCGCCCGCCTTGATGATGGGCGACGGCTTGACGTCGCACTTCTCGTTGACCGGAGGCGGAAGCGCCGAGAACGCGATCGACTGTGCACACGGGACGCCGCTCCCCGGGGGACACTCCGCCCCAGCGGGTAGCGCGTTCGCATCCGTGCAGGTCCCATCCCACCCCCCCGCGCCGTCAAAAGGGAGCGACGGCACCCCCACCGCGCCGCACATACCAGCCCCGATCGTGATCTCCCCCGGGACGCCGCTGCATTGCCCCGTCGCGTCCTTGCATTCGCAGGGGTCGCACTCCATGGGGGGCGCCGTGAGGCCGGCGTAGAGCTTGAATTGCTCGCCCCCAAGGAAGGGGCACCCCGTTGGCATGTCTTCGGCCGGTCCGATCCACGTGGCCCACGGGACCAGGCTCCAGAATGCTGCTGGGGTCTCAGAGTCGTCGGGGATCTTGACGCATTCGCCGCCATTCGCTTTGCATGCCGCTTGTGGATCGGCATCCGGGCCAGCGTCAACGTCTGGACCAGCGTCCGGGCACGCTTTGGTAGGAAACAGTGGATCCGGAATACATTCCACGAATACATTATCTGTCACGGCGCATCCCTCGACAAAGATCGCCCCAGCGGCGAGCGCCAACGATATAGACGTCATCAAGAACAGACTTGCGTTCCAGCGCATGACATGGCCCCTATTCTACAGATTCCACACAGCCGAGACGGCCCCCGCCAGCATCACCGCAGGTTGCTCCACAAGTACCTTTTGCCCAACGATGATCCGAGTAGCCTTTGACAACGCAAACCCATCGCCCGCTACCCGCAAGGCTAGCGGACCAAGAAGAGGAATGTCGATTCCGACGAGTCCGCCAACGCCTGGACGGAATAATACTTGGGACGCTTCGCGGAATGGGTCGCGCTGAGACTCAATCGCCATAACCCCAATGTGCCCGGCGGCGCATGCCCAGGCCCATCGCCAATGGCCGCATAGCCCAGCCAATGCACCAGCGGTCATTGCATGGATCGGCTCTCCGCCGATGTTTGCTGTCGACCAAGCGCTACGCGCCTGGACATCAACCGAGAAGTAGCTGTGTAGTCGAATGCGTCCAGAGAGCACCGCGCCCACAGCAGGAACCCACGACGCCACCCCCAGCACCATCACCGGCCCCGCGCCGATCGAACCCCTCACCCCCGATTTCTTCCCGCCACCCTCCGGAGAATCGTCGTACGCATACGGATCCTCCTGCTTTGGCAGTGGCCTCCCGTCCACGACCGCCACCGCCCCAGCAATGCCGAGACGCCGATCCCCAAACGGCGCCGTGCGCACCTCGGGAAAACCGGGGGGCCGCGGGATCCCCGCTGGCTCCGGGGGAGGCTTGGGTGCTGGGGTGGGCTCGATGGGAGGATCCGAGGGGAGCGGCGTCAGGGTGACAGGGACGTCCATGCTCCCGCCCTTGCACGCCGTGAACACCGCGCGCCCGTCCCGATACCCCGTGAGGGTCGCGCGTATCTCGTGCTCGCCTGGCATTACGAACGTGAAGAATGCCGATCGGCGCCTTCCGTTGATCCGCTTCCCGTCGAGCGTCGTCGTTTCGGGTATGTGGGATATCTGAACGTCGATCATGCAGACGGCCGCCCTCGCGACGCTGTAAGCGTCGGAGAATTGCCCCCGCTCGACGGCGTCCGCCTTCCAATCGCGATTGACTGCGTCATGAAGCAGATCCGCCGCTTCCGCTGGACTATTGAGCGCGACGAGCACCACGCCGAGACGTCCGGCGATGAGAGGGTCCGGCCGGATCGCGAGCGCGTCCGAATAGGCGTCCAGCGCGTCGGCGAGTCTACCCGTGGCTTTCGCGCGGTCCCCGCGGCGTACATGCTCCCTGAAGCGTGCCTCCTCCGCGGCGGCCCTGATCGTCTCGGGATCCACGGTCGCCCCCGGGGCCGCATCTTGCGCATGCGCGGAGCGTGCGAGCCCGAAGCTACAGGCGAGAACCACAGCCGCGAGACGTACTGACGCCATGGAATCGGATTCTAGACAAACCTCGTGCCACGGGCAAGGGGGTTTGTAAGGTACGAACGCCGGAACAAAACGCCCGCAAACCGCGCAGAATCAATCGTCCTTTGGGTCGTGGGTGTTTTGCCGGAGGACGACATCGAGCTTGCGTCTGGTCGTGGGAGGAATCTTCGGGACGCCAGTCGCGCGGGGGGATGAAGCGGGCGCTGCGGACGGAGCGACAACCGGCGGAGGTGGTTCGATGGAGGCGACGCGCTCTTGTACGTGGTCGAAGATGACCAGCACGTAGGGCGCGAGGTGAAGGTGACGAACGCGCGGCGCATCTTCTGACGGGAGGAGCCACGCCGCAACGGCCGCTCCCCCGACGAGCACGCCCACCAAGGGTGGCCATAGGGGCCCGAGCATGTCCGCCCACCGTCGAGACCGGCGACGTCCAGGCGGCGCGGACGCCCCCTCGGGCGATTCCCCGCCCGGCGAGCCGCGCCACCAACGGCCAGACAGGAAGAAAAGCAGGAGCGGAAGGATGCCGCGCCTGTCGCGTTCGCGCTCGCACAGCGCCACGTAGAGCCGCATCCGCGCCTGGAAGGCGGCATTTTTCGCGGATGCCGTCGAAATGCCAAGCGATCGAGCGATGGTCTCGAATGTCTTTTCTTCGATCTCGTACCCGATGAAAACGGCGCGTTGCCGCGGCGTCAATTTGGCGAGCTCGTCCCGGAGGAACCGAAGGAACTCCGCGCGCTCGACCTCGACCTCGGGCGAGACGTTAGGGGACACGATCTCATCGGGGGAGACCTCCCCGGCCGACGCGCAGCGCTGCTTGTCACGCCGGTACTTGCAGGCCATCCGCATCGTGATGACGAACAACCACGGGCGCAGCTCGTCGTCCGGGATGTCCGCGCCCGTGCGGGATGTCGCGGCCCTACATAGGACGTCCTGCGTGATATCGTCGCGATCGGCGAGGGAACTCACCCAGCGGCCCGTCCATGCGAAGATGACAGGACGGAGCGCGGCGAGCGCGGCGAGGCGTGGAGGGGAGCTGGACGGGGAACCGGTGTAGACGTGCGCGAGACTGGTCACGCTTCTACAAGTCCACAAGGGGGGCGAAGGTAACGACAGACCTGTCGATTTTTTTGTGCGGATGGTTGATTCTTTCAAATGCCTGATCGAGCGATCAGGTGCGCACGGGTGCGCGCGTTTGGGCGCCTACAGGAGTGCCCCTTGCGTCAGGCGCGGCGCGTCAACGTGCGGCACAGCGGACACCGACGAGGGTCGGTGCTCCGACGGAGCAGGGCTCGCGGGTGAACGTCGAGAGCACGGGCGACGCGAACGACCAGCGCCCATCGGGTGCGCTTCCCCGGGTAGTGGAAGAGGAAGACGCGTAGTTCGGCCTCCGGGATTCCCAGGACCGTGGCGAGCGCGGCTGCGTCGCCGTGATGATCGCAGAGAAGCTTGTAGACGATTTCCCAAAGGCGGGAGCGTTCCCAATGCGAGAGATACCGACCCATGCGCCCGCCTTTCGTGTCCCTTCGGGAGGAGGGTTCGCGTTCCGCGCCGTTCGTGGTTTGCAGGCTGGCGGGATGTCGTCGGCCCAAGGTGAATCGCTCGTAAGAGAAGCCAGCTTCGGCCGCGTCCCGCTTATGCTCAGCGGCCTCCTCGGGCGTCGCCTCGTACCCCAGAAAGTATCTGCGCCCTTCGGTGCCGTGCACCTCGGTTTCCCAGATGTAGATGATCCCGTCGTGGCCGAAGGCCAGCAGGCCCCACACCAAGAGCCGCAAGATCGTAGGCGAAGACAACCGCGCCAGCTCTTCCCAATGTAGCTCGACGCCGTGGAAGAAACGCCTTTCTCTTTTGCCAGGGACATGCGGCAGGTAAATGCGACCGTCGCTGCAATGCACAAACCGGCATGCCATGATCGCGAACCTGCCTATTCGCTTCGAGTCTCGGCCGACGGGATGGCCGCACCGCCCACGAGGATCGCCGCGAGATCGACGCCGCTGCATTGGGCCACGCGTGCGGCGAACTCGACGGACGGCTTGATCCTCCGGTGGCAGGCGCCCTCGATGTAGTTCGTCGGGAAGCCGAGCGCATCGGCCGCCTCTTTCGGCGTGTGCTGGCGGAGATAGGCGTCCAGATAAGCGAGCGTCCGATCGCGCTGCTCGTCCGTCAGCACGGCGGGAACGCTCGCGGGATCCCCTTCGGCCTCCGGGGTCGTCTGCGGCCACATACGCGGCGTCGGGACGTCCTCTTGATCGTCATCGAGCGCGGCATCCATGCTCCCTCCATCGGTCGTGTGATGTCGCCGGCCCGCGGTGGTGGCGCCGCACCCCCGCGCGCAAGCAGAGGTGTGACCATTTGCGGCGCAACCACCTCGGGCCGGCGACAAAACCCACCCGAGCCGAACGAGGCGCCTTTTCGCCCAGGAGGACCACCGTTCGGCCGGGATGGGAGAGACGGCAAACGTCCCCCTCGCGGCGAGCTTTCATGCGCGCGCGCCGTGAGCGGCGAGGTTTGCTGTCTCCACTCGCTACAAGCTCGGTCGGGGCGGCATGGTTAGCGAGGGGAGCGTCGATTTGTGGGATACTGTCCTACCTGAAAGATCAGACGCAATTGCGAACGTGAGGACGCACCTCTCCCGTTACGGCGCGCCGATGGCACGCCGTCGAATCGGTCGGGGCGCGGAACCTCACGAGGCGGGCGGACCGCGCGCCGTGGCACGCGGCGCAGTCGGTCGCCGATCGCGGCGCGCGGTGGGCGCGACCGTGGGGCGCGAATGGCCCGGCGTGGCGCTTGGCGGGGGGCTGGACGCGTCGAGCGGCGTCGGCTCGACCGTGGGGCGCGAATGGCCCGGCGCGGCGCTTGGCGGGGGGCTGGACGCGTCGAGCTGCGTCGCCTCGACCGCGGGGCGCGGAGGGGCCGGCGCGGCGCTTGGCGGACGGCTGGACGCGTCAAGCGGCGTCGCCTCGACCGCGGGGCGCGGAGGGGCCGGCGTGGCGCTTGGCAGGGCGCTGGACGCGTCGTCGGGCGGCGTCGGCTCGACCGTGGGGCGCGGAGGGGCCAGCGCGGCGCTTGGCGGGGAGCTGGACGCGTCGAGCGGGGTCGGCTCGACCGTACGCACCGGCGGACGGTCAACAGGCAGCGCGTCGGGAACGTGAGTCAACGAGATCCGCTTGCCCGGATCACGCTTCAGGGCGTCGATTTGCTCGGGGGTAAGGGCATCGTCCGGAAGGCGCGTTTCGCCAGCAGGCCAGGAAAGGCCGACACGAACGGTGCGACCGTCGCGGATTTCCTCACGAAAACCGCAGCGGTACACTTTGAAACCAGGGACGGGGGTGCAGGTGACGATCAGCATAGGCCTCTTTGCGCGGACTGCTCCACCCATGGGCCGAAATGGGACGACTATGGTCCGTTTGTGGCTGCATTGCTGCGGCCCGTGGTCTTTATCCGTGGCTGGCGAGCTCGAGGACGCGGAGCGGTGAGGAAAAAATTTCGGTCGAGCGCGGTCCCGCCGTGCCGGCCTCGGGGAAGATTTCGCCGCTCGCCGCCCTCCGCGCCGTCGAGCGCGAGCGGCCCTTCATGATCGCGACCGTCGAGCGCAAGGCGCGGGACCGCAGAAACACGCGGTCGAGCGCGGTCCGGACGCCCCGGCCTCGGGGAAGATTTCGCCGCGGAGATCGCCCGCGCCCGTCGAGCGCGAGCAGGCCTTCCGCGTCGCGGGCGTCGAGCGCGAGGCGCGAGGGGCCGCAGAAACACGCGGTCGAGCGCGGTCCCGCCGCGTCGGCCTCGGGGAAGATTTCGCCGCTCGCCGCCCCCGCGGCGTCGAGCGCGAGCGGCCCTTCATGATCGCGACCGTCGAGCGCGAGGCCCGCGGGCCCGCCGAAACATGCGGTCGAGCGCGGTCCCGCCGCGCCGGCCTCGGGGAAGATTTCGCCGCTCGCCGCCCTCCGCGCCGTCGAGCGCGAGCAGCCCTTCATGATCGCGACCGTCGAGCGCGAGGCGCGAGGGGCCGCAGAAACACGCGGTCGAGCGCGGTCCCGCCGCGCCGGCCCCGGGGGAGATTTCGCAGCGCAGATCGCCCCGCGCCGTCGAGCGCGAGCAAGCCTTCCACGTCGCGACCGTCGAGCGCTAGGTGCGAGAGGCCGCCGAAACACGCGGTCGAGCGCGGTCCCGCCGCGTCCGCCTCGGGGGAGATTTCGCCGCGGAGCTCGCTCGCGCCGTCGAGCGTGTCGAGCGTCGAGCCCGGCGGGTGCGTTTGTGCAAACCCTCGCGCGTCCACGTCGAGCGTGCGCGTCGGGCCGCCTGCGTTTCCGCCACCCTACATCCGAGCGCGGCGGAAACGCGGCATCGAGCGCGGTCCAAGCTATCGAAAGCACGCGAAGATTTCGGCAGGAGGGGGGCCGGCGGAAATGCCGCCCCTCCGCGCCCCGAGGGCTCCCCTACGTCCCAACGTCGAGCGTGTCGGGCGCATCGAGCGCCGCGAGCTGGCGACCGTCGAGAGCGGCGAGCGTGCCGCGTCGGAGTCGATCGCGAAATGGCCAAATGACCGCAGCATCCGGCATCATGCTGCGATGGACGCGTCCGCCTCGCGTGGCGCGACGTCGACACGGCGCAGGCGACGAGCACGAGGTACGGGGCGCGATTGGAGCGGCAATTCAAGGGGGGAGCGCGCCCGAGCGTCGAGCGCCGGCCGGTGGAATCGTCCCCCAGACAGGCGGCCGGCGGAAACGGTCCCCTTCACGGGGAGGCTTATTTCACGGGTAAACGCGCGCCCCGCGTGCCCTCGACCGAAGCATGCTCGCCGCGCTCGTCGTGCGTCCGGTACGTCCAACGCACGCGCGGCGCATCCTTAGTTTCCGCCACCTCGACCCCCCCGCATGCGGGGGTGGCGGAAATTCGTTGTCGAGCGCGGTCTGGGCGCGCCGGCCTCGGGGGAGATTTCGCGGCGAAGATCGCCCCGCGGCGTCGAGCGCGAGCAGGCCTTCCGCGTCGCGAGCATCGAGCGCGAGGCGCGACGGGGCGCCGAAACACGCGGTCGAGCGCGGTCCGGGGGCGTCGGCCTCGGGGAAGATTTCGCCGCGGAGATCGCCCCCGCCGTCGAGCGCGAGCAGGCCTGCCACGTCGCGACCGTCGAGCGCGAGGCGCCAGGGGCCGCAGAAACACGCGGTCGAGCGCGGTCCCGCCGCGTCGGCCTCGGGGAAGGTTTCGCCGCGGAGATCGCCCCGGCGTCGAGCGCGAGCAAGCCTTCCACGTCGTGGCCGTCGAGCGCGAGGCGCGATGGGCCGCAGAAACACGCGGTCGAGCGCAGTCCGGGCGCGTCGGCCTCGGGGGCGATTTCACCGCGGAGCTCGCCCGCGCCGTCGAGCGTGTCGAGCGTCGAGCCCGGCGGGTGCGTCCGTGCAAACCCTCGCCCGTCCACGTCGAGCGTGCACGTCGGGCCGCCTGCGTTTCCGCCACCCTACATCCGGGCGCGGCGGAAATGCGGCATCGAGCGCGGTCCAAGCTATCGAAAGCACGCGAAGATTTGGACACGAGGGGGGCCGGCGGAAATGCAACCCCTCCGCGCCCCGAGGGCTCCCCCGCGTCCCAACGTCGAGCGTGTCGGGCGCATCGAGCGCCGCGAGCTGGCGACCGTCGAGCGCGGCGAGCGTGGCGAGTCGGAGCCGATCGCAAAATGGCCAAATGACCGCCGCATCCGGCATCATGCTGCGATGGACGCGTCCGCCTCGCGTGGCGCGACGTCGACACGGCGCAGGCGACGAGCACGAGGTACGGGGTGCGATTGGAGCGGCAATTCAAGGGGGGAGCGCGCCCGAGCGTCGAGCGCGGGCCGGTGGAATCGTGGCCCCGACAGACGGCCGGCGGAAACGGACCCCTTCACGGGGAAGCCCAATTCACGGGTAAACGCGCGCCCCGCGTGCCCTCGATCGAAGCGTGCTCGCCGCGCTCGTCGTGCGTCCGGTACGTCGAACGCACGCGCGGCGCATCCTTAGTTTCCGCCACTTCGCCCCCCCCCGCATGCGGGGGTGGCGGAAATTCGATGTCGAGCGCGGTCGAGGGCAGCGAGCTTTCGGGAAGATTTCCGCCGCTCGACACCGGTCCGGCCGAGGGCCGGAGCTGCGGGCCCGCGAGCACGAGGGCGCGGCGAGCGCCGCCCGCCTCGATGCCGTGGGCCTCGATGCTCGTCGGGGTCGGTCACGACACACGCCCCTCATGTCCGGCTGCCACGTTTTCGCCGTTGAGCGCAATCCACGGCGCGGGCCCCTCGGGAAGATTCGCCCGCTCGACCGGCCGGCGAGCTGGGGGCACGCGTCAAGTCGAGGGCGGCGAGCACGAGGTCCGGCCGCTCGACGGGCCGAGCGTGAGGCCCAGCTCGCGAGCGACGAGCACGAAGGGGGGTATCACGACGCACCGGCCCCTATCGACCCGAAGCATCTTCGACGTCGAGTGCGACCCCGGCAAGGTGGGGCCGCACTCGACGCCGCGGGCGGCCGACGAGCTGGCGCCGGCCACCTTGCGCGAAATCACATGGCCGGCTTGGCTTGCTTTTCCGACTTCACCTTGTCAACTACCTCCTGGAGCAGCTTGATCTCCTTCGCCGTCATCTGATCCGCGTCATCGTCCTTCAGACGCTGCTCCAGCACCTGAATTGCAGCTCGAAGGGCGAGTTTGCACGAAGCGTGGGTGAAACCAGAACTGACGATGCGATCGCTCATGGGGGACCTCCACTCAAGAAACGGTTGATCGACGTACGGGTGCGAGCCCTGAATTCGTAAAAAACAGGGCTGCACCAAGCCTGGGGAATCGAGCCCAAGATTCGCTCTTCGGCTTGCGACAATGCCGATGGGCGAAGACCACCGAGGGGATCGAGGAAAATGGTATCGCGAGCCTCCGCCCAGTACGGCTCCGCAAGAGGGCCACGGCGGTCTCCGAGCGGGAGAATCCATGCGATTGGGTCGGTGGCATGGAAGGTCACGACCAGCTGCCGCTTCACCGCACGCGAGATCATTCCATGAAGCACGCGGAGATCGCCGATGGGGGTGGGACGATACATCGGTCCGTCATCATGCATCCTGCGAATCAAGCACAATGTGGCGGCGCCGAGATCGGCCACCTGATCCACGATGTGCGCGATGTCCTCAAGCTTCCCGGTCTCGTAAACCGTATTGATGGTGACCGATACTCCGCCCGTGACCAGGCGTTTGATGCGTCGGGCAATGGCCGAAGGTATGCCGTCTCGAGCGAGTGACTTGAAGTGGTACTCATCGATTGAAACGGCGACCGCGCCACAGCACTCCAGGATAGTGCTCCACAGCTCATCGGATGGCTCGAGGGACAGGTTCGTCGACAGGTTGGGGATCATTCCGTGAGCACGCGTCATCCGTAACGCCGACGAAAGCCTGTCGTAGAGCAGCGCTTCGGCCCCCTCGCCGAAGTTCACCTGGACGATGCCGACCTGCGCTGCCTCGGAGAGCCTCGCTTGTAACACGTCGAGATCGAGCGACTCCCCGGTCATCGGATAAGGACAATGGGCACATTTCATGTTGCAGCTCGCGTTGAGCTGCACATGGAGAAAAGTCGGCGCCGCGGGGACGTCCCCCCGCGGGCCATCCGTTCGTTCGATGACCACGCCGCTCTGGCGATCTACGAGGAGCTGCACGTCGCCCCGCGCTCGCACGAGCTCCAGGCGCTCCGCATAACCGTTGGGCATGTCCTCGTTATTCTGCGGCAGATCCCATAAAACCGTGAAGAAGTGCAGCAACCGCAGCCAGTCATCGAGGACCGTGCGTGCATCGCTTTCGCAAAGCACCTCGCGAGCGAACCTCCCCGCTCGTCGGAGCGCGAGCGCCACCTCTGCCGGACGCTCCCTTTCGCGCAGCAAAGCAACAACGGGCTCCACCTGGTAGGCCTCGCGGGCATGCATGAGTTCCAGCTCGAGGAGCCCAATGTCCCGGGTCAGCATCTCACGCCAGAAGGACTGCAAATCGGGTGCAGAGTCGAGGTTCGCGACGAGCCAGATCTTATCTCCGATCGACTTGAGTTTGAGCAACATGGACAGGCAGGGGCCCGGCACCTGCGTCCTATGCCCGGAAGGAAGCTCCACAGTCCGCCAGTGCACGTCAGAGAAGTGCCAGCCCAGCTCTGCCTCGAAATGACCGAAGATAGGATTGCGCTGCTTCGCGAGAACGGGGGAGCTCAACGCGAGTGACTGGCCCTCGCGACGCCACACCTCGTCGGACAGCTCGCTATAGCCGAGTGGTTCGAGAACATCGTTCGAAAAATCGCGAACATCAATGGTATTCGGGAGGTAAAGGTCGATGTCACGCGGCGTCACGGGAAGCCCCGACAGCGCGGCAGCCATACTTCCAACGACGCAAAACGAAACACCGAAACGCTCAACGGTCTTCGTGAGGAGCTCGTCGACCACGTCCAGCGGGGTGCTCCGTGGATCAAGCATCCACCAACTCAATCACGCCTCCACATGAGCGTCAAGGCAAATTCACGCCGCCGCATATATCGATGCTGCGCGGTCTCCGAAACGCAACGCGACGGAGTCGTCGCCGTCGACCCCCGAGGCAGAGCAGCGCCTGGCCCGCGCGCTCGGCCTTAGGGGTGTCGAGCCCGTCGAGCGGCACTCTTCATTCCGCCACCTCGCGGCCTTGCCGCTGACAGTCCGCGAAATAGCCGCTCGTCTGCAGTCCCGCCGCGCCGCCCTCGGGCAAGATTTCGTCGCCCCGCCGCTCGCGGCGTCGGCGCGAGGCGCCCTTCACGGTGTGCGCCGTCAAGCGCAGGACGCGAGAGGCAGCCGAAATGCAGCGTCGAGCGCGGTCCGGACGCCCCGGCCTCGGGGAAGATTTCGCCGCGGAGATCGCCCGCGCCCGTCGAGCGCGAGCAGGCCTTCCACGTCGCGACCGTCGAGCGCGAGGCGCGCTGGACCGCAGAAACACGCGGTCGAGCGCGGTCCGGGCGCGTCGGCCTCGGGGGAGATTTCGCCGCTCGCCGCCCCCCGCGGCGTCGAGCGCGAGCAGGCCTTCCACGTCGTGGCCGTCGAGCGCGAGGCGCGAGGGGCCGCAGAAACACGCGGTCGAGCGCGGTCCGGACGCCCCGGCCTCGGGGAAGATTTCGCCGCGGAGATCGCCCGCGCCCGTCGAGCGCGAGCAGGCCTTCCACGTCGCGACCGTCGAGCGCGAGGCGCGCTGGACCGCAGAAACACGCGGTCGAGCGCGGTCCGGGCGCGTCGGCCTCGGGGGAGATTTCGCCGCTCGCCGCCCCCCGCGGCGTCGAGCGCGAGCAGGCCTTCCACGTCGTGGCCGTCGAGCGCGAGGCGCGAGGGGCCGCAGAAACACGCGGTCGAGCGCGGTCCGGGCGCGTCGGCCTCGGGGGAGATTTCGCCGCTCGCCGCCCCCCGCGGCGTCGAGCGCGAGCAGACCTTCCACGTCGTGGCCGTCGAGCGCGAGGCGCGAGGGGCCGCAGAAACACGCGGTCGAGCGCGGTCCGGGCGCGCCGGCCTCGGGGGCGATTTCGCCGCGGAGCTCGCCCGCGCCGTCGAGCGTGTCGAGCGTCGAGCCCGGCGGGTGCGTCTGTGCAAACCGTCGCGCGTCCACGTCGAGCGTGCGCGTCGGGCCGCCTGCGTTTCCGCCACCCTACATCCGAGCGCGGCGGAAACGCGGCATCGGGCTCGGTCCAACCTATCGAAAGCACGCGAAGATTTTCGGCGGGAGGGGGCGGCGGAAATGCCACCCCTCCGCGCCCCGAGGGCTCCCCTGCGTCCCAACGTCGAGCGTGTCGGGCGCATCGAGCGCCGCGAACTGGCGACCGTCGAGCGCATCGAGCGTGCCGCGTCGGAGCCGATCGCAATATGGCCGAATGACCGCAACATCCTGCTTCATGCAGCGATAGACGCGTCCGCCTCGCGTGGCGCGACGTCGACACGGCGCATGCGACGAGCACGAGGTACGGCGTACGATTGGAGCGGTATTTCAAGGGCGTAGCGTGCACTGCCGTCGAGCGCCGGACGATGGAACCGTGGCCCCGACAGACGGCCGGCGGAAACGGTCCCCTTCACGGGGAAGCCCAACTCACGGGTAAACACGCGCCCCGCGTGCCCTCGATCGCAGCGTGCTCGCCGCGCTCGTCGTGCGTCCGGTGCGTCGAACGCACGCACGGCGCATCCTTAGTTTCCGCCACTTCGACCCCCCCGCATGCGGGGGTGGCGGAAATTCGATGTCGAGCGCGGTCCGGGCGCGTAGGCCTCGGGGGAGATTTCGCCGCGGACCTCGCCCCGCGCCGTCGAGCGCGAGCAGGCCTTCCACGTCGCGACCGTCGAGCGCGAGGCGCGAGGGGTCGCAGAAACACGCGGTCGAGCGCGGCCCGGGCGCGTCCGCCTCGGGGGAGATTTCGCCGCGGGGCTCGCCCGCGCCATCGAGCGTGTCGAGCGTCGAGCCCGGCGGGGGCGTCCGTGCAAACCCTCGCCCGTCCACGTCGAGCGTGCGCGTCGGGCCGCCTGCGTTTCCGCCACTCTACATCCGAGCGCGGCGGAAACGCGGCATCGAGCGCGGTCCAAGCTATCGAAAGCACGCGAAGATTTCGGCGGGAGGGGGGCCGGCGGAAATGCCACCCCTCCGCGCCCCGAGGGCTCCCCCACGTCCCAACGTCAAGCGTGTCGGGCGCATCGACCGCCGCGAGCTGGCGACCGTCGAGCGCGGCGAGCGTGGCGAGTCGGAGCCGATCGCGAAATGGCCGAATGACCGCAGCATCCGGCATCATGCAGCGATGGACGCGTCCGCCTCGCGTGGCGCGACGTCGACACGGCGCAGGCGACGAGCACGAGGTACGGGGTGCGATTGGAGCGGCAAATCAAGGGGGAGCGCGCCCGAGCGTCGAGCGCCGGCCGGTGGAATCGTCCCCCAGACAGACGGCCGGCGGAAACGGTCCCCTTCACGGGGAGGCCTATTTCACGGGTAAACGCGCGCCCCGCGTGCCCTCGACCGAAGCGTGCCCGCCGCGCTCGTCGTGCGTCCGGTACGCCGAACGCACGCGCGGCGCATCCTTAGTTTCCGCCACCTCGACCCCCCCGCATGCGGGGGTGGCGGAAATTCGATGTCGAGCGCGGTCATGGCCTCAACGCTCTTGAAAGATTTTTTCTCTGGTAAACCAGGGACGGCCATAATGCCATGCTCGAAGGGGGTATCCGTTCGGCAACCCGCATCGTCGGGGTCGAGCGGAGGTCCGGGCCACCTCAGTGGCCTAGCGGCGTGGGCCGCTCACGTAATCAGGTTGACGTCAAAACGGGATGTCTCATAGGAAGACAAGGCGAGCAGCACACGGCAGCTCGCCTGATTCGTGGTTTGCCAGGAGGGGTGCAATGGGTATTCTCGGAGGTCTTCTCTCGGTCGCCGTCCCGGTCGCAAGGATAGCAGGTGAGCTCCTCCCCCAGGTGATCAAGCAGCTTGGGCAGGAAGGCGACCAAACCGGTAACTCGGGCCCCGTCGACCTTGTCGAATACGTTCCCGAAGACAAGGAAAGAAAGTTGTACATCTGCAACACGACCAATCGCTCTGTCACAGTCAGCTACCAGAAGCCTACCATCGTGGAAGGAATCTATGGCATCGAAGGCGAGAGCTTCGACTTACCGCCGCGTCATTCTACGGACGCCACGAAGGACATTCTTGAAAGCTATCCCGAGGGCACCATGAGCGCATCGTATGCCGCTGCGCCGAACTCCGTCGATTCAATCGGCGGCTGGGGCATACGTCAAGGGGTGCTATACTTTCCCGTCCTTGCCGCACTCACGTTCACGGCCTTCGGCGGCAAGGTCATGGTCGTACGGAAGACGATCGATAAACCCGGAAAGC
This sequence comes from Polyangium spumosum, assembly GCF_009649845.1. Classification (NCBI taxonomy): domain Bacteria; kingdom Pseudomonadati; phylum Myxococcota; order Polyangiales; family Polyangiaceae; genus Polyangium; species Polyangium spumosum. The sequence goes on from NZ_WJIE01000002.1 coordinate 214,386, forward strand.
GCGTGGATGCCTGGGGTATCGAGAGCCAGTCCCAGTTGACTTCGCTGTTCTTCAACTACACGACAGAGAAGGGGGCGAGGCTCGATTTCAAAGCGGACCTGCCGAAACCGCCGCAGGTGCCTGGTGGTGGTGCCCCGTACGAGTATACCATTGAGATGGACCAAGAGGGGCAGGCCACAGGCCTCCTCACGAACTTCACCTTTACTGTGCAGGCAGAAAATCAGGAATTCGTGAGGCTACTTGCCGTCCGTCCGCTCATTCCGATCGAGTTTCTACCGGGCCATGTCCAGGCCCGACTTTCGGAAAATCGTCGCATTCCAGGATCTCTGAAGAAGGCCGTGTATTGATCGGGCGTTGGTGGATGGCAATACAAATCGCCAATCAGCTGCCGGGATGCTGAGGAAGGGCGACCATGCGGAACGTGCTCACCACTGCCAGGGTGATGCCTTGCATCGCGGGTGCCATGGACAGGAGCGACGACCCCACGAAGGGGCTACGAGCACCGCCCGCCTCCATGTCTCTCGCAGGGGTCAGTCCGGACGCACCCCCTGCCCCGAGCACGAGGGGGCGGCGAGCGCCCCGGTATCGCATTCGACGCATCGACATCTGCATTGTGATCGACGCCATCAACCGGCCGCCTCTTGGCACGAGTGAGCCGACGGCTCTATGGGTCTATATCGACGCGTTTGAGTTCAGCCGCATGAACATCGTGAAGGGAGGAATCTCATGGTCAAAACTGCAATCGTTTCCTTGGTTCTCGCTGCCATGATCGCCGGAGCGAGCGCTGCCCACGCCCTCGAATGGATAAGGGCGAGCGTCCCCTCCTGCGATAATACCTGCAATGACGCAGGGCTCTCTGCAATCTCCTCGGGCACTTACGTGAACGGGGAAAAGTTCTACGTGTGCTCCGCAAACGCTCATGGAGAGGGATTTCGCGCTGGTTACAACGTACGGCCGTATTGGGCGGATGCGTGTATCGTCGGCTGGGGCGGACGAGAAGAGGGCATTGTTCCGTATTGGTGCCTTTGCGATTGAGCAGTAGGTCAGGAACCGACGGCGCTAAGGACGGCCTCAACGGAAATGCGCAACCGCCACCACGGCTCGTTCGGCTGCCATCGCAGCACCGCGCGGTCCCGCCGCGTCAGCCTCGGGGGAGATTTCGACGCTCGCCGCGCCGTCCGCCTCGATGCCCGAGGCCGACGAGCACGAGGCCGACGTCGAGCGCCGCGCCGCCTCGATGCCCCGGTGTCGGTCGCGACGCATCCGCCCCCCCACGTCGAGCCCGCGGATCTACACGGTCGAGCGCGGTCACGGCCGCGAGACCTCGGGAGAGATTTCGACGCTCGCCGCTCGCCGCGCCGCCTCGATGCCCGAGGCCGACAAGCACGAGGCCGGCGTCGAGCCCGAGGCCGACGAGCTGGGACCGGTGTCCGGCGAGCACGAGGCCGGCGTCGAGCGCCGCGCCTCTCGATGCACCCGCCCCCCACGTCGAGCCCGCGGATTTACGCGGTCGAGCGCGGCCCGGGCGCGTCCGCCTCGGGGGAGATTTCGCCGCGGGGCTCGCCCGCGCCATCGAGCGTGTCGAGCGTCGAGCCCGGCGGGGGCGTCCGTGCAAACCCTCGCCCGTCCACGTCGAGCGTGCGCGTCGGGCCGCCTGCGTTTCCGCCACTCTACATCCGAGCGCGGCGGAAACGCGGCATCGAGCGCGGTCCAAGCTATCGAAAGCACGCGAAGATTTCGGCGGGAGGGGGGCCGGCGGAAATGCCACCCCTCCGCGCCCCGAGGGCTCCCCCACGTCCCAACGTCAAGCGTGTCGGGCGCATCGACCGCCGCGAGCTGGCGACCGTCGAGCGCGGCGAGCGTGGCGAGTCGGAGCCGATCGCGAAATGGCCGAATGACCGCAGCATCCGGCATCATGCAGCGATGGACGCGTCCGCCTCGCGTGGCGCGACGTCGACACGGCGCAGGCGACGAGCACGAGGTACGGGGTGCGATTGGAGCGGCAAATCAAGGGGGAGCGCGCCCGAGCGTCGAGCGCCGGCCGGTGGAATCGTCCCCCAGACAGACGGCCGGCGGAAACGGTCCCCTTCACGGGGAGGCCTATTTCACGGGTAAACGCGCGCCCCGCGTGCCCTCGACCGAAGCGTGCCCGCCGCGCTCGTCGTGCGTCCGGTACGTCGAACGCACGCGCGGCGCATCCTTAGTTTCCGCCACTTCGACCCCCCCGCATGCGGGGGTGGCGGAAATTCGATGTCGAGCGCGGTCCCGACGCGCCGGCCTCGGGGGAGATTTCGCCGCGGAGCTCGCCCCGCGCCGTCGAGCGCGAGCAGGCCTTCCACGTCGCGACCGTCGAGCGCGAGGCGCGAGGGGCCGCAGAAACACACGGTCGAGCGCGGTCCCGACGCGCCGGCCTCGGGGGAGATTTCGCCCCGTCCCGCAGCTCGTCGCGGGCCGGCCGCTCGACATTGAGCGCGTCGAGCCTCGCGGGTGCGTCCGTGCAAACCCTCGCCGCGACCCTGGCATTTCCGCCACGACCCCCCGAGCGAGCGCGGCGGAAACCCGTGTCGAGCGGACCGCAAGCCCACAGAATCACGAAGAGACCTCGGATCGGGGGGGCCGGCGGAAATGGGCACGACCTTCGACCACGAGCGCATCGAGCCCAGCACCGCGGGCCGACAGAAACACGCGGTCGAGCGCGGTCCGGGCGCGTCGGCCTCGGGGGAGATTTCGCCGCGGAGCTCGCCCCGCGCCGTCGAGCGCGAGTGGCCCTTCCTGATCGCGACCGTCGAGCGCGAGGCGCGAGGGGTCGCCGAAACACGCGGTCGAGCGCGGTCCCGCCGCGTCGGCCTCGGGGGAGATTTCGCCGCGGAGACTCGCCCTGCGCCGTCGAGCGCGCCGCCCGGGGTGCGTCCGTGCAAACCCACGCGCGCAAACGTCGAGCGCACGCACGGTGCAACCTTCATTTCCGCCACTTCGACCCCCCCGCAGGTGCCGGTCAAATTTGACCGACCCCCGGTTCGTCTAGGCAAACCTTCCCGCTCCCTTCCGTGACCTCCCCTACCGCCTCACGGGTCGGTCTAGTAATGTCCGTTGCAGGAGCAGATTCCGCTCCTCGTCTTCCGCGATCCCATGTAGGGTCCTTGCCTGAACAGATGAAAGGGCTCTGCCGGCCGATAGCGCGACCGGCAGAGCTTGCGGAACGCCGGACGGGAGACCCGTAGCAGCGCACGACGCGCGCGGAGCATGGGTCGGCCGATCGGGGAAGGCAAGGTCTGCCCATGGGAAACGTGCTCGCCTGGGAGCGGCGGGTCGCGGTCGTGTGTCATCTAGTCGAAGGGGCGAGCGTCAATGCAACGGCGCGGATGACCGGCGTGTCGAAGCCGACGATCCTCTCCCTCCTTCTACAGAGCGGCGAGGGATGCGACCGCATTCACGATCGGCGCGTTCACTCCCTATGCATTAGGGAGGTAGAGCTAGACGAGCTTTGGAGCTTCATTCAGAAGAAGCAGCGGCGCGTCGGGCCTGCCGATCCCCCGCATTGGGGAGACGCGTACGCCTTCCTGGCAATGGCGAGGACGCAGAAGCTCCTGATCGCCTACCGTGTCGGGAAGCGGGACGAGCAGAACACGCGGGCGTTCGTCGCCGATCTCCGGTCACGTCTCGCGGTCGTGCCTGCGATCACCTCGGATGGCTTCACGGCCTACCCTACCGCGGTCGGGGAGAGCTTCGCGATCGATGGGCAGGCCGGCGCGGCGGTCGACTACGTCGTGCTCCTAAAGGAGTTCAATGGGCGCAGGTTCAAGGATGACTCGGTGCGTTATGAACCGCCGCGCGACCCGGTCATGCATAAGCGCGGCGTGTTCGGGGCTCCTGACATCGACAGGGCCTCAACATCGCACATTGAACGCGCGAACCTCACGGTTCGTATGCATATCCGGCGCTTCACGCGCCTATGCAATGGGTACAGCAAGAGCCTCCCGCATCACAAGGCGGCTGTCTCGCTGCACGTCGCCTTTTACAACTTCTGCCGGGTACACGAGACGCTCCGGGTCACCCCGGCCATGGAGGCAGGTCTCACCGATCACGTCTGGACGGTCGACGAGCTGCTCCGTGAGGCCCTAGGCGCGCCGGTACAGGAGAAGCCGAAGGTGCGGCCCTTGCGCCTCCCCGAGACCGGCACGGCGAAGGAGCTGCCCGGGGGCCGCGGATGGCTCCGCGCCGTCCCGAGCACGGGCAAGGCAGGGGCGAGCGCGGGCGCGCCTACGCCGCCCCGGCCTCCGGAGGCGCCTGCTGTGAGGGCGGCCCCGGCTCCGAAGCGCCGATGGGTTCAGATGGATCTGTTCGGGTGGAAGCCGCCGGAGAAGTGACGCGCTGAGAGCGTCCTTCCGTCCGAATCTTGTGAATGAGAATCAACTCTGCCGCAAACGCTTTAGCGGTCCCGCCCATCGTCCGCACATCCATTGCTCACCCATCGAACCTTTCCGCCGCGGGCTACGACGGCGATTTGTGTGGGCGCTCCGATTGTGAAAACATCGGACAGATGGGCTAGTCGGATCGTTGTGTCAAGCAGCAGCGAAACGATACTCGATGCGCGATCGAGATCGACAGGCCATTTGAATGGCAGCGGGCGGCCGTATACCGCGTGCTTCACTCGTTCGTCGCTCGCCTCGCACAGGCCTTCTTCTTCAAGCCGCTCGGCTATCGTCGGATCAATGCCTATGATGCGATCGACGAAACCGGAGGCGCCGCCGAATGCATCTATTTGGCAAGGCTCAAGCGGACCGCTGCATTCGTCCGCGCCGCAAAGAATCGTGTACGCACACGGATCAGGATCGCCGTCAAGTTGACCGCCGATGTAGAATCCGACGAAAACCCTGTTAGACAGAAGTTCGCGGGCATCTTCGTCGTAGTCACTTCGCGCGAGCATACCTCGCCTAACACGCTGTTCGTAGTGCAGGTCAAACGTGCGCGCCCAAGCGCTAGCAAGGTCGCGGACGCTACGGTATTGCGCAGCATCGACCTCCGCTGAAAAGTTTGCGATGATTCGTGCGTAAGAAGGCCCGTCATGAAACGAGGCTAGCCCCCAAGTAGCAAGCGCTACGCGCTCATCGGACCCAATCGCAAAAACCTTTGTTGTGCTCGTGAATGTGCATGATCCGTCGGTGCTCTCCGTTGACATTCGACTGTCAGCACCGAGCACGACGCCATCGGGGACTACTCCACAGATCACGATCGTCATAGTGTGCTGCGAGGATCCGGCGCTCCTTGTCCGCGGTCAAGATTGTTGCGAGGAGCGGCCTTCCCGGGCCTCTACGACCGCGGTAGGCTCTCAGGATGTCTCGGGTAGGGATCGGGGCGGGACGGGCGCAGGAAGCGCCGCGGGAGGGCCTAGCGACCGCGCTTGCGTTGCTTCCAACCGGGGCGAGGCGCCTGCTTTGGAGCCGGCTCTGCGCCGAGCGTCCGAAGGAGACGGCGGAGCTCCTGGACGTGCCGGTGATGCGTGGACGGGTTGCGCCCGCTCTCCTTCGCGGCCTCAACGACCGTGAAGCCGAGCAAGGCGAGGAGCAGGGCGTTCGCGGCCTTCGGTCGCATACGAGCGACGGCGCGGAGCAGATCCCGCGCTTCGGCCGCCTCGCGCGGGTCAATGCTACCGACGAGTTTGTCAACGTCGCCGGTGTATTCGTACCGGTTCCGGTGTCGCCTGCGATAGTTCGATGCCCGGAACCATGTGACCGCACGGAGGAAGACCTCCAAGGTCTTCTCGGGCGGGACGCGAGCGGAACCGCGGATCTTGCAGTCGCGGGCCGACTCATACGCCGCGATCATGACGTCCTGCACGATGTCCTCGGCATCGCCAATGCGTACACCGTACCGGAGCGCGGCCTCGCGGATGAATGCACGGCGTGCGTTGATCTCCTCGGCCGACACGTCGACATAGGGATCCCCGCCGTCCGGGTGAGGCCGGTACATCATGACGGCCTCCCGATCAAAGCGTCCAGGTCAATGCGAGTGACGCGGGCGACCTGCGCGGCAAAGTGAACCGAGGCGCGGATCTCGCCCGCGATGACCGCTTGCATGTACCGGCGCGAGTATCCGAGGGCTCGCGCGGCAAGGCGGACGCTCGTCCCCCGGGCAAAGCGCTCCAATCGGGCACGGACGCGGGCGTTCTGCTCGTCGGAGAGCACGGCCGGAACGCTCGGCGGGTCAATGTCGGGGAGGCTCATGACGGCCTCCGGGCGCCGCAATGCGGGCAGACGTCAGCCGCGCCGAGCGGGGCGAGCAAGGCGTCCACGGTCCGGCCCGCTGCACGGGCGGCACGGATCACGATGCCGGGGGACACGTTATCGCGGCCGATCGCGACGTCCTTGACCGTGCCGCGTGCGACGCCCATGACCGCGGCGAGGACATCCCATCCCCCGTATGCGGCGCGGAGGTTCCGGAGGGCGGCGCGGACGCGCGCCCGTTCGTCAGGGGATAGGAGGGGGATGCGCGGTCGGTATCGCTTTTTGCATGGACCGCGGCTTTCTTGCCCTGCGGGCGCAGGACGAACGAGAGTAAGCATGGGTACGACCTCGGGTCTCGGGGCTGTGCCTAGCGGCCCCGTAGGCGTTCGTACCGTCTGCGGGGCCGCGCTGTTTGCCCGGACCCTACGCTCCCGTCCTTCCCCCTGCTACGTCAGAATCTCAAACTTGACCGCTTCGGGGCAAACTTGACCGGCACCCCCCCGCATGCGGGGGTGGCGGAAATTCGATGTCGAGCGCGGTCATGGCCGCGAGACCTCGGGGGAGATTTCGACGCGCGCCGCTCGCCGCGCGCCGCCTCGATGCACGAGGCCGGCGAGCACGAGGCGCACCCGCCCCCCACGTCGGGCCCGCGGATCTTCGCGGTCGAGCGCGGTCATGGCCGCGAGACCTCGGGGGAGATTTCGACGCGCGCCGCTCGCCGCGCGCCGCCTCGATGCACGAGGCCGGCGAGCACGAGGCGCACCCGCCCCCCACGTCGGGCCCGCGGATCTTCGCGGTCGAGCGCGGTCACGGCCGCGAGACCTCGGGGGAGATTTCGACGCTCGCCGCGCCGGCCGCGTCGATGCACGAGGCCGACGAGCTGGGGCCGGCGAGAACGAGGCGCACGTCGAGCGCCGCGCCCTCGATGGCCCCGGGGTCGGTCGCGACGCACCCGCCCCCCACGTCGAGCCCGCGGATCTACGCGGTCGAGCGCGGTCACGGCCGCGAGACCTCGGGGGAGATTTCGACGCTCGCCGCTCGCCGCGCCGCCTCGATGCACGAGGCCGGCGAGCAGGGCGACGAGCACGAGGCGCACGTCGAGCGCCGCGCCCTCGATGCACCCGCCCCCCACGTCGAGCCCGCGGATCTACGCGGTCGAGCGCGGTCACGGCCGCGAGACCTCGGGGGAGATTTCGACGCTCGCCGCTCGCCGCTCGCCGCCTTGATGCACGAGGCCGACGAGCACGAGATCGGCGTCGAGCGCCGCGCCCCTCGATGGCCCCGGGGTCGGTCGGGACGCACCCGCCCCCCATGTCGAGCCCGCGGATCTACGCGGTCGAGCGCGGTCATGGCCGCGAGACCTCGGGGGAGATTTCGACGCTCGACGCGCGCCGCGCCGCCTCGATGCACGAGGCCGACGAGCACGAGGCGCACCCGCCCCCCGCGTCGAGCCCGCGGATTTACGCGGTCGAGCGCGGTCATGGCCGCGAGACCTCGGGGGAGATTTCGACGCTCGACGCTCGCCGCGCCCCCTCGATGCACGAGGCCGACGAGCTGGGGCCGGCGTCCAGGGCGACGAGCCCGAGGCCGACGAGCTGGGGTCGGCGTCCTCGGGGGGTACGTCCCGACGCACCCGCACACGGTCGGCGCGCACGCACAAGAGCACGCGTGCAAGCGTGTGTCTCGACAAGCTTTCTGGCCGAATTATGGCCGCTCGACCCCCCCCGCATGCGGGGGTGGCCAAAATTCGACGTCGAGCGCGGTCATGGCCGCGAGACCTCGGGGGAGATTTCGACGCGCGACGCTCGCCGCGCCCCCTCGATGCACGAGGCCGACGAGCACGAGGCGCACCCGCCCCCCGCGTCGAGCCCGCGGATTTACGCGGTCGAGCGCGGTCATGGCCGCGAGACCTCGGGGGAGATTTCGACGCGCGACGCTCGCCGCGCCTCCTCGATGCACGAGGCCGACGAGCACGAGACGCACCCGCCCCCCACGTCGAGCCCGCGGATTTACGCGGTCGAGCGCGGTCATGGCCGCGAGACCTCGGGGGAGATTTCGACGCGCGCCGCCTCGATGCACGAGGCCGACGAGCACGAGGCCCACGTCGAGCCCGAGGCCGGCGAGCTGGGGCCGGCGTCCAGGGCGACGAGCACGAGGCCGGCGTCGAGCGCCGCGCCGCTCGATGGCCCCGGGGTCGGTCGCGACGCACCCGCCCCCCACGTCGAGCCCGCGGATCTACGCGGTCGAGCGCGGTCACGGTCGCGAGACCTCGGGGGAGATTTCGACGCGCGCCACCTCGATGCACGAGGCCGGCGAGCACGAGGCCCACGTCGAGCCCGAGGCCGACGAGCTGGGGCCGGCGTCCAGGGCGACGAGCACGAGGCCGGCGTCGAGCGCCGCGCCCCTCGATGCCCGAGGCCGGCGAGCAGGGGCCGGCGTCCTCGGGGGTACGTCCCGACGCACCGGCCCGCGGTCGATGCACCCGCACAAGAGCACGCGTGCAAGCGTGTGTCGCGACAAGCTTTTTGGCCGAATTATGGCCGCTCGACCCCCCCCGCATGCGGGGGTGGCCAAAATTCGACGTCGAGCGCGGTCATGGCCGCGAGACCTCGGGGAAGATTTCGCCGCTCGCCGCGCCGTCCGCCTCGATGCACGAGGCCGGCGAGCAGAGCGACGAGCACGAGTCCGGCGTCGAGCGCCGCGCCGCTCGATGGCCCCGGGGTCGGTCGCGACGCACCCGCCCCCCACGTCGAGCCCGCGGATCTACGCGGTCGAGCGCGGTCATGGCCGCGAGACCTCGGGGGAGATTTCGACGCTCGACGCTCGCCGCTCGCCGCGTCGCCTCGATGCACGAGGCCGACGAGCACGAGGCCCACGTCGAGCCCGAGGCCGACGAGCTGGGGCCGGCGAGCACGAGGCCCACGTCGAGCACGAGGCCGACGAGCTGGGGCCGGCGTCCAGGGCGACGAGCACGAGGCCGGCGTCGAGCGTCGCGCCCCTCGATGCCCGAGGCCGGCGAGCTGGGGCGGGCGTCCTCGGGGGGTGCGTCCCGACGCACCCGCCCGCGGTCGATGCACACGAGCAAGAGAGCGCGCGTGCGTGCGTGTGTCGCGACAAGCTTTTTGGCCGAATTATGGCCGCTCGACCCCCCCCGCATGCGGGGGTGGCCAAAATTCGACGTCGAGCGCGGTCATGGCCGCGATACCTCGGGGGAGATTTCGACGCGCGCCGCTCGCTGCGCCGCCTCGATGCCTGAGCCCGACGAGCTGGGGCCGTCGTCCGGCGAGCACAAGGCGCCCACGTCGAGCGCCGCGCCACCTCGATGCCCGAGCGCGACGAGCACGAACGATCCGGAGAAGATTCTCGCGGAGCGCGCGGCCGAGCTAACGAAATGAGGCGGTGTTCCTGGCGCGTTTTATGGTTTGTCGCGAATGATGGCGTAATCGAGGGCAAAGCCGGCGGAACTCGAAGGGTCCCAACCCGCGGTTAACGCCTGAATCACGATATTCCTGACGATCGCAGGTGTTACAGACGTCTGATGCGGGGAGATCCAATTGTCGGGACGGCTGACGACGAGGTTGACCAGGAGGACGCCTGTTTCGCCGGCGTCACACGCCTGGATGGCCAAGCGCATCGGTGTTTGAAACGCTCCTTGGCTGTATGTCGGTTTTCGCCGGATACGCCAAGCATACTCGCGTTCTCCGACGCGGATCCGCCGGCTTCCTTTACCCGGGACTGCCACGAGGGACTCCTCTCGAAGGGATCGTAGGGAGAGTAGCGCCCTGACGTCCGCGACGCCAGCGCGGCAGCGGCGCGGACGAGCGGGCTGCCCGATCAGAGCTTGCCGGAGAGATTTCGAGAGATAGGCCGCGACGCGGCTCGGGGTGGCCGTTATGCTCATCGCCGACGGCGAGATCGGCGTCGGCGACCGTCAGGACGTGCGAGGCGCCCCGCTGCACCTCTCGCGCGGTAACATTCGCAGGGGAAGCGGAGGTGGACTCGGCGAGCGCGTGGCCCGTGCCGCAAGAGCCGAGCGCGAGCAGGCCCTCCACGTCGCGGCCGTCGAGCGCAAGGCGCGAGGGGCCGCCGAAATACGTGGTCGAGCGCAGTCCTGCCACGTCGGCATCCCCGAGGATTTCCACGCGCCTCGCAGTTCGTCGCGGTCCGGTCGCTCGACATCGAGCGCATTGAGCCTCGCGGGTGCGTCCGTGCAAACCCTCGCCGCGAGCCTGGCGTTGCTGCCACGACCCCCAAGTGAGCGCGGCGGAAACCCATGTCGAGCAGGCCGCAAGCCCGCAGAATCACCTAGAGACCTCGGATCGGGGGCCGACGGAAATGGCACGACCATCGAGGGCGCGCGCATCGAGCGCAGGACCCGGGGGCCTGCCAAAACACGCGGTCGAGCGCGGTCCGGGCGCGCCTGCCTCGGGGGAGATTTCGTCGCGGAGTTCGCCCCCGCCGTCGAGCGCGAGCAGGCCTTCCACGTCGCGAGCGTCGAGCGTGAGGCCCGCGGGCCTGCCGAAACACGCGGTCGAGCGCGGTCCGGGCGCATCGGCCTCGGGGAAGATTTCGCCGCGAAGCTCGCCCGCGCCGTCGGGCGTGTCGAGCGTCGAGCCCGGCGGGGGCGTCCCTGCAAACCCTCGCCCGCCCACGTCGAGCGTGCACGTCGGACCGCCTGCGTTTCCGCCACCCTGCATCCGGGCGCGGCGGAAACTCGATGTCGAGCGCGGTCCAAGCTGTCGAAAGCACCCGAAGATTTGGGCGCGAGGGGGGCCGGCGGAAATGCAACCCCTCCGCGCTCCGCGGGCTCCCCCACGTCCCGCCGTTGAGCGTGTCGAGCTCGTCCAGCGCCACGAGCTGGCGACCGTCGAGCGCGTCGAGCGTGCCGCGTCGGAGCCGATCGCAAAATGGCCGAATGACCGCAGCATCCGGCATCATGCAGCGATGGACGCGTCCGCCTCGCGTGGCGCGACGTCGACACCGTGCATGCGACGAGCACGAGGTACGGCGTACGATTGGAGCGGCAATTCAAGAGGGTAGCGCGTCCGAGCGTCGAGCGCCGGCCGGTGAAATCGTCCCTCAGACAGACGGCCGGCGGAAACGGACCCCTTCACGAGGAGGCCTATTTCACGGGTAAACGCGCGCCCCGCGTGCCCTCGATCGAAGCGTGCTCGCCGCGCTCGTCGTGCGTCCGGTACGTCGAACGCACGCGCGGCGCATCCTTAGTTTCCGCCACCTCGACCCCCCCGCATGCGGGGGTGGCGGAAATTCCACGTCGAGCGCGGTCACGGCCGCGAGACCTCGGGGGAGATTTCGACGCGCGACGCTCGCCGCGCCGCCTCGATGCCCGAGGCCGACGAGCACGAGGCGCACCCGCCCCCCACGTCGAGCCCGCGGATCTTCGCGCCCTCGGGGGAGAGTTCGACGCGCGACGCTCGCCGCGCCGCCTCGATGCACGGGGCCGACGAGCACGAGGCCGGCGTCGAGCGCCGCCCCTCGATGGCCCCGGGGTCGGTCGCGACGCACCCGCCCCCCACGTCGGGCCCGCGGATCTACGCGGTCGAGCGCGGTCACGGCCGCGAGACCTCGGGGGAGATTTCGACGCGCGCCGCTCGCCGCGCCGTCCGCCGCGATGCACGAGGCCGACGAGCACGAGGCGCACGTCGAGCCCGAGGCCGACGAGCTGGGGCCGGCGTCCAGGGCGACGAGCACGAGGCCGGCGTCGAGCGCCGCTTCGATGCACGAGGCCGACGAGCACGAGGCGCACCCGCCCCCCACGTCGGGCCCGCGGATTTATGCGGTCGAGCGCGGTCACGGCCGCGAGACCTCGGGGGGAGATTTCGACGCTCGACGCTCGCCGCGCCGCCTCGATGCACGAGGCCGACGAGCACGAGGCCGGCGTCGAGCGCCGCCCCTCGATGGCCTCGGGGTCGGTCGCGACGCACCCGCCCCCCACGTCGAGCCCGCGGATTTGCGCGGTCGAGCGCGGTCACGGCGGCGAGACCTCGGGGGAGATTTCGACGCTCGACGCTCGCCGCGCCGCCTCGATGCACGAGGCCGACGAGCACGAGGCGCACGTCGAGCCCGAGGCCGACGAGCTGGGGCCGGCGTCCAGGGCGACGAGCACGAGGCCGGCGTCGAGCGCCGCGCCGCCTCGATGCCCGAGGCCGACGAGCTGGGGCCGGCGTCCTCGGGGGTACGTCCCGACGCACCCGCCCGCAGTCGATGCCGGCGCAGAACAGCACACGTGCAAGCGTGTGTCGCGACAAGCTTTTTGGCCGAATTATGGCCGCTCGACCCCCCCGCATGCGGGGGTGGCCAAAATTCGACGTCGAGCGCGGTCAAAGGCTTGAAATCCCTGGGAAGATTTTCGCGCCGTCAAACGAGGGGTGGTCAGAATGCGACGTCTGGCGGAAGCGTCGAGCGCCGCGCCGCCTCGATGCACGAGGCCGACGAGCACGAGGTTGGCGTCGAGCGCGTGCCCCTCGATGCACGGGCCGACGAGCACGAGGCGGACGTCGAGCACCGCGCCGCCTCGATGCACGAGGCCAGCGAGCTGGGGCTGGCGTCCAGGCCGACGAGTCCGAGGCCGGCGTCGAGCGCCGTCGATCCGACGCGTCGGGGATCAATTGGCGTCGCTCAGCCCCCGTCGGGCGATGAGCAGTCACAGGCGCTGGCGGCGGGAAAGAGCACCCAGCAGGCCCATTCGTCGCTTTCACAGCTACACAGCCATTGGTCGAGCGGCGACGTCGGACCTCCGGGGGCCGGCGGCATCCCGCAACAATCGCGCGTGTGTCCCGCCACGCAGACCTCGTCGCCGATGCAGGCGCCGCACGGAAGTGCGTCCCACGCCTGCACGCCGCACGAGGGCGCTGACTGCGCTCCCGACTTGTAGGCGTCGAACTCCGCCGGCACCGGTCCCCAGGCATAGCTGCAAGAGCCAGCCGCGCCGCCTTGGGCGCTGGTGCCCCCATCGGCTCCTCCGCCCCCGTCTGCGGCCCCCCCTGTCGACGAGCCCGCACAGCTCGACGCTAGGAGCAGCCGAGGACACAGGATGACGAGCGTTCGTTGGTAAGTCTTCGGTTGAAATTGCATGTGGATGGTATCCCGGTTGCCGATTTTGTGGCGTGGGTGCGATTCAATGTCGAGGACGTTGTCGTGTCCGAGACGGTGTTCTGGTCCGAGATCCCCGCCCGAGGCCGACGAGCTGGGGCCGGCGTCCGGCGAGCACGAGGCGCACGTCGAGCGCCGGGCCCCTCGATGGCCTCAAGGTCGGTCGGGACGCACCCGCCCCCACGTCGGGCCCGCGGATTTACGCGGTCGAGCGCGGTCACGGCCGCGAGACCTCAAGGGAGATTTCGCCGCGCGCCGCCTCGATGCCCGAGGCCGACGAGCCCGAGGCGCACGTCGAGCGCCGCGCCCCTCGATGCACCCGCCCTCCGCGTCGAGCCCGCGCATTTATACGGTCGAGCGCGGTCACGGCGGCGAGACCTCGGGGAAGATTTCGCCGCTCGTCGCGCCGTCCGCCTCGATGCCCGCGGCCGACGAGCCCAAGGCCGGCGAGCTCGCCGCGCCGCCTCGATGGCCTCGGGGTCGGTCGCGACGCACCCGCCCCCACGTCGAGCCCGCGCATTTACGCGGTCGAGCACGGTCATGGCCGCGAGACCTCGGGGAAGATTTCGCCGCTCGCCGCTCGCCGCTCGCCTCGATGCCCGAGGCCGACGAGCACGAGGCGCACCCGCCCCCCCACGTCGGGCCCGCGGATTTACGCGGTCGAGCGCGGTCACGGCCGCGAGACCTCGGGGGAGATTTCGACGCTCGCCGCTCGCCGCGCCGCCTCGATGCACGAGGCCGACGAGCACGAGGCCGGCGTCGAGCGCCGCCCCTCGATGGCCTCGGGGTCGGTCGCGACGCACCCGCCCCCCACGTCGAGCCCGCGGATCTACGCGGTCGAGCGCGGTCACGGCCGCGAGACCTCGGGGGAGATTTCGACGCTCGCCGCTCGCCGCGCCGCCTCGATGCACGAGGCCGACGAGCACGCGGCGCACCCGCCCCCCACGTCGGGCCCGCGGATTTACGCGGTCGAGCGCGGTCACGGCCGCGAGACCTCGGGGGAGCTTTCGACGCTCGCCGCGCCGTCCGCCGCGATGCCCGAGGCCGACGAGCACGAGGCGCACGTCGAGCCCGAGGCCGACGAGCTGGGGCCGGCGTCCAGGGCGACGAGCACGAGGCCGGCGTCGAGCGCCGCCCCTCGATGGCCTCGGGGTCGGTCGCGACGCACCCGCCCCCCACGTCGGGCCCACGGATTTATGCGGTCGAGCGCGGTCACGGCCGCGAGACCTCGGGGGAGATTTCGCCGCTCGCCGCTCGCCGCGCCGCCTCGATGCACGAGGCCGACGAGCACGCGGCGCACCCGCCCCCCACGTCGGGCCCGCGGATTTACGCGGTCGAGCGCGGTCACGGCCGCGAGACCTCGGGGGAGATTTCGACGCGCGCCGCTCGCCGCGTCCCCTCGATGCACGAGGCCGACGAGCACGAGGCGCACCCGCCCCCCGCGTCGAGCCCGCGGATTTACGCGGTCGAGCGCGGTCATGGCCGCGAGACCTCGGGGGAGATTTCGACGCGCGCCGTCTCGATGCCCGAGGCCGACGAGCACGAGGCCCACGTCGAGCCCGAGGCCGACGAGCTGGGGCCGGCGTCCAGGGCGACGAGCACGAGGCCGGCGTCGAGCGTCGCGCCGTCCGCCTCGATGCCCGAGGCCGGCGAGCTGGGGCCGGCGTCCTCGGGGGTATGTCCCGACGCACCCGCCCACGGGCGGCGCGCACGTGCAAGAGCGCGTGTGTGTCGCGACAAGCTTTTTGGCCGAATTATGGCCGCTCGCCCCCCCCCGCATGCGGGGGTGGCCAAAATTCGACGTCGAGCGCGGTCATGGCCGCGAGACCTCGGGGGAGATTTCGACGCTCGCCGCTCGCCGCGCCCCCTCGATGGTAACACCTCGCTCACCACCGTCTCGACGCCGACCCGCCCCCGTGGCAGGCGCCGCGAGCACGCGCGTTCGGCCGCCACGGCGCGGCATCAGGCTTCGGTAGCAAGTGCCGTGCAGACGTCCGCGTAGCCGCTCGGACGAGGCAACGTTCGTCAGAACCACACATTGTTTGGATACACGCCCGCTCTCTTCGCGCCGGTGCTGGAGCGCGGACGATCGGGTCGGGGGACGCGACGTCGACTCGGGATTTATCCCCGAGCAGCTATCTCGTGCGGTAGCGGAATTCGCTCACCGCGCACCGCCGACCTGATGGCCGTGCTCAGGTAAACCTTCGGATCGAGCCCGCAGAGCTTCGCGCTCTCCACGAAAGAATAGAAGAGCGCCGCGACCTCGGTCCCTCGCCGTGATCGAGACCCATAGTGATTCTTGCGTCCGACCACGACGCCGCGCTCGGCTCTCTCGGTGTGGTTGTTGTCCAAGGGAATTCGCGGGTCGGAAAGGAATCGCGTGAGTCCGCTCCAGTGCCCGGCCATGTACTTGATCGCGTCGTCCAGGCTGCTCCTGGGCACGACCGGCGTCGTCTCCGCCCAATGCTGTATGAGTTGCAGCAGCGGCCTCGATTCCGCATGTCGTAGCGCGAGCCGCTCGGCATCTCCCTCGGGGCCGGGCCTGCACTTCGCCTCGACGGCATACAGGCCGCGGATCAAGTCGAGCACTCGCTTCGTCTCCGCGGGATATGAAGACTCGTTCTTGATGAATTCGCGCCTCGTGTGTGCCCAGCAGTGCGCGAGCGAGAAGCCCTCTGTCTTCGAGAGCGATTTGTACACGGCGTAGCCGTCGCACATCACGACGCCCTTGTAGCCGCCGAGCACCTTCCTCCCGTCCTCGTTCGAGCGACCCTCCAGAATCCGATAGGCCACCGCGTCGGGCGCCACCACGGACCACGCGTGCCAGCGCGAAGGCTCATTCTTGCCGAGGAGCGGCCACCGCGTCTCGTCCGCGTCGATGACGCCGCGGCTGAGCACGTATTGGAAAAGCGCTTCGTACCCCGGCGCGAGCAGCCTCGCGGCCCGCTCGAGCTGATCCCACAGCGTCTGCGATTCCACGAGCAAACCCTCGCGCCGCATCTTGCGCACCTGGCGCTCCAACGGAGCGTGCTCGCCGTACTTGTCCACACCCACCTCGGCAGCGAATTCAATCGAGTAACGTGCTCCCTCGAAGAGCTTCTCGGGGCCGGGCGCCGTCTCGATGCACCCGCCGCAGCCGCAGCGATACTTCTGTCGCTTGTGCTTCTTCAACACGAAGCGGCGCGGCACAGGGTCGATCTCCTCCGACGTCTCGAATTGCCCCTCCCACTCCACGAGCGCTCCGCCGCACGATTTGCAGACCTTGTCGGCGTCGTCCAGCTTGTGGACGACCTCCTCGATTTGCAGTGAAAGCTGCGCCTTCGGACCGTGGCCCTTCTTCGGCGGCTTCGGCGGCTCGGGCGGTTCGGGCGGTGCGTCGCCTTCGCCATTCGCGCGTCGCTCCGACCTTTCGCCGAAGAGCAGGCGATTCTTCTGGGCGATCTGCTGTTCGAGCGCCGCGATGCGCAGCTTCATCTGCTCGGAGTCACCGCCCTTCAGCGCGATGAGCTCCGCGGTGAGCTTGATGATCTCCTTCGCGAGCCGCTGGTTCTCGCGCTCCAGGAGCAGGGCTGCCTGCCGGAGGATTTCAGGGTCGTTCTCGGTCTCGAAATTCACGGGGGCCTCGACTGTATAATGTCGTCAGCCCCTGCGGATGTACCGATGCGGTGCAAAAAAAGCTATCAGCCCCAGCGCAGGACGCGCTCGGTGGGGGCGTAGGGCGGCGGCGAGAGGGGGACGCGCAGCGCGAGCTCGCTCCCCTCGAGCAGAATCGCGAGCTCGCTGGTGGTGAGCACGAGCGGGCGGTCACCAGGCTGCGCCCAAGGCGCCGCGAAGCAGCCCTTCGCGAGGCGCTTCGAGAAGAGGCAGAGCCCCGTCCCGTCCCAGTAGATCATCTTGGCGAGCTTTCGCGTGCGCCCGACGAAGAGGAAGATGTCGCCAGACATGATGTCGCGGCCGAGCCCCGCGACGACGAGCGCCGCCAGGGTATTGAACGACTTCCTCATATCGGCGGGCTTTCGGTACGCGTATACGCGCACCTGCCGGGTCGAGCCGATCACGAAAGCCTCCGGACGAGCTCGACGAGCGAATCCATATCGAGCCCCTCGATCAAGAGCCCACCCGGCCCTCGGACGACGAGCGGGCCGCGTTGGAGAGCAGATGCAGGCAAATCGATGACCTCGACCCGCTCGAAGCTGGGCGCCAGGGTGGGGACGTGCCGCGTCACGTCGAGCTGCGTCGCCCAGCGATGCAATGTTTGAAAGCAGATCCCGAGTTCGAGACCGATGTCACGCTGCGATGCGCCCTGCTCGCGTCTCGCGCTGTAATACGAAACCGCCTTCCGTCGAAGCGAAAGGGGGTATGCCTTGCCGCGACCCCGTCGGCCCTCGATGCGCGAGACCTCCGCACGAATGGCTGCCGCTTGTTGTTCCGTACCCATGTTGAGGCTCCTTCCGGCGGGGAGCCTGGGCACGAGGGACACGGGGCGTCAGGACGGGGGTGGGCGAGGACCTACCCTCGATGCACGAGGCCGACGAGCACGAGACCGGCGTCGAGCGCCGCGCCCCTCGATGGCCTCGGGGTCGGTCGCGAGGCACCCGCCCCCATGCAAGGCAGGCGCATTTACGCGGTCGAGCGCGGTCCGGGCGCGTCGGCCTACCCGAGTGTCCAGTCATCAGCGTGCATCACAGGACGTCGAGCACGACAGACTCGTAAGCCGCAGGAGCGACGCCCCAATCAAGCCACAAATAGAAGGTTGTTGCCCCCGAATGATCAAACCAGATGCCCCTGGGACGATACAATTTCATCGAACCGATATCGCTTTTACGGTGCGCTCGCCGCTCCCCTCGAAGGTCCAGAATGAAGCGTACCCCACAAAGTGACACTTCGGCTCCCGACGTGCCGCGATCGTCTTGGTATGCGCCAAGGCTGACGGACCAGGCCGATTCGATAGTTTTGTTGACTGGGACTTGCATATAAAGTCCGGAGGGTGCAGCAAGATCCGTATAACCAAAAAGCAGCCGAAGCCAATCAACCGGAACTTTTATGCCATCAGCAGCGAAGGAGCCGCACAGAACCTTAAGAATCCAAAGCTCCAGGTTTTTGCCAGCAATGACACGACAGTTGTATGCCGGGACCACCTTGGTGCCTTCGTGAATCGCACGAAATAGGCGCTCCGCGCTGGCATCAAGAACACTGAGAGCAGAATTGTGCCGACGACATAGTATATTCGACTGAAGTGCCTGCTCGGATGGTAGTTCCATATCGGGCTTGTTTGGCCGCATAACTCGAATGGTATCGGATGCCGAACGAGAAAGCGCATAGGCTCTCACAAGTCCTTTGGAAAAATAGTGCTCCCGACTGATCTTCCGATCGCAATCCTCCAGCGCCAGTGCATAGCATTTGGGGTGTGAGTACCCCGTTTGCGGCAGCTTTGGGGTTGTCTTTGCAGCTGCAAGTGGTGCCGGGCTCTCACCATAATCACAGCAGTAGCGAAGACGTCGAGTAGATCCGCACACGCATGGCCCGTCTAACGGAATTCGCACGCGGCGCCCGCTGTCAGAGATAACCACGCGGAATTCGGGTACAATATGCGGGCCGGGCAGCCATGGTGATGATTGCCGATGTAGCTTGCTCATGTTGGGATCGTACTTCGCAGAGATCGCGACGACTGCTCGTGCACTGCATCTTATCTGCAGTACTTGTTCGGCACGAGCCAGCTTGCCGAGCCAGAGCCGACGACAGTAATTCGTACCACGTCGTGCGATGCGGCGCTACCGCAGGCCAGTGATCAACCCTGGTGTGCTCGGTCGAGGCGCCGAGACCTCCGGGAAGATCTCCATAGCGACCGACCTCGCCGCGCCGCCTCAATGCCCCCAGGGACCCCGCCCCCCACGTCGGGCCTGCGAATCTTCGCGGTCGAGCGCTGCGCCGCCTCGATGCCCGAGGTCGGCGAGCACGAGGCGCACGTCGAGCGCCGCCCCTCGATGGCCTCGGGGTCGGTGGCGACGCGCCCGCCTCCCACGTCGGGCCCGCGAATGTGCGCGGTCGGGCGCGGTCACGGCCGCGAGACCTCGGGGGAGATTTCGACGCTCGCCGCTCGCCGCACCCCCTCGCTACACGAGGCTGACGAGCTGGGACCGGCATCGAGCGCCGCCCCTCGATGGCCTCGGGGTCGGTCGCGCCAAACCCGCCCCCCGACGTCGAGCCCGCAGACGTACGCGGTCGAGCGCGGTCACGGCCGCGAGACCTCGGGGAAGATTCCGACGCTCGCCGCTCGCCGCGCCGCCTCGATGCACGAGGCCGACGAGCTGGGGCCGGCGTCCAGGGCGACGAGCACGAGGCCGGCGTCGAGCGCCGCGCCGCCTCGATGCACGAGGCCGACGAGCACGAGGCCCACGTCGAGCGCCGCGCCCCTCGATGCACGAGGCCAACGAGCTGGGGCCGGCGTCCGGCGAGCGCGAGGCCCGCGTCGAATGCCGCGCCGCCTCGATGCACGAGGCCGACGAGCACGAGGCCCGCGTCGAGCGCCGCGCCCCTCGATGCACGAGGCCGACGAGCACGAGGCCCACGTCGAGCGCCGCGCCCCTCGATGCACGAGGCCAACGAGCTGGGGCCGGCGTCCGACGAGCACGAGGCCCGCGTCGAGCGCCGCGCCCCTCGATGCACGAGGCCGACGAGCACGAGGCCCACGTCGAGCGCCGCGCCCCTCGATGCACGAGGCCGACGAGCTGGGGCCGGCGTCCGGCGAGCGCGAGGCCCGCGTCGAATGCCGCGCCGCCTCGATGCACGAGGCCGACGAGCACAAGGCCCACGTCGAGCTCCGCGCTCCTCGATGCACGAGGCCGACGAGCACGAGGCCCGCGTCGAGCCCGAGGCCGGCGAGCTGGGGCCAGCGTCCAACGAGCACGAGGCCGACGTCGAGCGCTGCGCCCCCTCGATGCACGAGGCCGACGAGCACAAGGCCCACATCGAGCGCCGCGCCCCTCGATGCACGAGGCCGACGAGCACGAGGCCGACGTCGAGCGCCGCGCCCCCTCGATGCACGAGGCCGACGAGCACGAGGTCCACGTCGAGCCCAAGGCCGACGAGCACGAGGCCCACGTCGAGCGCCGCGCCCCTCGATGCACGAGGCCGACGAGCTGGGGCCGGCGTCCGGCGAGCGCGAGGCCCGCGTCGAATGCCGCGCCCCTCGATGCACGAGGCCGACGAGCACGAGGCCCATGTCGAGCCCAAGGCCGACGAGCACGAGGCCGACGTCGAGCGCCGCTCCGCCTGGATGCACGAGGCCGACGAGCACGAGGCCGACGTCGAGCGCCGCGCCCCTCGATGCACGAGGCCGACGAGCTGGGGCCGGCGTCCGGCGAGCACGAGGCCCACGTCGAGCGCCGCGCACCCTCGCATGGGGTGCCATCCTGACGACGTTCGAGGTTGTTCCGGGGGTTCGTTCATCCGTTCCGGAATCGTTCCGGAATCGTTCAGACCCCCCTCGAAAGGGGGTGTTTCGGTGCGCTTGAAGGGGGGACCGGCGAAGGGCGACCCCTGAAAATCCGCGGAAATCCGGGGGTCGCCTGCTAGGGTGTTCCTCCGCCCCCCTTCACCCCCGGACCAGGCACGGCCTGGACCGAGGGTGGAAGAACTGCGCATCGCGCAGTTCTTCCAACGGGAGAGGGCAAGACCATCCACGACCTTGCCCGCCAAAGCGGTGACCCCCCAACGCAAGTTTCTTGCGCAAGCTGTCGGATCCTCGTCATCCGCCACGCGGTCGGGTATCCTCCCGAGGCTGTGAACGTCGAACAACGAATCGCGGCGCTCGAAGCGCTCCTCGAGAAGGTCCAGAAGAACGCTGCGGCGCCCAGGCCCGAGCGTGTCGGGCTCGGTTCGCTCATCGCGAAGCCCGGGGACGACGTGGTCGGGCCCGCGATCCCCGCGATCAGCGAGGCCGCGACGCCGATCGTCACGAAGAAGCCCGATCTCGGCGAAGACCTCTGGGACGACGGTCCCACGAAGGACGCGCCGCCCCCGAAGGCCGTGGCCATCGCAGCCCCGCTGCCCGGGCTCAAGGAAGGCACCCCGAAGACGCCCCCGGCCGCAGCCGCCAAGCCCATCACCACGGCCGCGAAACCGGCCGTCGTGCCGGGCCCGAAGCCCATCACGCCCGTCACCACGGCCGCCAAACCCGCGCCCATCGCCGCCAAACCACCGGCCATCCCGGGCCCGAAGCCCATCACGCCCGTCACCACGGCCGCGAAGCCCGCGGTGACGCCGGCCGCGACCGCCGCCAAACCCGCGGCGGCGATGCCCAAGCTCACCGCGACGCCGATCGTGACGAAGCCCGCCGCGAAGCCGGTCGACGAGCTCAAGAGGACGATCCCCGGCGTGGGCGACGGCGAAGAGGTGGGCGATTCCCGCCCGGCGCCGCTCCAGGACACGGACGCGATCACCGCGCCGATGAACGCACTCGCGCCCGAGCAGGTCGAGGCGCTCCTCGGCACCGAGAAGAAGCCGGAGACCACGAGCACGGGTTTGCCCTCGGCGATCGACGCCGACGCCGACATCGACGACGCCGAGCCGACGAAGCTCTTCGAGCCCGCCTCGACCTCCAAGCCGAGCGCCGCCCTCGCCGCTGCCCTCGCCAAGACGGCCGAGCCCGAGAAGAAGCCGGAGTCCGTACGCAAGCCGGAGCCCGAGAAGCCCACCCTCGAGACGAAGCCCGAGCCCGAAGCCGCCATCGAGCTCGAGATCGAGGCCGCAGCGCCCGAGAAGAAGCCCGAGATCACGATCGAGCCCGAGGCCGAGAAGAAGCCCGAGCCCGAAGCCGCCATCGAGATCGAGGCCGCAGCGCCCGAGAAGAAGCCGGAGTCCGTGCGCAAGCCGGAGCCCGAGAAGAAGCCCGAGCCCGAGCCCGAGGCCTCCATCGAGCTCGGCGCCGCAGAGCTCGAGCCGAAGCCGGAGCCCGAGAAGAAGCCGACCGCGAAGCCGCCGCTGCCGACGAAGAAGCCGGTGGACGAGGCGAAGCCGATCGCCAAGCCGGAGAAGAAGCCGGTCGTGGCGAAGCCCGTGCCCGAGCCCGAGGAGACGAAGCCGGAGCCGAAGAAGGGCTTGCCGGGCTGGCTCCTCGTGGCCGCGGCGCTCTTGCTCATCGGCGCGGGCGCGTTCGTGGCGATGCAGAAGGGCTGGATCCCCGGCTTGCCCGGCACGACGTTGCCCGGAAACCCGGGCGGCGCCGTGACGCCTCCGCCCACGCCCACGCCCACGGAGACGGTCCAGGCCGCGCCGACCCCCACGGACACCGCAGCAGCCGCGCCGACCGCGACGGACACCGCGGCCGCGCCCCCGGGCAGCGCGTCGGCCGCCCCTGCAGGCAGCGCGTCGGCCGGGCCCGAGGCCAGCGCCGCGCCGACCGCGGAGGCGCCGCCGGCGAAGGATCCGGCGACGCTGCCGCCGACGCGCGGCATCCTGACCGTGACCTCGAACAAGGAGGCGCTCGTCTTCCTGACCGGCAAGCTGGTCGGGAGCACGGGCGAGGCGGTCGAGGTCGATTGTGGTCCGAAGTTCCTGCGTCTCGCCGAGCCCGGCGAGACGAACCCGGTGAAGGCCAAGTGGCTCACGCCGGGCGAGTCGAGGATGATCAACTGCCAGAAGGCAAACGACATGACCATCAACGTGCCCTGAAGGCCCGCCGCGCGACGCGGCGTGACGCGGAGAAGCCTCGAGGTCCACACCTCGGGGCTTCTTCGTTTCAGGGGCACGCGTGATAGGCTCCGCGCCGCATGGACGTGCAGCAAGACGAGCAGCCGTCGGAGGCGCAGGCGGCCGCCCCCGGGACGAACGAGACG
Organism: Polyangium spumosum; assembly: GCF_009649845.1. Taxonomy (NCBI): domain Bacteria; kingdom Pseudomonadati; phylum Myxococcota; order Polyangiales; family Polyangiaceae; genus Polyangium; species Polyangium spumosum. The sequence continues at coordinate 237,559 of NZ_WJIE01000002.1, forward strand.
AACGAGACGAGCGCAGAGCCCGCGCAAGACGGCCCCTTCCCCGCGCAAAGCCCGCTCGATGGGTCCGCGTTGTCGCCCGTGACGGCGACGCCGCCGAGCGAGATCCCCGAGCTCGCTCGCAAGGCGCGCGCGGCGCAGGAGGCCTGGTCGAAGAAGACGGCGCGGGAGCGGGCGAGCGTGATCGCGCCCGTGAAGCAGCGGCTGCTCGCGCGCGCCGAGGAGATCGCGGACCTCCTGCACCACGAGTGCGGCAAGCCCATCGAGGAGGCCGCGCTCGCCGAGGTGCTGCCGAACGCCGACCTCGTCGACTACTGGACCGATTCGATCGAGGAGCTGCTCGAAGGCACGACGATCGAGCTCGATCCCCTCGCCTACCCGGGCAAGCTCGGGCGGATCCACAAGGCGCCGCGAGGGCTCGTCGGGCTGATCACGCCGTGGAACTACCCCGTGGCGATCCCGCTCCGGACCATCGTCCCGGCGCTGCTCGCCGGCAACGCCGTGCTCTTCAAGCCGAGCGAGGTCACGCCGCGGGCGGGCGCGCTCGTGGCGTCGCTCTTCGAAGGGCTCCTGCCGGACGGGCTGCTCGCGCTCGTGCAAGGCGGCGGCGATGTGGGCGCGGCGATCGTCGACGAGGCAGACGTCGTGGTCTTCACGGGCAGCGTGGCGACGGGCAGGCGCGTGGCGGTGCGCTGCGCCGAGCGGCTGATCCCGTGCTCGCTCGAGCTCGGCGGCAAGGACGCGGCCATCGTGATGGCCGACGCGCCCGTCGAGCGCACGGCGAACGGCATCGTGTGGGGCGCGTTCACGAACGCGGGGCAGAACTGCGCGTCGATCGAGCGCGTGTACGTGGATCGGTCGATCGCCGAGAAGCTCGTGCCGAAGATCGTGGAGCTGACGAAGAAGCTCGAGCCGGGCCGCGACACGGCCGTGCTCACGACCTCGCGGCAATGCGACATCGTGCGGCGTCACCTCGCGGAGGCCGTGGCGAGCGGCGCGGAGGTGCTCGCGGGAGGCGCGCCCGAGGAAGGGTCGCTCGCGTTCGCGCCGACGGTCGTGAAGCTCGATCACGAGGACACGCCGCTCCTGCGCGAGGAGACGTTCGGGCCCCTCCTGCCGATCGTGATCGTGGACGGGGTGGAGGACGCGATCACGCGGGTGAACGCGTCGACGTTCGGGCTGACGACGAGCCTGTGGACGCGGCGCGTGGGCGCGGCGCACGAGCTCGCGCGTAGGCTCAAGACGGGCGTGGTGACGATCAACAACCACGGGTTCACGGCGGCCGTGGCCGCGGCGCCCTGGACGGGCACGGGCGAGAGCGGCTACGGCATCACGAACAGCCCGCACGCCCTCGCCGAGCTGACGCGTCCGCAGTTCGTGCTCGAGGACCGGAGCCGCGCCGCGCGGGAGCTCTGGTGGTACCCGTACACGCCCGTGCTCCGCAAGATCGCCTTCGCGATGGCGCGCGCCCGGGGCGGGGCGGGCCTGTTCGGCCGTATCGCCGCGGTCTTCGAACTCGTCGCCGCGCTGCCGAAGCGCCTGCTCGGAGGTTGACCGTGGAGGACACGCGCCCGCTCATCCTGCTCTCGAACGACGATGGATACGCCTCCGAGGGCCTGCGCGCGCTCGCGCAGGAGCTCGCCCGGTACGGCCGCGTGGTCGTGTGCGCGCCCGAGGTGAACCAGAGCGCGACGAGCCACTCGCTCAGCCTGCACCGGATCTTACGGCTTCGAACGGTCTCCGAGGACGTGTTCGCCATCGACGGGACGCCGGCCGACTGTGTCTACGTCGCGATGCACTCGAACGGCCGGGTCCTCCCGCGCAAGCCCGACCTCGTGGTGTCCGGGATGAACCACGGGCTGAACCTCGGCGTGGACGTGTTCTACTCGGGCACGGTCGCCGCCGCGCGTGAGGGCGCGATGCGCGGGGTGCCGGCGGTCGCGGTGTCGGCCGACGCGAAGGCCGATCGACGCGCCGCGGCTGCGATCGGCGCGCGTATCGCGATGGAGACGCTCGAGGCCTTCCGGCGCTCGCCGGGGGCGCGCGCGCCGCTCTTCAACGTGAACGTCCCGCCGGGCGACGCCTGGCCCGTGCGGCCCACGAAGATCGGCGCGCGCCTCTACACGGAGAGCGTGATCTTCCGGGAAGATCCACGCGGCCAGGAGTACCTCTGGATCGGCGGCGGCGGCGTGCGGCACGATCACGTGCACGGCTCGGACACCGAGGCCTTCGACGAGGGCGCCGTCGGCGTCACACCCCTCACGCTCGACCTCTCGTCGCCCGAGCACCGCGACCTCTGCGTGGCGGCGTGCGCGGCCGTTTCCTTGGGCGAACGCGAAGGCTAGATTCCATCACGATGACCTCGTTCGATCCCGACAAGCTCCCCGGGGCGCACGCGCTCGTGTACCTCGAATCACGGCTCCGCGACGTGCCGGACTTCCCCAAGCCGGGCATCCTGTTCAAGGACATCACGCCGCTGCTCGCGGATCCCCGCGCGCTGCACATCACGATCGATCTGCTCGCGGAGCGGTTCGTCGGCGAGCGAATCGACCTCGTGGTGGGCATCGAGTCGCGCGGGTTCATCTTCGGCGGCGCGGTGGCGACGCGGCTCAACGCGGGCTTCGTGCCCGTGCGCAAGCTCGGCAAGCTGCCGTGGAAGACGGATCGGCTGACGTACGCGCTCGAGTACGGCGAGGCCGAGCTCGAGATGCACGTCGACTCGATCCCACGAGGCGCGCGTGTGCTCATCGTCGACGACGTGCTCGCCACGGGCGGCACGGCGAGCGCGGCCGCGGAGCTCGCGCGCAGGCAAGGCGGCGTCGTCGCGGCCTTCGCGTTCGTGGTGGAGCTCGACTTCCTCGCGGGGCGATCCCGGCTCGACGGCGACGACGACGGCACACGGCCGGCCGTGTACTCGCTCGTGCACGTCGGCGGCTAGCGCCGCCCGATCGCCTCGAAGAACCGCCCGAGGATGGCGCGCCCCGCGACGAGCAGCGCGATCGACGTCCACTCGTTCCGCTGATGCGCCTGCGCGTTCACCCCCGGGCCCCAGTTCACCGCGGGCACGGAGAGCGCGGCGAAACGCGCGACATCGGTCCACGCCTGCTTCGCCTCCACGCCGGCCACGCCCGCCTCGCGCAGCGCGACCACGAGCGGGTGCGACGCGTGCGGCGGCGCCGACGGGGAGAGATCGGTCCACTCGATCCGCGCGCGGTTGGCAACGAGCGCCTCGATGTCGCCTTGCGCCTCGGCGATCGAGGTGTCGGGCGAGAAGCGGTGGTTCAGGTTGAGCGTGAACACGTCGGGGATGACGTTCCGCCCGCGGCCGCCCTCCGCGAGGGTCACGGACGTGACCGTGCGGTACGTCAGCCCGTCGAGGACCACGGTGCGCGGCTCACGCGCGCCGAGCTCCGCGAGGAACGGCCCGGCCTTGTGGATGGCGTTTTCGCCTTGCCACGGCCGCGCGCTGTGCGCCGTGCGCCCCTCGAACGTGAGCCGCGCGTGGATCGAGCCCGACGCGCCGAGGCTGAGCTTGTTGTCGGAGGGCTCCATGCAGACGGCGAGGTCCACGGCCGTCGCCTCGGGATCGTCCGCGAGGACCCGGCCGAGCTCGTTGTCCGCGTACGGCCCCTCCTCGCGTGCGTAGAAGATCAACGTGAGATCGCAGCCCGCGATCTCGCGCGCCCCGTGCTCCAGCAGATCGAGCATGAGCGCGAGGCCCGACTTCATGTCGGAGGCGCCGGGGCCGTAGAGCTTGTCGCCCTCCACGCGTGGCGGCCCCTCGTGTGTCGTGCGCACGACGTCGAGGTGACCCACGAGCGCGACACGCGGGCCACCCGTGCCACGCGTGACGGGCACGACGATGGAGTCGCCATGCCGGCGCGGCGGCGCCGCGAGCGGCGCGCGGGAGACGCGCTCCAGGACCGCGTCGGCGATCGAGCGCTCCTCGCCCGTCGGCGAGGGGATGTTGCAGAGCCAGAGGAGCGTCTCGACGAGCCGCGCTTCGAGCTCGCTCATACCGGCACCGCGAAGTCCCGGAGCGCGGCGTTGAGCGAGACCTTGCGATCGGTGGACTCGCTTCTCTTGCCGATGATGAGCGCGCAAGGCACGCCGAACTCGCCCGCGGGGAACCTCTTCGGCCGCATGCCCGGGATGACGACGCTGCGCGCGGGCACGCGGCCGCGGTGCTCGACGACCTCGGATCCGGTGACGTCGAGGATCGCGGTCGACGCCGTGAGCACGACGCCCGCGCCGAGCACGGCCTCGCGCTCCACGATCACGCCCTCGACCACGATCACGCGCGAGCCGACGAACACGCCGTCCTCGATGATGACGGGCTGCGCGCTCGGCGGCTCGAGCACGCCGCCGATCCCGACGCCGCCCGCGAGGTGGCAGTCGCGGCCGATCTGCGCGCACGATCCCACGGTCGCCCACGTATCGACCATCGTCCCTGCGCCCACGCGCGCGCCGATGTTCACGTAACCCGGCATGAGGATCGCGCCCGGCTCGAGGAACGCGCCGTACCGCACCGCGCCCGGCGGCACGACCCGCACGCCCGCGGCCTCGAGGCCACGCTTGAGCGGGATCTTGTCGTGGAACTCGAGCGGCCCCGCCTCCATGACCGACATCTTCTGGACGGCGAAGTAGAGCAGGATGGCCTGCTTCACCCACGCATGTGTCACCCACTTGCCCTCGGAGACGGGCTCGGCGACGCGAAGCGCGCCACGATCGAGCGCGTCGATCGTCTCGAGGACGGCGCGCTCGTGCGCGGGATCTTTCAGCAACGAGCGGTCGGCGAAGGCGGCCGAGACGAGCGGCGCGAGGGAGTCGGCGAGGTTCGTCATTCCGGGCCAAATAGCACGGAATCAGCTCACCTCGCGCTCGCTCTCGATCGTCACCGTCCCTGCGGCAGCGTCGATCACGAGGCCGAGCTTGGCGCGGCGCGCGGCCACGCGCGCGATGTCGAGGGCGTTCGGCACCTCGCCCCGCGCCGTCACGTTCAGGACGAGCCGCGCCGGCGCGCCGTTCCGCGAAGACGGGCTCAGCCGAACCACGAGACCGCCCCCGGCCGAACGCGCGACGCCGAGCCGCGCCGCCACGGCCCCGCGGCGCGACGCGATCGGCGCGGCGAGCTCCACGAGCCCCCCGAGCACGTGCCGATCGGCCACGAGCCACGAGGGCCGCGGCGCCTCCACCACGATCCGCAGCGCGCCCTCCTCGGCGGCGCGATTGCCGCCGAACCGCTGCTCCAGGACGTCCACGAGATCGAGCTCCGTCGGCGTGGGCGAGACGGCGGCCGCGAAGAACTCCCCGAGGGCGAACGCGTCCCGCAGCTCCGCGCCGTGCTTGCGAACGGCGGCCTCGAGCGCGAGGCGTCGCCGCGCGTCGGAGAGCGGCCCCCCGTCGGCGAGCGCCGCGGCGAGGGCGGCGACACACGCGCCTGCGTGCGCGGCGAGGGCGCGGGCCTGATCCAGGGCCTCCTCGTCGGCAGAGAGCGACGCGACGAACGCTTGTTCGAGGCCGGCGAAGGCCTCGCGCAGCGCCTCGCACGCCGGGACCATCTCGGCCTTCGCCTGGGCGAGGGCGCGAGGCCCGATGCGGCGGGATCCGAGCAGATCGGAGAAACCTTCGAGCGCGGCGAGGCCCTCACGGACCGCGCCGCGCGCGATGGATAACGGACTCTCCGGGCAAACCGGAGGGGTCACGCGCGGGGCGAGACTTCGTACCCGGCGAAGAAATAGGCGATCTCGCGCGCCGCGGACTCGGGCTTGTCCGAGCCGTGCACCGCGTTCTCGCCGACGCTCGCGGCGTACAGCTTGCGGATCGTGCCTTCGGCCGCGTTCGCGGGGTTCGTCGCGCCGATGACCTCGCGGTACTTGGCGATCGCGTCCTCGCGCTCGAGGGCCATGACGACGATCGAGCTGCGCGACATGAACGTCGTGAGCTCGTCGAAGAAGCCGCGGCCTTTGTGCTCCGCGTAGAAGCCTTCGGCCTCGGCGCGGGTGAGGTGAATCCGCTTCATCGCGCGGATGATGAAGCCCTCCTGCTCGAGGCGGGCGATGATCGCGCCCGTGTGGTTCTTCTCGACCGCGTCGGGCTTGATGATGGAAAGGGTGCGCTCCAGAGCCATGAGGCGCCCCTACTAGAAGAAAGAGGGCGTGCGCGCAAGGAAAGCTCGCGCCGCGCCTCGCGATTGTCGGATCGAGGGAGGCAGACCGACACACGGCTCGGCTCGCCCCCGTGCTTTACCGCACGCCACGCGCCTGTCACACAAGGCTGCTAGAGGTGGGCCCACGCATGCCGACGAACGTTCTCATCGTCGAGGACGAGCGCGATCTCCAGCGCGTCCTGTCCTACAACTTCAAGAGTGCGGGGTTCGACGTCGTCTCCGCGATGAACGGCGAGACCGCGCTCCGCGCGGTGAAAGAAGAGCCGTTCGACCTCGTCATCCTCGACCTCATGCTGCCCGACATGCCGGGCACCGAGGTCTGCAAGCGCCTCAAGCAGAACCCGGAGACGGCGAGTATCCCCGTCATCATGGTCACGGCCCGAGGCGAAGAGGTGGATCGCGTCGTTGGCTTCGAGCTCGGCGCCGACGACTACGTGGTCAAACCCTTTTCCGTGCGCGAGCTCATCCTGCGAGCGAGAGCGATCCTGCGCCGCACCGAGGGCACGCCCGCCGAAGGCGCGAAGCTCGACTTCGGCGTCCTGCGCGTCGATCGCGCCGCGCACCGCGCCTGGGTGAACGGCGAGGAGATCACCTTCACCGCGCTCGAGTTCAAGCTGCTCGTCGTGCTCTTCGACCGCCGCGGGCGCGTCATGACCCGCGACGTCCTGCTCGACGAGGTCTGGGGCTCGCACGTCGACGTCACGACCCGCAACGTCGACACCCACGTCAAACGCGTGCGCGAAAAGCTCGGCGTCGCCGGTGACTACATCGAGACCGTACGCGGCGTCGGCTACCGCTTCCGCGCCGAGCCCGGCGAGCTCTCCCCGCCCCAGGACGGATGATCGGCCGCCTCGGCATCCGCGCGAAGCTCATCGCCGCGTCGGTCGTGCTCATGCTGATCGCGGGCTTCGCGATCGAGCGGCTCGGATCCCGCTCGCTCGAGGCGCTCATGATCGAGCGCACGATGGTGCAGCTCACGGGCGAGCTCCGCCTCGCCGAGGACATCGTACGCCGCCGCTGCGAGGCTTCGCCGTGCGCCGTGGGCGACACGCTCGACGAGCTCGCGGACGAGCTCGGCGCGCTCTCGGGCGGGCGCGTCACGCTCATCGCCCCGGGCGGCGTGGTCCTCGGTGACTCCGAGCTCGCGGCCGAGGAGCTCGCGCGCGTCGAGAACCACGGATCCCGCGAAGAGGTGATCGCCGCGCTCGCGACCGGCGCGGGCAGCTCGTCCCGCTACAGCGACACCCTCGATCAGCGCATGATCTACGCGGCGCGCCGCCACGCGACGCCGGAGCACGGCGTCGCCGTCGTGCGTATCGCCTTGCCGCTCACCGGCATCGACGACGCCCTCGGACGCGCGCGCCTCTTCCTGCTCGTGGGTGTCGCCGTCGCGATCGCCGCCGCCGTCGCGATGGCCGCGTTTGGCACGCACCTGCTCACGCGCCCCGTCCGCAGCTTGACCGAGGCCGCGCTCGCGATGGCCGGCGGCAACCTCGCGGTCCACGCGCCCGCGCAGGGGACCGACGAGACCGCGCAGCTCGGCCGCGCGCTGAACCGCCTCTCGAGCGAGCTGCTCTCGGCCATCGAGGAGCTGCGCGACGAGCGCGACCTGCTCGCCTCGATCCTCGACGGCATGAACGAAGGCGTGCTCGTCACCGACGGCGACGCGCGTATCGTCCTCGCGAACCGCGCCCTGCGCGGCATGACCCTCGTCGGCGAAGGCTCGCTCGGCAAGAGCGTCATCGAGGTCATCCGCAACGCCTCGCTCCAGGAGGCGCTCGATCGCGCGGACACGAGCAGCGAGGCCATCGTGCGCGAGGTCGAGCTCTCGGGCCTCATGCCGCGCAAGCTCCTCGTGCGTGTCTCCAAGCTCCCGAGCCGAAAGGACCGCGATCGCGGCGCGAACGATCGTGGCCTCATCGCCGTCTTCCACGACGTCACGGATCTGCGGCGCCTCGAGACGATCCGCACCGACTTCGTGGCGAACGTCTCGCACGAGCTCCGCACCCCGGTCACGGCCATCAGCACCGCGGCCGAGACGCTGCTCGCCGGCGCGCTCGGCGAGCCCGAGGAGGCCGCCGAGTTCGTCGACGTCATCGATCGTCACGCCAAGCGCCTCCGGCAGCTCGTCGACGACCTGCTCGATCTCTCGAAGATCGAGAGCAAGAACTACCGCCTGGTCCTCGTCGAGCAGGACGTGATCCCCGTCGTCGGCCATGTCGCGCGCCTGCTCGACGAGGCCGCGAAGCGCCGCAGGGTCGAGCTCCGCATCGAGCGCGCCGAGGGCCCGCTGCCTGCGCGCGTCGATCGCCGCGCCATGGAGCAGGTCCTCATGAACCTGCTCGACAACGCCACGAAATACGCCGGCGAGGGCGCGCACGTCACGGTCTCTGCGCAGGCGCGGGCCGGCGGCGGCGTGGAGATCCGCGTGATCGACGACGGCCCTGGCATCTCGCCGCAGCACCTCGGCCGCATCTTCGAGCGCTTTTATCGTGTCGACGCGGGCCGCTCGCGGGACCTCGGCGGCACGGGCCTCGGCCTCAGCATCGTCAAGCACCTCGTGGAGCTCATGAACGGCACGATCGACGTCGAGAGCACGCTCGGCAAAGGCTCGACGTTCACGGTGCGGCTCCCGCCCACGGGCGAGAGAGCCTCGCGCGACCGCGGCTAGAATCGTTCTCGCTTTCGCGGCGGCCCCCGGCTCTGGCACATTTCGATGATGCTGAGCCGTAGAAGCTTCCTTCGCGCGACCGTCGTCACCCTCGGCGCCGCCTTCGTACCTGGATGCGGCGACGACACCTCGACCACCCCGGGCCCTCGGGAGCTCGTCGACGGGAGAGCGTATTTCCCGCAATCCGTCGCATCGGGTGATCCGCGCCCCGGGAGCGTCGTCGTCTGGACCCGCGTCGCCGACGCCGAAAAGGCGGGCTGGGACCTCGACGTCGAGCTCGAGGTCGCGCGCGACGCTGCATTCACGCTTCCCGTGGGCGAGCCCATCCGGCTCCGCGCCCTCGCCGCCTACGACAACTGCGTCAAGGCGCGTATCGTCGGCGAGCCGGCCACGACGTATCACTATCGATTCATCTACGAGCGCGACGGCATTTCTTACGTATCTCGCGTCGGCCGCACGAAGACGGCGCCCGCGGAGGACGCCGACGTCCCGGTGCGCTTCGCGTTCGTCACCTGCCAGGACTTCGTCGGCCGTTATTACAACACGTTCCTCGCGCTCGCGACCGAGGAGATCGATTTCGTGGTGCACCTCGGCGATTACATCTACGAGACCACGGGCGACCCCTCCTTCCAGACGCCGGACGACGCCCGCAAGGTCGTCTTCCGTGATCCCGGCGCGGCGATCGCGCTCTCCGCGAATGGCGACGAGGCGTTCTACGCGGCTCGATCGCTCGACAATTACCGCGATCTCTACCGCACGTATCGCTCGGATCCGGCGCTCCAGGCCATTCACGAGCAGGTCCCGATGATCCCGACCTGGGACGATCACGAGTTCTCCAACGACTGCTGGGGCGCGAACGGCAATTACCTGAGCGGCCGCGCGAGCGAGCTCGACGTCTCGCGCCGCAAGGCCGCGAACCAGGCGTGGTTCGAATACCAGCCCGTCGATGACCCGGACGACCCCGCGTTCCAGTACGACCCCGCCGCCCCCTACCCGGGCGACATCCGCATCTATCGCGATTTCACGTACGGATCGCACGTCCACCTCGTCGTGACGGACCTCCGGAGCTACCGGCCCGATCACCTGATCCCCGAGGACGCCTTCCCCGGCGCGGTCCTCTTCGACGAGGCCACGCTCACCGCCTCCCCCTTTGGCCTACCCGGCCCCGCGGTCGCCACGCCGTACGTCGACATCGACACGCACGCCGGCGGCCAATACAAGGCCGTGCTCTCGCAGGTCGCGGCGGCCTCGGGGTATGACCCTGCGCGGATCACGGGCAACGTGAGCGTCGATTACATCAACGCCGTCGTCGCGCAGGTCAACGCCGGCCCGACGCCGCCCGAGCCGCCCCTCCTGCCCGTGGATCCCGCGGGCCGTCCGCGGGGCATCTCCTCTTTCGACCTCAACAAGGTGGGCTTCTACGCCCAGATCGGCGCGCGGTATTTCGTGCACAAGGACGCGTTCGACGTCATGAGCGCGCTCCGCTACGCCGCCGATGGCGCGACACAAAACGTCATGGGTGACGCGCAGGAGGCGTGGTTCCTGGAGACGCTCACGGGCTCCGGGAAGACGTGGAAGATATGGGCGAACGAGTTCAACCTCGTGCCCGTCCAGGTCGACCTGCGCCAGGTCGCGGGCATCCCGGCCAATATGCAGCGCCGCTTCTACATGGGCGTCGAGGGCTGGGACGGTTTCCCCGACAAACGGAGCGAGCTGCTCGCGAAGATCGGCGTCCTCGGCAACGTCGTGGCATTGACGGGTGACCTTCACGCGTTCATGGCCGGCACGCCGTGGGCCGCGCAGGATCCCACGAAGAAGATCGTCGAATTCATGACCGGCGCCGTCTCCTCGACGCCCTTCCGCGACGAGCTCGCCTCGCAGGTGAAATCCGACCCCGTCCTGAGCCAGATCCCCGCCGCCGCCGTCCTCGCGTTGCAGATCGACGAGCTCTTGCTCGATACGACGACGAAGATAAACCCCCACCTCGCCCACGCCGAGAGCAGCACGCACGGCTACACGATCGCCGAGGTGAGCGGCGCGGAGATGGTCGTCACGATGTATTCGATCTCCGGCACGGAGGTGACCACGAGTTACGCGGGAAAGACGGCCGATTTCATGGCCAAGATGCAGGCGACGCGCTTCAAGACGGTCGCGGGTGGGAGCGAGCTGTTCAAGGAGATCGATGGGGCGTGGAAGCGGTGGGATCCGGAGATGCTCGTGTGGGCGTGAAGGCCTGAGAGTGGCGTCGAGGGGGCCGAACACGCACCCTCGGACGTCGACGTCGCGTGTTCGGCGGCTCGACACACGCCGTCGAGGAGCGACGGCGCGTATCGCGGCGCCTGCCCCGTGCCCCTCGCCTGGGCGCGGCCTGGTCACGCGGCGGAGCACGGCGCGTCGAGGGTCGACGCCGCGTGTTTGGCGGCTCGACGCGCGCCGTCCCCCTCCCCCGCGGCGCGACGAGCCGGCCGAACATTCACCGTCGAGCGCGTGAGCGTCCTGTCTCGCGGCTCGACACGCCTCGCGCAGAGGCGACGGCCCGTGTGCGGCTTCGCGCCGGAGGTCTGCGTTCGGGGAGGGGTCTTCTCCCAATGCGAAACACGAATCGTCGAGGATCGAGGCCGTGTGTTCAGCGATCACCGGGGGAAATGCGGCGCGACGTGGTCCGCGTGCTCTCACTTCGTCGGATTGGACGGGGGCGCAGCGTCGGAGCCGGCGTCGCTGGGGCCGGCGTCGGCAGGCGAGGCCGGGGCCGGGTCGATCAGCTCACAGGGGGCGAAGTCGTATTTTTCGTTGAAGTCGCAGAGGGTAAAATTCGTGGCGCAGCATTGGGCGCAGCTATAGCTCGCCTCGCGCCGGAAGCAGTTACGATAGCAATCAATTGACAATCTGTTGCAGATCTCCGGAACCTTGTGCGGCTTCTTCTCCGCATTCTCATCTCGGTCGCGCTCCGGCTTGTACGGGCCGCAGCCCGGGCGCGAGCTTCCGAGGGAGGCCAACACGACGAGCGCGAGCAACAGCTTCTTCATGAAAACCTCCAGACCTCAAACGTAGAGTGGTTGGTTGCCCCTGCTATTCCTTCCCGGGACACCAGAAGAAGCTGTGAGTTTCGCCCCTCGTGCACGCGCCGTGGGCGTCGTTGCAGCAACTCATGCACGCGGAGCCGGCCCCGGCCTTGAAGCAACTGTTCTGGCAAGCGACCGCCTTCTGTTCGCACGGAGGCATGTCGTCGAAGTCTGAACATCCGCCGAGGGTACCAAGCGCAAAGAACACGGCGACGAGAGAGACACGGCGGACGAGCACTCGCATGGTGTTGCTCCTTGTCCCCCATGGTACTACGGCCCACCTCCTGAGAAGAAGGAAGATGTGCGCTGAAGACGAGCACAGACGTGTGCAGCGCGATTCGAGGCCGCCCGGCGGCGAGGGACGCATGTGCAAGGCCGTGCACGACGGCCCTTTGCCCCGGTTGGTCCCGGAACAGAACGTTTGTCTCCGCGCTTGACACCTCGGTTTGTCTCCGGTAGGGTCGTCCGCAGAGGCGCGATGCTGAGCGTGCGCTCCTTCCCAAGCCGCACGAAGACGCTCGGGTCGGCCTCGACTTTTTGCGTGTGGTTCGTGGTATCGTCGTAGACGTCTCGCTACGCTTTGCGTAGTATGGGCCTATGATGTCAGGCAAATCCTTTCCTCTCTCGACCGAGCTCCTCGAATGTTACGACCGCCTCGCTGAACGCGAGAACGAGGCGCGGAGGAGCGCCGGGCTGGCCCCGATCACCGGGCTCGATCTCCTTCAAATCGTCGCGTCGTCTTTTGCTGGGCTGCCTATGGCCCATGACGTCGACCTGGCCGCGCTGCGAACGCGGGAGAAGTTGCCGGCGGATATGTGGACGCCGCCGCACGGAGGCCGAACGACGACCGACCTTCGCCACCCGCCCCACGGCGGGAAGACGCAGTCCGGCGAATGAGTCTCGATCAGGTCGCGCTTGTTCTGCACGGCGCGGCTTGTCTGCTATGTCTGGCCTACGCCTACGCCCGTCGACGCTCCGCGGACCGTCAAGCTGCGTTCGTTCTCGCGTGCGTATGGTGCGGTTGGTTGGTGCTGGACTGGCTGTACGAATGGACTCTTGACGCGCTCCCGCTTCCCGGCCCGGAGCCGCTGTCTGGTCTCAAAGACCGCACATTCCTGGCGCTGAACTCGGCGTTTTTCTTCGCATGGCCAGCCGGGATCCTCGCATGGGTTCGATGGACCTTCAAAGGCTCCCGGCCGTGGCCCGTGGCACTCGCATGGTTCGCCGCGTGGGCGCTTCCGACGGCGATCTACCCTGCGCTCCGCGGTGCCACGTGGTTCCACTACGCCGGAGCGCTCCACCTCGCCGCGCTTGCTGGTGAGCTCGCTGCTTTCGCGTCATGGGCGCGCCTTCGTGAGCCGCCGCGCCCGTGGCATTCGGTCGCGATCGTCGCGATCCCCATGTGTGCTTTCCCTGCGATCCCTTTCTTCGCTTCCGCCGAAGCCCGGGCGGGTTACCTCCTGTGGGTGCTGCGCGGGCTCGTCGCCCTTCATCTGGCCTGTATCGCTGTTCTCGGAGGGGATTTATGGAATCGATTCTCACGTGGATCTTCGCGCTCGTGATGGCCAGCTTGGCCCTCGCCGTGCCGGTCTTTTTACAGCGGCGCGCGGACGCAAAGATCCGCGCGCTCCTCGACGACAACTCCCGCATCCTCGACCGCGAGCGCGAGCTCGCCTCGCGTTACCTGGCAGAGCAACGCGCCCATGAGACGGCGCGCGCGCAGCTCGTCGCCATCGAGGAGGACCGGGCGCGGCTCTTCGCGGAGCTCGATCACCGACATCGTCGAATCGCGGACGCTCTCACGCGTATCGCCGTGGCCGTGGAGCACCGCGAGAGCGAGCTCGAACGTTATGCGGAGGCGGGCGCGGAGAGCATCCTCTCCCGCTTCCCGAACCTGCCCGACCATCCGGACCGCGGCCTCGGCGGCACCCTCGGCGCGCTCATGACCGTGCAAAGCTACGTCAACGCGGCCCTCCTGCGGCAATTACGCCACGCCGAGCAGACCGTGAACGCCGACGAGCTCGAAGTAAACGTCATCCCCTTCCCCTCCCCCGGCTCGGAGAGGCGCGCGCCATCGGAGAGCGACGCGCCGAGCTCCCCGACCATCACGCCCCCGACGTCGACCCCCGTCTCCGCGTGAGCCCCGAGGTCCACGCGCCCGTGACCTTCACCAGAAACGTGCTCGGCCACCGGAAGCCGCTTGCCAGGCGGTGACGGAAACCCGTAAGGTGCGCCAGTGTCGACGGCCCAATGATGGGCCGCACATCCACAGGAGCTCTTCAGGTTCATGGCCGTACGCACCCTCCAGCCCCGCACGTCGCTCAGCTCGGTGCTCCCCGAGATCACCTACACGCGCAGCCGCGTCAAGGCGCACCCGCTCGGCACGCCCCACATCGCCGCCTTCGACGCCCTGCGCGCCGAATGGACCACGGTGCACGACAAGGAGCTTTTGCTCCGGGACGCCATCACCGACGGGCAAGCGCTCATCGATCACATCGACGATCTGCTCGATAGCCTCGTGACCGCCATCGTCAACACGATCCTGACGATCACCGACGGCGACCGCAATCACGCGCTCTACAAGCATTTCCTCGGAAACAAGACGCCGAGCGACTTCAAGCGGCCCGTCCTCGGAGGGCAGCTCGAAGCGATGAAGAAATGGCTGCCCTCCCTCGCCGCGAGCGAGCACGCGGCGCTCAAGGCATTCGCGCCCGAGCTCGGCGAGCTCCTCGAGCGGGCCGACGGCGCCGTGAACGCCAAAGCAGCCGCGGAGAAGGCGCGTGATCAGTTCCGCGATTTCGGCGAACGAAAGAAGTTCATCGACAAGCTGAACGGGACCCGCAAAGAGACCCACGGCGCGCTCGCCAAGCTCCCGCACGAGCATTCGCACCTCCCCACGAACTTCGCCGACAGGTTCTTCCGCCGCGAGGCGCGCGCAGAACAAGACGACGAGGAGGTGACGATCACCTCGGTGAAGGCGAGCATCGTCGCGCTCCAGAAGGAGCTCGCGGCGAAGCAAAAGCTGCTCGCAGACCTGGAAGCCGAGGAGGCGAAGGCCGCCGAAGCCGCGACCAACGCCGACAAGGAGGAGCTCGCGGCGCTCGAAAAGCAGATGGCTGAGGCGCAAGCGAAGGCCGACGCGCTCCGCGCGAAGATCGAAGGGAAGTAACCGACCCGTCCGCGTCGATCCCACACCCGCCCGCTCTTTTTTCTCCCCGCTCCACCCCTCTGTCACGCTCCTGTCACACAGCACGGGTACGACGATCTCGTGGGTACCCGCGTCACGCGTACGCTCGCGGACGCCGTCGTCCCGAAGCTGCTCTTCCTCTGCGCCGTCGCGCGGGTCCTCGCCACGCTGGCGATCACCGGCCTGCTCGTCGTGGAGGTAATCGCGTTTCTCCAGACGCCCGGCGCGCACGCCGCCGCGGTTGCGCTCCCGCCGCTGCTCGCGGGCGCGCTCGTCGCGGCGCTCGTCGCCACGCTCGTCGCGCTCCCGCTCGGCTTGCTCGTCGCCGTCTACCGCAGCGAGTTCGCAGGCCCGCGCGTGCGCCGTGTCCTCGATCCGGCGCTCGAGGCCCTCGCGAGCCTGCCCACGGTCGTGCTCGGATACCTCGCGATCACCCTGCTCTCACCCGCGCTCGCCGCGCCGGGCCCGCTGCTCTCGGGTGTCGCCCTCGGCTTGATGATCTTGCCGTTCTTCGCCGCGCGCTCCGCCGCCGCGATCTCCGCCGTCCCCGCCAGCCTGCGCGAGGGCGCGTACGCGCTCGGCGTCGGCAAGATCGCGACCGTCACCCGCGTCGTCCTGCGCGCGGCGTCCGGCGGCATCGGCGCCGCGCTCTCGCTCGCCCTCGCCCGCGCGATCGCCGAGCTCGCCATCCTCGCGATCGTCACGGGCGGGCCTCCCCCCGCGCGCTGGGACGTCTGGGCGATCGACGCGTCGAACCACCTCACCCGCGCTTCCCTCGCCGCCACCATCGAAGGCGCCGCGACGCTCGTCGCCCTCGCCCTCTTGATGGCCGTGCCCGCCTCCCTCGGCGCCGCGGCGTGGCTCGAAGAGTACGCGCCTCGTGGCCGGCTCGTCTCGCTCGTCGAGGGCATCACCCGGCGCCTCGCCGCGGCCCCGCCGATCGTCTACGGCCTGCTCGGCTTCTCGATCTTCGTGCGCGTGCTCGGCTTCGGCGAGAGCACGCTCGCCGGCGCGTCGATGCTCGCGCTCCTGCTCCTGCCGCGGATGACCACCACCTTCCGCGAGGCCCTGCGCGCCGTGCCCGGATCCCTGCGCGACGCTTGCCTCGCGCTCGGCGCCGATCGCCTGCGCACGCTGCGCGAGGTCGTGTTACCCGCGGCCATGCCGGCGATCTCGCGGGGCGCGCTCCGCTCGCTCGCCCGCGCGGCCTTCGAGACCGCGCCGCTCGCGCTCATCGGCGCGCTGCCGCTCTCGGCGCTACCCTGGCAGCTCCTCGGCGCGCCCTGAGCGCCGGCCCCACGGACGACCATGACCTCGCTCCACGCAGACGACGCCGCGCCTCCCGTGAAGATGAAAGCGGAGGACCTGCACGCGTGGACCGACCGCGAGGAGGTGATCCGCGGGATCACGCTGCGGATCGCGGACAGGAACGTGACCGCGCTGATGGGCCCCTCCGGCTGCGGCAAATCCCCGCTGCTGCGCTGCC
Organism: Polyangium spumosum; assembly: GCF_009649845.1. Classification (NCBI taxonomy): domain Bacteria; kingdom Pseudomonadati; phylum Myxococcota; order Polyangiales; family Polyangiaceae; genus Polyangium; species Polyangium spumosum. The sequence continues at coordinate 254,131 of NZ_WJIE01000002.1, forward strand.
TCGACCGCATGCACGAGATCACGCCGGGCCACCGCGTCTCGGGCCGCGTCTTGCTCGACGGCGCCAACATCTACGCGCCCGGCACGAACGTGGCCGAGGTCCGCCGCCGGGTCGGCATGATCTTCAAGAAGCCGAACCCGTTCCCGCACATGTCGGTGCGGGACAACGTGCTCGCCGGCCTGCGCCTGAACGGGCTGCCCGTGGAGGGCGCGGACGAGCTCGTCGAGCGCTCGCTGCGGCGCGCGGCGCTCTGGGACGAGGTGAAGGGCGACCTCGCCCGGCCCGGGACGAGCCTCTCGCGGGGCCAGCAGCAGCGCCTCTGCATCGCGCGCGCGCTCGCGCTCGGGCCCGAGGTCCTCTTGCTCGACGAGCCGACGAGCGCGCTCGACCCCATCGCGACGAGCCGCATCGAGGACGTGATCCACGAGCTGCGGGACCACCTTGCCGTCGTCATCGTGACCCACAACATGAAGCAGGCCGCGCGGGTGAGTGACTACACGGCGTTCATCGACGAGGGAGAGCTGGTCGAGTTCGACCGCACCGATCGCATCTTCACGAACCCACGCGAGCGGCGGACCGAGGACTACGTGTCCGGGAAATTCGGTTGAGCTCCAAGGATGTGTCGTAGAGTCAGCCCATGAGCCGCGTCTACGAGAACGAGCTGCGCACGCTCCGCGATCGGCTGCTCCTCATGGGCAGCCTCGTCGAGGAGATGATCGGCAAGGCGATGCAGGCGCTCGCCACGCGGGACACGGCGCTCGCGCGCTCGACGATGAAGATGGACCGGCGCATCAACCGGCTGGAGGTCGAGATCGACGACCTCTGCATGCGCATCCTCGCGATGCGCCAGCCCGTGGCCTCGGACCTGCGCTTCGTCACGAAGGCGCTGAAGATCGTCACGGACCTCGAGCGCATCGGCGACCTCGGCGTGAACATCTGCGACCGCGTCGCCGAGCTGAACGAAGAGCCGCCGCTGCCCGCGACCTTCGACCTCGTCTCCCTCGCCGACGAGGCGACGCTCGTGGTGCGCGAGGCGCTCGACGCCCTCGTGGAGCGCGACGTCGACGGCGCGATGGAGCTGCTCGGGCGCGACGAGGCGATCGACGAGCACTACAGCGAGATCTGGAAGCGCCTGCTCGAGCTGATGACGAGCGACCCGACGACCATTTACCGGGCGACGCGGGTGCAATCGATCGCGAAGTACCTCGAACGAATCGGCGATCACGCGATGAACATCGCCGAGACGGTGGTTTTCCTGGTCACGGGCAAGGACATCCGGCACCGGAATCGAAGGTACGAGACGGGCGCGCCGCCCCCGAACGACGGGGCGGAAGTGAAGTCCGGCTGACGGCGTTCCGGGCCCCGTGCCTCCCTCAAAACTTGCTGGGAGCCCGGGGACTTGTGCTAGGGCACGGCCCATGGCGAAGTCAGCGCGACCCGTCACGATCGAGAGGCCCTCGCCGGCCGACGAGCGGCCCGCGTGGTCCCGGGTCGGGATCGTCGCCGCGGTCGGCTTCGTGCTGGGCGTCGCCTGGCCCAAGCTCGCGGGCGTGAACGTCGGCCCCAACGTGCCCGGCGACCTGAAGCCCCAGGCCGAAGCCACGGCGTCCGCCGCCCCCACCGCCGCGCCCGCCGCGCCCACGGCCGCCCCCACGGCCGAGCCCGCCGCCGCGCCCCCGCCGAACAAGCAGACCGTCGTCGTCGGCCCCGGCAAGATTAGCCGCTGCTGGGACAAGAAAAACAAGAAGGTCTCCGATTGTGGCGCCCTTCTGCTCGACCCCGTCGCGGTCCCCAAGCTCCAGAGCCTCGCCGAGTGCCCCTCCGCCCTCGGCCTCGCCGGCAAGCTCACGCTCACGATCGAGATCGATTTCAAGGACAAAGAGGTCCACGTCGTCAAGAACAGGAAAGACAAGACGACGATCCCCACCTCGACCGTCACCGGCATCCTCCAGTGCGGAAAACGCGCCTTCGCGAACCTGCCGCTCGAGGAGGTCCCGAACAAGTACCGCCATTACACGGTGCAATACGGCCTCACGTTTTACCCGCCCGGAAAGGCGCCCGAGGAGGCCGCCGCAGGCTCCGGCGAGGGCGAGGACGCCGCAGGCAGCACCACGAGCGAGGCTGAGGCCGGCGGCACGGGCGTCGTGACTTGGGACACGGCGCTCGTGCGCAAGGTGCCCAAGGACGGCACGGTCGTGGCGCGGCTCGTGCGCGGGACGAAGGTCAAGATCGTGGGCCGCCGCAACGAGTGGTACAAGATCGAGACCGGCTCGAAGACCGGCTGGGTCTACCGCGGCGCGCTCGGGCTCTGATTTTCCACGCCGATCTGGAAATCACGCCCCCCGGAACGATAAGCTCGGCCCCGAGGCGTTCTCGGGCCGATGTCGAACACAAGCGCGCTCCCCTCGTCCCCCACGCGACGCCCCCGCCGCCATTTCCTGCTCCGCGGCGCGCTCGCGTCCGTCGTCGTCGCCGCCGCCGCGCTCTCGGCCTCCGCCGCCTGCAAGCACCTCCTGCCCGCCGAAGGCACGGTCGCGCGAGGTGTACGTATCGGCGGCGTCGAGGCAGGCCCGGGGACGCCACGCGAGGTCGCCGCGCGGCACGCGCGCGCCCTGCTCGAGAGGCGCGTCACGCTCACGATCGGCGAGGACGTGGCCCTCGAGACGTCGCTCGCCGAGCTCGGCGCGGCCGTCGACGAGCAGCGGCTCGCCACGCGCCTCGCGTCCGTGGGCCGCGAGGGAGACCTCGAGGCGCGCCTCGCCGACGCCCTCTCCGCGCGTGGCGGCGGCGTCACGGTCCCCGTCTTCGTCACCTTGCCGATCGAGCCCCTCGCCGCCGCGCTCGAGCGCCGCAAGGACGAGACCGACACCCCGCCCCGCGGCGCCCGCCTCGATTTCGCCACCGGAAAACCCACGGCGCACGTCTCCGGGAAATACCTCGACCTTTATGCCGCGGCCTCGGCGATCGAGCGGGCCGCCCAGAGCGGCGAATCCCGCGTCTCCGTCCCGACCTTCGAGATCCTGCCCGACGCGTCGAGCGAGGTCGTCGCCTCGATCGACGTCTCGCGTGTCGTCACGAAATACGAGACCCGCTTCGGATACCTCGGCGGGCAGGCGAACCGCGCGCAAAACGTGGCCCGCGCCGCGGCCGGGATCGACGGCGTCGTGCTCCTCCCCGGCGAGATGAAGAGTTTCAACGTCGAGGTCGGCCCTCGCACGAAGGATAACGGATTCACGACGGCGCCGGAGATCTGGAAGGGCGAGATGCGCGAGGGCATCGGCGGCGGCACCTGCCAGGTCGCGAGCACGTTACACGCGGCGGCGTACCTCGGCGGATTCGAGATCGCCGAGCGGAGCAACCATTCCCGGCCGAGCGGCTACATCCCGATGGGCCTCGACGCCACGGTCGTGTATCCACACGTCGACCTCAGGCTCAAGAACCCGTATTCGTTCCCCGTCGTCGTCCGCGCCGTCACGGACAAAGGCACGCTCACGGTCGAGATCCGCGGCAGCGGCGCGCCCGACGCGGTGGAATGGTCGAGCTCGACGATCGGCGTCTCCCCCTACAAGCGCAAGATCGAGGAGAACCCGGCCTTGACCGAGGGGCGCGTGGTCCTGAAGCAAAAGGGCATCAAGGGCTACCAGATCCGCAAGACCCGCGTGATGAAGTCCGAGGACGGCCGCGCGCGGGTCGAGGAGAAGACCGACGTCTATCCGCCGACGTTCGAGATCCTGATCGTCCCGCCCGGCCTCGATCCCGCGACCCTACCGCCGCTGCCCGGCGAACAGGCCGAGCGGCAATCGAGCGGATAACCACGCCGAGAGCCCCCGCCGCCCTCTCGCCTCGAGCGCCGCGATCTTCGCCATCGCCAGCGTCGTGTCGTACGGCACGCGCCGGAACCGCGCGATCCCCTCGTCCATGTCGAGCACGGCGAACGACGCCCGCGGATCCCCGTCGCGTGATTGCCCCACGCTGCCCGGGTTGATGAGGTAATGCGCCCCGTCGTCGAGCTTCACGATCTCGCCCGGCGCCGGCCCGAACGCGCCGCCCCGCGCCCGCCACGCCCCCGCGTGGTGCGTGTGCCCGAAGAGGCCGATCCGCGCGCCATACCCGCCCTCGCGCAGCGCGCGCAGGCTCTTCTCCAGCCGCGACAAACTCGACAGGTGCAGCTCGTCGTTCGGCGTCGGGTGCAGCGCCGCGTGGAAGAGCAAGACCTCGGAGGAGACCTTCCGGACGAGCGGCAACGACGCGAGCCAATCGTGGCTCGTGTCGCTCAGCATGCGGCGCGTCCATCGCATCGCCTCGCGCGCCTTCCGCCCGAAATGCGCCGTGTCCCTTAGCCCGAGCGCTGCGCGATCGTGGTTGCCCACGACGCATTTCGCCCCCGCCGCCGCGAGCAAACGCGCGCACTCGTTCGGGTTCGCCCCGTACCCCACGACGTCGCCGAGGCACACGATCGCGTCGACCCTCTCCGCGTCGATCGCCGCGAGCACCGCGGAGAGGGCCTCGACATTCGAATGCACGTCCGACACGACGGCGTATCTCACGGCCGACCTGCCTTGCCCACGGCGCGCGAGGCCCGCTGCCCCACGCGCCTCGCGAGCGTGAGCACCAGCGGCCACGGGTCGTCCCACGCGAACACGTCGAACACCTTCGGCCTGCGGTACGAGGCCACGAAATCGCGGAGCGTGATCGCCCCGGAGGGCCCGTAATCGAGGAAAAACGCGCGCAGATCCCCCTCCACCGACGCCCAGCAGAGCCCCGGACGCGCCGGCCCCGTGCGCGGCGGCAAAAGCCCCGCGAGCTCGGCATACGCGACGAGCGGCAGGTTCGAGCCCGACGCCGCGCCGAGCCGGTTCCAGAGGTTGAAGCGCGGGTTCGCCTCCAGGAGGAAGAGCTCGCCGCTGCCGGCGTCGCGCTTGAAATCGAGCTTGACCATACCCACGAGCCCGAGCGCCCGCACGACCTCGAGCCCCACCCGCGTCACCTCGGGATCCGCGACGATCTCGATGAACGTGCTCTCCCCCGAGCCCGACGGGTACGTCCGTATCTTCTTGCCCACGTGAAACGCGACCGGCTCGCCGCGCCCATTCATCCAGGCGTGGAAGCTCGTGATATGGTCGTCGCCGCCGCGCACGTATCGCTGCACCACGAACGCGCACCCCGATCTGCGCATCTGCGCGAGGCGTTTGTCGAGCTCCTCCGGCGTCCACGCGAAGAGCGCCTTCCGGGGCAAACCGCCCTCCTCCTTCACCGCCGCGGACGCGCGAAAGCCGGTATGGTTGACGGGCTTGATCGCGCAAGGCAAGGGCACACGCGCGAGCACCTCCGCCCGCGAGCCGGCCTCCTCGCTCGTCACCGTCGCGGGCACGGGCAGGCCGAGGCGGCGCGCGAGCGCGGCGAACCGCGCCTTGTCGACGAGCTCCTCGATGCGCTCGGCCGGGGGCATGAGAAATCGGTAATGCCGCGAGAGGACGCCCCGGTGGCGCGACACGCAGAGGAGCATGGCGTCCGTCCCGTAAAACAGCGCGGGCCGCCCGCCCGTCCGCTCGGCCAGGACCACGAGATCCTCGGCCGTCCGGTCCGGGTTCGTCGCCGGATCCGAGATCACGGCCGTCCGCTCCACGTGCCGCGATCCGAACGTCGGATCGCCCGCCCGCGTCGAGGCCACGACGAACGGGATCTTCGGGACGGACAAACCCGCCCGCGCCGGCGCGTCCCCGGCGAAACACCGGACCATGTTCAGGTCGCCACAAAGGACGGCCGGCACGAGTGATTCCTCGGGCATGGGTCTCCCTCCCCTGGTGCAGTCGATCAAGGCTCTTCTTCGGCGAACGCCTCCGCCGGCCGCCGCTGCGAGGCCGGCTCGCCGCGCAGGCGCGCGATTTCCCGCGCGGCCCGCTCGGCGTGGTCACGCAAGGTCTCCCGCAGCGTCCGCCGCGCCGCGCGGATCTCCACGATCGGCCGCGAAGCGAGCGCGAGATCCAGCTTGTAACGCACGTCCCCTCCCAGGAAATCGTATTCGCGCCGGCCGGACTCGATGGCCATTCGAATGGCCATCGCGTGCGCGACGATCCCCGGCCGGAGCTTCGCCGGCAAATCGGCCCGCCTGCCGCTCTGATAGAAATAAACCTTGTCGTTCCAGACGAGATTGTAAAGGGCCGCGATGGGCTCGCCGCCCGCCCGCAGCACCGAGAGCTCGAGCGCGCCACGCTCGAGGAGCGCGGGCATCACGGCGTCGTGGAACGCCCTGAATTTCGAGGACACGAACACGCCCGTCCGCTCGTCCTTCTGCCAGCGCGCCTCGTGTAATGAAACGAGCGTGTCGCGCGCCGACGCGAGCTCCTCCGGCGTCCGCGCGACCGAAAACACGAGATCGCCCCGGGCGAAGCCCTCGAGATCCCGGATCGAGCGCCGCACCAGATACCGCCGCGACGAAGGCAACGCCGCGAGGTATGCCTCGAACGACCGCGGGAGCGTCACGTACGGGCTCCGCCCGCGCTCCGTCAGGGTCACCATCCATCCCCGCCGCCCGAGGGCGTCCGCCAGCGCGAACGGCGCGCGCTTGCTGCCATCCATCGCCGGCAGCACGACCTCGTCCCAGGCCCCCGCGAGGCCCCCTTCGAGCGCCCGCGCGGCCGCCTCCGCGACCACCTCCTCCGCGCCCCGCTCGGCCACGAGCCCGATGTATTCGGACACGATCTCGTCCGCCTCGTCCTCGCCCGAGGGCAATACCTCGAGCCGCCGGAACGGAACGCCGCGGTGCCAGACGCGCCTCGCCACGAGCGGCAAGAGGCCCACGAGCCGCCCCTCCCCGGTGATCCGTAATGCACGGAGGCACCGGCCGTCCGTCCCCCCGAACACGCGCCACCAGGCGAGGATCCAGAGCGGCGAGAGCATGGGCTCGTCGCCGTCGCTGCGCTCGAGCAGCGCCTCCCATTCACCCCGCATGGCCTCGAGGTCGGCGATATCGGAGACGACGGTGCAGCAGAGTTCCATGGATCCCCCAGGCCGCGCGGCCATTTCGAGCATCCCCCGAAAAACCGCGCGCTTCGTCGTATGGAGATCTCGCGCGCGCCCCACGCGCGCCGCTCGGACCGGGTGTAGGCACGGACTGCGCCCCACCGCGCCTTCCGCCCGGACCGACGCCGCTCGCCCGCTCCGCCTCGCCCGCGCGTGTCGTGGGCGGCCCGCGGTGCTCGCGGGACGCTCGCCTCCGTCCGCGCCTGGCCAGCGCCGGGCAAGCCCGTCTTTGGGCGCGGCAGCGGCCCGTCCGTCCTCGCCGACGAGGGCCCGACAAACTGCACGCTGCCGTGCGCCGTGAGCACATCCGCGGCTGCGCGGGCGGCTTCCTCGTGAGCTCTCGGGTTTTCCCGAAGCGTCGCGGCGCGTGCACTCGCCCCTTGACGCGGGCGGCACTTCCTTGTCCCATCGAGCCCCCCCGTACCTGGTCCGAGAGAGCCGTGCTCGACAACCTGAAGAAGCGAATATTCTCGCGCGATCGGCTCCCCGACGACATCCGGATCATCCTCCAGAATCAGGAGATGCGTGGCGAGCGGCTCGTCAACTACGTGAGGGCCGTCTTCTCCGCATTCTCCCTGGGCATGATGTTCGTGTCGTCGGACGCGCAGGCCCCCGAGGCGCTTCGCACCTTCCGGCTCGTATTGGGCGCCTGGTTCGTCTACTCGGTCATCGTCTGGCTCCTGCTCAGGCGGCGTGATCGTTATTACCAGTGGCTCACATACCTCAGCATTACCGTCGACATCTCGGCGGTTTGCCTGGGCATGATCGGCAGCCTGCAGAACCATTCCGGCGTCTACGAGGTCTACCGGGCGCCCACGGGGTGGCTCGTCCTCGCCGCCTTCAACGTGATGGCGGGCCTGCGCTACAGCGTCTTCGCGGGCCTCTACTCGTCGTTCCTCGGCGTGCTCTACGCCGCCGCGATGCTCGTCTACGTGCGCCTCGAGCTCGACGTCACCTGGGTGGACAAGGCCGTCTACCTCGGCCCGGGCCTGAACCTGGACGAGTGCGTCATGGCCCTCCTGTTCAGCGCCACGAACGGGATCTTCGCGGCCGTCATCGCAGGCAACTCGCGCAAGCTCATCCTCCAGGCGGCGACGGATTCGCTCGCGCGCGAGCGGGTCGAGCAGGACAAGGACCGGCTCGCGAAGTACTTCTCGAAAGACGTCGTCGACCTCGTGCTGAACAACCCCGAGAGCCTCGCCATCGGCGGACAGCGGATGACGGCCACGGTGCTCTTCGCCGACATCCGCAACTTCACCCAGCTCTCCACGATGATGCAGCCCGAGGAGATCGTGGAGCTCCTGAACCGCTACTTCTCGACGATGGTCGACATCGTCTTCAAGAACGGCGGCACCCTCGACAAGTTCCTCGGCGACGGCCTCATGGCCCTCTTCGGCGTCCCCTACCCGATCGACCACCCCGAGGAGAGCGCCGTCCGCACCGCGCTCGAGATGCTCGACGCCCTGCAGGTCATGAACCGCGAGCTCGAGGCGAAAGGCATGCTCCGCCTCGACATCGGCGTCGGCATCAACGCCGGCCCCGTCGTCGCCGGCAACATCGGCTCCTCGCAGCGCCACGAGTACACCGTCATCGGCGACACCGTGAATCTCGCCGCGCGGCTCGAGGCGCTCAACAAGGAGACGCGCACGCAGGTCCTCGTCTCCGCGTCCGTCCACCAGGCCATCCAGAACGTCTTCCGGACGCGCCAGCTCGGCCCGCTCCGCATCCGCGGCAAGCCCGAGCCCGTCGAGGTCTTCGCCGTCCTGCCCTCCGACGTCGTGCCCGAGCCGACGCGGATCTCCCTCCTGCCGCCCTCGACCACCTACCCGTGACCCTCCTCGACGCCGCCTTCCCGAGTTACCTCGCGAAACAGGCGATGATCGACGCGGCCTGGGATCTCTGCGAGCGGCGCTTCGAGGCGCTCCCCGCCCCGCTCGACGAGATCGGCGCGCGTTTCCTCCGCTCCGTCGGGGAGGGCACGCCGTCCCACCGCGCCTACTTCTCCGGCCCGCTCGCGCCGCCGCTGCTCTACATGCCGCTCTGGCTCGCCGATCGCCTCACCGCCGAGGGCGCGCTCCCTGCACGGGCGCAGGCCTCGATCGCGCCGATCCTCGCGGGCACGATGCAGGGCTACTTCTACGTGCGCATCCAGGACGACCTGCTCGACGACCCTGCGCGCGCCGATCACGAGCTCTTGCTCCTCGGCAACGCCTGCGTCGCCGGGATGGTCCTCGCCTACACCGAGGCGCTCGGCCCCCGCGCGCCCGCCTTCTTCCAGGCCTTCGATCGTGCCTTCTTGGCCTTCTCGCGCCTCACGCTCGCCGAGCAACGGGTGGTCCGCAGCGACGATCCCTACCCCGAGGCCCTCTTCGAAGAACACGCCGGCAAGGTCGCCTTCGCGCGGGCGCCCCTGCTCGCCGTGGCCGCCCTCGCGGACGCGCTCCACCTCGAACCTTCGATCACGACCCTGATCGATCACCTCGGCGTCGCCTACGGCCTCGCGAACGACGTGCTCGGGTGGCCGCGTGATCTCCGCGCGGGTCACCGCACCTACCTGCTCGCCACCGCGGGGCTCACGCGCGCCGACCTCGATCGCATCGCCGCCCTCTCCGACGAACACGCGCGCGCCGAGGCGCACGAGGCCCTCGCCGAGCGGCTCCGGGGGACGCTCTACGAAGGCATGCTCCTCCGCCGCACCCTCGAGCGGGCGATCGCGGAGCAAGGCCGCGCCGCCGAGAGCGCCCGGGCTCTCGGGCTGCCCGGGTTCGAGGCGTACACCGCCGATCGCCTCGCCTGGCTCGGCGCGCTCGATCGCGAGATCCTCGCGATGTCCTTGAAGCGCGCGCTCGGCGGGCGCTCCCGCTGATCAACCCCGCGCGAGGCGCGCCCTCGTCCGGACGAACGCCTCGAGGCAAAGCGCGGCCGTGATCGAGCGCGCCCCGTGCGCCGCGAACGCGAAGTCCTTCCCCGGCGTGCGGTAAAACGGCTCCCGCGGGAAGAGCCCGTCGTAGTCCTGCCGGGACACGAGGAACGTCACGGCAGGCCAGGGATCAAAAGGCTCGAGGCGCCCACACGCGAGCACGCCGAGGTGACACGCCGTCGCCATCACGCCGCCTCCCAGGCTGCCGTCGGCCCGCTGAGAGCTCACGATCCGCTGCTCGATGTCGCTCACGAGCGCGCGCAGACGAACACGCGGCGCCGGATCCCCGGGCAAACGTTCGGCCACGTCCGCGAGGCGCGCCAGCAGATACCGCGCGAACGGGGTCGGGTAGAAGTGCACGGCCCTCCCCCCCTCCGCCTCCCAGACCCGCGTGATCCAGCCGAGCGTGCGATCGAAGTAGCCCTCCGGCAGCACGACGCCCGCCTCTGCGAGCCCGATCAGGGCGTTCGCCGCCACCGCGACGCACCGCGATCCGAGCCATCGCGGCGCGCCGTCCGGCGTGGGCTCGCGGAGGTGCTGCTCCAGCCACACGGCCATCGCCCCGTCCTCGCCCGTGTTGCGCACGAGCACCTCGATCGGCCAGGCGAGCGCCTCGACGGCCGCGGCGCGGCCTGCCGAGCGCGCGAGGAGCTGCAGCGCGAGGCCGAGATCGTCCGCGTCCGGCGGGATGCCCGCGAAGCCCTCGAAGTAGCGGAATCCATCCACCGAGCGCCGCGCGACGAGCGCCTCGACGCGCGGCGAGATGTCCTCGCCGACCCCGGCGAGCGGGAGCAAGCAGATCCCGACCGGGAACAGGCGGGCCACGTACGCCTTGTCGAACGGCCCTCCCCAGCGCTGGAACTCCCACGACTCGCGGAGCTCCGGGTCGGCCGCGAGGCCCTGCCGGGCGAGCTCGATCGCCCGATCGAGCTCCTCCTCGGGCGTGGGGCCTCGGGGCGTGAAGCCGAACAGGCGGGCGGACCGCGTGGCGCGTGAGGTCTGCGTGGTCGTGGCCTCCACGAGCTCGCGCGTGTCCTCTCCGTCGAGGGCTTCGTGCACCTCGCTGGCCCAGCCTGCGCACGTCGCGTCGAGGCGCGCGGAGAGCTTCGGATCTCCGACGAGCCGGAGCAGCGGCAGCCGATCGGGCGCGGGTTTGGCGGCGTGGGCGAGCGCGAGATCGAGCTCGCGCCCGAGCCCCGCGCCGCGCGCGATCGTGCCGAGGAGCTGGGGCCTCGGCGCGCTCGCGCCGACGCCGGAGAACGCGCGGGCTTCGAGCGCGAGGCGAACGAGGCATCCGAGCGCATCTGCGGCCCGAGCGAGCCCGGGATCGTCCGGACGACCGACCAGGGCGGGCAGGAGGAGCGACAAACCGTACGTCGCGAGCGGGGACGACGCGGGGATCGTGGCCGCCTCACCGAGCTCGTCGAGCGCATCCCCGACGGCGACGATCACCGCGTCGATCGCCTCGCGCGCCTCGGGGTCGATCGAGAGGCTGCCGCGCTCGCGCGAGGCGAGCAGGAGCCATGCTGCGGGGGAAAACGGCGCCTCTTCGTCCTCGGCCGGCATGGGCTCGAGAGGCGCGGGGAGACGCGCGGCGGCGTGGATGGCCGCGGCGAGCAGGAGGAAGGTACGAACGATGGGCTCGTGCGCGCCGGGGCGACGAGCATCCGCGAGACGCCCGAGGAGGTTCGCCGCGCCGCGGAGCGCGTCCTCTTCGAGCCCGAGCGTTTGCAGAGACGCTTGGGCTCGCCGCACCTCGGCGCGGGGCAAACCATCCCAGACGGGGCGGAGCGTGTTCACGACTCAGCGAGCGGGGTTTGCGCGGGCGTGCTGCCCGCGCAGTCCACGCGGGGCGGGTTCAGCTCGCGGCCTTGCGCTGGGCCATCTGGCTCTCGAGGCCTTGCGCCATCGCGTTCACCTCATCGGGATTGGCGCTCTTGATAGCCTCGATCACCTCGGGCCCGGCCTCGTATCCCTCGGCCGTCAGCGTGGCTTCGGGTGCCGCGAGCAGCTTCTTTCGGAACTCCACGTCCGTCAGCGCGCGACCAATGAGCTCTTCGACGCTCTTCTTCGACATGACAACACCTCACGTATGCTCCGCGGCCCGAGCCAATGCTGGACGCTGGAGATCGAATGTACCATCGGATACAGCGGGATCAGCCTCGTTGTCAAGGAGCCACAGGTGCGGCTCTTTGCTCGCCAGGGCCACCATGGTAGTCTGGCGCTGACGGGCCGTTGTGCAGGAGCTCATGAGCGAAAAGTCGAAGCCCGAGCTCGAGCTCCTGATCCGGTCCCGGCCCGGCGGCCCGAATCTCCCTGGATCGAGCGGCGGATTCGTCACGCGCCGTTATGTCGCGAACCAGGTCGCGCTCACCGTGAAGCCGCGGCGCATCCCGGAGGAGAGCTACGAGATCCAGGCCCAGTCGCGCAAGGATCGCAAGCTCTTTTACGTGATCCGGCAGCTCGAGGCCGACAAATACCTCTTCCTGAACGAGGAGGAGTATTTCCTCTGGCAGAAGATGGACGGCCTGCACACGCTGCGCGACGTCGCGACGGCGTACTTCCTGAAGTTCGGGTCGTTCGACTTCCGGGTGATCCAGCGGTTTCTGGCGCGCGCCCGCGAGAACAAGCTCATCGTCATCCCGCAGACCGATCTCGTGCGGCGCTCGCTCGCGGACGAGCCGGTCTCAATGCGCTCGCAGTACCTCGCGAGGCTACGCGGGGTCGACCTGCGGCTGCCGAACGTCGATCAAAAGCTCGGCGTCCTTTACGGTCGGATGCGCGTCCTCTTCACGCGTCCCGCGTTCGCGTGTTACGCGATCCTGCTCGTCATCGGCGGCGTGGCGATCGTGCAGCAGGCGGGGCGCGGCTCGGGCGCCGAGGTCCTGCACGCGGGGCACGCGCTGCTCGTGCCCGTCTTCTTGCTCTTGCACGTCATGACCGTCGTCGTGCACGAGCTCTCGCACGCGCTCGCCTGCAAGCACTTCGGCCGCGAGGTGAAGGCGTTCGGCTTCACGTTCATGAACCGGCTCATGCCGAGCGTGTACGCCGACGTGACGGACATGTGGATGTCGACCCGCAAGGCGCGCATGGCCGTGAGCTTCGCGGGTCCGCTCTCCGGGCTGCTCCTCGGCAGCGCGGGCGCGATCCTCGCGTGGATCCTGCCTCCTGGCATCCCCTCGTCGTTCTTCTGGTTCGTCGCGATCACGATCCTCGCGCTCGCGCTCGGCAGCCTCTACCCGTGCCTCTTCATCGAGTCCGACGGCTACCACATCCTGAGCGACTGGCTCCGCATGCCCGCGCTGCGCGAGCACAGCCGCCGTGTCCTGCGCGACACGCTCCGCGATCTCGTGCGTGGCAAAAAAACGCGGCCCTTGACGAGCGACGAGCGCACCTACTTCCTGTATGGAATCGCTTCGTTCGTCAGTGTCTCCGTCGTCTTGACCACGCTCGCCACGCTCGCCACGCTCCGCCTGATGCGCTGATCCCGAGGCCAGAACCCGATGAAGTTCAAGCCGCGACCGCTCCGCAACGACCAGATCAAGGACTGCGCCCGCATGCTCCGGCGCGTCAGTTTGTTCGCCGCCTGGTCGCCCGACGAGATCGAGGAGTTCGCCGCGCACGTGCAGCTCCTGCCCTTCCCCGCGCAGGAGGTCGTGCTCTGGGAGGGCGACGCGGGCGACGTGCTCTACATCATCGCCGAGGGCAGCGTCGTCGTCTCACGAAGGCTCAAGGGCGACGTCGAGACCGTCATCTGCCGCCTTCACGCGGGCGACTTCTTCGGCGAGCTCGACGTCATCGACGATCAGTCCGCCTCGGCGAACGTGCAGACCGAGACGCAGTGCCTCTTCTACACGATCGATCGCGACACGCTCTACCGCGAGCTCGAGGCGAACCCGCGCGTCTATTCGAAGTTCCTGCTCGCCCTCCTCAAGGAGGTCGCCAAGCGCCTGCGCACCACGAACCAGCGGCTCATCGACGCGATCCTCTGGGGCATCGACGCGACGTCGCTCGACACGGGCTGATCTTCCGAGAGCACGCTCAGGTTCGTACGGTCCCGAGGGCCGACGAGCGGCTGCTCGGGGCGCTCTCCTGCCCGCGCCGCCAGCGGAGCAGGACGTACGTGATGAGCACCGTCGATCCCGCGACCAGCACGCCGCCTTCGCTCGCCCAGAGCGGCGCGTGTTTGCCCGTGGTCGACGCGCCGAAAAACGAGACCGCGATGGCATTCCACCCCCCGTGCATCACCACGGGCGGCCAGACGCTCCCCGTGTCGAGCCGGAGCCTCGCGGCGAAATAACTCTGCCCGGTCAAGCACACGACGAAGAGCAGGAGCGAGAGCATCGGCGACGGGCTCGGGTTGTAGTGCCCGCTCAGGATCATCGGCGCGTGCCAGCCGCCCCACACGACCCCGCTCACGAGCGCCGGGTGCGGGATGCGCGCGTCGATGAGGCGCGGCAAGAGATAACCACGCCAGCCGATCTCCTCGCCCACCGCGAGCACCGCCATCGCGAGCGGCCCGACCGTCAGCGCGATGATGCCACCCGCGAGGAAACGCTCGCCGGGCGTGCTTCCGGGGATGGCAAACCCGAGCGGGTGCATGGACGCAGGCTCGAACGCGGCGATGCCCGTGCCCCACGCGAGCCCGTACGCCGGCAGCGCGACCACCACCGGATAGATCAACGCCGGGACCATGGCCCACGCGGCGCGACGATCGAACCGGAACGATACGTCGCCAAACCCCTCGCGCAGGGCGAGCCGCGCCACGACGGAGGCGAAGCACGGGACCCATACCAATGGGAGGAAGTAGCTCGCGTCGAGGCCGTAGAGCGCGATCTGCGTGTGGAACGGCGCGCTCGCCAGGATCACGACGCCGATGAAGATCGCGAGCCCTCTGCGCGCGCGTCGTACCTTGTCCGTCGCCTCCTGCACCAACGGCGAGCTTATACGGGGACGAGCCGCACGGGTAGGGACAAGGCGCTCGCCGCGCGGCGTTCCCTCGTGGCCCCGAGCGTCGGCGGCCCGACACCTCCCCGACGTCGCGTGTTTGTCCGGCGCATCCGGACCCCGGAGCGGGGCCCGGGAGGACCTAGCGAATCGGGCCAAACCCGTACGCGGCGAGGATCCGCTGCCCGGCGGGGCTCGTGATGAAATCGAGCAGCGCCTCGGAGCCTGCCCGCGCGCGGGCCTTCGTCGTGACGGCCGCCCAGACCTCGGGCCGGGGCGCCCATTCTCCCGTCGCGCCATCGAGCACCTCGATCCCCTTCGCGCCGGGGACCTCGGTACGATAAACGATCGCCGCCGCGACCTCGCCTCGCTCCACGTAGGCGAGCACGGCCGCGACGTTGCCGCCGAGCACCACGCGCCCCTCGAGCGCCTCCCACGCGCCGAGCCTCGAGAGCGCCTCGCGCGCGTACCGACCTGCCGGCACCGCGCCCGGCTCCCCGATCGCGAGCTCCTCGCCCGGCGGCAGCGCCGTCGCGAGCGTCGCGAACGTGAGCTTCGGGCCGCCCCTGGGCCCGACGAGCACGAGCTCGTTCGTCGCCACGACGCGCGCTCGGTTTGGCTCCACGTGCCCGCCGGCCGCGAGCCGGTCGATCGGATCTCTCGCCGCGAAGACCACGAGATCCACCCCCGCCCCGCCCTCGACCTGCCGCGCGAGCTCGCCCGAGGCCCCGTACGTCGCGCGCACACGCGCGCCCGGCTGCGCCTCGCCGAAGCCCTCGATCAGGGCGGGAAACACCTTGCGTAGGCTCGTCGCCGCGGCGACCGTGACCTCCGGGGCCTCGCCCGCGGGCTCTCGCTTGCAGCCCACGAGGGCGAGCGCGACGAAAACGAGGACGAGCGCCCTCCGGGTCAAGGCTCGCAGAGCCCCTGCTTCCACCGCGCGTACGAGATCAGGAAGAAATTCTCCACCGCCGTCTCCATCTCCGGCGACAGCAAAAACGCCGGATGGCACGGCTCCGCGTCGCACATCTGGCTCTCGATCCCCTTGTCGATGTGGCGCCGCGCCGGCACGAGATCCGAGAACGCGCCGACCTCGTTCACCGTGCCGACGGCAATTTTCAGGACGTAGGGAAAGAGCCGGTTTTTCTCGAACGTCTCGACCGGGTCTCCCGAGAGCCAATTGCCGCCCATCCCCGCGAAATGGCACGACTTGCAGGCCCCGGCCGCGGTGAGCTGGTTGGGCAGGTCGACCATTCCGGTCGACTCCCAGTCCTTCCACTGCATACACGCGCCGAACTCCTCGAGCGCCTGGAGCAACGTCGTGTCGTTCACGGGGCCGCCGCCCTCCCCGCCCGCGCCGCCTTCGCCGCCCTCTCCGCCCGCGCCGCCCGCGCCGGGGTCCGGCTCGAACGTGGGGTCGCCGAAGAGCCCGCGCTCGTCGACCTCCTTCATCAACCATTCCGCGACGACGAAATCGTCCTCGATCGCGAGGGCCGGCCCGGTGTGCTCGCCCTTCAGGCGGAGCAGGCTGTTGTCGGGGTGGGCGATGAGGGGCTTCGGGTACCCTTCGATCTTCGCGTACGACGAGCTCTCCTCCGCGCCGAGCCAGATCGGCGCGGCGTTCGCGCCCTGCGTGTGGCAGGGCGTGCATTTGCTGACGAAGACGGGGTAGACGTTGAGGTCGAAGAGCTCCTTCGCCGTGAAATAATCATCCGGCGGCCCTCCGCCCTCCCCGGCCGAGCCCCCCTGGCCGGGGGGCGCCGGCACGAGGCCGCCCTGAGGCGGCTCGACGCAGCCATAAGCCAGGATCAAAGCGAGGACGAACCACGCGGTCGCTTGTTTCATGTCGGTCCCGCGTGGATGATGGACGCGTTTTCCCTCCGGGGTCAACGGAAGAGGCCGAGCTGCAAGGACGAGCAGGGCTTGCCGTCCTCGGGGACGACGCCGGCGAACTGCTTCACGGGCGGATAAATGTACCCGAACAGGACACACATTTCGTTGAGCCCGATGCCGTAGTGGACCTCGACGTCGCGGGTGTTGTTGAAGAGGCACGCGTGGCGGATCGCCGAGACGCCCTCGAGATCGAGGGGCGGATCGTAGGTCTGGATGTCGCTCTCGAGGTCGAAGGCGCCGTCGTCGTAGACGCGCCGCGCCTCTCCGTCCGCCGAGACGAGGTCCACCGTGAAGCGCTGCGCGAGGTCGTGCGTGTGGGGCATGAGCGAGACGATGTGGCCGCCGAAGACGGCGCAGCTCGTGGCGACGGTCTCGGTCGTGTGTGGCGGGACCGAGAAATGCCGGATCTGCGCGACGAACGGCGCGACCTCCTCCGTGAGCTCGGCGGCGGGCATCGTGAAGAAATCGTAGGCGAGCTCGACGCGTTGCGGCGCGCTCGTCGTGTTCAGGAAATGGATACTCGTGGAGATCTCGCGCGAGGTGTCGAGCACGTAGCCCATTCCTTCGGGGAACTGGATGGTCTCCTCGCCGACCACCTGCGTCGAATTGGCGAAGAGCACGTCCGGGACGCCGGCGCCGATGTTCGAGAAGGGATCCTCGGCGCCGGGGTGGCAGTCGGGGTACGGGTTCGGGCCGAGCTCGGCCTCGATGGGCTTGGCGACCATGTTGGAATGGTGCAGGCCCGGCGTCGTGTAGAGGCGGCCTCCGTGCACGACCCGGTGCGTGATCTCGGGGATGGGCCACGAGAGGCAAAAGGAGACCTCCTCGCCGGGCGCGAGCGTGCGCGGCGGGGCGACGATGCGGAAGCCGCTCTTCGGCGGAGGCGGGAGCCTCAGGGCCTCGGGCGGCTCGCCATACGCGACGACATTGTCGAGGTCGAGCTGCGCTTCGGGCTCGTAACGGCGCAAAGGATCGACACACGCGCCGCGGAAGGGGACCTCGCCCGCGCCGCAGGCGAGCTCTTGCCCGAGCCCTCGTCCGAGGTCTTGCCCGAGGTCTTGCCCGCATCCGGACGTGAGGACGACGAGGACGGCGAGGGGAATCGTATTTCGAGTACGCATGACCGAGCAGGATCCCGCCGCTCCCCTCGACGATCCAATGATTTTTGCACAAATGGACCGTGCGTCCCGGTTGATTGAAATGGGAGACGTCTCAGACGGGCCGCGGGCTTTTCCTTCGGCCACGACCCCGGAGGAGGAGCCAGGAGAGCCCGAGCGCCAGAGGGAGGCCCGAGGACGCGGGTTGTCCGGGCAGACGGCATCCACATCCGTCCCCGCTCCCGCCGCTGCTCCCGCCGCCGCCGCCGCTGCTGCCGCTGCCGCTCCCGCCGCCGCCGCCGAAATCGATCACGACCTCCGCCTTCGCCACGACGAACGGCGGCGACGCGCCGACGGATTCGTAGATGGCGAGCAGCTCCTCTCCGCTCGAATCCGTGACGTTCGCCTCGGCCAGGTGTTCGACGTATTTTCGCGTGATCGGCTGGTACAGCACCCGCGCGGAGACGACCCGCTCGCCCTTCACCCCGGCCGGCGCCGTCACCGCGAACGTCGCCTCGTCCCAGGAGCGCACACCTCCCGCGCCGTCGGCATAATCGATCTCGCCCGTCGGCGTGGTCGTGGGCGTCGGGACAAAAGCCTTCGGCGGGATACGTGTATCCGAGAGGATCATGTCGTGCCGCGCGAGGTCCTCCCCCGGCTCGGCCGCGGATCCATTCCAGCGGCCGTGCTGCGCGCGATACACGTGCGTCGGCGGGGACGCCTCGATCTCGCCTTTCGCCGCGTCGTAGCCGCCGAGTAAAAAGGTCTCCTCGCCCGCCTCCCCGACGAGCGCGAGCGCGATCCACGCGCGGCGCCCCTCGGCATACCCCGTCGGGAATTTGTGGCCGCTCAGGTTCTCCACGCGCACCGTGATCTCGAAGGGCTCGCCGGGCGCGGCGGACGCGGGCGCGCGCTCGATCTCGACCTTCGCCGCGGCGGCGAGCGTCTCCTCCGTGCGCGCGAGGGCGAGCGCGAAGGCGTCCGAGAACGCCGCGGCGCGCGCCGGGTCCTTGGCCATGACGGCCCGGATGCCGAAGAGGTTGCCGC
This sequence comes from Polyangium spumosum, assembly GCF_009649845.1. Classification (NCBI taxonomy): domain Bacteria; kingdom Pseudomonadati; phylum Myxococcota; order Polyangiales; family Polyangiaceae; genus Polyangium; species Polyangium spumosum. The sequence continues at coordinate 273,058 of NZ_WJIE01000002.1, forward strand.
CAGCGAAGACGTGATCACGCGGGTCCGGGCGCAGCGGCGCGCCGGGCACGGTCGCAATGGGGGCGGGGCCCGATTTGCGGCGGGTATGGCAATCGACGCAGCTCTCTCCGCCCGCCCGGGCGAACGCGCTCTGCGCCCATTCTTCATAGGTGGTGTCGAGCGGGAAGGCGAGCGTGGTCTCGACGCCGTTCGCGTCACGCAGGCGCCTGCCGGGGTTCGTCACCTGGTGGCATTGGCCGCAAAACGAGGAGCTCGCGAGCGCCCCGTCCTCTGCCGCGCCGTGGACGTGCGCCACGCTGTCGGCGTACGGGCCCCGTTTGTCGAGGTTGTCGTCGTAGACGAGCTGCGCGTCGCCGAGGTGATACGGCGCCTCGGGCGGGCCCGAGGGGACGGCGCGGTGGCAGGTGTCGCAGCCGACGCCTTGCATGTCGATCGCGTCGAAGGCGCTGCCGTCGGGCGGCGTCGCGTGCCCGCGGACGAATGCGATGGGAGAATGGCAACGCAAGCAAAACGTGCCCACGCCCGGCGCGTCCTGGTTCGCGATCGCCAGCGCGGCGCGAAAGACGGGGTCGCGCGCGGCGTTGCCCATCATGGTGCCGGCCCATCCGTCGTGCGGGAGGTAGGTGCGATCGCCCGCGTGGCCGCCGCCGTGGCATAACGAGCAGCCGTCGGCCCCCTCGAACTGGCTGCCCTGGCCGAGCTCTCCGGGCTTCGTGCCCGCGAGATCCTCGAAGCCGGCGGCCGCGGGGGCCGCGATCACGAGGGGCGTGATCGCCACGGCGAACGCGGCGCGGGTGAACCCTCGGAGGTGCGGCATGCCGTGCTTTGTAGCACGGGCGCGGGGTGATAACGTCGCGCATCATGCCTCGAGCCCGCACCACCTCGTATGCCTTGTTATCCATCCTCACGCTGGCCGGCTCGATCCTGGCCTTCGCGACCACCGAGTCGGGCTGCGCGAGCGCGACGCCGTGCGAGCTCAACAGCGACTGCATCGAGGGCGCGTGTGTCGACGGCGAGTGCAAGCGCGAGTGCGCCGACACGGAGCGCGACTGCCAGCCCGGATTCCGGTGTCATGCCGGGCAATGCTTGCCCGACGAGGGCCAGGGCGGCATGGGCGGCGGCGGAGGCATGGGCGGCGCCGGCGGCGTGGGCGGCGCCGGAGGAATGGGCGGCGCCGGAGGAATGGGCGGCGCCACGAGCGCGAGCAGCTCGTCGAGCGCGAGCGCCTCGTCGAGCAGCAGCAGCGCCTCGTCGAGCAGCAGCAGCGCCTCGAGTGGCTCCGGGGGCGGCGGCGGCGGGACGAAGGACGAGCTCGATCTTTGTGGGGCCGACGGGGAATGCGGGGCGGGGCTCACGTGCGAGCCGATGTGGAAAAACGGGCCGCAGCGCTGCACGCGCGCCTGCATCTCGGACGGCGGCTGCCCGAGCGGGATGCGCTGCAGCGCGGTGGGCGACGAGAAATATTGCACGACGAGCGACGTCGGGAAGGCGTGCGCGAACGCGGCGGCCTGCAATTTCGGCTGCCTCGAAGGGCCGGGGTATTGCACGGTGGCCTGCGCGACGGGCTCGGATTGCCCGAACGGGTATGGATGCATGCCCGTCGGCAGCCCGCCCACGAAGGTCTGCGTGAAGGCCGAGGCGTATTGCGAATCGGGCAACACGTCGGCGTGTATCGTGCCGGCCGCGTGTGACACGAATTCGCTGCTCGTCGGGGCCTGCACGCTCGCGTGCACGACGAGCGCCGATTGCCCGCAGCGCGCCTCGCTCCTCGCGCCCTGGACCTGCTCGAGCGGCCTGTGCGCGCGGCCGCCCGACATCTACGGCCCAATGCCCGGCGGGAGCACGCCCACGGAGTGGCATTGTGATGCGTTCGGCAAGACCATCAACCTGTGCAATGACGGGCAACACATGAACTTCCAGGCGTTCACCATCCCGCCGCCGCCCGCGGTGAACTGCGGCTCGCCCGTCACGTTCCAGGGCCAGGCGGGTGACGCGTGCGTGAATTCGTGCCGCTACCAGGGCGCCTGTCCCTTCGGCTTCGCGTGTTCGGCCGTCGGGAACATCCAGGGCGCGCGCGCCGGGCTCTGTTTGCCCACGGGCGCGGGCGAGGTGGGCGCGGCCTGCGCGAACGACACGCAATGCGTGTTCGGTTATTGCTTCGAGGGGAAATGCAGCCGCGATTGCACGGCCGACGGGGTCTGCCCGAATGGAACGACGTGCACCGCGGCCGGAGGGGTGTCGCCGAACGTGGACGGGATGCCGTTCCGGCGGTGTCTCTGACCGCACGGTCGCTCTTCACGGGTCCCTCCGCCCTCTTCACGGGTCCCTCCGCGCTCTTCACGGGTGCCTCCGCGCTCTTCACGGGTCCCTCCCCGCTCTTCACGGGTGCCTCCGCGCTCTTCACGGGTCCCTCCGCGCTCTTCACGGGTGCCTCCCCGCTCTTCACGGGTCCCTCCGCCCTCTTCACGGGTCCCTCCGCCCTCTTCACGGGTCCCTCCGCCCTCTTCACGGGTCCCTCCGCCCTCTTCACGGGTCCCTCCGCCCTCTTCACGGGTCCCTCCCCGCTCTTCACCAGCCCCTCCCCGCTCTTCGCAAGGGTCTCCCCGCTCTTCGCCAGCCTCTCCCCGCTCTTCGCCGGGGAGGGCCGAAAGTTTCCGCGTCGGCTGGGCTGTGGCATGCTCGGCCACAGGAGAAGCCAAGGAAAATGCTCGGACGACGTCGTTGGATGGGGACCGTGGCCGGCCTTTGTTTGCTGTCGGCGCTCGGCGCGGGGTGCGGGAAGAAGGACGGCGCGAGCCCGGCCGCCGCGAACGAGTGGAAGGTGGGCGCTTACCTCAGCCTCTCCGGCGCCGAGACGCAGTTCGGCAAGGACACGCAGGAAGGCACCGAGCTCGCCGTCGAGGAGATCAACGCGAAGGGCGGCGTGAAGGGCAAGAAGGTCCGCGTGATCTTCGAGGACGACAAGTCGAACCCGCAGGAGGCCACGAACAAGGTCCTGCAGCTCATCAACCGGGACAAGGTCGTCGCGCTGCTCGGCGAGGTCGCGTCGTCACGCTCGAAGGCCGGCGGCATCGTCGCGAACAAGAACAAGGTCCCGATGATCACGCCCTCGTCGACGAACCCGGACGTGACCAAGGTCGGCCCCTTCGTCTTCCGCGTCTGCTTCACCGACGACGTGCAAGGCCAGATGGGCGCGCGCTTCATCAAGGAGAAGCTCGGAAAAAACAAGGTCGCCGTGCTCTACGCCTCGGACGACCTCTACTCGTCCGGCCTCGCGAACGAGTTCAAGAGCGAGGCGAAGAAGCTCGGCCTGAACGTCGTCGCCGAGAAGAGCTTCCTCAAGAGCGAGACGAACTTCACGACGTACCTGAACGAGATCAAGAGCGCCGAGCCCGAGGCGATCTACGCGCCGGTCTACTACAACGCGATGGTGCCGATCGCGCGGCAAGCAAAGGCCGCAGGCCTCGCCGGGAGCATGTTCGTCGGCGGCGACGGCTGGCACGCGGACTCGCTCGTGCACGACGCGGGCGAGGAGATGGAGGGCGCGTACTTCACGAACCACTTCTCCCCGGACATGCCCGCGCCGCTCTCGCAGGCGTTCGTGAAGAAGTACGTGGAGAAGTTCAAGCGCGAGCCGTCCGCGCTCGCGGCGCAAGGCTACGACGCGGCGATGCTGCTCTTCGACGCGATGGGCCGCGCGAAGGGCGACACGCCGGAGGCGATCCGCGACGCGATCGCGGAGACGAAGGACTTCCAGGGCGCGACGGGCGCGATCACGATCAACGCCGACAGGAACGCGGACAAGCCGATCGTGATCGTGCAGATCAAGGGGAAGAAGTTCACGTATTTCGATACGGTGAGCACGAAGTAGAGGTTTCCCTAGCTCGCCAGCACGACTCCACGCGCGCCGGCCCGCACGGCCTCCTCCTCGGCGAGGGCCTCCTCTTCGGCGCGTGTGTCTTCGTCCTTCACGGCTTCGAGGGGTGTCTCTTCGCTCGTCCGTTCGAGCGCGGTGAGCGCGCCCGGCGCGAAGGTCTCCATCCAGCGGCGCAGCGGCGCGTAGGTGCGGAGCTCGCGCTTGAGCCGCGGGATCTCCCCGGCGCCGGCGGTCTCGGGGCTCGTCGCGGCGCGCACGGTGTCCACGAGCATCTCGTCGCGCGAGGAGAGCGGCAGGTCGAGGCCAGCCCGCGCGACGAGGTCGGCGGCGCCCTGGAGGTCGCCCTGTCGCACGAGCGAGAGCAAGCGGACGCGGAAGAGGGCGCGGCTCTTGTAAGGGTAGGCCGGCGGGAGCGAGGCGAGCTCGGCAGAGGCCTCGGCGTGGCGATCCATGGCCGCGAGCAAGAAGGCGCGCTCGCTGACGAGGTCCGGCAGGAGGATGTCGGAGGCCGAGATACGCATGGCGTACCTCGAGAGGCGCGCGAGGCCACGATCGCAGTGCTCGAGGGCCTTCGTGAGGTCGGTCCTCTGCTCGGCGAGCGTCGCGAGCGCGAGGTGCGCCTGGGCCGCGTTGAGGTCGAGCCGGATCTTCGTGAGGCCCTCGAGGACCTCGGCGCCCTCGTCGAACTTGCCCTGGCCGACGAGGTTGAGCCCGCGCAGGAGCGCCTTCGTGTGGCGGCGGTTCTCGAGGAGGTTCCTCGCGAAGAGGCCAACGAGGACGACGAGGAAGAGCGCCGGGAACGCGGACATGAGCGTGGGCGCCGCTTCGCTGAGGCCCGAAGGAGGAGCGCCGCGGCCCGAGGCGGGCGCGGACGCGAGCGCCTGCCAGAGGACGAGGGAAAAGATGATGAGCACGGCCCAGAGCAGGACGACCCGGCCGGGCTTGGGCGCTTGTTTCACGGGCGCGGCCTTCTCGGCCGCCTTGCGCGCGGCGGAGACGGCCTTCTTCGCGTCGTCGGTGGCCTCGGGCTCGGGCAGCTCGGCGGTCCTGTCGGGCCGCGCGCCGCTCGCCTCGACGAAGGGCGCCGCCTCGGGGACGACGGCCGCGATCCAGTCGGCGAGCGGCGGCTCTTCGCTGCCCTCGTCGCGCTTCGCGCCCTTGCGATACACGCTCGTGGCGGTGGCCTCGAGCATCCGCTGGAAGGCGCGGACGATCGCGCGCTCGCGGCGATCGGTGCTGTCGAAGAGCAACTCGTGGTGCGTGACGAGGTGCTCGCGGAGCGCCTCGCGATCACCCGATCGTTCGAGCAGGATGCTCTCGGCGAGGGCGATACGCCCGAGGGACTGCGGCAGGGCGTCGGGGCTCTCGCGCACGGCCTCGATGTCGGCGCGCGCGCCCTCCCGCTCGCCGCTCGCCGCGCGCAGGAACGCGCGGATGGCGCGCGCGTTCACGATCTGCATCCTGGTCTGCGCACGATAGAAGAGGCCGAGCGGGGTCGCGATGGCGCGATCGATGTGGGCGATCGCGGCCGGGAGGTCGCCGCGGCGCATCGCGATGAGGCCCCGCTGCACGGCGGCGACACTCACGACGAGCGGGTGCGGCCGGCCCTGCTCGGCGATGTCGAGGTAACCCTCGGCCTCGGCGAGGCGGCCGCGGTTGATGAGGTCGAAGGAGGTGTTGACGATCGGGATACGCGCGCCGATCCGAAGGCCCACGCCCGCGAGGACGCCGAGCAGCGCGCCGAGCCAGGCGAAGACGGGGCCGATGCCCAGGAGGAAAGGGCTCTCCACGCCGAGCAGGAAGACCTGGGCGAGGCTGGCGGCGCCGATCAGGAAGAGGAACGCGCCGACGGCGACGAGCACCGTGTGGTAGCGATGGCTCGCGTGGCGGGGGAGGTTCTTCGGGGCAGGTGCGCTCATCGTGACGTGGGCGCATTCTAAGGCGAGATGTCCTCCGCCATGGTGACGATCCTCGACGGCCCGCTGGGGACCGAGCTCGACGCGCGTGGGGTGCCGACGCCCGCGCCGCTCTGGAGCGCCTACGCGCTGGATCACGCGCCCGAGGTCGTCTCGACGATCCACCGGGACTACGCGGCGGCGGGCGCGACGGTGCACACGGCGAACACGTTTCGGACGAAGCGGCGGAGCGCGGGCGATCGCTGGGAGGTGCTCGCGCGGAGGGCGGTCGCGCTCGCGCGGGAGGCCGCGCCGAGGGGGCATCACGTCGCGGGGAGCGTGGCGCCGCTCGAGGATTGTTACAGGCCGGAGCGATCACCGACGAACCCTCGCCCGGAGCACCACGAGCTCTGCGAGGTGCTCGCGGACGCGGGGGTGGATCTGATCCTCTGCGAGGCGTTCCCGCACGTCGGCGAGGCGCTCGTGGCGCTGGAGGAGGGCCTCCGGACGGGTTTGCCCGTATGGGTGGCGTTCACCGCGGGGCCGGAGGCGAATTTGCTGACGCCCGAGGAGGTCGAGGCCGGCGCGCGGGAGGCCGCGGCGCGGGGCGCGAGCGCCGTGCTCGTCAATTGCACGCCCGCGACGCGGACGCTTTCGTACGTGGAAAAACTCGCGCGGGTGGGGATCCCGTTCGGCGCGTACGCCAATGCCGGCGCGATGGAGGAGGGTATTGGCTGGGGGGACGCCACGCGCGGGGCCGATGTCTACGCGGACCTCGCGGAGGCGTGGATCCGAGCGGGAGCCACGATCGTGGGGAGCTGCTGCGGGACGGGGCCCCGTCACGTCCGCGCGATCGCGGCGCGGGCGCGCGGGGTCCGCCCCTGATCCGCCCGGTTCCTGCTCATCCGTTTGACATGATTGTCATCATGGCCAAGCAAAGAGCCTCGGAGAAAGACGAACCATGACGACCGAAGAGACCCCCTGGATGAAGAAGATGCGTTCGCTCCTGAAGGGCGGAGAGCCGCCGCCGATCGCCAAGCTGATCGGCTTCGAACTCGTCGACGTCGGCGAGGGCTCGGCGGTCTTCACGCTGGTGGGCGATCCGAGCCGCCACGCGAACCCGATGGGCACGATGCACGGCGGCGTGCTGGTCGACCTCGGCGACGCCGCCATGGGGTTCGCGATGGCGAGCACGCTCGCCGCGGGCGAGAGCTTCACCACGATCGAGCTCAAGGCGAACTATTTCAAGCCGGTATGGACGGCCCGCCTGCGCGCCGAGGCGAAAATGGTGAAGCGCTCGCGAACGCTCGGTTACCTCGAATGCGACATCGTCGACGAGCAGACGGCCCTGGTATGCCGGCTGGCCAGCACGTGCATGGTCCTGCGCGGCGACGCGGCGGCAGGGCGATGACGGAGCCCCGCCGGCGGAGCTCATTTTGGTTTGGCTTCAGGGGCTCGATCGAGGTGGGAGTGGGACGAACGTGTCACGTGGCGCGGCTCGTCAATCGGCGGTCTCCTCGCCCGCGCGCACGGTCTGGCCCTCCGGGGTCACGATGACCTCGAGCATCTGCCCTGCCTTGTCGATGTGGCCCTGATAGAAGACGCGGCCGTCCTTGAGGGTGTGCTTCTCGATTTTCTCGAGCTTGCCCCCCTTGGACCATTGCTGAAGGGTCTGCTGCGCCAAGCCGGGCACGCTGGCGAGCGGGACATCGACCTCCTGCCCCTCCTTGAACAGCTCCTCCATGGACCGGCCGCCGAGGTCGAGCGGCTTGGGCGTCATCTTGTCCTGGTGTTGCTGCTGCTGCTGGCCGGCGTGCTGCTGCTGCTCCTGGGCGAAGACCGAGGGCGCACACAGCCCGAGCGCGAGGCCAAAAACGACGAGGGCGCCTGATTTCCTGAGCATGCTCTCACCTCCAAACGCGCCGATCCGCGGCGCGCCGCCCGGGACATGCGAGGAGGATGCCGAGATCAAGAGCATTTCGCGCACCCTCGCAGGAGAAGCGTGTCGCCGCTCCGGGGAGCGACAGCGCGCCGCGGCCCCCCTGAGGGATCCGTGGACCACTGAACATTTGCCAAGCTTCATGCGGTGGTTTACCCTGGCCGCGCTTGATCGGCGAGACCCTGGGCCAGAAGTACAAGCTCGTTTCCCTGCTCGGGCGCGGGGGGATGGGCGCCGTCTACGAGGCGACGCACACCGGGACCGGGGCGCGTGTCGCCGTGAAGGTGCTCCATCACCACATGGCCGAGGGCGAGGGGCTGCGCCGCTTCCGCCGGGAGGCGCAGGGGGTCTCGCGGATCCAGAGCCCCCACATCGTCCGGATGCTCGACGCCGGGACCGACGCGCCGTCGGGATACCCCTACATCACCACCGAGCTGCTCGAAGGCGAGGACCTGCAGCGCCTCATCGACCGCGTCGGCGCGCTCTCGCTCCGCGGCGCCCTCGCCATCACGGCCCAGGCCCTGCGAGGCCTCGCCGAGGTCCACGCGGCGGGTATCGTCCACCGCGACATCAAGCCGGCGAACCTCTTCCTCGCCCGCGGCCCGGACGGCGCGTTGACCGTGAAGATCCTCGATTTCGGCATCGCGAAGATCCGCAACGAGCCCCTCGGCCTCGCGCAGACGACGGCGCTCACGGCCACGGGCAACCTGCTCGGCTCGCCGCTCTACATGTCGCCCGAGCAGGTGCAAAACAGCCGCGACGTGGATCATCGGACGGATCTCTGGTCGCTCGGCTGCGTGCTTTATGCGGCCCTCGCCGGGCGGGCGCCGCATCAGCACCTGTCGTCGATCGGGCAGCTCCTCGTGGCCATCTGCGTCACGCCCGCGAGGCCACTCGTGGAAATCGCGCCGTGGGTGCCCGCGGACGTGGCGGCGATCGTCGAGCGCGCGCTCGTGATCCCCCTCGAATCCCGCTTCTCGAGCGCCGAGGATATGCTCGCGGAGCTCACGAGGTTCGTCCCCGCGGGCGAGGCGATCCGCGAGGAGATGCTCGCGACGGGGGAGAGGGCGCGCGCGGCCCTGGGCTCGAGCTTCCCGCCGAGCCCGCCGTCGTCGATGGTCACGCCGCGGTCGTTCGTGCCCCCGCCGTCCGAGCGGCCCCTCCGCGGAGACGAACCGACGGCGCTCGCGTCTTCGTTCACGGAGAGGGTCGGCGCGGAGGGGCCACGGTCGGCCCAGCGCTCGGCGGTGCCGAAGCTGCCCGCGCGGGTGGGGAGCCGGCACGTCACGGTGGATCCGCGCCGCTTCCTGGGGGAGCAGAGCGAGCTCTGGACGTTCTCCCTCGACGTGCACGTGCACCTCTCGAGCCTGATCGCGCGTATCTGGAAGGCATTACGCCGCGGCGGCGCGAAGCTGCCTCCGATGACGTACGGCAAGGAATGGGCCCTCTTCGAGCCACGGACGAAGCGGTTCATCGAGGACGATCCCCGCGAGGGCGAAGAACGTTTGTCCCTGGAGGCCGCGGGGCTCCGGCCCGGCGCGGTGCTCTGGGTGGTGAGGCCCGACGCCGAGGACGTGACGCCGAGGACGCTCGGCACGTAAATCGTCATGAAAACCGCACGTTCGGGGCCGCGGCGTGCTACCGCTGTCCCGCGTGAGCAAGCCCCGCGATATCGTCGTCGCCACCCACGGTCACTGCTTCGACGGGATGGCGAGCGCCGCCGTGTTCACGCACCTCGTGCGCACCCTCGCCCCCCACGAGCCGCTCTCGTTCCGGTACCGGTCGTGCGGCTACGGCCCCGGCATGCAGACGATCCCGGAGGGCTGGCTCGACGGGGACGAGAACGCGATCCTGGATTTCCGCTACACGAAGAGCACGCGCCTCTCCTGGTATTTCGATCACCACGTGACGGCGTTCGGCTCGGCCGAGGAAGCACGCGCGGCGCTCGCGTCGAGCGACAAGGCCCACCAGGTGTTTTACGAGCCCACGTACGGCTCGTGCACGAAGCTCATCGCCGACGTGGCGAGCGCGCGCTTCGGCGTCGAGAGCGAGGCGCTCGCGCCGCTCGTCGCCTGGGCGGACGTGATCGACGCGGCACGTTTCCCCACGGCCGAGGCCGCCGTCGACCGCGAGGAGCCCGTGCTCAAGCTCGCGTCGGTGGTCGAGCACCACGGCGACGGGCCCTTCCTGAAGGACATGGTCCCTCGGCTGCTCGAGCGTCCACTCGACGAGGTGGCGCGCGGGGCGGACATCACGGAGCTCTACCGGCCACTCGCCGCCGCGCGCGAGACGTTCATCAAGCGGGTGAAGCAGGCCGGCACGCGGATGGGCAACGTGGTGCTCGTGGACCTCAGCGACGCGCCGATCGACGCGGCGGCAAAGTTCGTCACGTACGCCCTCTTCCCCGAGGCGATGTACTCCGTGACGGTCACGCGCCAGAAGCAACACATCAAGATCTCGGTGGGTTACAACCCCTGGTGTGGCAAGGAGCGCCGCCACGACATCGCGGCGATCTGCCGGCGATACGACGGCGGCGGGCACCCGGTCGTGGGGGCGGCGTCGTTCCCGCTCGCAGAGATCACCCGGGCGCGCGCGGTGGCGCTCTCGATCACGCGGGAGCTCGATACGTGAGGTGGCAGGGCGCCGCGGCGTTCCGGCGCGCAGAGGGGCGTCCGCCCTTCGTGTACGGGCACCGCGGCGTGCGCGGAGCCCGGCCCGAGAACACGCTCGCCGCATTCGAACTCGCAGCCGAGGAGGGCGCAGAGGGCATCGAGCTCGACGTGCGGGTCGACCGAGACGGCGAGCTCGTGGTGCTGCACGATCCGACGTTCGATCGCGTGACGGGCGGCGCGGACACACGAGCCGCAGCGGAGCTACCGTACGAGGAGATCCGGCGGATCGACGTGGGGAGCGGGGAGCGAGCGCCGCGTCTGACGGAGGTGCTCGCGCTGGCACAGGCGCGCGGGCTGCGGGTCAACGTGGAGATGAAGCACGACGTGCCGGATCGAGCGGCGGTGGTGCGCGCGACGGCGCGGAAGCTCCAGGCGTTTGATCCACGCGTGCCGGTGATCGTATCGTCGTTCGATCCGCGGATGGTCGCGGCGTTCGGCGCGCTCGCGCCGCGGATCCCGCGGGCGCTCCTGGTACATCGCACGCGCTGGTCGACGGCCGCGCTCGAGCTCGCCCGCGGCCTCGGGCAAGCGGCGCACGTCGAGCGGATCCTCACGCAGGGCAGCACGGTGCGACGGCTGGCGAGGAGCGGGCTCGTGGTGAACGTGTGGACGGTGAACGACACGCGGGAGGCGCTGGATCTCGCGGCCCTCGGCGTGGACGGCCTCATCACGGACGTGCCGGGGCTCGTACGAGCGGCGCTCGGGTAGTCACTTCTCGCAGGTGACGTAGAGCTTGCGGACGCCGCCAGGCTCGGTCTGCTCGAAGGCGCCGGGCACGAGGGGCGGGTTCCACTTGGCTTCCTTGTACTGGAAGATCACGTCCTCTTCGGTGTGTGGCACGCGCATGCGGATGGAGCGCGGGAGCTCGGCATCACAAGCGCCCCCGATGGGCAAGATGGGCTCCTCGAGGCCGTCGGGATCTTCCCGCGGAGGCGCAGTGCGAGCAGGCTCGTGGTTGGAAAGCTCGGCCTGGTAGAGGTCGGCGCCGCGCTGGGAGACGAGCACGGAGAGGACACGCACGCGCTGCTGGGACCAAGGTTTGTCCCAGTCCTCGGGCCGAACGCCGAGGTGGATCTCCTGCCTCGCGTCACGCGTGCTCGGCACGAGGACACGGTAAAACCCGCTCTCGCTGTCCCAGGTGATCGTCGTATCGCCAGGCTTGTGGAGCAGGACGGGCGCCTCGCCGCGGAGAAGCGAGACGAGCGCATGCCCAGGGATGGGGACACGGGTCATGCGCGCGAGGTTGCAAGGGCTCGCAGGGCCAAAGAGGAACTGCTTCTCCTTGACGTCGAGCATCTGGAAGCGCTCACCGTCGGCCGTGAGGGTGTAAAGCATGGCCCCGAAGGGGCTGACCACGTCGAAGCGGACACGATCCGGGTTCACGGCGAAGAGGTGCACCTCGCCACGTACGCGCCCCTCGGGGGCGAAGCGGTCGATCTTGGCCTGACCCTGCACGCCATTGACGCAGGCGTAGGTGTCTTTCATCCGAGCGAGGGCGTCGTCTCCCGTGGGAAAGACCGACGGCGGCGGCTTCGCGCCACCACACGCCGCGGCAAAGAGGAGGGTCGAGAGCAGGGAGATTCGTGCGACGGGAGCGCGCATGCGGGCTGGACCGTCGCAGGAAAGTTCGAGGTCGTCAACGTGGGGAGGGCAGCCGGGGTTTCCACCCCGGACCCCGACCAGGGGCTGTCCGCCCCTGGACCCGGACCAGGCACGGCCTGGACCGAGGGTGGATGAACTGCGCGATGCGCAGTTCATCCAGTCGGAAGACGGGTTTCAGGAGGCGCGCAGCGCGTCGAGCAGGTCGACGTCCGGGATCGCGATCGGAAGCCGCGCTCGGATCACCGCCACGTCGTTGTCCTCGCACAGCCGCGCCACGGCGAGCCCATCGTACAGCGCGATCGGCGCGGTGCCCGGAACGGACGCTTCTTCCCGCGCGCCGGACAACGTCTGCCCAGCCGTGAAGATCCACCCGACCGTCGCCGGCCCGTAGTGGTGGAGCGAGCCACGCAGCTCCGTCACGCGCTCGCGACCAACCTCGCGGCCGTCACGGCGAATCACGATCGCCACGCGAATCTCGTCGTTGCCCATCTTGAGCACACCCGAGAAGTGCGACTCTCCGCCAGGCGCACCGGCACGACGCACAGCACGGAGCTGGCCGACGCCCATCCGCTCCAAGGCGAGCACGCAGACCTCGATGAAGGCGTGACCCGGCAGCTCGCCGAGCTTGCGCGCGAAGGCGCGGCGGGCGCCGTCGCGGTAGCGCTCCACCGCGGCGAGGGCCTCCTGCTCGAGGCGCGCCAGGTCTCCGCCGAGCAGCCAGTCCGTCAGGGCCACGCGGCCACCGGCAAACCGGAAGCGCGGGCGCTGACCCGCGGCGATGCGGCGAGCATTGTCAGCGCGCACAGCGGCGGCCACCTGCGACTGCACGAGCTGCGCGTCGCCCGAGAGCCGGCCGCGACGCTGCGCCGTCTCGGCGATTTGCCGCAGCGACACGGCGCCCGCGTTGCGATCGAACGTCGACAGGATCGCAGCCACGGCGTCGGCGAGCTCGCGGCCGGCGAGGTCGTCGAGGGCCGGATGACCGTCGCCCGGGGTCAACTCGATGACCTGCGGCCCGCGGTAGACGGCCTCGGTCGGAGCCACGTCGCGCACAATCTCGCGATCGCGGCCCATGTCGCGGTCACGCCCCACGTCGCGGTCGCGCCCCACGTCGCGGTCGCGGCCGTCGCGGCGCACCTCGAAAGCGGGCGTCGCCGTGTACGACGGCAAGCCGCCGCCGCTCGTGGGCAGGGCCTGAGCCTCGCCGTTCGTGCTGCGCCCGCGGCGACGGCGACGACGGCGACGACGGCCTTCTCCGCCGGCCTCGCCCGCGCCACCGGCGCGCTCGTCGCCTCCGCCGAGGATCGGCTGATCGTCGTCCTCTTCCTCGTCGAACATCTCGGCGGCGCCGGCGGCGGCCTCCGCGCGCATCACGTCGTCGGGGCCAGCGGGCCCCGCGTCGATCTCCTCGTCCTCCACCGCGCGCGTATACGTCGGCGCCGACGGGCGGGGCATGGGCGGGGGCAACTTCGCGGCAGGAGCCGGAGACACGAGCGTCTCGTCGTCTTCGTCGGCCTCTTCCTCGGCAGCGGCGGCCTCTTCGAGGGCGGGAGCGGGGGCGGCTGCGAACTCTTCCGGCGCCGCTTCCGCCTCGACCTCCGGCGCCTCGGCCTCCTCGGCGACGGCTTCTTCTTCCTCGACGACCTCCGGGGCGATCACCTCTTCGGCCTCGTGCCGGGCGGCCTTGGCGGGGGCCTCTTGCTTGCCGCCGCGCCTGCCCTTCTTGCCATCGAGACCCGCGCGGAGCGTCTTCTCATCCCACTCCCGCAGCGCAAAAACGCCGGGCTTGACGCGGATGAGCGCCGTGTCGGACGAGTCCTTCTTGAGCATCGCGGCGAGCCGGGCGCCCATCGTGACCTCGGGGCTCTTCCCGACGTGGCTGAGCAAGTTCTTCTCTATCGCGATATCGGTGATCTCTTTGTAGTGGAGCGGCCTGCCGACGAGGCGAAGCACCTCGGCCGCTGCATCGGTAAACGTCATCTTTTGTCCAGCCCTTCGGGCGCTCCCCTCACTTGGGCGCTCCTCTTGGTGCGCGTCGCCCGTGCCGTCGTTGGTTCGACGCCACGCGCTGGGCCTCTGCCCGCCACGACCGGGAAGCGCACATTCGCTCCCACTCGGCCGGACACGCTACTGAACAGCCGCATAACACGGGACGATCGTCGAGTCAACCGCGGCAGCCCGACGAACCGTCCCGCGACACACGAAAACCACACACACGACACCCAGAACGGATTTCTACCGAACGAGCGTGCGCCGCTCGGCTGCTACGGCCTGTACGTCGTCGGGGTCGCGAGCTTGCCCGGCGACCAGCGGAAATAGTCCAGGATCGAGGCCGAATCGAAGATGCCGTCCGACGAGTCCCAGACGATGAACTCCACCGTCGCGATCTCGCCGGGCACGATCGGCGCCTCCGTCGTGAGCCAGCCCGTGCTCCCGCCGATCGAGCTCGCCGTGTTGTTGCACGGCATGTCCACGGCGTCGTACCCCGTGCCCGCGAGCTCGGCCTTGCCGCCCGAGCAGAAGTTGAAGCCCGGCGTGCCGAAGCAACCCGTCGGCCCCGCCACGCAACGATCGAAGAAATTCAGGTTCACCGAGCCCGGCGTCCCCTGCCCGTCGAACACCACGTTCCGGTTGTTCGCGATCCCCGACGCGCCCGTCTTCAAGAGGACGACCCAGAGGTCGTTGAACGGAGAACAAGCGTACTCCGGGTACTCGGACGACCAGTACGCGTGATCAAAGGCGAAGCTGCTCGCGTTCGTCGGCGTTCGCACCTGGATCTTGAGGTTGACCGGGTTGAACGCGGTGGACGCGAAGGGGACGGGGCAGCCCGATTTGTTGGTGGGGAAGCCGGGGGGCGTCGGCGACTGCGTGCCGGTGTCCGTGCCGCCTTGCGGCGTGCCGAACTGGAAGTACGGCTGGCTCGGCGTGGCGGCGAGGCCGGTCGAGAGGAAAACGAAGTTCTCGTTCGCGCGCGGGCCAAGCACGTCGCCCATCGAGGTGATGATCGCGTGTGACTGCGAGAACGGCTGGCCCGTGCCGTCCGCGAGGCGAAGCTCGGCGCTGACGACGCCCCAGCGCTTGTTCGGGCCGGTCGCGTTCAGCGTGGTCGTCTGGCAGAGCTCGATCGACCTCGCGTAGTCGAGCGCATCCTGCGAGGTGTACTGGAGCCCCGCGCCGCAAGCGGTGTTCGGGTTGTCGATCACGCCGTCGCAGTCGTCGTCCTTGCCGTTCGGGAAGTCGAAGGCGCCCGGGTTGACCAGCGGATCCGCATCGTCGCAGTCGCCGTCGCAGATCGACCAGCCGTCGCCGTCGGCGTCCGGGCAGGGGCCGACGTCCCCCGGCACGTCGTCGACGACATCCATCGAGACATCCACAGGGACGTCCTCGACGACGTCCTCCACCACGTCGACGGCGACGTCCTCGACCACGTCGACGACAACATCCTCGACCACGTCGACGGGCGCGTCCTCGACCACGTCGACGGGCGCGTCCTCGACCACGTCCTCGACCACGTCGACGGGGACATCCGCGACCACGTCCTCGACCACGTCCGCGACCACGTCGACGGGCGCGTCCTCGACCACGTCGAAGGGCACGTCGACGGGGATATCCGTCATCACGTCGACGACGACGTCGGACGAGACGTCGTGGTCCGCGTCCTCGCCGGCGTCCTTGCCGGCGTCGTCTTCGTCCTCGTCGAGGACGTCATCGTCCTCGATGTCGGTGCGCGCACCGCAGCCGGGCACGAGCCAGACGGCCGGCGTGGCGAGCGCAACCAGAACGAGACCCCAGCGGAAAGAAAAGCGCACGACGAAAGCCTCCCGAGCAGCACCCCCGCGACAGCGCGCACCGTCGCCCGCCCGGAGACTAACAGGAAACGCAGGAAACGTACGCGCTCCGCCTCGAACGGGAGTACGCTCGCGGGATGGAGCTCGGGCGGCTCCTCCAGGAGCTCATCCAGGCCGCGCGCAAGGCCGGCATCACCGTGCGCTCCGAGTCCTTCGACCCCTCGCTCTCCGACGGCGGCAAGAAGTGGCGCGGAGGGCTCTGCACCATCCGCGGCAAGCGCGTGATCCTCGTGGACGAACGCGCGCCGCTCGTCGACCGCATCGCCACCGTCGCCGCCTCGCTCGCCAGCGTCGACCTCGAGCACGTGTTCTTGCCGCCCATCGTCCGCGCGACGATCGGCGCCTACCAGCGCGAGTCCGCCGAGCGGCCCGTCCCGAACGCGACCGTCCCGCTCCCCCCCGTGCGCGCGCGTCTCCGCCGGACCGACGACGAAGACCCCTGAACGGGCGCGCGCCGGTTCGTCCACGATCCGCCGCGCGGCGGCTCGCCACGATTGCGCGAAAAGGGAACGTTTCCAGGATGGCACATGGGTTGCTCTGTAATGGCGCGCGCCTCGTGCGCGTCGGAGGAGCCACGGGCCCGCACCTTCCGTACCGTCTTCGGGCCCTCTGGATCTCTCGCGCTTTCTTCCCATGACGCAATCACCCTCCCGCCGTACGCCGAGCGTGCCGCCGAGCGACCTGGCGCGCGTGAAGCGCCCTTCCCAGAGCGTGCCGCCGCCTCCGGCCGCGCCGGGGCTCGAAGGCGCCGCCGCCGCGCTCCACGACGCCACCACCGTGCTGGAAGGCGCCGCCGCCCGGCTCGCCGCGCTCCGGCCCCGCCAGCGCACGAGCACGGTCACAAAGGCGACACCCACGCCGACCGGCATGCCCGCCGAACGAGACCGCGAACGAGACCGAACGTAGAGGACATAGCTGCCATCGGCTTGACGCGCCCTTTCTTCCTCGTTCTCCTTGCCGCCTCTTGGAGGTTCAGATGCAGAGAACGATGACGGCGATCGGCTCGATTTTGCTCTTGGCGCTCGGGGCCGGCGCAGGTTGTGGGAGCGGCGGCGAAGGGACGGGCAGCGGCGCGGGCGCGGGCACCGCGGGGGCCGGCGGAATGGCCGGCGCCGGAGGAATGGCCGGCGCAGGTGGAATGGCCGGCGCAGGTGGTTCGGGCGGCATCTTCGTGCCCGGATGCCCCTCCGGCATCGTCTGCGGCAGCGGCGATTGTTGCGCCGTGGGGTCCGAGTGCGTCATCGACGCCTGCCTGCCGGCCTGCGCCACGAGCGTCCGGTGCGGCGCGGATCTCTCGGTGTGCTGCGGGGCCGGCGAGGTCTGCGTCGCGGATCAATGCGCCAAACCCGGCGGGAGTTGCCTCGACTGGGCCGACTGCGCCGAAGGCGAGTTCTGCGAATCGACGCTCGGCGTGTGCTTGCCGCAGCCGCCCCCGGGCGCCGCGACCTGCGAATACAAGCCGCCCCCCGGCCCGCTCACGCCCGTGCTCGAGTGGTCCTGGACGGAGAGCACCATTTTCCCGACGTTCCACCAGGTCATCAACATGCCCGTGGTCGTCGACCTGGAGAACGACGGCACGCCGGACGTGGTGATCGTGACGTCGAACAGCTTCGACGCGACCCAGGCCGGGTATCTCCGCGCCCTGAACGGCAAGGACGGCGTCGAGAAATGGGGCGCGAACGTGGACGTGTACGCCGACGCGAACCGCGTGCAGCCGCGCATGACGCCCGCGGCGGCGGACATCGACGGCGACGGGTTCGTCGAGATCGTCACGGGCAAGGCGGGCGGCGGCCTCATCGCGTTCGAGCACGACGGCAAGGTCAAGTGGACGAGCCGCCAGACGGACGGCGTCACGCCCTGGAACGTGGCGCTCGCGTCGGCGACGGTGGCCATCGCGGACCTCGAGGGCGACGGCACGGCCGAGATCATCGTGGGCGGCGCCGTCTTCGAATCGACGGGCGTGCTCCGCTTCCACGGCGGCGCGTTCTTCGGGGCGAACGTGAACAACTACGGCGCCGTGAGTATCGTCGCCGACCTCGACGGCGTGATGCCGCAGGAGATCGTGAGCGGGAAGAAGGCGCTCCGGGCAGACGGCGCCACGTACTGGGAGCAGGCCGCGCTCGCCGACGGCTATCCGGCCATCGCGGACCTCGACCTCGACGGAAAGCCCGAGCTCGTCGTGGTCGCGAACGACACGGTGCGCGTGCAGAACCCGACGAACGGCGCGGTCATCGCCAGCGTCGCGATGCCCGGCAATGGCGCGGGCGGCCCGCCGACCATCGCCGATTTCGACGCGGATGGCCGCCCCGAGATCGCGGCCGCGAACGGCACGGCCTACTCGGTCTTCGAGTACGAGGCCGGCGAGGTCGCGATGCTCACCGTGAAATGGCAGCAGGCCACCCAGGACGGCTCCTCGAACCGAACGGGATCAACCGTCTTCGATTTCCAGGGCGACGGCGCGGCCGAGGTCCTCTACAACGACGAGTGTTATTTCCGCGTGTATGCCGGCGCGGACGGCGAGGTGCTCTACCAGGAGCCGAACTCCTCGGCGACCATCCACGAGTACCCGGTCGTCGCCGACGTCGACGGCGACAACAACACCGAGGTCGTCGTCCCGGCGAACGACCTCAACCACAAGAGCGGCTCGCCCTCCTGCCCGTACGGCGTCGCCGGCGCGCGGCACGGCATCTACGTCTACGGCGACGCGAACGACAACTGGGTGCGGACGCGCAAGATCTGGAACCAGCACGCCTATCACCTCACGAACGTGAACGCGAACGGCACCGTGCCCTCGCCCGAGCCCGCGAGCTGGCTCGGCCCCTTCGGCCTCAACAATTATCGCCAATCGAACCAGGGCGCGGGCGTCTTCAACGCCCCCGACCTCAAGGTCAGCCTCGAGGCCTCGCTCGCCCCCTGCCCGGGCGCCGTGGAGCTCCGGGCGTTCGTGCAAAACAAGGGCACGAACGGCGTCGGCCCCGGCGTGAAGGTGCGGTTTTACCGCGGCGACGGGCCGAGCGGCGCGTTCATCGGCGAGGCGATGACGACGAAGGCGCTCCTGCCCGGCCAGTACGAGCTCGTCACGATGAAATACACGACGCTCGCGAGCGACGTCGTCATGTCGTTCTACGTCGAGGTCGACAAGGACGAGAATGGGCAGAGCAGCGAGAACGAATGCCTGGAGGACAACAACGGCACGACGCTCGGCGGCGTCGAGTGCGGCAGCTTGAACTGATCCAAAAAAGAAGGGCGGACCCACGCGGGCCCGCCCTTCTCGTCACAGCGCGGGCCTCTCGCGGGCCCGCGCCTCCTCACGCGGCCTTGCGCCGCCGCCCGATCACGAGGCCGAGCGCGCCGAGCACGAGCACGAGCCCGCCCGCGGGGCCGTCGCCCGCGCCGGGCGCCGTCCGGCAGCCGCAGCCTTCGTCGGCCGTCGGCACACCGCCGCCGCCCGCGCCGCCGCGACCACCTTCGCCACCGGCGCCGCCGGTGCCACCTTCGCCGCCCGCGCCGCCGCCGCCACCTTCGCCGCCAGCGCCACCGGCGCCGCCGCCGCCGCCTGCGCCGCCCTGGCCCTCATCGGCGCACGACGCGCTGCAACCGTCGCCGTCCGCCTGATTGCCGTCGTCGCACTCCTCGACGCCCGATTGCACGAACCCGTCGCCGCAGCTCGCCGCGAGGCACGTCGTGAGGCACGCGTCCGTGTCGACCATGTTGCCGTCATCGCAGGCTTCGCCCGGCCCGACGACCCCGTCGCCGCAGCCCGGCAGCGAGCAGTTGTTCCGACACGCGTCGTCGTCGACCATGTTCCCGTCGTCGCAGGCCTCGACGCCCGATTGCACGAACCCGTCTCCGCAGCTCGCCGCCGTGCAGCCGACGAGGCACGCGTCCGTGTCGTTCGCATTTCCGTCGTCGCAAGGCTCGACGCCCACCTGGACGAACCCGTCGCCGCAGCTCGCCGTAACGCATTGGTTCAGGCACGCGTCCGCGTTGCTCGCGTTGCCGTCGTCGCATTGCTCGGCGCCGGCCTGCACGTACCCGTCGCCGCAGCTCGCCTGCACGCAGATGTTGAGGCACGCGTCCGTGTTCGACACGTTGCCGTCGTCGCATTGCTCGACGCCCATCTGCACCTGACCGTCGCCGCACTTCGCGGGGACGCACGTGCTCAAGCACGCGTCGCCGTTGCTCTGGTTGCCGTCGTCGCACTGCTCGAAGCCCATGCGGACGACGCCGTCGCCGCACTTGGCCTGCGTGCAGCTATTGAGGCAGGCGTCCGTGTCCACCATGTTCGCGTCGTCGCACTCCTCGACGCCGGCCCGGACGATTCCATCGCCGCAGATCGCCTGCTTGCAGGAATTCGTGCATGCGTCCGTGTCCACCGTGTTGGCGTCGTCGCATTGCTCGCCCACCTGCACGACGCCGTCGCCGCACGCCGGCGCCTTGCAGCTATTCGTGCAGGTGTCGTCGTTCGTCGTGTTGCCGTCGTCGCATTGCTCGATGCCCGTCTGCACGTAGCCGTCGCCGCAGGTCGCGGCCTTGCAGCCCATGACGCAGGCGTCGTTGTTCGTCATGTTCGCGTCGTCGCACTCCTCGACGCCGGTCTCGACGAACCCGTCGCCGCAGGCGGCCGTCACGCACGTCGCGAGGCAGGCGTCGTTGTTCGACGCGTTCCCGTCGTCGCATTGCTCGGGGCCGTTCTTCGTGCCGTCGCCGCAGTAGGGCCCGGGGCCCGAGCAGTCGGCCTTGCACTTGCCGTATTGCCCGTTCGCCGCCCCGTCGTCGCACGCCTCGCCCGCGCCGAGGGCGCCGTCGCCGCAGACCGACGCCGGCGCGAACTCGTAGGCGCCCATGTCGAACTCGGCGCCGTTCAGGCCGTCGCCGTCGAGCGGCCGCGTCGTGCCCTCGATGTCCTTCGCGGGCGCGCCCGACGCCGTCCCCGTGTCGATGCAGAAGCTCGACGCCTGGAGCTTCAAATTCGACGGCGCCGTGACATAAAGCGGGTTCGCCGAGATCGTCCCCGCGCCCGCGCTCGCCCCCGAGTAATCCGTCGAGTTTCCCCAGACGTCCGAGTACGTCACCGTCACCGTCGACGAACCGCCGCCCGCCTCCCGGAAAATCCCGGTCGAGTGGTTCGTCACGATCGAATTCGTGATCGTCACCGTCAAGGTCGGCGAGGCCGTGTACGTGTGCACGCCGTACGAGCCGTTGCTGTAGAACGTCGAGTTCATGATCGAGAGCGCCACGCTCCCCGCGCCCGACGCGTACACGTACACGCCGCGGCTCCCGTTGTTCCGGAGGATCGCGTTCGTGATCGAGCCGCCGCCCGTCCCGGTGTAATACACGCCGTACGAGTTCGTGTGCGCCGTGAACCCCTCCAGCGCGTGCGTGCCCTCCGTCACGTGAATGCCGTATTGCGCGTCCGAGATCGTCACGCCGGAGAACACGTTGTTCACCGACGGCTGCCGGAGCACGACCCCGTACCATCTCCCTGCGCCCGCCGTCGTGCTCGCGAGCGTGACGGGCTGCGCCGCCGTCCCCTTCGAGATCAGCGTGCCTCGCACGATGAACTCCGCCTCGTAGTTGTCGAGACCGGACCCCATCTGGTCGTTCACCGCGAAACGCAACGTCACGCCGGGATCGAGCGTCAGCGTCACCCCCGGCGACACCGTCAGGTCGCCGGGCACCGCGTACGGCGAGCCCGCGAGGTTCAGCGTCGTGTTCGTCCAGAGAACGCCGAGCAGCCCGTTCGTCGCGTCACCCGTGTACGGCAAGGCCCCGATGTCGCCGCCGCCGCTGCCCGCAAAACGCGCGGGCGAGTTCGACGTCAGCCGCACGTTCGGCGCGCCGACGTAGAGCGGATTCGACGAGAAGCTCCCCGTGCCCGCGGTCGCCCCCGAATAGTTCGTCGAGTTTCCCCAGACGTCCGAGTACGTCACCGTCACCGTCGACGAACCGCCGCCCGTCTCCCGGAAAATCCCGGTCGAGTGGTTCGTCACGATCGAATTCGTGATCGTCACCGTCAAGGTCGGCGAGGCCGTGTACGTGTGCACGCCGTACGAGCCGTTGCTGTACAACGTCGAGTTCGTGATCGAGAGCGACACGCTCCCCGCGCCCGACGCGTACACGTACACGCCGCGGCTCCCGTTGTTCCGGAGGATCGCGTTCGAGATCGAGCCGCCGCCCGTCGCGGTGTAATACACGCCGTACGAGTTCGTGTGCGCCGTGAACCCGTCGAGCGTGGGGGTCCCGGCGCTCACGTGGAACCCGTACTGCGCGTTCTGCACGACGAGGTTCGTCGTCGTGAGCACGGCCCCGGCCGTGTCGACGACGACGCCGTACCACGCCCCCGCCCCTGCGCCGCTCGTCTGGGACCGGAACGTCACCGGGCTCGCCGCGGTGCCCTGCACCTCCAGCGTGCCGCGGATCGTCGCCTCGACCTCGCTCGTGTCCTTGCCGGTGGCGAGCCCGTCCGACGTGGCGAACTGCACCTCGACGCCGGCCTGGATCGTGAGCTTCGCGCCCACGGGGACGGTGATGTCCCCTTGCACGTAGTACGGGCTCCCGGCCGGGGTCCAGGTCTGGTTGATGATGTTGCCGCCCGGGATCGTCGTCGCGGCGTGCGCCGCGCGTGGACACGCGAGCAAGAGCAGGGCCCATAAAAGGCCGATCAAGGGAAAACACAGCGCTATCGGGCGCTTCATGACAGGCTCCTCGCAGGAACGTTCACGCGGGCGCGGGGCACCTTTTCCCTTCAAGCCCGACGTGGCGGGCGACGCTAACGCAGGCGATTTCCCGACGCAACGCCCTCCATCGATCCCCGTCTTGCCTCCGCGCCGCTTTCATGCCCCAATGACTCCCAGCGATGAGCGGCTACGACGACGAGGAGGCCGGGGAAGAGACCGGTACATTTGGTCCCCTT
This sequence comes from Polyangium spumosum, assembly GCF_009649845.1. Classification (NCBI taxonomy): domain Bacteria; kingdom Pseudomonadati; phylum Myxococcota; order Polyangiales; family Polyangiaceae; genus Polyangium; species Polyangium spumosum. The sequence goes on from NZ_WJIE01000002.1 coordinate 295,807, forward strand.
TTCGACAACCGCGGCACGATGGCCGCCCTCGCCCCGCAGGACGAAAACCTCCCGGCCCCTCCTCCCCGCACGGCCTTTCTCGTCGCCTACGACCGGCTCGCCGAGCTCGCCTCCGCCGCGCGAAAGCCCGCCTTCGCCGTGGGGATCGTCGACGCGCGCGCGCGCCTCGTCGGGGCCGTCCTCTGCGAGGCGGGCACGCCGCTCACGATCGGGAGGCACACGAAGTGCCGCCTGCAGGTGCCCTCGGCCGCGATCTCGCTCCGCCACATGGCCGGGCTCGTCCTCGCCGACGGCGCCGCGCCGAAGCTCCACGTCTGGGACCTCAACACGAAGCTGCCCTTCCGCACGGAAGACGCAAAGGAGTGCGGCGCGCTCGCCTCCGACGGGCCCACCTACCTCTCGATCGGCTCCTTCGCGCTCTGGTTTTTGCCTTGCTCCCCGGCCCTCTCGTGGCCTGCGCGCGCGGCGGACGCGTGGGGCTCGATGCCCCCGCGCGCGTTCGTCGACAGGCGCGCCCCGACCGCCGCCGAGAAGCGCGGCGGCGTCGACGCATTGCCCCCGCCGCGCCTCCGCGGCGGCCCGTATCGTGGCCTCGAGGAGCCCTCGCGGGTCACCACGCAGGCCTCGCCGCTCCTGCTCGGCGACGACGAGGAGCCCGAGATCGCCTGGGGTACGATCCGCCTGCAGGCCGGCGTGGCGAAGGCGAAGCGGCGCGTCTCGGCCGAGCGCCTCGAGCAAGGCCTGCTCATCGGCCGCTACGAGCGTTGTGGCCTCTCGCTCGGCGAGATCGACAGGAACGTCTCCCGCGTGCATTTCCTCCTCGTCCGCATCGGCGCGGACGTCTGGGCGATCGACACGGGCAGCACGAACGGCGTGCGCAGGAACGGCCGCGCGCTCGAGGCCGAGGTCCTCGCCGACATGGATCGCCTGGAGTTCGGCTCGCGGATGATCCTCGACTGGCAAAGGCTCGCGCACCCCGAGGCGTGAATGACGATTGCTGATTTTCAGGGGCGCGGCCCGGCGCGCCCGAGCGGGCGGGCGGCGCCGCGCCTCGTGACGTTCTCCGCCGCTGCCCCCTATTTCCAGAGCTTCCCGGCCCTCGACCGCACGAACGTGGAATGCAAGCGGGAGGCCAGGACCGTAAATTTCCCCGTCCTCTCGCGATGTACCAGCGTTCGTGCTATCCGATAGGGCCTTCGAAAACCACACGCCGATGCGCGAACGACGCCCATACCTAGCGAATCTCACGACCCAGACGCTGCAATCTCTGCTCACGGGCCCCACGCCGCCCGTCGTGCTCGTCCCGGTCGGCTCCGTCGAGCCGCACGGCCCGCACCTGCCTCTCGGGACGGACACGATCATCGGCGACGCGGTGGCCGAGCGCGCGGCGGCGCTGCTCTACGCGCGGGGGACGGTCGCGCTGGTCGGGCCGGGCGTGCCTTACGGCGTCACGCGGTTCGCCGAGGGGTTCGCCGGCGCCGTGACGGTCACGGAGGCGGCGCTCGTCGCGTTCCTGCGCGCCGTGATCGACGGATATCTCGCGGCGGGCTTTGGCCATGTTTGCCTGGTTTCGAATCACCTCGAGCCTGCGCACGACGCCGCGGTGCGGGCCTCGATCGAGGGGTTTGCTCAGGGCCGGGCCTCCGTGGCCTCGCCGCTCTCGCGCCGCTGGGCGCGCACGCTCACGGCGGAGTTCAAGAGCGGCGCCTGCCACGCGGGGCGGTACGAGACGTCCATCGTGCTCGCCGCTGCCCCGGACACCGTCGATCGGGCGCGTATGGACGCGCTGCCCGCGCTCGGGATCAGCCTCTCGGACGGTATCCGTCAGGGCAAGACGAGCTTCCTCGCCATGGGGATCACGGACGCCTATACGGGCGCGCCGGCCGAGGCCACGGCCGAGGAGGGGCGCGATTCGATCGAGCGGCTCGCCACGATGGTCGTGGGCGAGGTGGAAGATGGTCTCGCCGCGAAGGCCCGCGAAAGCGACGCCTCGCGGAGTCCATGAAGTACCGATAGGGGGGGAAATGACGAAAGCACAGGAGTCCGGCGGCGACGACCGCTGGCAGCGGACGCTCGTCCAGATGATGCAGGGGCAGGCGTACCGCGAGCTCGCGGCGGCGCACCTCTTTGGCCACGGCCTGCAGTTCGTCCCGGAGATGCGCTGGCTCAAGCTCTTCACCTGGCACATCCGCGAGGAGCTCGAGCACTACGAGGCCGTCGCCCGGATGTACCGTGATTTCACGGGCGAGAGCGTCGAGCCGATCGTCAATGCGCGGCTCGAGGAGCGCCCCGTCCCCCTCGCCGGGAGCTTCTACGAGCTCGCGATGGCGCAATTCCTTTACGACCGCGGCGGCTTCTGGCAGCTCCGCGAGTACGAGGAGTGCAGCTTCGAGCCATACCGGAAGGTGGTCCGCAAGATCGTCGAGGAGGAGCGTGGACACCAGGCGCTCGGCGAGCGGCTCGTCGTGGAGCTCACGCGCACGGGGCGATACGACGCGGACAAACAGAAGATCTTCGAGCGATGGCTGCGTCAGGGGCTGCTGTCGTTTGGCCGGCCGGGCAGCGAGGGGGCGAGGTACGCGATCGCGAAGGGGCTCAAGAAGCGGGATCCGGCCGAGGTGATGAGGGATTTCCTCGACGACATCCAGGCGGCGATGCGCCTCGCGGGCCTCGTGCTCCCGCCGCTCGCGGCGCTCGGGATCGAGGGGCCGCAAAGACCCGAGAGCCCCGCGCCGGGGCCCGAGAGCGCGCTGCCGCGGACCGAGCGCAGCGCCGGACAACCCGCGGCCTGACGCCCCTCCGGCGGTGACGGCCGCGCGGCCCTTCCCGACTTGCTCGATTCCACACGCCATTGCATCCACACATCGGAATCATTCGCCCGCGGCATGCGAGTCCCTCCACCGGGGACGGCGCGTGAAGCGCGCATCCCTCGCGAAGAGCGCGCGTCTCTCGCGCGGCGTCGCTCGCATTCGCGGTACGTCCACGCGCGTGGCGGCGAATGCCTCGTCGAATGGAGAGGTGGTAACAAATATCTCCAGCGCGGCTTGCTTGTCCGAGGTCGATTGGTAATGCTTGATGCATAGGAGCTGCTGACGAAGAGGCGCTCCTGAATAGGCAGTTCACTTCGGATCGGAGCGCCCCGTGGAGGTGCATTACGCAGCTCCTCGAAGGCGAGCCAAGTAGTACAAGCTAGTGACACACCTGCTTCGATACGGGGGAAAGAAACACACCATGAAGAAGCTGCTTTCGATTGCGTTCGCCGCCGCGATGATCGTGCCCTCCAGCGCCGCCATGGCCCTGCAGGAGGCTGGGAAGTTCGAGATCTACGTCAACGACGACTTCGCCGGCGTCATGCATCCCTACCTCTACAAGGACGCTGGCAAGGCCTGCCTCTACGTCTCCGAGTGGTACAACCAGGGCTACCTCATCAGCGAGGAGTGCGACCTGCTCGAGCGCAAGACGAAGGGCTACCTGAGCTGCCTCGGCAACAGCTACATCAACTTCCCGACCACGATCGCGAGCGACGTGTATTGCCGCGGCTTCAATGACTGGGGCCTCTCGCTCCAGGTCGAGTACATGCACGTCGGCGAGCACTACGACGGGTTCGCGGGTATCGTGAAGTTCAAGGGTTACCCGTACGTCAGCAACATCGAGGCGTGGGCGTACTGATCGCCCGGCGCGCCAAGGCTTCGGCCTGAATCGATGATCGACGGGCGCCGTCGCTCGCGGGCGGCGGCGCCCGTCTCTCTTGCGCCGCTGATGAGAATCATCCTTTTTTCCCGACAGACGCTGTCGAGGTGAAGATGCAACTGCCCACGAAACGCAACAAGCCTTTCTTCCGCTCTCCGGCCGGATGGGCCACCCTCGGCACCGTGCCGGTCATCGCCCTCGGCGCCTTCCTTCTCTGGCCTTCCGGAGGCACGACGCTCGCCGCCGACGCGACCGACGCCTCGGCCCCGGAGTCGCGCAGCGGATACGTCAATCGCGGCCTCTTCAGCACCGGCGGACCGGCGCCCGACGAGGAGGCGGCCGTGACCATGATCAAGGGTCGTGTCTATTCGATCGACGGAAAGCCCATCGCGGGGGCGCTCGTCAGCGCCACGAGCTTCGCCATCGCCGGCAACCTCCCGACCACGGTCGCGTCGCTCGAGACCGACGACGAGGGCCGCTTCGAGATGAAGCTCGCCGACGGCAGCTACCAGCTCGTCGCGAACAAGCCCGGGTTCGGGCCCTCCTTCTTGCCCGCGCAGACCGGCGAGACCGTCAGCATGGTGCTCACGCAGAGCGGCCGCGTCCGGGGCCGCGTGCTCGACGCGAACAACGCGCCCATGCAGCGCTTCGTGATCGACGTGCTCACCGCCGCGCCCGATAGCTTCGCCGCGCCCACGCCGCTCTTCTCGAAGCGTTACGAGGGGACCGACGGCAGCTTCGAGCTCGACCAGCTCCCCGGCTGGCCCGTCGTCGTCCGCGCGACCGCGGTCGATCACGCCCCGGCATTCTCGAGCCCGATCGCCCTCGAATCGCCGAGCGATACGAAGGACATCGAGCTCGTCCTCGGCGACGGCTGCGTCGTCGAAGGGACGGTGCGCGACACGGCGGGTAACCCGCTCCCGTACGTCTTCGTCAACGCCGAGACGCGCATGGCGGGCGGCGTCAGCGAGGTCTCGATGGAGGCCGCGGCCCGCGCCGAGAGCGACGAGCAGGGGCATTTCCGCATCGAGCACGCCCCCTCGGGCAAGGTCGTCGTGCGCGGCTACGACGGCGATCACGCGTCGAGCTCGGTGACCGTGGACATCAAGGATTGCAAGGTCGACAAACCCGTCGAGCTCGTCATGTCCGACGGCGGCACGATCACCGGCGTGGCGCGCAAGAGCGACGGCAGCCCGCTGCCCGGCGCGCGGCTCACGCTGATGGCGCGCTCGATCGGCTTCGTCAACGTCGTCGCCGACGAGGAGGGGCAATTCCAGTTCGATTCGATCCCGCCGGGCAACAACCGCCTCGAGCTCCTTCATGGCAATCAGCGCACGTCGACCACGGTGCGCGTGGAGGAGGGGACCGTCGCGCAGCGCGACATCACCCTGCACCCGACGGGCACGGGCGAGATTCGCGGCCGGGTCACGGCGGGCAGCGTTCCCCTCGCCGGCGTCCAGATCCTCGTCGCGGCGAACCGCGGCAGGGGCAAGGGGCTCGACATCCGGTATCCCGTGACGGACAAGGACGGCGTTTATCACCTCGAGGGCGTCCCGGGAGGGCATTACGCCGTGAACGTGGTGACCTCCGCGAAGACCGCGGGTGTCGAGGTCGAAGACGGCTCCGTGGCCGTCCTGGACCTCGATGTCACCGAGGAGCCCCCGAAGAGCCTGCGCGAAGAGCTCGAATGACCCAAATCGGCGAGGGCGTCCGTCCCGAGGGGGGACGCCCCGCCCTTTGGCGCGCTGGTTGTGATAGGCTCCGTGCCTCGCCATGCCCGAACCCGCCAAACACCGATTCACCTTCGAGCTCGGCACGCCCGAGGGCACGCTGCGCGCGAACCTCGCCATCCCCGCCGAGCCGATCCGGCTCTCGGACCTCTCGCGCCTCGTGATGCCGCTCGACGAGCAGATCGTCGCCCTCGGCGTCAAGAAGCACCTGCCGACCCTCGGCGCGGTCTCGTGCAAGAAGGGCTGTGATTCCTGCTGCTACCAGCTCGTGCCCATCTCGCCGCCCGAGGCGTTCATGATCCACGACCTCGTCGCGGCGATGCCCGAGGCGCGGCAGGAGGAGGTGCTCACGCGGGTCGTCGACGCCGAGGCGGCGCTCGAGGCGTTCGGGCTCGACGAATCCACCTTCTCGGGGATGGCGAACGACAACGAGCTCCGGAAGCTGCTCATCGCGTGGCACCGACAGGACGTCGCGTGTCCGTTCCTGGAAAACGGCCAATGCACGGCCTACACCTCGCGCCCCTCGGGCTGCCGCGAGTACCTCGTGACGTCGCCGGCGGAGAACTGCTCGAAGCTCGGCGAGACCGTGATCCGGCGGCTGCCGGTGTCGATTCGAATGTCGCTCGCGCTCTCGCGCGTGACCGCCCGCCTGCTCGGCGGCGAGCCCACGATTTTCCCGCTCACGCTGGCCATTGCCTGGGCCGAGGCGCACGAGGAGGAGGGCCTCCGCCGATTCGACGGCTACATGCTCGTGAACATGCTGCTGGAGGAGCTGTCCGGGGGGATACCGGCGGAGAAACCGTCCTGAATCCCAGCCTCACCCCCCAACCCCCTCTCCGCGCGGCGGAGAGGGGGCGAAGAGCGCTGGATCAGGGCGTGATCACGCCCGTGAACATCGTCGAGACCGTATTTCGCTGGGGGGACATGAACGGGGCCGCGAAATCGTCGTTGTCCCGCGCGACGGCCGCGACCTGGACGTAATAATACGACCCGGGCTTCAGCACGCCCTCGGGGATCGCCACGTTCGGGTTCTTGACCGCGATGTTCGCGACGTTGCGGCGCCTCGACATCACGCCGTTCGCGTCCGCGAGATCCGTCAGATCGACGACCGTCACGCGATACCGCGTGGGGCTGCCCAGGGACGGCGCGTCCCAGGTGATCATCGGCGTCGTCCCCACGCCCGTGGTCACCTGATCGTAGGGCGTGTCTTTGCCGGCGACCTTGATGTTCTCGGGCAGGCCGAGCGTCGGGACGACCGGTTTGCCCGTGACCTCGGAGGCGGGCGCGCTGAGGAGGAAGCCGCCGCGGAGCGACTCCGTGGTCATCTCGGGCAGGAGCGTCCGGACGTTCTTGTAGACCTGGACGGAGACACTGGCGAACTCCTGCCCGTGCGTGAACGGATTGCCGTACGAATACGACCGCGCGTGATCGCCGGCGGGCACCAGGGTCCCCGCGTCGCACCCGCTCGGACACGCGGCCGGATCGCAGCCATTGCCGTGGCAGGCGGGATCCGGATTCGTGAACGTGATCCCGTTGGTCACCGAGATGCCGAGCAACGTGGCGAACGCGCCGATCGCGGGAGCAGGGGCGCCGGCATCGTGATCGACGCTGATGCCGGTGAAATGGAGGTCGAACGGGACGTTCGCGAGGAGCGCGTTGAACGCCGAGCCCTTGAAATCGAGGTTGAAGGCCTTCTGCGGGGCCGGCGTGAAGGTGCCCGCCACCACGGACGTGCCGCCGTCCGTCATCGTGAAGGGCGCCGCCTGCAAGAACTCCTTCGTGGACGCGTAGACGTAATGGCTCCAGGGATCGGCGTCGTCGGACGGCGCGCCGACCTGCTCCGCCACGTCGTGCAGGACGGTGAAATCGTCGCCCTTGCTCCCGTCCACGAGGGTCGGGTCGCCGAAGAACCGGACGAACGCCTCGTGCGCGTTGATCTTCCAGGCGGAGAGCTGCGTGGCGCCGTTCGCCGGGGGGTTGTCGTCCGGCGCGCCCCACGAGGGGCCGTAATAGCCGGAGACCATGCCATTGCGTGAATAAAACTGGAGCTGGTCGTCGTTCCCCGAGACGTTGCCCATGTCGTCGACCGTGGCCACCTGCAAGGGGATCGTGAGGGCCGCGTCGATCGTGAGGTACGTCGGCTGCGTCATGGGCGTGAGCTCGGGCCGCCCGCTGAATTCCTGGTCGAGATCAACCGTCCGCGCGTCGGTCGCGATGAACGACCGGAGCGGCGGCGCGTTCGGGAGCAGGGGCGACGGCGCGCCCTCGAGGGCGAGGAGGTACGGCCCCTCGGGCACGCCGGGGATACTGAAATGGCCGTCGGCGTCGATCGTGCCCGGATAGGACTGGACCGTCCCGCCCATGTCGACGAGCGCCTCGATCTTCGACCACAACCTGCTCCGCACGGCGACCTCGCCGGTGCTCGGCTGGTGGACGTCCTTCACGGTCCCCGTCACGCCATCCATGGCGCCGCCCGCCCCGCCGCTGCCGCCGTTGCCGCCGGCGCCGCCATTGCCGCCATTGCCGCCGCTTGCGCCCGCGCCGCCGCTGCCGCCGCTGCCGCCGCTGCCGCCGCCGCTGCCGCCACCACAAGCAGCGGTCGCGGCCATGAGGATCACGAGAGAGATGAAGTTATAGGTGCGCATAAGTGCTCCTTCGACCGTTGATGGTAGCGATCTCCGGGCCCCGGCGGGAAGCATTTTGGCGTCCGGGCATGAATCGGACGATTCTGTCTACCGCAGAATCACGGCCCGAGCACGAGCGCCTCGTACGGCCGCAGCACGGCGTGCCCGTCACGAATCGGGAGCGGCGCGGGGTACGTCGAGGCCAGCGCGGCGCTGCAATTCCCCGGGATCCGCACGCGCCTCGTCGCGTCGTCGAAATGCAAGAGCACGTCCACGACGTCGTCGCCGAACGTCCGGCGATACGCGAGGACCTCGGGCGGGAGGGCGCGCTCGGGGTAGAGCTCGAGCGCGCCGGCCTGGAGCGCGGGTCGCGTCTTGCGGAGCCGGAGCAGGCGGCGATAACAATGCAAGATCGAGGCGGGGTCCCGCTCCTCGGCCTCGACATTGACGAGCTCCGCCGCGGGGTGGACCGGCAGCCAGGGCACGGCGCCGGGCGGCGAGAAGCCCGCGTTTGGCGCGGAGGACCATTGCATCGGCGTGCGGCAGGCGTCGCGGTTCAAGAGGACGCCGGCCGCGTGGAGCCTGCGCGCCACGAAATCGGGGAGGAACCGGTACATCCGCGCGAGCGGATCCCTGGCGGTGGCGAGCGGCAGCTCGAGGTCCCGCATGCCGATCTCCTCGCCATAATAGACGAACGGGATGCCACGCGCCGTGAGCTGCACGGCGGCGCATAACTTCTCGCGCTCGGGGTGGTGGCCGAGCCGCTCGCCGCGCCGGGATCGATCGTGGTTGCCGAAGACCCACGTGGGCACGAGCGGCGCGCGCATCTCGCGTTCGAACTCGCTCACGAGCTCACGAAACCCGGCCGCCGTGAACGGCGCGCGCATGGCCTTGAACAGAAAGACGCTATGCAGCCCGTCCCCGCCTTCCGAATAACGACGGAGCGCGCCCGGTTGCCCGAAGACCTCACCGACCAAAAAGCGCGGCGGATCCTGGAACTCGTCGGCGACGCGCCGGAGCGTGCGGGCGAAGGTGATCGTCTCCGGGTGGTGGAGCGTGCGCCGGTACGACTGGAAGAACCCGTCCGGGTCGTCCTCGCTCGGCAGGATACGCGTCGAGAAGGGGTTGTCCTCGAAGCGCTCGTCCTTGAAGAGCGCGTGGAAGATGTCGAGCCGCAGGCCGTCGAAGCCAAACGCGAGCCACCGCCGGACGACGCCGAGCATGGCCTCCTGGACCTCGGGGTTGCGGTAATCGAGGTCGGGCTGGAAGGGCAAGAAGCTCGCCCAGTACCACTCCTCGGTCCGCGGGTCCCAATGCCAGCCGCGTGGCCCGACGAGGGAGCGCCAGTTGTTCGGGGGCGCCTTGCCGCCGGGCTTCTTGCCGGGCCGCCAGAGGTACCAATTTCGCTTGGGGTTCGTCCGGCTGGAGCGGGACTCCTGAAACCACGGGTGCTCGATCGAGGTATGGTTCAGGACCATGTCCGCGACGACACGAAGGCCCCGCGCGTGCGCCTCGTCGACGAGGCGCCGGACGTCGTCCATCGTGCCGTACTCGGGCGCGACGTCGTCGTAATCGGAGATGTCGTAGCCGAGGTCCTGCTGGGGGCTCCGATAAAACGGGCAGATCCAGAGCGTCTCGACCCCGAGGTCCCGCAGCCAGTCGAGCTTCCGGACGATGCCCGGCAGATCCCCGATCCCGTCGCCGTTCGTATCGAGGAACGAGCGGGGATAGATCTGATAAACGGTCGTCCGCGCCCACCAGGGCGGAAGCTCGGCGCCTCGCATGTCGCTTCACATCCCGCAGGCGGGGAACTGCCCCTTCCCGGGCGAATCGCCGGCCTCGACGAAGGGGACGCCGCTGTCCTCGAGCACGCTGCCGTACACGTCGGTCACGCGGACCGTGTACGGCCCCGGGCCCATGCCCTGCTCCTCGACGAAATAGTTGTAATCGACCCTCGGGACCTCGTGCCAGGCGCCGTCGTCCGACCTCCACTCGAACTTGGCGATCGCATTGCGGTGGTTGCGGATCTGCACCGCCGTCCACCACTGGTTCGAGCCCTCCTTGAAATGGTAGACGATCGAGCCGTCGACGTCGCAAGGGACGAACTGCCAGGAGATCGGGATGCGGCCCTTCTCGAGCGGCGCGAGCCGGGCGAAGGCGTCGGGCGAGAGATCGATGTCGCCGTGCACGCATTCGGGGCAGAGATCGACGATACGCACCGTCACCTCGCCGTCCGGCCCTTTCACCTGGGCGCAGGCGCCGCAGACGCCGGACGTCGCCCAATCCTGGGCGTTCATGGCCCCGACGAGCAGCGGCGAACTCGACGAGACGTCGAAGCTACACGCGCCGGACCCGTTCGCGGCGTAATACGTCCCCTCACCCTCGAAGGTCGGCGCATCGTCACAAGCCCCGAACCCGGACCCGGTGCTGCCCGCGCCCGCGCCGCCGTTGCCGCCGCCGTTTCCGCTCCCGCCGTCACCGCCCCCGCCGCCGCCGTTTCCGCTCCCGCACCCGAGGAGGACGAGCGCCAGCGCCGCCGCATACCCGACGTCTCGATAAGACATGCCGCGACCGTACCACCGCGCCGGCGCCCCTGTCCATCCGGCAGGAACTTGGCCCCCGCGTCCGGGCCCTGCTAGCGGCCCGTTCATGCGGGCCTCCTCGTTCCTCGCCACCGTGGCGATCACGAGCCTCGCGACGGGTTGCCCGTTGCTGGATCGTGGCGCCGGTATCGAATTGGCTTCTCCAGCCCCCGACACCCTCGAGCCCGCACCTTTACCCGCCCTCGCCGCGCCGCCGCCGGCCCCGTCGCCGCCCCCGGCCGCGCCGAACCCGCCCGCGCCGCCCGTCGAGGCCGTCGTGGATGCGCCGGATCTGCCGCCCGACCCGGCCGCGCCCGCGGATCTCGTCCTGGCCGAGCCCGAAGCCCCCGCGATGCCCGAGGAGCCAGAGGAGCCCGTCGAGCCGGCGAAGGAGCCCCCGAAGAAACCCGAGGCCGAGGTCTTCGAACTCGCGAGTATCGCCAAGGAGACCTGGATCTACGCCGAGCCCCGCTGGAAGAGCCGCCGCATCGGTTACCTGCGCGCCGGCGCCATCGTCACGCGGAACGAAAAACCCAGGAGCCGCGCCCAATGCGAGGGCGGCTGGTACCACATCGAGCCGCGCGGCTACGTGTGCGTCGGCAAAAACGCGACCCTCGACATCCACCACCCCGTGGTCGAGGCCTCGACCACGCGGCCCTCGCGCGACGGTTTGCCCTACACGTACGTCATGTCGCGCAACCCGCCGCCGCACCTCTACGCGCGCCTGCCGACCGAGGCCGAGCTCCACGAGACGGAGCCGAACCTCACGAGCCACCTGCGCAAGGTCGCGCAGACGGCGCTCGATCCGCGGTTCGTCCCGCCCCCGCCGCCGGATCCCCTGCCGGGAGCCTTGCTCTACGGCCTCACTTTGCCGCCGCTCGCGGGCGTGACACGCGCGCCGGACGCGCTCGTCCTCGGGCGGGCGAAGGGGCGCAGCGGGTTCGCCTTGCTCTCGACGTTCGATCACGACGACCGTCGTTATGGCCTGACCACCGAGCTCGCGGTGCTCCCGATCGATCACACGCGCGTGGTGCGGACGTCGCCCTTCTCGGGTTTGCCCCTGGCGGAGGCGACGTTGCCGGTGGCCTTCGTGAAGAGCCGGCACGCGACGCGATACCTGTGGAACAATGGCGCGCTCGGCGGGACGGTGAAGCTCGGCCATCGCGAGCCCGTGCCGCTCACGGGCAAATCGAGGCGCTCGGGCGGCGCCGTGTACCTCGAAGCCAGAGACGGCTCGTGGGTGCGCGAGGATCAAGTCGTGCGTATCGACCCCATGACGAAGCCGCCGGGCTGGGCGCTCGCGGGGCAAAAATGGCTCGACGTCTCGATCCTGAAGCAGAGCCTCGTGGCCTACGAGGGGACGAAGCCGGTCTACGTCACGCTCGTGAGCACCGGCGCGGACGGGCTCGGCGACCCGAAGAAGACACATTCGACGATCCAGGGCGTCTTCCGTATCCACACGAAACACGTGAGCGTGACGATGGACGGCGACGAGGTGGGCGACGAGTTCGACCTCCGGGACGTGCCGTTCGTGCAATACTTCTACGAGGGATACGCGCTGCACGCGGCGTACTGGCATGACGATTTCGGCACGCCGCGGAGCCACGGCTGCGTGAACCTCGCGCCGCGCGACGCGGCGTGGCTGTTCAACTGGACGACCCCGGAGGTGCCCGAGACCTGGCACGCGGGGCTCTCGCTGCGGGGCGGGACAATCGTCTATACGCATCCCTGATCCCACCGTCCACGGGGCTGGCCGTCACGGGACCGCGGCGCGTATCGGGGCACGTCGATTGCAGCCCGCGCGTGTTGGGGGCATCGATGACCGCTCCGCCGACCGCAGCAAGGCCGCCCCGCGCCCCGCGCGTGGTGGGCGTCGCGACCGCTTGCGCGGCGGCCCTCGGCTACCTCGCGCTCCTCGGGTGGCTGCTCGACATCGAGCACCTCATGTCCGTCGCGCCCCGTTATCCCAGGATCGTCCCCGTCTCCGCCGTCGGGCTCATCCTCGCGAGCCTCGCCTTGTGGGCGCTCGGCGCGCCCCGGCGCCGCTCGCGTGTCCCTCACGTGCTCGGCGTCGCGAGCGCCGTCGCCGTCGTCCTGCTCGGTTTCCTCACGCTCACCGATTACCTCCTCGGCCAGGGCCTCGGCGTGGTGCTCCCCTTCATCGAGGCCGCCGCGTTCCCGAGGCCCTTCCCCGGCAGGCCCTCGCCCAATACTGCCGTCTGCTTCGTCCTGCTCGGCGCCGCGCTCCTCCTGCTCCCCGGTCAATCGCGGCGCGCCCTCCGCTTCTCCCAGACGTTCGGCATGGCCTGCGCGCTCCTCGCGCTGATCCCGCTCGCCGGGTACGTGTTCGACGCCGGATTTTTTTATGGAATGCCCCCCTTTCTCTCCTTCACCGGCATGGCCCTGCCCACCGTGCTGGCCTTCCTCGCGCTCTCGGCGGGCGTGCTCGCGTGCCGACCCGACCGCGGCGTGATGTCCACGCTCACCGTGGACGCGCCCGGCGGCGTCCTCCTGCGGCGGCTCCTGCCGCCTCTGCTCCTCCTGCCGCTCGTGCTCGGGCGCCTCTTCCTCGAGGGCGAGCAGCGCGGCCTCTACGAGCCCCGCGCCGCATTCTCGCTGGTCGCGGTCTGCTCGATGGTGGTCGTGACGAGCCTGCTCTGGGTGGCCGCCACGCGGATGAACCGCGCCGACGAGGCGCGCCGAAAGGCCGAGGAGTCGCGGATGCTGCTCGCCACGGTCGTGGAGGGCTCGAACGACGCCATCTTCAGCAAGGACATCGACGGCACCATCCAGAGCTGGAACCCCGCCGCGACGCGCCTCTACGGCTACCGCGCGGAGGAGGTGATCGGGCAGCCGGCGGAGATGCTCTACCCGCCGGAGCGAAAGGCCGAGGCCGCGGAGATCCGCGCGCGCGTGCGCCGCGGCGAGCGCATCGAGCATCACGAGACCGTGCGGCTGACCAGGGACGGGCGGCGCATCGAGGTCGAGGTCACCATCTCCCCCGTATGGGACGCCTCGTCCGAGCTCACCGGGTTCTCTTCGATCGCGCGTGACATCTCGGGGCGCAAGGCGCTCGAGGCCGAGGTCTCGCGCGCGCACGAGGCGGAGCGCCGGCTCCGGGCGCAGCTCGAAGCGGTCATCCTCGAGACGGCGCGGCTCTACCGCGACGAGCTGAACGAACGTCAATGGCTCCAGGGCGTGCTCGACCAGATGCCCGAGGCCGTGCTCATCGTGGACGCCGAGGGCCGGATCATACGGTCGAACAAGGCCGCGCTCGCCTGGATGTGTAGCCCCCCGGGGGCGTGTGATCCCTTCGGGAACACCCTGCGCTTCGACCTGCGCAGGCCGACGGGCGAGCCCTTCGAATGGGAAGAAGACCCGCTCTGCCGGGCCGTCACGCGTGGAGAGAGGGTGCAGGGCCTGGAGCTCTCGCTCCGGACCGCGGCGGGCGCCGAGATCCCCGTGCTCGCGAGCGCCGCGCCCGTGCGGCTCGAAGAACACGAAGACGGCGGGCGGGTCGGCGCGGTGATGGTGCTCCAGGACATCACGGCGCTGAAGGAGCTCGAGCGCCTGCGCGAGCAATGGACGGGCGTGGTCGCGCACGACCTGCGCCAGCCGGTGCAGACCATTTTGCTCTCGACCCGGGCGCTCTCGCGCAGGCTCGGGCCCGAGCCGCCCGAGGACGTGAGCGTCGCGCTCTCGCGGATCCGCGCGGGGGCGGCGCGGCTCGGCCGGATGATCGAGGACCTGCTCGACGCCGCGCGCGTGGAGGCGAACCAGCTCGTGCTCGATCGGAGGCCCCTCGATCTGCGGACCGAGCTCCAGGAGATCGTGGAGCGGGCCGCCGGGCACACGGAGGGCCACCCCGTGCGTGTGGTGATCGAGGGCGAGGTCCCGGCCGTCTCCGCCGATCGGGATCGGCTGGAGCAGATCGTGACGAACCTGCTCTCGAACGCGGCGAAGTACGGGGCTCCGGGGAGCGAGATCGTGATCGCGGCGCGGGCCGAGCGAGGCGAGGCCGAGGTCGCGGTGACGAACCGGGGCTCAGGGATCCCGGCGGCGCACCTCGGGCGCCTCTTTCAGCGCTTCGCGCGCCTGCCCGGCTGCGCGCCGGGTGGCGCCGCGGGGACGGGCCTCGGCCTGTACATCACGAAAGGATTGGTGGAGGCGCACGGCGGGCGCGTCTCGGTCGAGAGCACGCCCGGCGAGGTGACGACATTTCGATTCACGTTGCCCTTCGTGTACACGCGCCACGAGGGCGAGCGCGGCGCGGAGGAGGCGCCGCCGCTGCATCGGTCGGCTTGAACCGGCTCAGTCCTCGTACGAGAGCGTGAGCTCGGCGATGACGAACGGCCGCTCGGACTTGTCGTAGACGACGGACAGGCTGGTGTTCGCCACGCTCCACGAATAGTACAGGATCTCGCCCGTGTCGGCGTCCGAGAAGAGGCGCATGTAGGCCGTGCCGGGCAGGCCCCCCGTGAAGACGCCGCCGACCCTGCGGCTATCGGGGTACGACGCGTTTTGACCGTGCTCGCTGCCGGTGGAGTCGGCGATCGGCAAGGCCCATTGCTTCGTCCCCGGGATGGCCGGCGTGTACTCCGCGGTGATGTCGATGGGAGCGCCGGTGATGACGACGGTATGGCCCGCGTAGGCCGGCGACGCGACGGCGTCGATCACGAGGAGCTGGTCCACCGCGACGTCGGCGATGTGGGTGATCTCGACGAAATACGTCCCCTCGACGACCTCGTCGTACCACTTCGCGGAGCTCAGGCTCGCGGAGTTCCAGAGGTACTTGCACTCCGCGTCCGTGAGATCGTACGCGTCCTTGATCGCCTTCGTGACGAAGGCGCCGCCATTGCCTGTATTCGTGCCCGCGACGACGAGGTCGAGCGCGGCGCCCGAGACATCACCGGCCGCCAGCGCGGGCGCCGAGGAGAAGCAGAGGACGGACGCGACCGCGGCAGCACCAAAAAAACCCAGACGATTCATCACACACACCTCAGGGCAGGACGACCTCGACGGTCGTCAATGGATCAATGGACAATCAGAGTGGGCATCCCCAACACCGGGACGCGCACCCGATACGCGGCTCGTGTATACCCGCGGAGAGGCGTGAGTCAAGCCACAGTCTGGAAAGGGGCGCGAGGCCGGATGGGCCTCATTTGCTGCAATGGGAGCACGAAAGCGACAGGGCGCGACGCGACTTCATCGTGGGCGCAAAACGCGGACGCGACCGAGACGTAGCCGCGGGGGGGCGGGAGGTTATGCGGGGGAGCGCGAGATCAGGCCGTCGTCGTCGAGGATTCGAGGCTCTCGTCGCTCTCGGCCTCGTCGCCGTCGCTCGCGTCCGCGGTCGCGAGGGCGGACCGCGTGCGGACCTCGTCGAAGAAGAGGTCCTGGGTGGGCTTGTCCCGCGGGAACTCGGCCGCGACGCGGCTCATGACCTCGACGTACATCGTGAGGAACGCCTCCTTCGCGGCGTCCCGCGCCACCCGCAGGTTTCGCGCCTTCTGCGCCGCGAGCTGTCGGCTCTCGAGGGCGGCCTCGTATTGCTTGCGGCGCTCTTCGATTTCCGCTTTTTCGGCCTGCGCCTCCGGCCACGACGCCTCGGCCACGTCGAGCCGGCCTTCGAGGTCGACCATGGCCTTCACCTGGGAGGCCCCGACGAGCTTCGTGATCGGCGCGGAGCCCTCGGGGAACAGGAGGGTCGCGATGGGACCGCCGCGCCTGCCGTCGGCGATCTCGGCCTTCTGCTGGGTCAAGCGGACGCGGCGATCGGAGACGAAGTTCTCGTATTTGACGTCGACGCGGGCGGGGAGGATGTCACGGACCGCCTGCTCGTAGGCTTGTTGCGACGCGGCGAGCGCGGCGGCGCCGGCCTTCATCTTGGCGGCGAGGGCCATGAGGACGATGCTGGGGGAGAACTTGCCGAGCATGCGCTCGGAGTAACCAGCAAGGTCGAGGCACTTCGAGGGGATGGTGTTCCGGTTGGGGCGTTGCATCGAGGGATCCTCCTTCGAGGGGATGGGAGAGGTCATTGCAACGAGGCCCGAGGGGGCCACGCGGGGGGTTGGACGAAGGAGGCGGAAA
This sequence comes from Polyangium spumosum, assembly GCF_009649845.1. Classification (NCBI taxonomy): domain Bacteria; kingdom Pseudomonadati; phylum Myxococcota; order Polyangiales; family Polyangiaceae; genus Polyangium; species Polyangium spumosum. Next base: position 312,523 of record NZ_WJIE01000002.1, read on the forward strand.
ATTCGTACGAGACGGTTTCTTGCTCCGCTGGGTTCAGCGTTCAGCGCCCGCAAATCGCCGGCGCCAGCCTGCACGATCCGCCTCGCATCCATGCAATGCCCTTCCATCCATCTGTGGGGAGCGCGTCGAACGCGTTCGAGCCACCCCATGCAGAGTGTGGGAAGCGCCTCGCACGCGTTCGAGGCACCCCATGCGGTGTGTGGGAAGCGCCTCGAACGCGTTCGAGCCACCTCATGCGGAGTGTGGGGAGCGCGTCGCACGCGTTCGAGCCACCCCATGCGGTGTGTGGGGAGCGCCTTGCGCGCGTTCGAGCCACCCCATGCGGTGTGTGGGGAGCGCCTCGCGCGCGTTCGAGCCCCTCGCCGCAGTTGGCTTGGAGCGGCGCGCATCGCGCGCATGGTACATGGTCGTGGAGAGACGCGGAGGGGAGACGGGGGGAAGGCTCTGCCGGGCGGCGGAGTCCTGCGGGGGACGCGGAGCCTCTACGAGGAGAGGATCAGAGCGTGCACTCGCCGATGGCGAACGGCCGCTCGGTCTGGTCGTAGACGTAGGCCTCGGACGTGGCCGTGACGCTCCACGCATGGGCGGTGATCTCACCCGTCACCTCGTCCGCATAGAGGCGCATGTAGGCCGTGCCGGACTTGCTGCCCGTGAACGTCCAGATGACGTTGTTGGGATCGTTCGGGTCGGTGCTGCTGGACCAGCGGCTGTCGGAGTAGTCGGTACCGCCGTCGTAGTAGGCGGGGCTGAAGCCGTGCGCGCTGCTCGTCGAGTCGGCGATCGGCAGCGCCCACTGCGTCGTGCCCGTGATGTACGGCGTGTAGAACTCGGTCGGCGGCGTGATGTCGATCGGGTCGCCGATGATGACCACGGTATGGCTCCCGTCGATCGCGAGGATCTGGCCCGCCGCGACGTCGGCGATGTTCGTGATCTCGACGAAGTTGTCGGCCGTCGTGATCGCCGTGTACCACGCGGAGGAGCCCGGGCTCGTGGCGCCCCAGTAGTACGTCATCGCTGCGTTGTTGAGGGCGAAGGCATTCTTGATCGCCTTCGTCACGAAGGCGGCGCCGTTGCCCGGGGTCGCGTTCGCGGCGACGAGGTCGAGCGCCGCGCCCGCGACATCACCGTCCGACGCCATCGCAGGCGCCGCGCCGAAACAGAGAGCAGAAGCAACCGCCGCAGCACCGAAGAGACCGAGCTTATTCATGTACGCACCCTCAAGTTGATACGACCCGTGCGAGTCGTCATGACAGGGACCGAGGAACCACCATGGAGCAGGCATCCCCAAAATTCAGGGATAGCCACTCGATTGGGAGGTTCCGGGTATACTCCAGGGTCTCGGCGAGCGTCAAGGAATAATCTGGAGATCGACACGTCTCCGGTCGGGCCCAGACGATAGCAGGATCTCGACATGACGCGGCGCGCCTCTCTCCCGTACACGCTCGGCTCAGCGTCCGCTCCCGGCATCATTTTGGGGCGCGAAGAGAAGCCGCAGCGCCTGCACCGCGCCGACATGATAGACCGTCGCGTGCGCCTCCCCCGCGAGCGGCACGTGATGCCAGGTGAGCCCCGGCGGCGCGTGCTTTTGCAGGACCTCCGCCAGCGCGGCCGTCTCCTTCGTGTTGTCCTCTGCCCCGCCGACGGTCAGGTAGAGCGTCTTTCCCTGCACGGGCAACGTCTTCAGCCGGCCCTCGGCCTGCTTCAGGAGGAAACCATCGTTCCACCAGAGGCTCGGGCTCACCGCGACGTGGACCCCGAACAGGCCCGGATCCTCCAGGAATTGCTCCACGACGAAGAGCCCCGCCAGCGACTCGCCCATGATCGCCCGCCGCCCATCGACGCGAAAATCACGCTCGACCCGCGGCACGAGCTCCTCCCGCAAGAAGGCGCGGAACGCCGCCGAGCCGCCGACGCGCGGCGCGATCTCCTTGTCCTCCGCATTTTCGGTCGGCCCCGTCAGGTCCCGGCGACGCTCGGTGTTTTCGATCCCAATCACGATCACCGGCTCCATGATCCCGTTCATGACCGAGACCTGCACGATGCCGGTGATGTGGTGAAAATCCTCCTCCGCGCCGCCGTCGAGCAGATACACCACGGGGTAAACCTGCCGGCTCTCGGCATAACCGGGCGGCAGGTACACCGTGATCCGACGTTTCTCCCGCAGCTCGGCGGAGTCCATGAGGAACGACCGGCCAATGACGATGGCGTCGGAGGCGGCGGGGGGTGATTCCGCGCGGGCAGGCGGCTCGGGGCAGCGGGAGGCGCAGGCGGTGAGGGCGAGGCAAAGGGCGGACGCGGCGAGGGCGATGCGGCGCATGGGAGACGTTTTCATCACGGCCGCCGTCACCGCGGCGCCGGCCGTAAGGCCAGCCTGAACTTGAACGTATAGCCGATGCGCTGGGGGCGACCATCGAATGTCGCAGGCCTGAACTTGCTGCTCTCGAGCGCGCGAACGGCGAAATCTTCCATGTAAGGTACGGTCCGCAGGACACGGCACGATTCCACGTCCCCCTTCTCCGTGATCGTGCAATGCACGAGAAGCTCGCCCTCGACTCGATTGCAAAGGGCCCGGGGCGTATACTTCATCTCGGGGCCGGATATCTTGACCGGCCTCGTCATCCTGGCGTTCGGATTCACCCGGACGGGGGGCTTCGCCTCGGAGGGCACCTCCGGCGCAGCTCCGGGCTTCGGCGGCAGGCGGACATCCCATCCGTATTCGTAATCGACGGCGATCGGCTCCCCGTTCTTCTCGGCCGGCTGGTACTGCTGGTTCGTCAGCGCCCAGAGCGCAGCCTCGCTCATGTACGGGATCGTCTCCAGGAGGACGCAATGTTCGGCCTTGCCCTCCGTCGTGATGATGCACCGCGCGCGGATACGTCCCTCCGCCTTGACCTCGATGGCCCGCGACGGGACCCGGAGCGGCGGCGCCACGGACGGCTCCGGACGCTTCATGCCCGCCTGAAACGGCAAGACGCCCTCCGGGAGCTCGCCCGACAGGCACCCTTCGCTGCGCTCGCCGATCCGCGGCGTCGCCTCCGCGGCCGTCTCCACGGGCGCCGTCCCCTCCTTCGGCGCGCACGCCGCGAGGTTCACCACGATGAATGCTCCCAGGGCTCGCCGATTCACACTCTCACGCCTTCCCGCCGGCTCGATGTCCCGAAAAACCGTTCTACAGGAGTCACGCGCCGCGCACAATCACCCTCCCCCTTCCCCGCGCCGCGCATCCACGCTACACACGCCCCCGACCATGAAGCCTCAAGAGCCGCTCTCGCTCGACGCCCTCACCGCCATCGACGGGCTCCTCACCCACGAGGAGCTCATGATCCGCGACACCGTGCGCAGGTTCGTGCGCGAGCGGTATCTGCCGCGCGCCGCCGAGCTCTTCGCCAAGGAGCAGTTCGCGACCGACCTCATCCCCGAGATCGCCCAGATGGGCCTGCTCGGCGCCTCGCTCGAGGGCTACGGCTGCGCCGGCATGAATGCCGTCTCCTACGGGCTCGCCCTCGCCGAGCTCGAGTACGGCGACAGCGGGCTCCGGAGCTTCGTCAGCGTGCAGGGCTCGCTCGCGATGTACCCGATCCGGCGCTTCGGCTCCGAGGACCAAAAAAACAAATACCTGCCGAAAATGGCGGCCGGCGAGCTCATCGGTTGCTTCGGCCTCACCGAGCCCGACGCCGGCAGCGATCCCGGCTCGATGAAGACCCGCGCCCGCAAGGACGGCGATTCCTACGTGCTCACCGGGACCAAGATGTGGATCACGAGCGCCCCGATCTGCGACCTCGCCGTGGTATGGGCCAAGGTCGACGACGGCGACGCCTCGTCCATCCGCGGCCTCATCGTCGAGCGCGGCGCGAAGGGCTTCGAGACGCCCACCATCCACGGAAAGATGAGCCTGCGCGCGAGCCCCACCGGCGAGATCGTGCTGAACGAGGTCCGCGTGCCGCAGGAGAACGTGCTGCCCGGCGTGGTCGGGCTCAAAGGGCCGCTCTCCTGCCTCACGCAGGCCCGCTTCGGCATCTCCTGGGGCGCGCTCGGCGCCGCGCGCGCCTGTTACGAGGCCGCCGTCGCGTACACCCGCGAGCGCGTGCAGTTCGGCCAGCCCGTGGCGGCGAAGCAGCTCGTGCAGGAGCAAATCGTGGAGATGGCCATGGACATCGCCAAAGGCCAGATCCTCGCGCTGCATTACGGGCGCCTCAAGGACGCCGGCGGCATCACGCCCGTGCAGGTGTCCTTCTGCAAAAAGAACAACGTCGGCCTCGCGCTGCGCGCCGCCCGCAAGGCCCGCGGCCTGCTCGGCGGAAACGGGATCCTGCTCGACTACCCCGTCATTCGCCACGCGCTGAACCTGGAGAGCGTCTATACCTACGAGGGCACCGACGAGGTGCACACGCTCATCCTCGGCAGCGCCCTCACGGGCCATAACGCATTCTGAGGCGAAGCGTCTCCGGCAAAAAGAACACGCCCGGCGGGCGACCTCTGGCATGATGAGGTCCTTGCCATGTCCATGCGATCCGCTCTCGCCGCCCTGCTCGGCGCCCTTTTCCTCGCCACCCTGCCCTCCACGACGGCCCTCGCCGCCCCCAAGCTCCGAAAGCAGCTCAGCGGCCGCGGCGATTTTCGCCTGATCGGCAATACCCTCGGCCACGAGTGCGGCAACGTCGGGGTCGCGCCCCTCGTCGGCGACGTGGCCTGCGACGGCAGCGGCGACGGCGCACCCGATATCCACTGGCGCTCCGACGCGCCCGCCCCGGGCCAGGCCTTCGCCTCCGAGGCCGTCACCGTCGCCGAGCAACGCTCGACCGCCGTGCTCACCCTGCCCGCCGGCGCGACCGTGACCTACGCCCGCCTCTACTGGGGCGCGCGCTGGGACAACAATGGCGCGGCCGACACGAGCGTGACGCTCGCGCGACCAGGCACGCCGGTCTCGCAGGACATCACGGCCGACGAGAGCCTCGTCAGCACCAACGTCTCGGGCGGCGTGACCGAGTATTTCTACCAGTCGACCGCCGACGTGACGGCCCTCGTGCAAGCCCAGGGCGCGGGCGCCTACCAGCTCGCGGGCGTCGACTCGATAAGCTTCGTCGACCTCGTCCACGACCGGCTCTTCGCGGCGTGGTGGCTCGTGGTCTTCTACGAGTCGCCCGCGGAGAACCCGCGTCACCTCGTGCTGCACGACAGCTTCGACCGGATCGGCCAGTCGCCGCAGCTCCTCACGCTCTCGGGCTTCACGGTGCCGGGCGCGGCCATCGACGGCAAGCTCGCCGTCATCGCGTACGAGGGCGACGTCGCGAGCTCCGCCGGACAAAACGACTACCTGCGCTTCGGCCCGGGCGTGCTCGGCCCGGCGAACGACGTCGTCGATCTGCAAAACCCCGCGGGCAACTTCTTCAACGCCTCGCGATCGTGGCTCGGCATGCCCGTCACGACCGTCGGCGATTCCCCGCAGCTCACGGGCGCGCCCGGCAGCATGAGCGGGATCGACCTCGACGTGGTCGACATCGGAGCGTTGATCACGCCAGGCCAGAAGACCGCAAACGTGCAGGTCGGCAACGCCTCGGGCGCGAACGACATCTTCTGGATCGGCGGGTTCGTCTCGTCGATCGCCACGCTCCTGCCCGACTTCTCGACCTCGACGAAGGCAGCCGCGGACGTGAACGGAGGCAAGCTCGTCGTCGGCGACGAGCTCGAATACACGATCGCCGTCGCGAACAGCGGCAACGACGCGTCGATCAACACCCGCCTCGACGACACCTTGCCGGTGGGCGTGTCGTTCGTGCCGGGCTCGCTCGAGATCGTGCAGGGCGCAAACGCAGGCACGAAGACCGACGCGGCAGGCGACGATCAAGGCGAATACACGGCCGCCACGCGCACGGTGACGGTGCGCCTCGGCGCAGGCGCGAGCGCGGCGTCGGGCGGCGAGATGGCCCCAGGCGAGGCGGCCCTCGTGCGCTTCCGCGTGAAGATCGAGCCAAACGCGCCGGCGAACCTCTCGAACCAGGCGACGATCAGCGGCGAAGGAAAACAAGGCGCGCCGTCCACGTCGTTCCCCACCGACGGCAACGGCGTCTCGCCGGGCAACCCGCCGACGGTGGTGGTCGTCGAGGAGTGCACGTCGGACGCCGATTGCGGCGGCGCGACGCCGATCTGCGACACGACGCAAGACCCGAACACGTGCGTGGAAGCGGGCGGTACGGGCGGCATGGGTGGCGCTGGCGGCGCTGGCGGTGCAGGTGGCGCAGGTGGCATGGCCGGCGCAGGCGGCGCAGGTGGCGCAGGCGGCGCAGGCGGCATGGCCGGCGCAGGCGGCGCAGGCGGCGCAGGTGGCGCAGGCGGCATGGCCGGCGCAGGCGGAGCAGGCGGCGCAGGCGGAGCCGCAGGCGCAGGCGGATCGGGCGGCTTGGGCGGATCGGGCGGCGCAGGAGGAGGCAGCGGAGGAAGCCCCGCCGAAGACCTCCTGATCACAGGCAGCGGATGCACATGCACGACCCACGAAGCGCCAAGATCAACCCACCCCCTCGCCTGGGCCCTCAGCCTCGCAAGCGCAGCCCTCGGCCTACGAAGGCGCCGAAGCCGCTGAGCCGATCATGGCGAACCCACCAGACGTGAAATCATCTTCGCGTCCCGCGCGCGAGCTCCCGAAGCGTCACGATCCCAGCGGAAACGAAGGGCCCGAAGGCCCCACCCCCGCCCTCTTTTGAGGGATGACCCCAAGGGAGTCACGATGCACAATGTCAGACCGAGCGTGGCAGTAGCGCGTGCTCGGTTTCCACGCACATGGAACAAGCTCCACACATGACGTCACCGTCGCGGCTCGTTCTGCGCTTCATCTCGGGAAAGTACCAGGGTGGCGAGATCCCGCTGCAAGACGCGCAGGAGCTCGTCGTCGGACGCGCGAGCGACGCAGGCATCGTCCTCGTCGAGGAGATGGTCTCCCGCAGGCACGCGCGTTTCCTCCTCGCGAGCGCAGAGCTCACGATCGAGGACCTCGGCTCGACAAACGGCACGTTCGTGAACGGCGAGAAGATCCAGAAGGTCGCGCTGAAAGAAGGCGACCGCGTCCTCATCGGCACGAGCATCCTCAAGGTGGTGTCAGGCGATACCGCCTCCGCCTCGCGCCGCAAGATGGAGCCACCCCGCCCCTCCGTCGCACCCCGCGGCCCCGCACGCTCGATGTCCGGCGCGATCGAGGAGATCCCACTGCCCGACCTCCTGCAGCTCCTCGGCTCCTCGAAGAAGAGCGGCGTCCTCGTGATCACGTCCGACGACGACGTCGGAAAGATCTTCCTCCACCGAGGCATCGTCACCTACGCAGAGATCAACGAAGACGACGTGCCGCCCCTCAAGGCAGCCATCCGCATCCTCGCATGGACCCGCGGGACGTTCGACTTCGACCCGCCCGAAGACCGCACGCTCCCGGTGACGATCAACCTCTCCGTGCAGGAGCTCCTGATGGAGGGCCTGCGGCAAATCGACGAGCTGAACGCACTCCGGCACAAGCTGCCAGACCTCGACACGCGCCTCATCGTGCCGCACCCGCTCAGCCCCCCACTACGCGAGCTGTCGCCGACAGAGATCGAGGTCTTCCAGCTCGCGTTCAACCACGGGCACCTCGCCATCGTGCTGAACAAGAGCCAAGCGACGGACCTCGATACGACACAAGCCGTCATCAAGCTGATCAACGCTGGGTATCTGCGGAAGGGCTGAGCCGGGGTTTCACCCCGGACCCCGACCAGGGGTTGTCCACCCCTGGACCCGGACCAGGCACGGCCTGGACCGGGGGTGCATCGACTGCGCGAAGCGCAGTCGATGCGGGGCAATTTTTAAACTGTCCGCCCCCCTTTGCAGGGGAAGGCCTGGACCGGGGGTGGCTCGACCGCGATGCGGTCGAGCCAAAGAAAAAGGCCACGGGGGCAAACCCGTGGCCTTTTTTGATCAATCCAGGACTCGGATCAGTCCCAGATGCCCTTCATCGACGGGTCGGCGAGGCCGTACGCCGCGAGGGCCTGGCGGATGAAGAACGGCACCTCGACGTAACGCGAGAGCTTCACGCAAGCGCGGTTCGCCGTGCACGCGCAGCCCGTGTTGTCCACCGCGCTGCAACGGTCCGCCGACGACTGCACCGTCGAGTCGAACTTCACGAGCGGCGCGCCATAGTTCGGCGACGTCACGTCGTCGTTGATCCGCGCCGTGTACCAGTCGACCGTGCCGTCGTTGTTGGCATCAACCTCGTCGACGACATACGCCTGCTGGAGCAGCTCGTTCGCGTGCTGGAGGACGCGCGCCGAGATGCCCTTCTGCACCTTCTTCTCGTACTTCGTGCCCGGGAAGAGCACCTCGGTGCCGAAGGTCTTGGCGATGTACACCTTGCCCGCCGGATCGTGGAACTCGATCCGAGCGCCGATCTCGGGATCACCATCCACACCCTGCTCCCACAGGCGGAACATGTTGATCCACCACTGCTGCTGGTTCTCGGGCAGGTACTGCATCGTCCAGGCGATCAGGAACTTCTGCTGCTCCCAGCCGATCTGGCCGTCGATGGGCAGGAGGTTGTCCATGTCGACCGCCTCGCCCTCGAACTGCGTGTTGTCCCAGCCAACCGCCGAGCAGACCGTCGTCCCCTCACCAGGGAAGCAGACCTGCGGGCCCTCCGCCGGCCACCAGCTCGTCCAGCCAATGGGCGTCGTCGGGAACTTCTGCGGATCCGTGACGGGGTTGTTGTTCGACGCCTTGACCCACGCACCCTTGAGCATGTCGTCGCCGGTCAAGTTGTTGCCGAGCCACCGACGATACCCATCCGGGAACACGTCCGCGAGCGAGACCGCGCGGTACCGAGCGTCGAGGAAGTCCTGCCGCGAAGCGCTGATGAAGTTGTCGACCGACTCGGTCATCAACATCGAGGCCCACGCCTTGTCGTAGTACGACCCGGCGTTCATCGTGTACTCGGAGTCGTAGTCGTTGCCCTTGTCATCAGCGAGGGCGTTCTCGAGCGGCCTGCCGCCGATGCCGATCGCCGCAGCGCCCGCCGGGCTGTTGTCCGAGCGATACCCCGTCGCGCCGTTCGGCACCACGAGGACCGTAGGCCCAGGCGTCGAGTAGATGTCATCCGTCGAGCGGATGACGACGTCCCCGTTCACCTTGTGATGGTTGCCGAGCTGCGGGCGAGCGACCTGACGCGCGAAGTGATCAAACGCGAGGCCCGAGGCCAGGATGTTGTCCTGGTAGAACTGCTTCGCGATCGAAGGCCACTCCGACGTGAAGTCGAAGCCCGCCTCGAGCGAGAAGTCACGGTAGATGTTCACGAGCAAGCCAAGGCCCTTGGCCGCGTCGCGCATCTTCGTGTTGTACCGCTCGAGCGTACGCATCGAGGCCGAGCGCACGCTGAAGCTCTGCCGGTTGCGCCGGTAGTTGTCGAAGATGTGCCCGACTTCCTGCTGCGTGATGAAGAAGTTGAAGAGCTCGTAGACGTCCGCGCCATTGTCGTGGCGATAGACGGCGACGTTGCCGAGATCGGCCCAGCGATCCGTGGCGAAGCCGTAAGGCACGCGCGTGCGCTTCAGCGGATCGACGGAGCTGTACCGACGGTTGAAGTCCACGCCGTTGTCGCGCATCGACTGCCACGGCATGTAGTCGACCTTGCGCATCTTGCACTTGGAGTACTCGCCGTTGACCTTGACGATCAGGCCGTCGAGCAGCGGATCCCACTTGCCGAGCTTCGACTCGTCCCAGTCGGCAGGCCTCATGCGCTGCACCTCCTCCTCGCTGAGGGGAGCGCAGCTGTTCGCGTCGAGCATCTTCCACCGCGCCTGGAGCTGCGAGTAGTGGATGTTCGCGCTGCCGTTCGACGTGTACTGGTAGCCGATGATGCCGCCGAAGCCGTCCATCTTGTCGAGCGCGGCGCGGCCGAGCGGTTTGTCGGCGTTCATGTCCGGGTCGGCATGCACCGCGACCGTCTGGCCGTAGAACATACGCGTCGCGGCGAAGTCGTACGCGCCGAGGCCCACGAAGTCCTGCGTGACCTCGCCGGCGTACTCCATGACCGACTGCTGCATGAACATGTTGAGGAGCTGGTCACGCTCGTTCGACGTCATCTGGTCGAAGTAACGCGGCCCCACGCAGTTCTCGCTCTCGGCCTCGGTCTTGAGGTCCTGGCAGGACGCCGTGACCTTGCCGTTCTTCGAACGGAGCTGCCAGTACTGCGGGCGGAAGCCCCAGGCGTCCGACGAGCTCACGAAGTTGTGGCGCAGGCCGATGGAGTGGCCCATCTCGTGCGCCATGACGTTGTAGTGCGCCTTCTGCGCGATGTACTTGCGGATGAGCTCGGCGCGATCGAGCTGGTCCTGCTTCGAGTTCACCTGCGGATCCGCGAACGTGCCGTACGGCGCGCCCGTGCGCGGATTGATGGTGTCCTTGAACTTCGCCTGGAGCGCCCTGTCGAGCGAGGTGATGCCCGCCGGCGAGGGGAAGGTCGCCTGCAGGATGCACATGCCGCGATCGGCGAGCGCGACCTCCTTCATGCGAGCGATGTCGCGCTGCACCTGCGGGTGGTTGCCGCGCAGCGGCGAGGCGAAGTTCATCACCGCGTCGTTCAGCGGGAGCTTCTCCGTGCCGGCGAGCTGCTGCATCGCCTTCGTCGTGAGCTGCGCCTCGACCGGCGTGCCCGCCGCCCGCAGGCGACGCGCCTCGTAGACCGGACGGTTGGCCGAAGGCGCGAGCGCGTCGGCGCGCACGTCCCTCGCCATCTGCTTGAGGTTCTCGAGCGACTCGGCGAACTCGGGCTTCATCACGATCGAGTTCGCGCCGCTCTCGACCTCCGCCATCTTCTCCGGCCTGACGCCCGCCGCGCCGAGCACGCGCCGCGAGAGGTCCGCCTGCGTCATCTGCGGGAGCACACCCGTGCCGCCCGCGGCCTCACTCGCGACCGCCCAGTCCTTGACGAACGAGCCGTCGGTGACCTGCTCGGTCGTGAGCTCGCCGTTCAGATAACGCATCTGATCGACGATGCCCTGGCTGAAGAGATCCGTGATGAACGACCAGACGTTCGCGCTCGCCGCGATCTTCTCGCCCGTGAGCGGATCGTCGGAGTCGACCATGATGCCCCACGGCGAGGGCGTCTGCGGCGTCGGGATGACGTTGATCTGGTGGTAGCGCAGGTCGCCCATGCGCACCTCGCGACCCGCGGGGCCGCAGGCCGGATCGTCCGTCTCGAGGACCGGGCTGTGGCAGAGCATGATCATCTGCGGCATCTTCGCGACCGCGATCACGCCCGGATCCGCGCCGCGCTCGATGCCCTTCTGATCCGCGATCGCCTCGCAGTTCCGGCCGTCGTTCGTCTTGCCGACGCGACAAGCGTCGACCTCGTGGGCGAGCTGGATGAGATCCCAGTGGTCGTCCATCTGGCCGCGGTACATCGGGAACTGGCCGTCGCAAGCGCCGGGATCACCACCCGTCGCCTTGCACTCGGCGTTGCGCGCCGCCATGACCGCGCCGCGCATCGCGACGTCCCACTCGTGCGTCGCCCAGTCCGTGGGCTCGAAGTACTCCGGATCGGACTCCTTCGTGTAGTACCAGGGCTGCGGGACCTCCTTGCGCAGGCGATACGGCAGGGTGCAGCGCTGCTTGAACTCGTCGCAGCGCGAGCCCGCCACGCCCGTCCGCTGCGTGACCTCCTCGCACTCGTCCTCGGTCCCGTTGCCGTCCGCGTCGCGGTGCGGGTCGTCGCCCGAGAGCGTCTTGCCAGGCACGAAGCACTGGATCTCGCCCGTCATCTTCTCGGGATCGGCGTAGTAGTGGCTGCGCTCCCAGATGTTGTAACGCGAGATGAAGCGGTACCACTTGTCGTCGCTCATGCCGTAGTTGCGGGCATATCCCGAGCGATCGACGGTGAACGCGCCATACGCGGTGAAGCGCTTGCCGTCCCAGTTGACCGGCTCGTAGTCGCGATCGACCACGCGGCGGAAGGACTGGCGGATCGTGAGCTCGACGGGGTTGCAGGTGCCGGAGGGCGCCGAGCCGCCGAAGAAGTCGTTGTCGAGGTAGCAGGCCGGGAACTTGTCGATGCCCCAGCCGAGGTGGCTGAGGTCGATCATCTTGGGCTTCGCGAACGCCTTGTTCGTGACGTCGAAGTAACCCGTCTCGGGATCGAAGTGCGGCGCGTCGGGATCGTTCGGATCGCTGACGTAATAGTCCATCGGCTCGTACTCGACGCCGCCGTAGACGCCGAGCATCGACAACGTGTCGTAGTCGTAGGAGTCGACGTTGAGGTTCTTGCTCCAGTCGACGCGGAAGTACTCACGCGCGTACCAGGGCCTGTCCGAGCCGTTCTCGACGAGGACGTTGAGCTCCTCGCCCGTCGTCGGGTTGTACTCGTACCGGATGTCGAAGTGCGACTGGATGGGGTACGCGACGACGATCACGCCCTGATCCGTCGAGGGCCCGACGCCCTTCTTGCCGTCCGTGTCCTGGATGCGCTCGTAGCTCAAGCGCCCGATCAGGAGGTCCTCCGTGATCTGCCACTTCAAGCGCGCCACGGGCTGCGCGTACGTGGACGTGAACAACCCGTCCTGCGCCGCGCCGTAGCCGACGTCGACCACCGTGCCCTGCGTCCAGAACTCGGGGTTGTCCGCGTCGTCATGCAGGTCGTCGCCGACGAAAAACGACTTCGCCAGCGCGTTCGCCTGCACGCGGTTGATGGGGTCTCGCTCCTCGGCGCACCCGAGCGCCCCACCAGCGAGGAGCCCGAGGGTGGCCACGAAGGCGACCCGTAACCTCATCCATCTCATCGAAGGTCCTCCTTGCACTGCCGATCCGAAGCCCGCAGAAAGCCCACGCGAGCGGGTACATACCCGGTCAGCGGGACGGAAAGCATGTTTGATGCCAGCACGAATTTTTGTGCATTTTCAAGCACTTGCTTCTTGAAGCACGGGGCCCCGCCCGGATCCCCGTTAAAGCTCTGACACGAGGTCGCTAACTCTCGCCCTCCCCCCGCCCCCCGAGGCGCGTGTGTCGCGACATCCGCAGCTCGACCGCACGCGCATGCGCGTCGAGGCCCTCGGCCCGCGCAAAGTTCGCGATGTGCGGGCCGTGACGGAGCAGCGCGGGCGTCGAGTAACGAATGATGCTCGCGCGCACGACGAAGTCGTAGACGCCGAGCGGAGAGCCGAAGCGCGCAGCCCCGCCCGTCGGGAGCACGTGCGAAGGACCCGCGAGGTAGTCGCCCGCCGCGACGGGCGTCATGCCGCCGAGCAACGCAGCGCCGCCCCCCTCGACCCGGTCGAAGAGCGCCTCGGGATCGGCGACGTGATACGAGACGTGCTCACCCGCGACGAGCGAGGCGACCTCGGCGAGCCGCGCGAGGCTCGAGACGACGAGCGCACAGCCGCGCGTGCGCATCGACGCGCCCGCGATGGAGTCACGCGAGAGAGCCGCGAGTTGCGGCCCGAGCTCGGCGACGACAGCCTCGGCGAGCGCGCGGGAGGTGGTGACGAGGACACACCACGCGTCCTCGTCGTGCTCGGCCTGCGAGAGGAGATCGGCCGCGACGACGGAAGGATCGGCCGCGTCGTCGGCGAGCGCGACGATCTCGCTCGGGCCCGCGATGCCGTCGATGTCGACGTCGCCGTAGACGAGCTTCTTCGCGCAAGCGACGTAGATGTTCCCAGGCCCGACGATCTTGTCGACGCGCGGCAAGCTCGTGGTGCCATACGCGAGCGCCGCGATGGCCTGCGCGCCGCCCGCGTCGAGGATGCTCGTGACGCCGGCGAGGTGCGCCGCGGCGAGCAGGCGATCGTCGGGCGCTGGCGTGGCGAGGACGATGTCGCGCACGCCGGCGACACGCGCGGGGATCGCGGACATGAGCACGCTCGAGGGATACCGAGCCTTGCCGCCGGGCGCGTACACGCCCACGCGCGCGAGCGGACGCACGCGCATGCCGAGCACGACGCCGTCCTCCTCGTAACGGAAGCCAGCCTCGTGCTGGTGCTCGTGGTAACGGCGGATTCGATCGGCCGCGAGCTCGAGCGCGGCGCGCAGATCGGGCTCGAGGCGCGCGAGGGCCGCGGCGCCGTCGAACGAGCGGATCACGAGGGGATCGGGGCGGCGACGCTCGAAGCGCTCGACGTAACGGAAGACGGCGTCGTCGCCCTCGGCGCGGACGGCGGACACGATCACGCGAACGTCTTGCTCGACGGCGCCGAGATCATCGGCGCCACGCGCCACGAGGCGGCCGAGGCTCGCGGCGAACGCTTCGCTTCCATCAACGTGAATCGGGATCATGCGTGGGGCGTCGCGCTGCGACTCGAGAGCGTTCGCAGGCGAAGCTGGTGCCGTACCACGTCTTTTTTTCGGCACATAGGCCCGATCGAGGCCTCTCGCCGCGGCTTTTGCGCTGGACGGAGGGGCGTTCCCGGAAGAACGACCCCTCGCGGATCGCTAGCCCATCGTCGGGAAGGATGTTCCAGAGCGCCGAACCCTTCGGCGCTCTGCGAGATCGCGAAGCGAGCTCGCCTCGGGACTAGGTCCAGTGCCCGGCGCGCAGCGCGGCCGAGTCGATGACCTTGATCTTCGGCGCGAGCGCCTCGCGGAAGATCGCCTCGTCCTCGTCGTCGAGCGTGCCCTCGCCGAACCCGGTCGCGACCTCCATGCTCGTCGCGAGGATCCGCAGGAACTGCTGGAAACTCGACGCGCAGAGCGCGGGCTTGATCGCGTCGGTGCCGAGCATGCACGTGAAGACGGGGCAGTCGCCCTCGGCGTCGAGCTTGCTCGTGTCGAGGAAGTACGGATCCCCGAGCAGCGCGCTGCGGGCGATGATCACCCAGCTCTTGCGCCACGCCGGGAACTCGTCCGTGCGCTTGCCCCCGAGCGTCTGCTCGCCCGCGAGCTTGTGCGACGGGAAGAGCCGCACCCGCTCGGCCGGGGTCACGGTCTCGACGTCCGTCGGATCGGCCGCCGCGACGAAGGCGCGATAACGTGGGGGGATCCTGAAGGTCTTGCGCAGCTCCTCGATCACCGCCGGGTCCGCCTTGCCGAAGCTCACGGGGATGCTCCGCTTGGCGAAGATTTCTTTGAGCGCCGCAACCGATTCGGCCAGGTCGCTGTCCACCGAACCTATCCTCCGTCTCGCGGGTCTCGCACACGCGCGTGTGGCTGGAGAGGGGCTCCAGCGTCGACCCGTGCCGAACCCATACGCCAGTATCACCGGCGCGCGTAGGAATACCCCGCACGGGGCCAGGTAGTGTAACAGAAAAATGATGGTCGACACCGCCTACGCCGAGAGCCGGTACCGGGCCGCCGAGATTCCCCACCGTTACGGGCCGGAAGTCCATCTGGTCGACGACCCGTTCGCCTGGACCCTTTTGACCCGAGCTTGCTCGCCGGACACGGGCCAGCCGGACATGGGCCGCCTGGTCCGTATGCTCTACGAAGGGCTCGCCCGCATCGTGCTGGCGACGGAGTTCCCCCGCGCCCGCGTGGATGTCCCCACGCGGATGGCCGTCGCGCACCCGGAGGCCGTCTACCGAGGCACCGCGCTCTCCCGGACCACCAAGGCCGTGACGGTGGGCATCGCCCGGGCAGGGACGATGCCGTCGCAGGTGGTCTTCGACCTGATGAACGAGGTGCTCGACCCGAACCTCGTCCGGCAGGACCACCTGTTCATGAGCCGGCAGACGAACGCGCAGGGCCAGGTCGTGGGCGCGACGTGGCACGACGCGAAGATCGGGCGTGACGTGAGCGACCGCTACGTGTTGTTCCCGGATCCGATGGGCGCGACGGGGTCGTCGATGGTCAGCGCGGCGTCGTTTTACAAGAGCTCGCTCGAAGGAAAGCCGGCGAAGCTCATCGCGATGCACCTGATCGTGACGCCCGAGTACATCCGGCGCGTGCACGCGGATCATCCGGACCTCGTGATCTACGCGTACCGGCTGGATCGTGGGCTCTCGCCGCCGGCCGTGTTGCGCACCGAGCCGGGCACGAGCGAGGAGGAGCGCGGGCTCAACGAGGTGCAGTACATCGTCCCGGGCGCCGGAGGCGTGGGCGAGATCTTGAACAACGCGTGGGTCTAGGACGAGCCCCCGAGGGCGCGAGCTACCTTCGCGTCCTCGGGTTGTGCGCGACGACCATCGCGCGGTAGTCGAGCGCCATCTCCGAGCGGGAGACGGGCGGGCGCAGGTCGGGCAGCATGTGCTCGAGGCTCTGCACCATCGCGCCGAGCTCGCTCGCCGACGCAGCGCGGCCCTGCGTGAGCTCACGGTAGGCCTCGGCGATCGCCGGGACGCCGCGGCCCGAGACGTGGCCGCGGCGCGAGAGGTCGAGGTAGCTGCGGCCGAGCGCAGCGCCGTCGAAGTTGTGCGACGCGACGAGGTCCTGGGCGACGCGCAAGACGGCGCGATCGGGGATGCGGCCGTCCTCGTGCAGGACGAAGGCAGCCTGCAGGTAGTTGTAGAAGGGGACCACGCGCGGGCCATAGAGGCGGAAGTCCGAGGGCGAGGACTGGCGGTCGAGGTGGATCAAGATGCGCTCGACGACCGGGCCTTTCTCGACGTACCCAGCGAAGCGGACGGCGTCGAGGATCGTGTCCTCGTACGCGCCGCCCGCGCGCATGATGTCGACGAGCTCGTCAGGCTTGACCTTGCCTTCGCAGACGTCGGCGTAGAGCGAGTAGACGAAGGCGTCGGCCTCGGCGTCGTCGCCGAGCAGGACCTCACGCACGAGATCGGCGTTCTCGTCACGCGCGGCGCCGAGCTCGCAGCGGCGGCGGAGGAGCGCCGGGAGCTTGTAGCCGAGCTGGCCGCGCAGCGCGCGGAAGCGGAGGCGCAAGATGTTCTGCAGGTTCGGCTTGAGCGTGAGCGAGGCCCAGCGCGCGCCGTCGAGGCGGAGCTTCTGCTCGATGCGAGAGCGGAGCTGCTCAGGGCTGCCGGAGAGGATGTGGATCTCCACGCCCGCGCGGCCGAGCTCGCGGAGCAAGGCCGCAGCTCCCGGGACGGTGCGCTTCTGATCGGGGCGCTCGATCGCGGTGCGGACGAGGTCACGCACGGTGTCGAAGTCGGTGCGCAGGTAGGTCTTGTCGAGGTCCCAGCGCGCGACGAAGGGGCGAGCCGCGACGCGCGGCGCTCGGGTGCTGGGCCGCTGGCCCTCGGGAGGCGCGGCGCGCTCGTTCACCCCGCGTTCCAGTCGGCGCGCATGCGCTCGAGGGAGGCCATGAGATCACTCGAGCCACCCGTCCGAGCGAGGTCGAGCGCCTGCGCGTGGAAGGCGCTCGCCTCCTTCGCGCGACCTCGCTCGTGCGCGACGAAGGCGAGCGCCGCGAGCAGGCGCGCGCGCTCGAGGCCGCCCGCGGCGAGATCGAGCGCCTCGCGCAGGACGCCGTCGGCGTCGGTGAGCGCAGAGGCACGCGCGAGCGCCTCGCCGAGCTTGCGGCTGAAGATGATGACGGCCTTCTCGGGCTCGTCGAGCTCGCCGCGGAAGAGCTCGCGGCGCGCGAGATCGAGGCCGCGACGGAGCGCGAGGACGGAGCCGTCGCGATCGCCACGATCGCCGGCGCGATCGGCGACCTGCTCGAGGAGCATGAGCGCTTCGAAGGTGTCCTGCGCGTGGTAGGCGTGGAGCGCGCGGACCTCGAGCGGCAAGGGGAGCGGCTCGCCGTCGCGGCCCACGAGCGCGCGCGCGTGGAGGTCACGCCGCACGGCGACGGGCGTCGTGGCGAGCGCGATCTCGCGGAGGAGCGGGTGCGCCGCGCGGAAGCCGCCGAGCTCTTGCTCGATCATGCCCGCGGAGCGGAGGACGGCGAGGAGCTGGACGGTGTTGCGATCCGAGGGCAAGAGCCGCTCGATGTCCTCCATCTGCGCGTCGTCGCCGAGGACGGTGACGGCCTGCAGGACGCGGCGCGCCTCGGGCGGCAGGCGCTCGATGCGCTGGGCGACGAGATCGCCGAGGCGCGCAGGCGGGTTCGTGCCGCCCTCCGAGGAGAAGCGGAGGAACTGATCGAGGTAGAGCGGCGAGATCGAGCGCCCGCCGTTCTGGCCGAGGGTCGCGGCGTGAGGCTGGGCGACCATCTGCGAGACGAGGTCGAGGGGCAACCCTTCGAGCACACGCGTCGCGCCGGCCCAGCCGGGATCGAAGCCGGGCAGGTGCGTCGAGACGACGAGCAGCGGGTGGATCGGGGGCTCGACGACGACGTCGGCGAAGGCGTTGCGGCTGGCGCCGTCGACCGCATGCAGGTCGTCGATCGCGAGCAAAACGAGGCGGCCCTCGTTGCGCTCGTGCGCGCGCATGATGGCCCAGCGGAGGGCCTCGGCGGCGGTGAAGCGTCGATCGTCGGGCTGGACGATGCCGGCGGGAGGCTTCGACCACATGTTGACGCTCGGATGCGGAGCGCTGCGGTCCTTCTTGCCGAAGATGGCCATGAGGCCGGCGCGCGCCTCGGGGGTCGCGCCGCGCCACTCGTGGGGCTCTCCGCCGCCGTGCGGCAACGACGCGAGCGCCACGATCGCCTCGCGCAGCACGTGGTAGCCGACGTCGGCGCCCCACGGATCGGGGCGGGTGAGCACGACGTAGTCGCCGGCGACGGACGCGAGGTGGATGAACTCCTGGAGCAGGCGCGTCTTGCCCATGCCGCCCTCGCCGACGATCCGCGCCGTGGCGAGGGTGCGATCGACGTCGAAGCGGAAGCTGTCGAGCCACTCGAGGTCACGCTCGCGCCCGACGAAGGGCAGCGGCAGCTCGGGCAAGCTCGAGAGGCGCACGCGCGGCGGCGGGCCCGAGACGGGCGGCGCGATGCGCCGGGGCTGGCTCATGGGCGGCTGGAGCGAGATACGCGCCCCGCACTCGCCGCAGAACTTCTGGTTGCGCGGCGCCATCGTGCCGCACGAGCCGCAGGCCACGCCGGGCTCCTCGACCGAGACCGAGGACGGCGGCGCCCCACGATCGAGCATCGCCGCGGCGGCGCGCAGCGCGAGGGTGAACTCGTCGGACGTCTGGTAGCGGCGGCTCACCTCCTTCTCCATCGCGCGCAGCGTCACGTCGACGAGCGGAAGCGGGATGTTGCGCGCCGGAGCGACGTCGAGCGGGTTCGGCGGAGGCACCGTGAGGTGCATGAGCACGACCTGCGTGGGCGACTCGGACTCGAACGGCAGCCGGCCCGTGAGGAGCTGGAAGAGCAGCACGCCGCACGTGTAGAGGTCGCTGCGCCCGTCGATCGGATCACCACGGCCCTGCTCGGGGGACATGTAGTCGGGCGTGCCGCAGACGATGCCGGGGCTCGTGATGTGCGTGCTCGGCACCTCGCGCATCTTCGCGAGGCCGAAGTCGACGACCTTCACGAAGTCGCCGCCGGTGCGCATCGGCTCGAGCACCACGTTCTCGGGCTTGAGATCGCGGTGGATGATCCCGAGGTGGTGCGCCTCGGCGAGGCCCGCGAGCACCTGGCACATGATGTCCACGATGCGGCGGAACGGCAGCGGCCCCTCTTCGTAGTCGACCCGCGCGAGGTCCCGCCCGCGCAGGAACTCCATCACGAGGTAGAGCTGGTTGCCGCTCTTTCCGAAGTCGAAGACGCTGACGATGTTCGGGTGGTTCAGGCGGCTCGCCGCGCGCGCCTCCGTGATGAACCGGACCGACGCGCTCTCGTCGCCGAGCAGGTGCGGGTGGATGATCTTGACGGCGACGGTGCGTCCGAGGGCCTTCTGCTCGGCGCGGTAGACGCGGCCCATGCCGCCCACGCCGATGAGCTCGAGGATGACGTAGCCGCCAGGGAGCGTCGTGCCGAGCAGCGGATCGTCGGCGCGTGATTGCACCTCCGAGATCGGAAAGCCGCAGACATGACAAAAGCGGTGTGCCGGATCGCACGCAGTGGCGCACTGAGGGCAGAGGACATCCGACACGCGCCGGAAGTTACCACGGTCGGGCCCGAGATTGCGCCGGTTCTGTCACGCCCGCCGCGGCTCCCCAACAACTGGTCGGTCCGCGCTGCGATCGGCTAACCTGCGGGCCGATGCCAACGCCGCGCCTCCGTCTCGGTCAGCTCCTCGTCGACGCAGGGCTGCTCTCGCAGCAAGACCTCGACGAGGTCCTCGCGCTCCAGAAAACCGACGGGCGACGCCTCGGCACGTTGCTGGTGGAGCGAGGGCACATCAACGAGACCCAGCTCACACAGATCCTCTCGCATCAACTGAGCGTGCCCTGGGTCTCGCTGCTGCACATCGAGTTCTCGCGGCAGCTCTTGAACCTGGTGCCGCACCACGTGGCCGAGCGCTTCTGCGTGGTGCCGATCTACGTCCGTCACGTGCGCGGGCAGGGCCAGACGCTCTACGTCGCGATGGACGATCCCTCGAACGAGGAGGGCCTGCGCGCCTGCAGCGAGCACTCGGGGCTGCCGGTGAAGGCGATGATCGCGCCGCCGAGCGACATCCGGGACGCGATCCGCGTGTACTACGACGTGCAGGTGGGCGCGCCGGCCGCGCAGACGCCGCTCACCGAGCCCGCGCCGATCGTCGAGCGCGACACGACGCCCGACGGCACGAGGCCCGAGGTCGCGCCGGAGACGGCCGCCGCCGCGGCCCTCGAGGAGACGCCGGCCGCGCCGTTCGTGGCAGCGGCGGTCGAGGCGCCGCAGGTCGAGGTCGCGGAGGTCACGGTGAGTTCGTTGGAGCTCAAAGCATCGGAGGCCGAGCGCTCGCCGAAGCCGCAGCCGAGCCCGACGCGCAGCGCGCCGAAGACGCCGCCGCCGCCGACGCAAGAGGCCGCCCCGATCGTCGAAGCGGAAGCGCCTCCCCCGATGCGCGGCAAGATGCCCTCGGCGCCCGACGTGCCGCCGCCGCCGACGCTCCCGGATCCGGGCGCGCAGTCGCCGCAGCTCGAAGAGGTCGCCGCGAAGACGCGCGTGTCGATCGTGGAGGCGCGTCCCTTGCCGCCGCCGTCGGAGCGGCTGCGACGCGTGCTCGAGATCGCGGACGATCCGCAGCCTTCGACGCTCGGCGAAGGGGAGCTCGTGCCGAGCTCGCAGCCCGTGGACACGATCCCGGAGCCACGCGGCCGCGCGCCGCGCATGATTTCGCTCACGTTGCTCGACGGCACGACGATCTCGCTGCCAGCGCCGCGCAAACAGAAGCAACGCGTGACTACGCTCGCGCAGCCGGCCGGCATGCCGATCGAGGAGGAGCTGCCGCCGTCGACGCTCGGGGCCGAGGACGACCGCGCAGGGCTCACGGCGAGGGATCTCGTGGCGGCGCTGCGCGCGGTTTGTCATGGCGCGGACGCGAAGGAGATCCTCGGGCCGAACCTCCGCTGGGAGGCCATCGCAGCCGCGCTCCTGTCGGTGCTGCTGCGCAAGGGGCTCGTCGCCGACTGGGAGTTCGTCGACGAGCTGAAGAAGATCTGACTAGCTGCCTTCTCCGTGCCGGATGACGCCGACGCGGGCGAGGTCGTCGATCTCCGCGTCGGAGAAACCCGCCTCGCGGAAGATCTCGCGCGTGTGCTCGCCCGAGCGCGGCGGCGGGGTGAAGGCGACGCCCTTCGGCGTGACGGGGAGCCGGATCTGCGGGATGTCGCCGCGCCCGCTCGGGATGTCGAAGAAGAGATCGCGCGCCTTCAAGAGCGGGTCGTCGCGGAGCTCGTTCGGGCGCACGACGGGCTCGAGGCAGCAGTCGTGCTTCTCGGCGATCGTGATCCACTCGTCGCGCGTCTTCGCGGCGAACGCCTCGCGCACGGCGGCCTTGATCTCGGCCTGGTGCGGGCCCGGCACGAGCGCCTCCATGCTCGGCTCGAGGCCGGCGGCGGCGCAGAAGGACATCCAGAACTTCGGCTCCAGCGCGCCGAGCGCGAAAGCGTGTCCGTCCTTCGAGAGGTACGTGCCGTAGGGCGCGATCCCGCCGACGAGCGCGTCGGTGCCGCGGGGGCGGGTCTCGCCAGCGAGCGCGGCGCCGATCGTGGCCGTGGCGAAGCCGAGGATGCCGTCGGTCATCGAGACGTCGAGCACGCGCCCCTCGCCCGTGCGATCACGCTCGGCGAGCGCGGCGAGGATGGCGATGACGGACCACATGCCTCCGCTCACGTCGGCGAGCTGGAAGCCGGGCGGCTGCGGCGGGCCGTCCTCGGGCCCTTGCGAGCCGAGCAAGCCGCCACGCGCGAGGTAGTCGATGTCGTGCCCGGCGCGGCTCCGCAGCGGTCCATCCTGGCCGTAGCCCGTGAGGGCGCAGATGACGAGCTTGGGGAATTTTGCGCGAAGCACGTCGTGCCCGAGGCCGAGGCGATCGAGGACGCCGGGGCGGAACTGCTCGAAGAGCACGTCGTACGAGCCGACGAGCCGCTCGAACGCCGCGCGTCCCTCGGGCCGCTTGAGGTCGAGGAGCGCGCTGCGTTTGCCGCGGTTCAAGAGCTGGAAGGCCGCGGACTCGCCGGCGATCGCGGGCGGCATGTGGCGGAGGTAGTCGCCGCCGACGAGGTCCTCGATCTTGTCGACGGTGGCGCCGAGATCGGCGAGCACGAGCGTCGCGAAGGGGCCGGGCAAGAGCCGCGAGAGGTCCAGGATCCGTTTGCCGACGAGGGGGCGCATGCGGTTTCCTTTGAGGTCAAACAAACATGGATGGCGGATGAACGAAGGCCGGCGGCCCTCGGACGGATCCGAGGAGGCGCCGGCCTCTTCCCGGGTGCGGGATCGATCAGAGCTCGAAGAGCTTGTTCAGCTTCATCGCGAGCATCTGGTTGCCCACGAACTTGAGCTTGCCCGCGAAGTAGAGCTGCATGCCGTTCGCCTGCGGGTTCTCGTAGAGCTTCTGGAAGTCGGTCGACGAGATCGTGATGGTCACGTCGGCGCCGCCGGGGTTGCCCGCCTGGGCGCTCGCGGCGTTCAGGTCGAGGAACCACTGGCCGCCGCCCTCGCCCGTGATGTCGAACTGGTACTTGCCGCCGATCGCCTTCGCCCCGTCGGGGTTCTTAGCGATCTTCGAGGGGACTTCTTCGTTGAAGAGCTTCTGGATGTCGACGGCCATGGTGCCTCCGGGCGAGCGTGCGCCGACGCGCGTCGGCAGCTCGGGTTCGATGGTCGCCGGGTGTAGCCGCGAGCGACGGGCCGCGTCAAGCGCCCGAAAGGACAACCGTTCGATGGCAAAATTGCGCTCGGGTTATGCGCGTGCCCGCGACGGCTGCTGCGAGGCGCGCGGCGCCTTGTCGAGGGCGGAACGCACGGGCAGGACGAAGAGCCGATCGATGGCGACACGCGCGTCGCGTGGCGGCGGATCCTCGGGCGGCGCCTGCATGAGGCGCAGGTCCCTGAGGAGGCTGCGATCGAGCTCGCCCTCCTCGCCGAACTCGTAAGGCAGGATCGAGGGCAAAAGCGCCACGAGCACGGCCTCGCTCCCGCCCTGCCGGATCGAGGTGCCCTGGTAGACGGCGACGGCCTGGCCGAAGGCCTCCTGGAAGACGAAGGGGCGCCACTCGAGGGGCGCGGTGAGGTCGAAGCGGCGCTCGCCGACGACGAGCTCGCGGCCGTCGAGCGTGAGCGGCGCGCCCCGCGCGTCCGAGAGGACGAGGCGCTCGACGCAGGCGGGATCGAGCTCCTCGACCGCGAAGACGAGCGCGGCGAAGTCCGAGGGCAAGAGCTCGAGCGGCGCGCCGTCGGGGCCGAGGGCCTCGAGCGCGGCGTCGTCGCCGACCGCGGTGAAGGCGCGATCGAAGAGCGCCCCGAGCGCGCGGCGCGCCGGCCCTTCGAACGTCGATCCCACGTAAAAGAGGCCCTCCGGCGAGCTCCAGACGGCGACCATGCGATCTCGCTTGGCGCTCGTGACGAGCGTCATGCCGAAGGGCTCGGCGAGGGGAACGACGTTCTCGGGCGGCCCGCTCTCCGGCTGGAAAAAGAGCCCATGACCGTCGACGCAGATGCCACGCGACGCGCCCGCGTCGGCCGAGCGCCTCCGCGATCCACGCACGAGAAGCGCGACCGCCGCCGTGGCGAGCGCGAGCGGCACGGTCACGCGGAGGACGAGGTTCTGCACGACCGCGACCACGACGAGCGCGAGGAGCAGGAGCGGCAAGACGTAGTCCCGAGAGGCGGCCTTCGTGGCGCCCGCGCCCGCGCCCGGGGTGATCGCCGCGAACGAACGCGCGCCCCTTCCAGGTCCACCCGCCGATCCATCGGCGAGCTTCGACGAAGGTGCCCCACGCGTGCGGGGCGCCCCCTCCCGCAGGGACACGCGCGTCCTCGTCGTATCCCTCGGGCTCGCGGCTCCGTTGCGATTGCGCTCGCTTGCCATCGAACCTCCCGGCGGCAGGCGCGTCGCCCCTCGAAGAGCGTAGCACCACGACTGCAGTACGGGAGGGGGTTCGGGCAGCCCAACCGGCGATGCGAGCTCACGCTCTTTCCAGGACGGAGCGCGCTTTCCCGGCTCCTCCGCGGATCCACGGGCGAGCGACCGACGCTCTGCGTCAGAGGCGCGTGGTGCGCAAGCGCAGCGCGTTCGCGATGACCGAGACGCTGCTCAGGCTCATGGCCGCGCTCGCGATCATCGGGCTCAGGAGGAGGCCAAAAAACGGATAGAGGACGCCGGCCGCGAGAGGCACGCCGAGGCCGTTGTAGACGAACGCGAAGAAGAGGTTCTGGCGGATGTTCTTCATCGTCGCCCGCGAGAGGCGCCGCGCCCGCACGATGCCGCGTAGATCGCCGCGCACGAGCGTGACGCCCGCGCTCTCCATGGCCACGTCCGTGCCCGTGCCCATGGCGATGCCCACCGCGGCGCGCGCGAGGGCCGGCGCGTCATTGACGCCGTCGCCGGCCATGGCCACGACCTTGCCGTCCTTCGTGAGGCGATCGACGACCGCGCTCTTTTGATCGGGCAGGACCTCGGCCTCCACTTCCGTGATGCCGAGCTCGCGCGCGACGGCCTCGGCGGTCGTCCGGCTGTCGCCCGTGAGCATCACGATCACGAGGCCCTCTTCTCGAAGCGCGGAGAGCGCCTCTCGCGCGGAGCTCTTCACGGGATCGGCGACGCCCACGAGCCCGAGGACGCGCCCGCCGCGCGCCACGAACACCACGGTTTGTCCCTGCACGCGGAGCTGCTCGGCGCGGGCGCGGGCCGCGTCGAACTCGATCGAGAGCTCATCGAGCAGCCGAGCATTGCCGAGCGCCGCGGGCTCGCCCTCGACGACGCCCGTCACGCCGCGGCCCGTGAGGGATCGAAAGTCCGTGACGGAGCCGAGCTCGACCGCTCTCTCCTTCGCGGCCGCGAGGATCGCCGAGGCGAGCGGGTGCTCGCTGCCGCGCTCGAGGCTCGCCGCGACGCGCAGCACCACCGACGCCTCGGCGCCGTCGAGCGGGACGATCGAGGCCACGGCGGGCTTGCCCTCGGTGAGCGTGCCCGTCTTGTCCACGACGAGCGTGTCCACGCGCTCCATCGCTTCGAGCGCCTCGGCGCTCTTGACGAGCACGCCCGCCGACGCGCCGCGCCCCGTGCCCACCATGATCGACATCGGCGTCGCGAGGCCGAGCGCGCAGGGGCAGGCGATGATGAGCACCGCCACCGCGTTGAGCAGCGCAAACGCGAGGCGCGGCTCCGGGCCGAAGAGCGCCCACACGACGAACGTGAGCACGGCCGTGAGCACGACGGCCGGGACGAACCACGCGCTCACGACGTCCGCGAGCCGCTGGATCGGCGCGCGCGTGCGCTGCGCTTCGCCGACCATCCGCACGATCTGCGCGAGCAAGGTCCCCTGCCCCACGCGCTCGGCGCGCATCACGAAGCCACCCGCGCCGTTCACCGTCCCGCCCGTCACGTGATCTCCCGCGGCCTTCTCCACCGGGATCGGCTCGCCCGTGACCATGGACTCGTCGATGGAGCTCTGACCTTCGAGCACCACGCCGTCGACGGGGACACGCTCGCCTGGCCGCACGCGGAGCCGATCGCCCACGGCGACGATCTCGATCGGCACGTCCTCCTCGGCGCTGTCTCGCAGGCGCCGCGCGTTCTTCGGGGCGAGGCCGAGCAGCGCGCGGATCGCGCCCGACGTGCGGCTGCGCGCGCGGAGCTCGAGGACCTGACCGAGCAGGACGAGCGTGACGATCACCGCCGCGGCCTCGAAGTACACGGGCACCGCGCCGCCGTGCGTGCGAAACGAGGCGGGGAACATCGAGGGCGCGATCGTCGCGGCGACGCTGTAGACGTAGGCCGTCCCCGTTCCGATCGCGATGAGCGTGAACATGTTGAAGCGCCGCGTCCTGAGCGACGTCCACCCGCGCTCGAAGAACGGCAGGCCTCCCCAGAGGACCACGGGCGTCGCGAGCAGGAGCTCGATCCACGCCTGGTACGGCAGCCCGTGCGACCAGCGATACCCCGGCAGGAGCATCGGCCCCATCGCCATCACGAGCAGCGGGAGCGAGAGCGCGGCCGAGACCCAGAAGCGCCGCGTCATGCTGACGAGCTCGGGGTTCGGCGGCTCCTCGGCGGTGACGACCGCGAGTGGCTCGAGGGCCATGCCGCAGATCGGACACGATCCCGGTTTGTCCTGCCGGACCTCGGGATCCATCGGGCAGGTGTAGATCGTCCCTGCCGGGGCCTTCTCCTCCACCTTCGCCGCGGGCGGCTCTGGCTTCGCTTCGACCTTCGGCGCGAGGAATTTCTCCGGATCCGCCGCGAATTTCTCCTTGCAGCGGGGGTTACAGAACCAGTACGTCGTGCCTGCGTGCTCGTGGCTCCCGCCCCTGGCCGCCCCGGGCGTCACCATCATCCCGCACACCGGATCCTTCACTTTGGCCGGCGCTTGCTCGTTCACCCGGTGCTCCATGTTCCGGCCTTCGGGGTTTGCCAACAAAAAACCTTTCCCTTTGGACCTTCCTGGGTAGACTCCCCGCCCCCCGACTCGCCTGGTGCTCGTTCACCCCGGTTCCTGCGCTTCGAACCGGCCTTCGCCAAGCAGGCAAAAGATGCGACGAGGGGCTCGCGATAGGCGCGAACACGGCCGAACAGACCCCAGAAGAAGCGCGACAGAGGCAATCGACATGAACAAGAACCTTGGCATCCTCGGCAAGAAGGTCGGGATGACCCAGATCTTCAACGAGAAGGGCGAGGTCCTCCGCTGCACCGTGGTGCAGGCGGGCGGCGTCGTGATCGGCAAGCGGACGATGGAGAAGGACGGCTACAGCGCCCTCATCGTCGGCCTGGGCGAGCGCAAAGAGAAGCACACGAAGAAGCCCTTGCTCGGCGCCTACCGCAAGTCGCAGCAGACGCCGAAGCGCGTCGTGCGCGAGCTGCGCGTCTCCGTCGAGGACGCCGCGAAGTTCGAGGTCGGCCAGAAGATCGGCGTCGATCAGGTGTTCGAGGTCGGCCAGAAGGTCGACGCGCAGGGCACGTCCCGCGGCCGCGGCTTCACCGGCGTCGTCCGCCGCTGGAACTTCGCCGGCGCCGTCCAGACGCACGGTACCCACGAGTACCGCCGGCACGGCGGCTCGATCGGTACGAACATGACCCCCGGCCGCACCCTGCCCGGCCTCAAGATGCCCGGCCACTACGGCGCCGAGACCGTGAGCGCGCTCAACCTGAAGATCGCGAAGCTCATGCCCGAGGACGACCTCGTCCTCATCGAGGGCGCGGTCCCGGGCGCGAAGAACGGCATCGTGCTCGTCCGCGGCGCCGTGAAGAAGAAGAACGCCGGCAAGAAGGCCTGATCGCCATCTCCTCGTGAGCGCGAAGGGCAAGAACCCGTACCGGAAACCCGACACCTTCACCAAAGCGGCGAAGGCGCAAGGGTTTCCGGCGCGGAGCGTCTTCAAGCTCGAGGAGATCGATCGCCGGGTACGTCTCCTGCGACCCGGGCAGCGGGTGCTCGATCTGGGCGCCGCTCCCGGGTCGTGGTCCATGTACGCCGCGCAGAAGATCGGCTCGAAGGGGCACCTGCTCGCCGTGGATCTCTCGGAGATCCGGCAAGCCTTCGGGCCCAACGTGACCGTCGTGCAAGGCGACGCGCTCTCGCTCACGAACGAGGCGCTCGCGCAGTTCGCGCCCTACGACGTGGTGCTGAGCGACATGGCGCCCGCGACGACGGGCAGCAAGGCCGCGGATCAGTGGCGGAGCTACGAGCTCTTCGATCGCGCGGTCTCCGTGGCCGAGGCGCTCGGCGCGCCCGGCAGCGCCTTCGTCGGCAAGCTCTTCATGAGCGAGGAGTTCCAGAAGGCGCGCGAGCGGCTGCGCTCGCTCTACGACGAGGTGCGCGTGATCCGGCCCGAGGGCACGCGCAGCGTGAGCTCCGAGGTCTTCCTCGTCGGGCTCGGCCGGAAAAAAGCAGCGCCGTGAGCGTGTGGATCTTCGGCTACGGCTCGTTGCTCTGGCGGCCCGGCTTCCCCTACGTCGAGGCCAGGGCCGCGCGTGTTCGAGGTTTGTCGCGGCGGCTCGAGCAGGGATCACCCGATCACCGCGGCACGCCTTCGAGGCTCGGCCGCGTGGCGACGCTCGTCGCCGCGGAAGGCGCGCACGTGGGCGGCCTCGTGTACGCGCTCGCGCCCGCGGAGGCGGACGCGATCCTCGCCGCGCTCGACGAACGCGAGCAAGGTGGATACGACCGCGTCACGGTGCGCGCGGAGCTTCATGGCGAGGCCGCGGAGCGCGAGAGGATCATCGAGGCGATCACCTGGATCGCGCGCCCGGGCAACCCGTGGCACCTCGGGCCTGCGCCCTTCGAGAGCATGGTGGCGGACGTGCTCGAGGCGCGTGGCCCAAGCGGGACGAACGTGGAGTACGTGCTGCGCCTCGCGGAGACGCTCGCGTCACTCGGCTTCGAGGACGAGCACATCACCACGCTCGCCGACGCGGTGCGGTCCGCGCTCGCAGGCTGCTGAAGGATCCGTCGCGTTACTCGATGCGCACGTAGCCCGACGAGATCAGCTTCAAGAGCGTGCGCCCCGTGTCGAGGTCACTCGCGGGGCTCTTGTCCATCACCACGTGCATCTCGGCGTGGTTCCACACGGCCTGCAGCACGTCGAGCTCGCCGGGCCCGAGATCCCGGATCAGCGGCTTCAGCGGCAGCGCCACCGAGAGCTGCGCGTTTTTCCCGGGCAGCTTGTGCTTGATGGCGTTGTACTCGTCGAGCTGGCGGAGACCTTCCATCAAGATCTCCTGCACGGACACGTCGATCAGATCCTTCGGCAGGACCTCGTCGGGCGGCTCGAAGTCGAACGTGCCGCTCCCCCACGACAGGACGCGATACGCGGCCTTGAGCGGCGGCAGGTCGGCGCTGTCGTCGATCGACGCGTGGACGATCGCGCCCTTCGAGAGGTGGATCTTGCCGACCTCGTCGTCGGTGCGGATCACGAGCAGGCCCGTCTTCTTCGACGAGCCGAGGAGCTGCAGGAGATCGGGCAGCGGGATCTCGTCGATCGCGCCGGACATGCTGCGCGTCGGCGATCGGCCCGAGGGCGGCTGCTCGCTGCGCTTGGGCAGGCGGATCCCGGGCTGTGAACCTTCGGCGACGACGACCTTGAGGATGTTCGTGCCGATGAGCACGCGATCCCCTTCCTTCAACGTCGCGCGCTTGATGCGCTCGCCGTTGACGAAGGTGCCGTTCGTCGAGCCGAGGTCCTCGATCGTGATCGGGTCGCCGCACGCGATACGCGCGTGCTTGCGGGAGACCATGTCCTCCACGAGGACCATGTCGAGGTCGCTCGAGCGCCCGACGACGATCTCCTTCTTGTCCTCCAGGAGGAACTCTCCGCCCTGGTATTTGCCGGAGATGAAGCGCAGCGCGAGCCTCCGCGGCGGCGACACCTTGGGCAGTTGGCTTTCCATGCTCGGCCGAAAGATTCGCGGAGGGCGCAGGATACGCCCGCTTCGTCCTTGAAACTTTAGGGTTTCAAGGCTCCAAGGGTCAAGCGTTCCTCGCGGGATCCCCCGACTCGCGTCCGGCGAAAGGCATGATAAGGGAGCGCTCGTGACAACGCTTGCAGGAGACCCCCTCGGCACCCACCGCGTGATCGCGCCGAAAGGTGCGCTCCCCCAGCCCGCCGAGAAGCTCGACAACGACTTCTCCAAGGTCTACGCGACCGAGATCGTCGTCGACGTCCAGACCCTCAACGTCGACGCCGCGAGCTTCCGGCAGATGGAAGAGGCCTCCGGCGGGGATCCCGACGGCGTCGCCGCGCTCGTGATGCAGACCGTGCAGCGCCGCGGCAAGCAACACAACCCCGTCACGGGCTCCGGCGGCATGCTGCTCGGCGTGGTCGAGCGCGTCGGCGACATGGCCGCCACGCGCGGCTTCGTCCCGGGCGACCGCGTCGCCACGCTCGTCTCGCTCTCGCTCACGCCGCTCCGGCTCGATCGCGTGATCGCCGTACGACCCGCCTCCGCGCAGCTCGACGTCGCTGGCAAGGCGGCCGTCTTCCTCACGGCGCCGATCGCGCGCATGCCGACGGACATGCCCGAGCGGCTCGTGCTCGCCCTGCTCGACGTGGCCGGCGCCGCGCCGCAGGTCGCGCGCCTCTGCGGCCCCGGCGACACCGTCGTCGTGCTCGGCGCAGGCGGAAAATCCGGCCTGCTCTGCGCGGCCGAGGCGCGCCGCCGCGTGGGCGAGAAGGGCAAGGTGATCGGCGTCGAGTCCTTCGCCGCGTACGCCGACGACCTGCGCGCGCTCGGGATCTGCGATCACGTCGCGACGCTCGACGCGCGTGATCCGCTCGCCGTGCGTGACGCGGTCGCGCCTCTCACGGAGGGCCGCGGCGCGGACCTCGTGCTCTCGTGCGTGAACGTGCCCGGGGTCGAGCTCTCGGCGATCCTCGCGGCCCGCGATCGCGGCAAGGTCTACTATTTCGCCATGAGCACGAGCTTCACGGCCGCCGCGCTCGGCGCCGAGGGCATCGGCCGCGACGTGGATCTCTTCATCGGCAACGGCTACGCCCACGATCACGCCGAGCACACGCTCTCGCTCGTGCGCGCGAGCCGCCCGCTCCACGAGCTCATGCAACGCCGCTACACGTGACGCCTGCCGCGCAGGCATCGAGGTGATCGTGACCCTTCCGCAGAGCGCTTTGCCCATCGGACCCCAGGGGATCTTCGACGTCGCGCGCGAGCTCGGCGTGTCCGAGGATCACGTGGAGCCCTACGGCCGCAACAAGGCGAAGATCGATCTCGCCGCCCTCGCGCGCCCCGCCTCGGGCGCAGGGCGCCTCGTGCTCGTCTCGGCCATCAACCCGACGCCCGCGGGCGAAGGGAAGACGACGACGTCGATCGGCCTCGCGATGGGCATGCGTCGCCTCGGCAAGCGCGCCGTGCTCTGCCTGCGCGAGCCCTCGCTCGGCCCGGTCTTCGGCGTGAAGGGCGGCGGGACGGGCGGCGGTCGCGCGACGCTCGTGCCCGCCGACGACATCAACCTGCACTTCACCGGCGACATCCACGCGATCTCCACCGCGCACAACCTCCTGTCCGCGATGGTCGACAACGCCTGCCACTTCAACACGTCGTTCGGCGACAAGGGCGCGATCGACCCGCGCCAGGTGACGTGGGGCCGTGCGCTCGACATGAACGACCGCGCCCTGCGCAACGTGGTCGTCGGCCTCGGCCGCAAGGCCGACGGCGTGCCGCGGCAGGATCGCTTCGACATCACGGCCGCGAGCGAGGTGATGGCGATCGTGGCGCTCGCCGAGGGGCCCGAGGATCTCGAGAGGCGCCTCGGCCGCATCGTGATCGGGCAGAGCACGAGCGGCGCGCCGATCACGGCGGCCGACGTGGGCGCCGCCTCCGCGATGACCGCGCTCCTTCGCGACGCGATCAAGCCGAACCTCGTGCAGACCGACGAAGGAGGCCCGGCCCTCGTGCACGCCGGGCCCTTCGCGAACATCGCCCACGGATGCTCCTCCGTCGTCGCGACCCGCCTCGGCCTGCTCTCCGGCGACTACGTGATCACGGAGGCGGGCTTCGGCTTCGATCTCGGCGGCGAGAAGTTCCTCGACATCAAGTGCAGGACGATGGGCGTCTTCCCGCGCGTGCTCGTCCTCGTGGCCACGCTGCGCGCCCTCAAGATGCACGGCGGCGCCCCGGTCAAGCGCGCGGCCGAGCCCGACGAGAAGGCGCTCGAAGCCGGCCTCGCGCACCTGGACAAACACCTCGACTCGGCCGTGTTCTTCGGCCTTCCCGTCGTCGTGGCCATCAACGTCTTCCCGAACGACACGCAAGAGGAGCTCGCCCTGGTCGATGCGGCCATGAAGCGCCGCGGCGTACGCGCGGTCCGCTGCGAAGGCTTCATGCGCGGCGGGGAGGGAGCGCTCGAGCTCGCCGAGGCCGTCGCGACTGCGGCCGACGCGACCGACGGCGCGCCGCCCGCGCCCCGCTTCACCTACGAGCTCGCCGAGCCGCTGCGTGACAAGATCACCAAGATCGCCCGCACGATCTACGGCGCGGACGGCGTCACCTTCACCGCCGCCGCCGAGCGCGACGCGCGACGCATCGAGGAGCTCGGCCACGGCGGCGTGCCCATTTGCATGGCGAAGACCCAGCTCTCGCTCTCCGACGAACCAACACTCGTTGGACGTCCAACGAACTTCCAGGTCACCGTGCGCGAGATCCGCCTCAGCGCCGGCGCAGGCTTCGCCGTCGCGCTCACCGGCGACATGATGACCATGCCCGGCCTGCCCCGCGAGCCCTCGGCCCTGCGCGTGAAGCTCCTGCCCACGGGCAAGATCCGCGGCCTCATGCAGAACGACTGAGCGGCGTCGGCGTCGACGACGGCGCCCCGAGCGCGTCCATCGCCGCCGGCAGGATCACCGCGAACGTCGATCCTTTGCCCTCGTACGATCGCACCTCGATACGCCCGCCCGCGCCCTGCGCGATCCTCTGGCTGATCGCGAGCCCGAGGCCCGTCCCCTTCTCCTTCGTGGAGAAGAACGGCAGGAAGATGTTCTCCAGCACCTTCTGCGAGATCCCCGGCCCGTTGTCGGCGACCGTGAGCTCCACGAAGGGATCGTCCGCCATACCCGTCCCGCTGCGCGTGGTCCCGCGGCCGAGCCGCACGCGCGTCGACACCGCGATCTTCCCCCGCCCTTTCATCGCCTGCGCCGCGTTGCGGTAGAGGTTCATGAGCACCTGCCGGAGCTTCTCCGGATCGATCGCGACCCGCGGCAGGCTCGGATCGAGGTTCACCTCCACCGTCAGATCCTGGCTCGCTCGTTCGGTCGAGAGCACCTGCAGGGTGCGGCGCACGACCGCGTTCACGTCCGTCGGCACCACCGCGCCCTGGTTCGCGCGCGCGAGATCGAGGACCGAGCCGACCACACGATCGAGCCGCTCGACCTCCTCGAGGATGATGCTGATGAACTCGCGCGACTGCGTGTCCGGCTCGCGCCCGTCGGGCCCGGGCTCCGCGAGGAGCTGCGCCGAGCCCTTGATCGCCCCGAGCGGGTTGCGGATCTCGTGCGCGAGGCCGGCCGCCATCTGCCCGAGCACGGCGAGCCGATCCCGCTCCTTCATCTGCTGGTAGACGCGCGAGTTCTCGATGACCACGCCGACCTGCGTGGAGATCGCGTCGAGCAGCGTGATCTCCTCGGGCGAGAAGGCGTCCCGCACGCGCTCGTCGACCACGACGAGCAGCCCCACGATCTCGTCGCCCTCGGCCCGGATCCGCAGGATGACCGCGCCGTCCCGCAGGCTCCCGAGCACCGCGGCCGCGCTGAGCACCGCCTCGGACGCGTCCGTCCGCGCGCCGCGTGCCTTGCGCTCGCGCACCTCGCGCTTGAGCTCTTCGAGCGAGAGCGGACCGACGACGAGCCGATCGAGGAGCGCGCGCGCCGTCGCGACCTCGATCCGCGGCGGCGAGCCCTGCCCGAGTGCCGCGAGCTTGTCGAACCCCGTGCCGTCCGCGTCACGCAGGTAGAGCGCTGCCTTGGTCACGCGGCGCGACTGCTCGAGCGCCGTCATCACGATCGAGCCGAGCTCGTCGAGCTCGAGCACGTGCACGAGCCGCCGCCGCGCGTCGGCCACGGATTGCTCGAGGTCGAAGCGATCGCGGAAGAAGAGCTTCTGGATCTGCTCCGCCACCCGCTCGCGCAGCGGATCGAAGAGGACGAGGATCACGATCGCCGCGAGCACGGCGTTCAGGTACATCGTGTTGAAGCCGCCGATGAACGTGATGAGGACGTAGAAGATCCCCGCGATCAGGAAGGCGACGGCCGTGGCGACGAGCAGGCGCGCGAGCATCTCGTAGACGTCGAGCAGCCGCTCGTGGCGGAGCGCTTGCGCCAGGATGAAGAGGAACACCACGCTGAGCGCCGCGCCGACGGGAGCCGGGTTCACGCCGAGGAACCAGGCGAAATCGGCGACGCTCGCGAGGCCCGCGAGCGCGCCGATCACCACGAGGAAGCGGACGCGCCGCTGCGTCGCGCGCGAGCCGCTCCGCGCGCCGCGTTGCCCGAGCTCCCAGAGCCCCGCCGTGAGGAAGGCGAAGACGTAGAAGAACACCGCGCCGCGCACGAGCCAGAAGCCCTGCTTGGGGCTGAGCACGAGCAGCACCATGGGGACCGCGAGCACGCCCGCGAGGCGCGGCAGGCGGCTCGGGCGATCGCCCTCGTGCGGGATCATCGCCTCGAAGAGGTGGAGCGCGAACTGCGGCAAGAGCACCGCGAGGATCGCGGTGAAGCGCTCCCAGATCGTCTGCTGGAAGAAGCCGAAGAGCGACTGCGACAGGTACCAGAGGCCGATATCGCCCGCGAACGCCGCGAAGAGCAGGTGGACGGTGCGGACGCGCCCGCGGAGCAGGATCGAGACGGCGATGACGAGCGCGAGCGCGCCGCAGACGAGCGTGGTCCGGGTCCGGAGATCGATCCCTATCGGCACGACGAGAGCGTAACGCGCCGCCTCGGGGACGTCCCCGATCGATCGTTCGTTCGAGGCGCCTAGTCTTGCTTGGTCCCCACGCCCGGCGAGCTCTGCGTGCCGGAGGGCGGCTCCCACGGCAGCGGATCGGGGCCGCTGCGCGCCTGGGGATCACAGCCGCTCGGCGTGAGCGTATGGAGCTCGGTCCACGGCAGCGGATCGGGCATGTCGTCGGTCTGCGGAGGCGGCTCGTCGGGCAGCTCGGACGCGCCTCGATCTGCCTGATCGTCCGAATCGGAAGCGCTCGCCTGGAGCTCCTCGACGGCCTCGTCGACCGTGACGCTCTCGTCGGGCGCGACGAGGCACCCCGTGAGCATCATCGCGACGAGTGCGAAGAGTCCTCCGAGCCCGAGCGATTGTCTCCCCACGTTCATGATCCGTCCTCCGACGCGCTGCCCAGTCCGTACTGCTTCACGAGTTGCGATAGCCTCGGCCGCTTCATCCCCAGAAGCGCCGCGGCGCGGGTGATGTTCCCGCCGCTCTCCTCGAGCGCGCGCGCGATGCACTCACGCTCGATCTTCCGCTTCATATCGCTCAGGCTCACCCCCGAACGGACGTGCGCGTACGTCACCTCGACCGGCGTCGAATCGCCCTCCCCCTGCGATCGGCGCTCGGCGAGCGGACCACGCGCCTCTTGCTCGGGAGACGAGGGCGGCGACGAGGCCCTCGGGCTCTCGGCAACAGCGCCGCGCATGTACTCGACGTTCGTCGTGAAGTCCTCGAGCTCGATGAGGTCACCCTCCGCGAAGAGCGAGGCCGCGCGCAGCGCGTTCTCGAGCTCGCGCACGTTGCCGTGCCAGGCGTGCTTCATGAGCGCCTCGAGCGCCCGATCCGAGAGCCGCTTCTGCGGCTCGCCGCGCTCCTGCGCGATACGCGTGAGCAAGGCGGAGGTGATGAGGGGCATGTCCGCGATGCGCTGGCGGAGCGAGGGGACCTCAAGCACGACCTGCCGCAGCCGGTAGTAGAGGTCCTCGCGGAACTCGCCGCGCGCGACCATCGCGCGGAGATCCCGGTGCGTGGCGCAGAGGATCCGCACGTTCGCGCGGATCGGCTGGGCGCCGCCGACGCGCTCGAAGCTCTTGTCCTCGAGCACGCGGAGGAGCGCGACCTGCGTCCGCTGCGAGATGTCGCCGATCTCGTCGAGGAAGATCGTGCCGCCCTCGGCGAGCTCGAACCGGCCGCGGCGCCGCGCCTGCGCGCCCGTGAACGCGCCCTTCTCGTGGCCGAAGAGCTCGGAGAGCAGGAGCGTCTCGACGAGCGCCGAGCAGTTCACCTTGACGAGTGGCCCCGCGCGGCGCGGGCTCATCTCGTGGATCGCGTCGGCGACGAGCTCCTTGCCGGAGCCGCTCTCGCCCTGGATCAGCACCGTCGTGTCGGCCTTCGCGACCTTCTTGATGGCCGTGAGCAGTGCGAGCATCGCCGGGTCACGCCCCACGATCCGCTCGATCGCCGTCACCGCCGATCGCGAGGGCGAGGCCCCACGCGACGGCGGCGACGACGGGGAGAGCGACGGCGAGGAGCAACCAGGACAGGACGCCTCGCCGCATCGCTCGCAAGGCCTCTGCCCCGGCTCGCTCCCGCGCGGCGCCCGCGCCGAGAGCGCCGCGAGCGCGCGCAGCTCGGGCCGCGCGAGGAACCGCTCGCGGATCCCCTCGGGCAACGACGACGCCATCAGATCCCGCGACGCGCTCGCCGCCTGCAGGTGCGCCTCGGCCTCGCGCGTGTCTCCGCGTGCGAGCTCCGCGTGGCAGAGGAGCACGCGGGCCTCACGCTCGAGCTCCGGCGCGTCCGCTTCACGCGCCAGATCGAGCGCCTCCTCCGCGGCGTCGTCCCAAGGATCCCCTGCGGCGCGCGCCCGCGTCGCTTCGAGCAGCGCGACCTCCGCGCGCGCCTGCGTCGAGCTCGCGTGCGCCCGGGCGCGCTCGATCGCCTGCGCCGCGCGCGCGACGTTGCCGTCGTCGAGCGCGATACGCGCCGCGAGGCAGTGGCACTCGCAGAGCTTCGCGCCGTTGCTCGATCCGCTCGCCCCGGCGATCGCCGAAGCGAGCTCCGCCCGCGCTTCGAGCGTCCTGCCACGCGCGAGGTGGATCCGCGCCGCGACGAGCGCGAAGTGCGGCGCGCGTGTCCCCGGGATCGCCGGCCCGCACGCCTGCCGCCCGAACGCGAGCGTCTGCTCCGCCTCGGCCACCAGCCCGAGATCGAGCCGGAGCTCCGCGAGGTTCGGGATCACGGTGGCGAGGAAGAGCCGCTCGCGGATGCGCCGGAAGACCTCGATCGCGCGCTCCGAGAGGTGGATCGCCTCCGGATGATCACGCTTCAGGATGGCGATCGTCGCGAGGTTCGTCAGGGCGAAACCCACGGCGCGGTGCTCGCCGCGCGCCGCGCCGTCGTCGAGCACCGCGGCGAGCATCGGCCGCGCCTCGTCGAGCCTGCCGGCCGAGAGCACGGCGATCGCGCGGTTGAGCCGCGCCCGGAGCTCCGCGATCCCCTCGCCGCCGCACGCCGCCTCCCACGCGTCGGCCGCGAAATGTGCCTCCGCTTCGCTCCACGACGCCGCCGCGAGCAGGAGCTTGCCGAGCACGTTGCGCGCGCCGAGCCGCGTCGCGAGCTCCGACGCGCCGCCCTGCGCCTCCTCGGCGAACCTCCGCGCGGCCTCGAGATCACCGGCCGTGTACCGCACCTCGGCGAGCTCCACGGCCGCGCGCGCCCGCGCGCCGCGCTCCTCCGCCCGGCTCATCGCTCGCTCGAGCACGATCGTCGCCGTCGTGAGATCCCCCTCCGCGCTGAGCGCCTTGCCCAGCGTGATCATCACCTCCGGCGCGTTCCCGTCCCGCGCGGCTGCTGCCCGCGCGAACCCCGTCGCCCGCTCCGCGTCGCCCACGCGGAGCGCGAGCTCGGCCGAGCGGAGCAGCGCCTTCGTCATCGCCTCGCCCGAGAAGAGCGCGAGCGCGCTCTCCCAGCGCCGCCAGAAATCCACGCGCGCCGAGGGCTCCGCGACGCCTGCGAGCGCGCGCGACGCGAGCGCCTCGGCCCGCTCCGAGAAGCCCGCGCGCGCCCACAGCTCGGCCGCGCGGAGCATCGCCCAGGGATCGATCGGGAACACCCCTTCGAGCGCGCTCGCCACCGCGATCGCGTCGTCGTGCTCCGCCTCGAGCTCCATCGGCGCCGCTCCCGTGAGCTTCATCGACCCCGCCGCGTCGATCGTCACCGCGCCACGCGCGACGAGCGCCGCCACGTCCTCGCTCGTGCCGAGTCGCCCCGCCTCCGCGACAGGAAAACTGCGCTGCGCCAGCGCGAGCCGCGCGCAGAGCCGCCTCTGCCCGGGTTCGAGCGGGATCTGCTCGGCTCGCCCGTCGAGCGGCGCGCGCCTGGCCGCGGACCACCAGCGCTCGAGCGCCTCGAGCCGCCCCTCCTCCGCGCCGAGGCGGAGCTCGGCGGCCTGCGCGATGGCCTCCCAGAAGCGACGAAGATCCTCGGGCGACGCGATCGGATCGATCTGCACGAGGCGCGCGCCCGCGGGCGCCGCCGCCACCTCGCGCAGCAAGAGCACGAGCGGCGCAGCGCCGGCGCGTGGCGCGACGAAGAGGCGCGCCATCTCCTCCACGACCGCCTGTCCCCAGTGCGTCGGCGCGCCTTCGGCCACGACGATCATCGCGCCGCTCGCCGCGGCCACGATCCGCGCGGCCACAAGGCGCGGCTCGACCACGTCGCCGATCCCCATCTGCGCCGCGATCTCGCGCCAGGGCTCGTCCCACGCGACCTCGGTGATCCGGTGGCACGCGCGCCCGATCACCTGCGCCCGCCGCGCCGCGTGCGCCCCCACCGCCGAGAGCGTCGCGCGGGGCCCGTGCAACACCACGAGCCCGCTCGATCCCTTTGTGCACAAAAGATCATCCACGGCCGCGAGCCCGCGGAGCGAGGCGCGCGCCGAAGGCGCAGCCATCACCGCGCCGGCCTGCGCCGCGCCTGCCTCCGCGCCGAAGACACCTTCGGCGCGGCCAGCTCCCGCCTCCAGGGAGGAAGACCGATCGAGCGGAGAAATGCGAGGTCCGGCGTCCGCCACGGCCTCTCCAGCGTACGGCTCGCCCGTCGCGAGCCGCAACGGTTTTCAGGCGCCGTCCGGCGCCTTTTCGAGCACCGTCACGATGGCATCGAAGCTTTCCGCCGGCGCGTCGCCCAGGGCGCGCGCGAGCGGCACCTGCAGCTTCGAAGCCGCGACGTAGAGCGGCACGAGGTGCGGCGCCGCGCGCGAGAGCATCTCGAGGTGCCGGCCCACGCCCGCCGCGTCCCCGCGCCGCACCGGCCCCGTGAGCGCCGCCGGCAAACCCATCGTCTCCACGTTGTCCGCGACGCTTCGAAGGAGCGGCCCCAGCATCGCCGCCGCCGTGTCCGCCGGCACGCCCGCGCGCCCGAGCAGATCCACCCCGCCTGCGGCGAGCGCCGCCGCCCCGTTCGCCACGAGCCCGGCCGCCGCGTGGTAAAGCACGCGATCGAGCCCCGATATCGTGCGCGGCGTCATCCCGAGGCTCCGCCCGATCTTCGCCGCGGCCCGCAGGGCGCGCGGGTCTCCGTCCACGTGGAGCTGCCCTCGCGTGAGCGACGGCGTGTCTTCCGTCGACGCGAACGAGATCATCGGGTGCATCTGCGCGACCGCGACGTTCTCGCTCCGCAGCGGCGCGAGCGGCTCCGGGCCGAGCGCGCCCGCGCAGTGCACGACCACGGCCTTCTGGTGCCCCAAGAGGCCCGCGTCCCGGATCCGCTCCGCGAGCGGCTGGAGGTCACGATCCCGCACCGCGAGGATCACGAAAGCAGCGTCGACGCGCCGCTTCGGCAGCCCGCTCCGCTGCGGCCGGAGCGTCACGGGGTACCCCACGCTCCGCAGCGCCCGCGTGAGGCCCGCGCCGACCTTGCCTGCGCCCAGGATGAACACGCGGTCCTTCTTCGCCATCAGCTCCTCCGGTAGAGACCATGCTCGGCGGCGTACGCGAGCACCTCGCGCGGGACGAGTTTGTCCACGCGCTCGCTCTCGCCGCGGCCGATCGCGTCCCGCACCTCGGTGCTCGAGATCTTCGGCAGCATCGGCTCCGGCGCGCTCTCGATCGTCACGCCTGCGCGGCCCACGAAGAGCGGCGGCGCGAGCTCCGCGATCCGATCGAACCGGTGCCACTTCGCGAGGTCCGCGATCACGTCCGCGCCGAGCAAGAGGCGCATCGACCAGTCGGGGTGGGTCGACCGCAGATGTTCGAGCGTCCGCAACGTGAGGCTCTCGCCGCCGAGCTCGCGCTCCACGGGGGAGACGCGAACGCGCGGGATCCAGGCGAACGCGAGCCTGCACATCTCGAGGCGATCCTCGAACGGCGCGAGCTCCTTGGAGAACGGGTGCCTGTAGACCGGCACGACGAGCACCTCGTCGAGGGGCTCCGTCGAGAGCACGTACACCGCCGCGAGCACGTGCGCGACGTGCGGCGGGTTGAAGCTCCCTCCGAACACGGCGACCCGATGACCCGACGTCGGCGCGGGCGCCTCCGGCTCATCCGCTGCTCTTGCCATCCTGCACCCGCATCTTGATGCCCGGCAGGCTCGGCCCGCCGCCCAGCACGTCCTCTGCGGTGACCGCCCCGCTCGTGTTCCGGATCTCCACGCGCACCCCGCCCGAGGGCACCTCTTCGAGCACGCCCATGCCTCCGCCCGGCGCCCCGATCGGGCCTGGCGAGAGGAACATCCTCGAGCCGATCCGCTTCATCGTCGGCTCCTGGCTCCGCCCGTACACGAGCAGGCTCGCGGCCGCGATGTCGTCCTGATCGAGGATCCCCTTGTCGTACACGAAGACCGCGACGCGCCCGTCGAGCAGCTCGATCGAGCGGAGCTGGCGGCTCGGGATGCTCGTCAACGCGCGTAGCCCGAGCCGCGTGCGCTCGGCGGCCACGAAGGCGTCGATCTCCTCCGGCGTCGCGCGCGCGCAGCGCAGCGCGGCTCGCGCGAAGGTGAAATCCTCGCCCGGGTTCGCGTCGACGAGGCGATAGCCCCAGGCCTTGGCCACGAGATCGAGCGCGCCGTCATCCGACAGGTAGATGAGCTTGTCGACCTCGACCTCGTCGAGCAGCAGCCGCGCGGCTCGTCCGAGCGCGGGTAGATCTCTGTTGGCCGGTCCGAGGATGCCTAGGCGCATCGAGTCGAGAGGGTAGATCAGCCGCGAGTCCCCGTGGATCTTTGTTTGCGTGGGCCGGCCCCGAGACCTTCGTGCTATAGCGCCCTCGCCCATGTTCCGGCGTACGCGGGCCCTCCGAGATCCCGTCACGATCCACCTCGACGGCTCGCCGGTGCGGGCCGAGCGGGGCGAGCCGCTCGCCGCCTCGCTGCTCGCCGAGGACAAGATCATCCTGGCGCGTAGCCCCAAGCTCCACCGCCCGCGCAGCGCGAGTTGCCTCCGCGGCGGCTGCGACGGCTGCCTCATGCGCGTCGACGGCGCGCCGAACGTGATGACCTGCCTCCACGCGACGGCCGGCGGCGAGCGCATCGAGACCCAGAACGTCGTTGGATCCCGCAAGGCCGACCTCTTGCGGGTGACCGACTGGTTCTTCCCGAACGGCATCGACCACCACCACTTCATGGCGGGTGTCCCTGCGCTCGGCTCGATCATGCAGAGCATGGCGCGCAAGATCGCGGGGCTCGGCCGCCTGCCCTCCGAGATCGAGGCGACCCGACCCGCCCGCTTGCTCGAGGCCGACGCCGTGGTCGTGGGCGCGGGCCTCGCGGGCCTCGTCGTCGCGAACAGGCTCGGCGCCTCGGGCGCGCGTGTGGTCGTCGTCGACGACGGGCTCTCCCTCGGCGGCTCCCTCCTCGCCTTGCCCGATCAAACGTCGCGGCTCGAATCACTTCGTTTGACCGGCGACCTCGTCTTCTCGCGCTCGACCGTCGCCGGCTCGTACCTCGGGGACCTTCTCGTCGCCTCCGAGGCGGGGGCTGTCGTGGTGCGCGCGCCGATCAAGGTCTTCGCGACGGGCGCGCACGACGGCGTGCTCGCCTTCCCGGGCAACGACATGCCGGGCGTCTTCTCTGCCCGCGCGGTCTGCCTGCTTCATGCGTACGGCATCGAGCCCGACGGCCCGATCGTCGTCGTGGGTGATGATCTCTGGTCGGACGAGCTTTCGAACCGGTTCGAGGATCGCGTGCTTCGTTTCGGGGTCTCGGCCCTCGCGGGTGTCGAGGGGACGGGGCACGTGAAGCGTGTCCTCATGCGTGACGGCTCCAAGGTGCGCCGCCTCGACGCGGAGGTCCTCGCCGTCGGCGTGCCCGGCGCCCCCGCGTTCGAGCTCGCGGCGCAGGCCGGCGCCGAGGTTCGTTTTGATCCGGCGCGCGGGTACGTGGTCGCGTGTGACGAAAACGGCGCGGCGGGCGAGGGCATCTGGGCCGTCGGCGAGTGCACCGGCATGGACTTCGATCCCGACGCGATCACGGCCGCCGCCGAACGCTGCGCCGATGCGATCATCGCTTGAGGGCTCCGCTCCGACAAGCGGAGCTACGCCCCCAAACCCCCATCATCCATCGATGAGCGTATCGAACAGCCCGACGCCGCCGGCCGTGAACACCGTCCCGAACACGGCCATCAGCGCGAGGTAATCGAAGAGCTCGCTCGTCTCCGCGCCGCCGAAGAGCTCGCGCGTCCCGGCCACCGCGGCGAGCAGCGTCGGCGCGAGCAGCGGGAAAAACACGCTCGCGAGCACGAGATCCCGCGCCCGCGTCCGCACCGTCATCGCGCCGAAGAGCGTCCCCACCGCGGCGATCCCCGGCGTCGCGAAGAGCCCGATCAGGAGCAGCCCCGGCGCCATCTCGATCAGATCCACCGAGAAGAGCAGCGCGCTCACCGGGACCACGATCACCTCCACGAGCCCCACGAAGATCGCCACGCTCACGGCCTTCCCCGCGAAGATCGCGCCGCGCGACACGGGCAACACGAGCAGCCCCGCGAGCGCGTTCTCCTCGCGCTCGCGTTGCCACGTCCGCCCGACCGCGAGCACCGACGCGAACGCGACGGAGACCCAGATCACCCCGGGGGCCACGCCTTCCGTTGCTTCTTGTCCTGCGAAAAACGCGAGCGACGCGATGACCGCGACGAGCACGGCGAAGAACCCGCTCGTGGTCACGATCTCGCCCGTGGACAGCTCGATGGCGAGGTCCTTCCCGGCGATCAGCGCGGCTTGTCTCAGGAATCGTTTCACGTACGAGCTCGGAGCCCGAGGGTATACACGCTCTCGGCGAGCGCGCCTGCACGAGCACGCCGCTGCCGACACTCGTCGTAAAAAATGCTACAGGGCGGGCGCCATGTCACAAGGCAAGCCTCGCGTTCGATTTGCTCCTTCTCCGACCGGCTACCTCCACATCGGCGGCGTCCGGACGGCGCTCTTCAACTGGCTCTGGGCGCGCAAGACCGGCGGCACGTTCGTCCTGCGCATCGAGGACACCGACCAGGAGCGCAGCACGCCGGAGAACGAAGCGATCATCCTGCGCGAGCTGCGCTGGCTCGGGCTCGGCTGGGACGAGGGCCCCGAGGCCTCTGGCGACCACGGCCCCTACCGGCAGATGGAGCGGCTCCCGATTTACCAGGAGCACGTGGAGAAGCTCATCGCGGCGGGCGCGGCCTACCGTTGTTATTGCACCAAGGAAGAGCTCGACGCCCAGCGCGAGGCGCTGAAGGCCCGCGATCCGAAGGCTCAGTTCCGTTACCCGGGCACCTGCCGCGAGCGCACGGGCCCCGCGCCCGATCGCCCGTTCGTCATTCGTTTCCGCGCGCCGAGCTCGGGCTCCGTCACCTACAAGGACCTCGTCTTCGGCGAGGTCGTCACGCCGAACAACACGCAGCAGGACGCCGTGCTCGTGCGTGCGGACGGCGTCCCGCTCTACAACCTCGGCGCGGTCGTCGACGACATCACCATGGGCATCACGCTCGTGGCGCGCGGCCGTGACCACATGATCAACACCCCGCCGCAGATCCTGCTCTACCAGGCGCTCGGCGCGCCCGTCCCGCAGTTCGCGCACCTGCCGATGATGCTCGCGCCCGACGGGCAGAAGCTCTCGAAGCGGCACGGCGCGGTCTCCGTCGGCGAGTACCGCGAGCGTGGCATCTCCCCGATGGGCCTCCTGAACTACCTCGTCCGCTTCGGCTGGTCCTACGGCGACGAGGAGATCTTCTCCATGCAGGACCTCGTCCAGAAGTTCGGCTGGGAGAACTGCAGCAAGGCCGACGGCAAGTTCGACGCGAAGAAGCTCGCGGCGATCGCCTTCGAGCACCTCAAGTCCCCGGCGCT
The DNA here is from genome assembly GCF_009649845.1 of Polyangium spumosum. Lineage (NCBI taxonomy): Bacteria > Pseudomonadati > Myxococcota > Polyangiales > Polyangiaceae > Polyangium > Polyangium spumosum. The sequence goes on from NZ_WJIE01000002.1 coordinate 356,654, forward strand.
CACGCCCGACGACGCCTACCTCGACAGCACGCTCCCGTTCCTCGAAAAACGTGGCCTCTCGGGCGTCGATCGCGAGAAGGTCCGCGCGCTCCTCCCGCTCATCCGCGAGCGCGCGCAGACGTTCGCCGACGCGGCCGACGCGCTCGACTACTTCTTCCGCGATCTGCCCACGTACGACGAGAAGGCCGTGAAGAAATTCCTCGTCGCGGACAAGGCGCCGCACCTCCGGGCCGTGCGGGACCTCTTCGCCTCGATCGACGATTTCTCCACGAAGAACCTCGAGGCTCGGTTCGGCGAGCTCCTCACCGAGAAGAAGCTCGAGATCAAGGACGTGGCGCAGCCCGTCCGCGTCGCGATCAGCGGCCGGACGGCGACGCCTGGGCTCTTCGACGTCCTCTCGCTCGTCGGCAAGCCGCGCGTCCTTGCGCGCCTCGACCATGCGCTCGGCTTGATCGCCGCCGCGACCGGGAACGGCTGAGCCTTCGATGTTCCACCTCGCCTCGACGCTCCTCGCGGCGGCCGGCCCGACGGGGGCGCGTGTCGCGCCGACGCTCTTCGAAACGGCGACGAAGGCCCTCTTCCCCGTCGTCGCGTACATCGCGCTCGCGCCCGTGCTCTGGTTCTTCTTCCGGCGCACGTGGCGCGAGCTCGACGTCGCCGCGCACGAACACCAGCGCAAGACGCTCGCCGCCGGGACGTACGACTACCGGCCCGCGGTGCTCTTCGTGACCACCGCGCTCGTGCTCACGTTGCAGGAGTATTATGGCGGCCGTGATTTTTACGAAAATCACATCAAGCCATTCCTGCGCGAGCTCGACAAGGCGGGCGGCTACGGGGTCGACCTGCGCAAGTGGAACGAGCTCTACGGCTACGGCTGGTGGGCATTTACGCGCGTGTTCGGGTACGTCGCGATGCCCATGATCATCTGGAAGATCTGCTTCCGGAGGGACAGCCTGCTCGACATGGGCCTCCGGGTCCGCGGCTTCCTGAAGCACGCGTGGATCTACGGGCTTTGCCTCGCGGTCGTGGTCCCGGCCGTGGTCATCGTCTCGCGGGCGCCTGATTTCGGCACGTATTACCCGTTCTACAAGCAATGCTCCCGCTCGTGGTTCGACCTCGCGATGTGGGAGCTCATGTATTTCGCCCAGTTCTTCGCGCTCGAGGTCTTCTTCCGCGGCTTCTGGCTCTCGGGCCTGCGCACCTCGCTCGGCTCCGGCGCGATCTTCGCGATGTGCGTGCCATATTGCATGATCCATTATGGCAAGCCTTACCTCGAGGCCGCGGGCGCCGTGGTCGCGGGCATCGCGCTCGGCTCGCTCGCGATGCGCACGAAGAGCATCTACTCGGGCTTCCTCGTGCACGTGACGGTCGCGCTGCTCATGGATCTGCTGGCGCTCTCGCACCGCAACGCGCTGCCGACGTCGCTCTGGGGGCCGTAGAGCCTCTCTCCTTGTTCCCCCCGCGCGGCGGGTGTACGTGGGCCCATGCCCAGCCCTCCCGCCCCCAAGCTCCTCAAGAAAAAGCCCGCCCCGGGCAAACCCGCCCCGCCTCGTGACGCTGCGTTTGCCCTCGCCGAGGTGCGCGCCGAGGTCGACGCGCTCCCCGAGAGCGAGCTTTTGCCCGTCAACGTCGACGTCCCGCGCGCCGTCGCCATCGTCCTCGGCGCCGCGCCGCACCTCGCCGCGCTCCGGGAGCGCTTCGTCGCCGAGCTGCCCAAGCACCCCATTCGGTACATCGACAACCTGAAGAACTACGCGCTCGCGGCCTGGTATTCGCACCTGCTCTCGCTCCCGGCGCCGGGGCCCGAGAACACGGTCAAGAAGCTCCTGGAGGAGGCCTCTCCCCTGCGCGAATCGCTGCTCGTCGCGGCCGAGGCGCTCGCGCATCGCGGGTTCTTCGAGAAGGAGCGCGTCGCCGAGATCCGCAGCGGCCAGGGCCACCTCGACACGGCGAACGATCTCGTCGCGCTCGCGGCGCTCTTCTCCGAGCATTGGAGCGCGATCGAGCACAAGACGGCCGTCGAATGGGCCGAGGTCGAGCGCGCGGCGGCGATCGGGCCGGACATCCTCGTGGCGGTGGGCGAGCGCGAGCTCCCGCGCTCGGGCGAGAAGCCGGACGACCCCACGAAGCTCCGGGTGCGCGCGTTTTCCTTGCTCGCCAAGGCGTACGACCAGTGCCGCCGGGGCGCGGCTTATCTCGCCTGGGGCGAGCGGGACCTCGACGAGATCGCGCCCTCGCTTTACAGCGCCCGGGGCGCGGGGCGACGCATGGCCGACACCGAAGCGGACGGACCGGCCGAGCCGACCGGTCAGGGCTGAGGCAAGGCGGTCGGACCGGTCCGGAGGTCCACCACCGGTGCTCGAGAGGCCCCTCGACCGGTCGGCGGGCCCCGAAATTGGTGCACGTGGGCCCCTCGAAGGGCCCAGCCGCGCGGGAAACCGGCGTGGTCGGGGCATCGCGCCCCCCTTCTGCATCCGTTCGTGGTGCCGGGGAGGGCGGTCGGACCGCCTCGGGAGACCAAGAACGGTGGAGCGAGACCGGTCGAAGGAAGCTTCGGCCCCCCTCGCCGGTTCGGCCCCTGATGCCGTCGCCCGACCGTGTGCTATCCTGGCCTCGCTTGGCCGCCTCTTCGCTCACCTCTGCCCGCTTCGTGCTCGGCCTGCTCGGCCTCGGGGCGGCGATGCTCCTGCCGGGTCGGGCGGAAGCCGACATTTATACCTACACGGACGCGCAGGGGAACGTGCACGTGACGAGCCAGCCTGTCCGCGGCGGAAAGTCGGGCGGGAAGATGGATCGGATCACGAGCGGGGACGCGGGCGGAAAGACGCGCAAGAAGGCTGCCCAGCTCTTCACGGTATCCATGCCGAGCGACCGCTCGCCGGAGCGTTTTGGTCGGTACGACTCGTGGATTCGCGAGGGCGCGCGGCTTTATCGGCTGCCGGAAGAGCTCATTCGCGCGGTGATCAAGTGCGAGAGCGACTTCGATCCACGCGCCGTCTCGCCCACGGGCGCGCAGGGCTTGATGCAGCTCATGCCTGCGACCGCGCTGCGAATGCAGGTGCGTGACGCCTTCGATCCGCGGGAAAACATCCTCGGCGGCTCCCGTTATCTGCGCGTGCTCGCGAACATGTTCAACGGTGATCTCGAGCTCACGGTGGCGGGCTACAACGCCGGGGAAAACGCTGTGATGCGGTACCAGGGCATCCCGCCGTACGAGGAGACGCAGGGGTACGTGGGCTGCGTCGTCGGGCATTATCGCAGCTTCAAGGCTGCTCGTTTGCCGCTCGAAGGCCTCTGAGTTTCCCGCGCCGGGGAACTCCCTGGAGACCCCGGGCCGTCCTCGTGCTAGGATCGCGCCTTCCTGCGGGTTGCGCGGGCGCCCGATTGTTCTATATGGCGCTCGTCAGCCGGGCGAGCCCGAGGGCCGCCGAAACCCTCGAGAGCGAACCATGACTGCCCAAAGCCTCATCGAGCTCAGCAAACGCACCTACGAAATCGTACCGCAGAAGCCTCCGGTCGATCCGGCGCGGCTCGAGTACAAGAACTTCAAGGATACGCCGGACTGGCGGCGGATCCCCGCTTATGCCGACGTCACCGAGGAGCAATTCCTCGATCACCGCTGGCAGTCGAAGAAATCGATCACCCGGCCCGACAAGCTCCTCGAGGCCCTGCGGGATCTCGTCTCCGAGGAGTTCATCAAGGACGCGACCGAGGGCTTCGCCCGCGCGCCGATGAGCGTGCGCGTCTCGCCCTACCTGCTCTCGCTCATCGACTGGACGGACCCCTATCGTGATCCGCTGCGCACCCAGTTCATCCCGCTGGGGTCGCGCTTCTTGCCCGACCACCCCAAGCTCGGGCTCGACTCGTTGCACGAGCGCGCGGACGCGCCCGTCCCGGGGCTGACGCATCGGTACACCGACAAAGCCCTCTTCCTCCCGCTCGACACCTGCCCGGTCTACTGCCGCTTCTGCACGCGCAGTTATGCCGTCGGCATCGACACCGAGGAGGTCGAGAAGACGCACTTCAAGGTCGACGAGGAGCGCTGGCGCGCCGCGTACACGTACATCGCCTCGCGGCCCGAGCTCGAGGACATCGTGGTGTCGGGGGGCGACGCGTACAACCTGCGCCCCGAGCAGCTTCGTTCGATCGGCGAGACGCTGCTCGGCATGCCCAACATCCGCCGCATCCGCCTCGCGACGAAGGGCCCGGCCGTGATGCCGCAGAAGATCCTCACGGACGACGAGTGGATCGACGCCGTCACGTACATCTCCGACCTCGGCCGCAAGCTGCACAAGGAGGTCGCGGTGCACACGCACTTCAACAACCCGAACGAGATCACGGGCATCACGCGCGACGCCATGCAGAAGCTCTTCGGGCGCGGCATCCGCGTGCGCAACCAGAGCGTGCTCATCCGCGGGGTGAACGACGATCCGGAGACCATGAAGCTGCTCGTCAAGCGCCTCGGCCACCTCAACGTGCAGCCCTACTACGTGTACGTGCACGACCTCGTGAAGGGCGCCGAGGACCTGCGTACGACCGTCGCGACGGGCGAGCTCATCGAGAAACACGTGCGCGGCTCGACCGCGGGCTTCAACACGCCCACGTTCGTCGTCGACGCCCCTGGCGGCGGCGGCAAGCGCGACGTGCACTCGTACGAGTTCTACGATCGCGTGACGGGCATCAGCGTCTTCGAGAGCCCGAGCGTCAAGCCCGGCCAGAAGTACCTCTACTTCGATCCGATCGACCGGCTGCCGGACGAGGGCCGCGCCCGCTGGGCCGATCCGCGCGAGCATCAGGTGATGATCGACGAAGCGATGCGCGCGGTGTCCTGAAGCAACATACCTCTGCATCGACCGCATCGCGGTCGATGCACCAGAGGTCCAGGGCTTGCCCTGGTCCGGGTCCAGGGGTGGACAACCCCGGGGTTTGGGGCGTAGCTCGGCTCTGCCGAGCGCAGCCCCATCGTTGGCCAGACGGGGTCCGGGGTGAAACCCCGGCGCTACGACGACCGGCTCTTCTTCACCTTCGGTCGATCCTCGGGAGCGGCGTCGTAGTTCGCCACGGCCTGCTGGAGCTCCTTCTTCACGCGCGCCACGAGATCCGGGGGCTCGAGCACGCGCGCGGTCTCGCCGAAGCCGAGGACCCACGACGTCAGCTCCGTCATGTCGCCGATGTCGAGCGAGAGCCGCACGCCTCCGCCTTGCAGCTCCTCGATCACCTGCGACGGGTGCACCTTGCGCGTCCGCACGAAGTCCGCGACCTTCGCGCTGAAGTCGATCACCACGTGCGTCGAGGCGCCGCCCGACCAGATGCCGAAGGTGCCCTGGAAGTAGTCCTCGACGCGGAAATTCGCGGGTAGATCGAAGCGCTCCGTCGTCGCGCACTCCGTGTCGCGCATGCGGTCGAGCAAGAACGTGCGGATCTCGCCGCGGCCCGCGTGCAAGCCGACGCAGTAGATCGCGTCCTTGTAGAGGACCATCGCGTAGGGATGGATGAGGACCTTGTCCTCGCGACCGTCCTTCGCGCGTCGGTAGCGGCACGAGAGCGGGCGTAGATCGGCGACGGCCTGGAAGAGATCGTCGAGCGCCTCCGTGTGCGCCGCGTAGTCCTTCGGGGCGAAGGGCAGGTAGAGGAAGCGCTCTTCGAGGCGCGCGTCGGCCACGCCTGCGTTCGGGCCGCGGCCTGGGCGCCGCGCGACGCCGAGGAGCTGCTGCGCGGCGAGGTCGATCTCTTCGTAGAGCGTCGAGCCGCGCATCGGCTCGAACAGGCGCCGCGCCGCGAGCAGCGCGTAGGCCTGCGTGCGCCGCACCTCGACGCGCCGAGGCGCTTCGCCGGGGGCCAGGCGCCAGAGGCGCGTGCCGCCGGGCTTGCTCGTGGTCGAGACGAGATCGAGATCCCGCCGCACCTCCGCGAGGTAGCGGCGCATCGATCGCGGCGTCACCTCGAGCTCGCGGGCGAGCTCGTAGATCGTCAGGCCTTTCGGGTGCCGCTGCAGCAGCGCGCGCAACGTGTCGAGGCGCCTGTGCTGCGTGAACGGGCCTTTCGGCCGGCCGCGTGGTCGCGCGGGGGCCGAGGCCTGCGGAATGGAGGGCGCGGCGCGGCGCGCGGAGGAGAGAGCTTCGCGTCCTGTGCTCGAGGTGCCGGATCCCACGGTACGCACCTTCGTGTATCGCAACGAGCGCCTCCGGGAAAGCGCGTTCGTGGCTTGTCCGACGAGCTTCGCCTGCTCGGGCCTCTCCGGGCGCTCTTCGGGGTTCGTCCTGGTGTGTCTGTCGGAGCTGGGAACATCCCGCCTTGCTGGATCGCGCGCTTGCATGCGACCATGGAGCGCTGGCGTGCGTGCGTGCTCTGCAGTTCACCCGGTTCCCCGGGGAGGTGCAGGGAGCGCATGACGCGGGCCAGCGGGGACAGGACACGATGTTCAGCAGCGTTCTTGCACTTCTTCAACAGCGCTCGGTGCGGGTGAAGGCCTTCGTGGGCGGAGGCCTGCTCTGCGCTGGGCTCGCGGCCGCGAGCCCCGCGGGCGCGGAGCCTGCCGCGTGTTTGTCGTTTGATCCATCGGTCTGGCCGGCGCCGTCGAAGCCGTACTTCATGGTCGCGTTCGACTCGTCCGGCTCGATGACGAACTCGGTCGCGTCGAACAACTCGTGCAACTACCCCAACAACCGCCTCGGTCATGGCCGTTGCGCCGTGAAGAACACGTTCCAGGCGTTCGCGGGGCAGGTGAACTTCGGCCTCGCGTCGTTCGCGAAGCGCCACCGACTCTGCTCGAGCTCGACCTGCTACACGGGCTGCGTCGGCAGTGATTACACGGTGAATGACGGCCCCCTCGGGTGCGGCCCGGAGCCCGCGTGCGGCTTGCCGAACTCCGCGTGTCGCCAGGGTGGGAACATCCTCGTGCCGATGCTCGTCGACAACCACTACGCGCCGCCGCTGGTCCCGACGAACCTCACGGAGCTGCTCGCCTGGGTCGACAACGACTGCACGAACAGCAAGGAGCTCTTCGCGAGCGGCAACACGCCGCTGAACGGCGTCCTCCGGGACATCCATCGGTACCTCGCGGATCAATGGGTCGGGAACTATCCCGGCTCGCAGACCTACCTCTCGCCGCTCGCGAGCCTCGCGGCCGGCGAGCGGCCTTGCCGCTCGGTGAACGTCATCCTCGTGACCGACGGCGACGAGACCTGCGACACGCAGGCGGACGCCGTGGACGCGGCCGCGGATCTGCTCGCGGGCTTCACGAAGGGCGGGATCCACTGGAGCGTGAGGACACACGTGATCGCCTTCGGCGACACGACGCTCGTCGACGCCGGCGCGATCGCCGCGGCCGGCGGCACGGGGACGGCGCAATCGGCGGCGAACGAGGTGCAGCTCGCCCAGTCGCTCGCGAACATCATCGCCGGCGCGATCAAGCCCGAGAGCTGCAACAACACCGACGACAACTGCAACGGCTGCACCGACGAGGGCTTCGTCCACTACTGCAACAAGGGACAAACCTGCTGCGCGTGGGCGACGCAGGCCGAACGCGCGGCGTGCCTCTCGACGTACCAGGCCACGATCTCCCCGGCCGATCCCGACGGTGATCTCACGAAGCTGCCGTGCACGACGGCGGCCGAGCAGCAGGACCCGGCGAGCTGGCTCTGCTTCAACCCGAAGGAGAGCTGCGACGACGTCGACAACAACTGCGATCCCGACGTCACGATCGACGGAAACCCCGCGAACACGGTCGACGAGGGCGTCTTCCGCTGCGGCAACCCGCTGCATTGCCCCACCGCCGAGGTCTGCAACGGCGAGGACGACGACTGCGACGGCCTGGTCGACGACGGCCTCGGTGACGCTTGTTTCTGCGTGCCTTCGCCCGAGGTCTGCGACGGCTGCGACAACGACTGCAACGGCATCGCGGACGACGGGATCGCCCCGATCCCCTGCGGCCTCACGACCCCGGCGAACTGCGCGGGCACGCTCTCGTGCAAGCCGCCGCAGAACGTGCCCGTCGGCACGTGTGTCCCGAGCGGCGGGTACAACACCTGCCAGAACAACCCGCTCCCCGAGACGTGTGACGGCATCGACAACGACTGCGACGGCATCCCGGACGACGGCGTCGCGGCGGCCGAGTGCGTGCCCGTCGGCACGCCGCCGGGCCTGAACTACGGCCCGAACAGCCAGTGCAAGAAGGGCACGCAGCCCTGCGGATCGAGCGTCTGCTCGGGCTTCGTGGGGCCGAGCGCCGAGATCTGCGACGGCGTCGACAACGACTGCGACGGGCAGGTTGACGAGAGCCCGTTCGGCGTGAACACGCCCTGCGGCGTGAACCAGCCCCCGTGCACGACGGGCCTCACGGCCTGCGTGAACGGCGCGCTCGTCTGTCAGGGCGGAACGCAGCCGGGCGCCGAGGTCTGCGACGGCGTGGACAACGACTGCGACGGCTCGGTCGACGAGACGCCGCTCGCGGACGCGCCCATGGGCGGGCAAAACGGCTGCTGGACGGAGCCGGGCGAGTGCTGCACGTTCGGCGACCTGAAATGGTGCCCGCCGCCCGGCGCGAGCTGCAATGGCACGGGCGGCCTCACGGCGCCCTGCAACACCGGCAAGCTCGTCTGCCAGGGCCTGCAAAAATGGGTCTGCGCGACGCCGAACCCGCCCACGCCCGAGGCCTGCGACGGCCTCGACAACGACTGCAATGGTCTGGTCGACGACGGGAGCATCTCCCAGGTCGGCGATCCCTGCGGCAGCGATACGGGTGAATGCCAGTCCGGCGCGCTCGCCTGTGCGGCCGGCGTGCTCGATTGTGTGGGCGACATCGGCCCCACGCAGGAGCTCTGTGACGGCAAGGACAACGACTGCGACGGCACGATCGACAACGGCGTCCAGGCGGGCGGCGTGTGCGTGGTCGCGTACGACACCACGCTGTACCCGGGTGATCGCAGCTCGGCGCCTTGCCAGCCGGGCATCTTGCAATGTGACGGGATGGGCGGCGCGGCGTGCGCGGGCGGCGTCGGCCCCTCGCCCGAGGTCTGCGACGGCCTCGACAACGATTGCGACGGCAAGGTCGACGAGAGCGGCCCCGGGCCCGACGGCATCGACGGCTCGGCGAACCCGGCCCCGCCGCCGGCCGTGAACATCGGCGATCCTTGCGGCTTGAACGTCGGCGTCTGCGCGGAGGGCAAGTATGCCTGCGTCAATGGGCAGGTCACGTGCGCCGGCGGCACGGCGTCCACGGACGAGGGCTGCGATTGCCTCGACAACGACTGCGACGGCACCACGGACGAGCAGGATCCGGGCAAGCCGAAGCTGTGCAGCACCGGCAAGGAGTGCGTGAAGAGCGGCGGCGCCTGCGCCTGCGCCTCGCCCTGCAAGGGCGGCGAGTTCCCCTGCCCGCCCGGCCAGAAATGCGAGGAGGTCACGAAGAGCGAGACCGGCGAGCCGCTCGGGGTCTATTGCGTGCCCGACAACTGCGGCGATTGCTCGGTGAAGACGGTCAAGGACGCGGCCGGCAACGTGATCTGCGCGCCCGCGGATACGCCCGCCGACGCGAATTGCAACAGGCCGCCCGTGTGCGTCTGCAAGGGCCAGGCGGGCTGCAAGGACGCGTGCGACGGCGTCACCTGCGGTCCCGGCGAGGTCTGCGCGAACGCCGGGCCGAACCTCGGCAAGTGCGTGGTGGACAACTGCTACAACGTGCCTTGCACGGGCTGCAACAAGGTCTGCAACCTCGGCTCGTGCCTGGACAACCCCTGCAAGCCCGAGAGCTGCCCGGCCGATCAGGCCTGCAAGCCGAGCGCCGATTTCACGACGTACACGTGCGTCCCGACCTGCGCGGGCGTCGATTGCGCGGCCGGCACGGCGTGCGAGGACGGCGCGTGCGTGCCGACCTGCGATCCGGCCTGCGGCGGCAGCCAGGCCTGCGACACCAGCCAGACGCCGCCGGCGTGCGTCCCGGACAAGTGCGCCGGGCCCTGCGCGAATGGCGGCACGTGCGACCCGCTCACGGGTGTTTGCGGAAACGACCCGTGCGAGGGTGTCCTTTGCCCGAGCGGACAGGTCTGTAATGTCGGCGAGTGCGTCGATCCGGCGGGCCCCGGCCCGGGCACCGGGACGGGCGTGGGCTCGGGCGGCGGCGGCGGCGGCACGGGCGCGGGTAGCAATGCGGGTGGCGCGGGCGGCGCGGGTGGTGATCCCGACAGGGGCAACTGGGGCCTGCCCACGGGCGGCGGCGGTTGCTCTTGCAAGGCGGCCGGCGATTCTCGCTCCTCGGCTGGCTGGCTCGCGCTCCTCGGTTTGCCCTTGGCCTTCCTTCGTCGGCGTCGTTCGGCGCGCAACGTGGAGGTTGCGTGATGAGCTTTTCTTCCAAACTCGGCTGGCTCGCGGCCGCGGCGGGGCTCGTCCTCGTCGCGGGTTCCGCGGGTTGCACCACCGAAGCGTTTTGCTGGTCCGATTGTGAATCCGGCTCCGCCACCTCGTCGAGCGCCTCGGGCTCCGGCGGCGCCGGCGGCGAAGGCGGCTGCCTCTTCGGTTGTGGCGGCAATGGCGGCGACGGCGGCGTCGGCGGCGACGGCGGCTCGGGCGGCGGCATGTGCGTCCCGTCCGACTCCGGCGTCGAGCGGTGCAACGGCAAGGACGACGACTGCAATGGCATGGTCGACGACCTCCCCGACTGGAGCACCCCGGAGGCCTGCGGCACCTGCGACAACAACTGCTACCAGATCCTCCTCAACACCGACCCGGACACCATCGGCTGCACCCCGAGCGCTGAGCCGGGACAATCACCGGGCACCTGCACCGGGCAGTGCGCCCCCGATTATTACGACCTCGACCCCACCTCGCCGGGATGCGAGTACTATTGCGTCTCCGGCGGCGCAGACGACTCGCTCTGCAACAACAAGGACGACGACTGCGACGGCGTCAAGGACGAGGACGTCGACCTCTGCACCAGCACCACCGATTGCGGAAAGTGCGGGCGCACCTGCGTCGTCCTCCACGGCACGCCGGCATGCACCAACACGGCCGAGCCCGGGCAGGCTTGCAACGACAGCAACACGCAATGCGTGATCCAGGCCTGCGAGCCGGGCTTCTACGACCTCGACAAGTCCTACGCCACGGGCTGCGAGTACCAGTGCAACATCACCAACGGCGGCGTCGAGATCTGCGGCGACAGCCTCGACAACGACTGTGACGGCAAGATCGACGACGCAGACGACCTCTCGGGCGACGCACAGATCGGCGTCGATTGTTTCGGCGATCCCAACGGCATCTGCGCGACTCCCGCGCACCTCGGCAAGACCATCTGCCAGGGCAACAAGATCGTCTGCGCGGGGCCCGACGTCCTCGTCGAGAACCAGAGCCCCGAGCTCTGCAACGGCCTCGACGACGATTGTGACGGCGTCGTCGACGACAGCCCCACCGACGCCGGAATGGCCTGCGGCGTCAGCAACATCTTCCCCTGCGCCTTCGGCACGCAGCAATGCCAGAACGGCGCCCTCGTCTGCGTCGGACAGATCGATCCAAAGCCGGAGATGTGCGACGGCGAGGACAACGATTGCGACGGCCAGATCGACAAGACCGGCAACAACCCGCCTCCCGACTCCGTCGGCGCATGCAACGTCCCGCCCATGCCCCCGGCGGGCGCGACCTCGCCTTGCATGGCCGGCGCCAAGGCCTGCGTCGGCGGCGCCATCGTGTGTCAGGGCTCCGTCACCCCGGCCCCGGGCACCCAGGACGGCTGCAACATCGACGCGAACTGCGACGGTGCACTGACAAACCAGCCCAACCTGCAGACCGACGTCAACAACTGCGGCATGTGCGGCAAGAGCTGCTACACCGGCGCCGTCCACTCCACCTGGGCCTGCGTCGCGGGCGCTTGCCAGTTCCAGGGCTGCGAGCCGGGGTATTACGACATCGACGGCAACCAGACCTGCGAGTACGATTGCGACTTCATCTCCGCCCAGGAGACGTGCAACGGCCTCGACGACAACTGCAACGGCCAGATCGACGAGAACGTCATCGCCCCCTCGCCCACGCAGGTCTGCGGCGTCAGCCCCTCGGCCACAAAGCCCGAGTGCACCACCAACGTCGCCGTCGCCTGCCAGATGGGCGCATGGAAATGCACCTTCCCCGCAGGCGTCTGCACCGGACAGGCACCCAGCTATTGCACCGGCACCCCGGAGATCTGCGACTCCCTCGACAACGATTGCGACGGCGTACAGAACGAGAACGTCGCCAACTGGAACAAGCCCTGCAACTCCGACGACGGCTTGCCCCCGCCCGGGCACGGCGCCTGCCGCACACAGGGCACCTACGTCTGTGATGGCCCCACGGCCATCAAATGCAGCGCCACGCCGGCCAACTGCTCGAGCCTGCCCGGCGGCTGCGAGGAGAAGTGCGACGGCCTCGACAACGATTGCGACGGCGTCGCCGACGAGCCCTACAGCGCAAAGGGCAACAACGCCACGTTCTACGTCAAGCCCGCCGTCACCAAGATCGGCGCGCAAAACAAGTGGATCTCGACCTTCGAGGCCAGCCGGCCCAACGCGACGAACCTCGTCCCCGGCACCGGCAATGGCTACTGGAGCAGCGCGCCCACGGGCTCCACGCTCGACAAGACCCCGGCCTGCTCCGTGCAAGGCAAGATCCCCTGGTTCAACATCACCCCGCGCGAGGTCGAGCAGGTCTGCGCCGCCGCCGGCGGCACCATCTGCACCACCGCCGACTGGCAAGCCGCCGCGCGTCTCCCGGCGCCCGACGCTTGCCTCTGGGGCTACGCGCCGCTCTCCGCCTGCAAAACGGCCCACGTGCCCAACGTCAAGTACTGCAACCTCGGCTTCTCCTACGACTTCGACCCCGGAGAGGCCGGCATCCAGGACGGCCTGCTCGTCACCGGCGACACCGTGAACCTCAAGAATTGCTGGGTCGATTGGACCGGACAAACCAATGCCCAGCTCTTCGACATGACCGGTAACCTCCGCGAGATCACGAAGAGCGGGAGCAACCAGTACCCCCTCCTCGGCGGCGCCTTCAACACGCAGGCAGAGTCCGGCGCTCAGTCCGACTTCACCTTCTACACCGTCGATCAGAACTTCCAGTTCTTCGACACCGGCTTCCGCTGCTGCTTCGCCGCCAACCCGGGCTGAGCCCCCCTCCCTCCGTTCGTCCCGAGCGCGCGGGAGGGGCCCGGGCGGGACGGGGGCCGGAGCCTGCCACCGCCAAAATCCCGATGAGTTCCGCACACATGGCGTCGCTGGTCAAGACAGTTTACGCCTCGCACGAAGTCCTGTAGGCTAGACGAGCCTCATCGTCCTCGACGGTCGGGATCGGGCGGTCTCTCGTCCGACCACCCCCGCCGGGTGCGCTGCGGAACCCGTACGTCGAGACAAACATCCTTTGCAAGATCCGCGTTCGTCCCGTTCCTACTTTCCTTCGCCCCGGCCCTCGTCGCGACATGACGACGCCCGGCGAGGACTGGACCACGAGAACATGAACAGGACCCTCCTCTTTTCTGGCCTCCGCCGTCGCAAAGTTGCTATCGCGACGGTCCTCACTGGCGCGGCCCTCGTGGTCGCGTCGTCGCTCACGACGCCCGACGCGTCCGCCCAGGAGCCGACCGCGTGTCTGAGCGCGGATCCGAAGGACTGGCCGTCGTCGGCGAAGCCGTACTTCTTGATCCTCTTCGACACCTCGGGGTCGATGACCTTGAACGTCGCGAACGGCGTGCAGAGCTCCTGCGGCTGGGGCAGCTCCCGCATCGATCACGCCAAGTGTGCCCTGCGAAAGATGTTCTTTGCCTTCGGCGGGCAGGTGAACTTCGGGCTCGCCGCGTTCCTGCGCGGCACGGCCTCGGGGTGCACGGCCTTCTGCGGCGACGCAGGGACCGGAGAGGGTGATGGGAACGGCAACTGCACCTGGTCGGGCTTCTCGGGCGGCTGCGGGCTCGAGCCCACCGAACAGCCGTTCTCCTCGGAACGGCGGGGCGCCGAGATCCTCGTCCCGATGCAGCGCGACAACTTCTACCTGCCGCCGCTCGAGGCCTCGAACGTCCCGGAGCTGCTCAAGTGGGTCGACAACGACTGCTCGCCGCACCCGACGCGGCCGCTCAGCTACGAGCTCTGGGCCGAAGGCGGGACGCCGCTGAACGGCATCCTGCGCGACGCCTACCGGTACCTCTCGGACTCCTGGGCGAGGCCCAACTCCGGTGACCCCTCCTTCGAGTCGCCGATCGCGCAGTCCGGCGAGCGTCCCTGCCGCGTCGTCAATACCATCCTCATCACGGACGGCGTCGAATCGTGTGATGACGTGAATGGCGCGGACGGGGTGGACGCGGCCGCGGATCTGCTCACCGGTTTCACGCGCGGAGGCATCCACTGGTCGGTCAAGACGCACGTCGTCAATTTCGCGACCTCCGCCTCGGCCAACAACGCGCTCGCGATGGCCGGCGGCACGGGGACGGCGAAGCCCGCGACGGACGAGACGACACTCTCGACGGAGCTCGCGAAGATCATCGCGGCCGCCGTCCAGCCCGAGACGTGCGACAACGCCGACAACAACTGCAACGGCTGCACGGACGAGGGCTTCGCCCATTACTGCAACCAGGCGCAGACGTGCTGCGCGTGGTCGACGCAGGCCCAGCGCACGACGTGCCTCTCGACGTACCAGAGCACGATCACCGCGCAGAACCCGGGCGGTGACCTCACGAAGCTGCCGTGTACGACGCCCACGCAGGCGACGCAGCCGGCCACGTGGCTCTGCTACAACCCGAAGGAGAGCTGCGACAACGTCGACAACAACTGCGATCCCGGGCCCGCGTTCGACGGCACCCCGGCGAACACCGTCGACGAGGGCGTGACGAAGTGCGGCAGCCCCGCGCATTGTCCGAAGGCGGAGACCTGCAACGGTCAGGACGACGACTGCGACGGACAAACGGACGAGGGCGGCGTCTGCGTCATGCCGTGCGTCCCGTCGCCGGAGATCTGCGACGGCTGCGACAACGACTGCGACGGCATCGCAGACAACGACGCGCCGAGCGCCGCATGTGGCCTGCCGAGCCCGCCGAACTGCGCGGGCACGCTGACCTGCAAGACCGCGCAGCCCGTGATGTTGCCCGGCGCCTGCGTCGCGAACGGTGGCTTCAACGCTTGCACGAACAGCCCGCAGACCGAGGTCTGCGACGGCCTCGACAACGACTGCGACGGCACCACGGACGACGGCGTTCCGCCGACCCAGTGCGTGCCCGTCGGCACGCCGGCGGGCCTGAACTACGGCCCGAACAGCCAGTGCAAGAGGGGCACGCAGCCCTGCAATGGCACGTGCCAAGGCTTCATCGGGCCAAGCGCGGAGGTCTGCGACGGCATCGACAACGATTGCGACGGCGTCGTCGACGACAACCCCTTCGGCGTCGGCACGCCCTGCGGCAACAACCAGCCCCCGTGCTCGACGGGCACCACGGCCTGCGTCAATGGCGCGCTCGTCTGCCAGGGCGGCGTACAGCCGGGGCCCGAGGTCTGCGACGGCACGGACAACGATTGCGACGGCTCGGTCGACGAGACGCCGCTCGCGGACGCGCCGGCCGCCGGCATGAACGGCTGCTGGACGGAGCCCGGCAATTGCTGCACGTTCGGCAACCTGACCTGGTGCCCGCCGGCCGGCGGGACCTGCACGGGCACGGGCACCCTCATGGCGCCCTGCAACACGGGCAAGCTCGTCTGCCAGGGCGCGCAGAAGTGGGTCTGCTCGAACCCGAAGCCCCCGAGCCCCGAGGTCTGCGACGGGCTCGACAACAACTGCAACGGCATGCTCGACGACGGCAGCCTGCCGCAGGTCGGCGCGCCGTGCGGCACCGACACGGGCGAGTGCGTGATGGGTACGCTCTCGTGCAACGCGGGCGTGCTCGATTGCGGGAATGACGTCGGCCCGGTCTCCGAGGTCTGCGACGGCCTGGACAACGATTGCGACGGCGATATCGACAACGGCATCCCCTCGGGCGGCCCTTGCACGCCGGCGTACGACCCCATGAAGTTCCCCGGTGATCGCAGCGCCTTGCCGTGCACGCCGGGCGAGCTGCTCTGCAACGGCGCGGCCGGCGTCGAGTGCCTCGGCGGCGTCGCTCCGCAGGCCGAGGTCTGCGACGGCATCGACAACGACTGCGACGGTACGGTCGACGAGAGCGGCCCCGGCCCGGACGGCGTCGACGGCTCGATGAACCCGCAGCCCATGCCCGTCGGCAGCATCGGCGAGGCGTGCGGCATCGAGACGGGCGAGTGCAAGCAGGGCGCGTTCGCCTGCGTGAACGGCGGGTTCGTCTGCACGGGCGAGACGACGCCGATCCTCGAGGTCTGCGATTGCCTCGACAACGACTGCGACGGCCAGAACGACAACCCGAACAACGGCCTGGCCCTGTGCAGCACGGGCAAGGAGTGCGTGAAGGGCAGCGCGGGCACGTGCTCGTGCGCGAGCCCGTGCAACCCGGGCAAGGAATATCCGTGCCCGCCCGGCCAGCAATGCCAGAACGTGACGGAGAGCTCGACGGGCCAGGAGCTCGGCTTCTACTGCGTGTCGGAGCCCTGCATCGATTGCGAGCAGAGGACGATCAAGGACGCGAACGGCAACATCCTCTGCGCGCCCGCCGATACGCCGGCCGACGCGAACTGCAACAAGCCGCCCGTGTGTGTCTGCAAGGGCCAGGCGGGCTGCAAGGATCCGTGCGACGGCGTGAGCTGCGCGAGCGGCGAGGTCTGCACGGCCTACGGGCCGAACGCGGGCAAGTGCGTGGTGGACAACTGCTACAACGTGCCTTGCAACGGCTGCAACAAGGTCTGCAACCTCGGCTCGTGCCTGGACAACCCCTGCAAGCCGGATAGCTGCCCGGCCGACCAGGTCTGCAACCCGAGCGCCGATTTCACGACGTTCACGTGCGTCCCGACCTGCGCGAACGTGGAATGCCCGTCGGGCCAGGCCTGCAAGGAGGGCGCTTGCGTGCCCGCCTGCGAGCCGGCCTGCGGCGCCGATCAATACTGCGACCTCGCGCAGACCCCGCCGACGTGCGTGCAGAACCAGTGCGCTGGCACCTGCCCGAACGGCGGCTGCTGCAACCCGGTCACGGGCGCCTGCGGCAATTGCCCCTGCGAGGGCGTGGTTTGCCCCGAGGGGCAGATTTGCCAGGCGGAATGCCCGCCGGGCGTCGCTTGCAGCCCGGGTGAATGCGTCGAGCCCATGGGCCAGGGCGGCGCGGGTGGCGCGGGCGGCATGGGCCCGGGCAGCGGCGGCGGCGATCCGGGCTCGGGCGGCGCGGGCGGCGTGGCCCCCGGCGCCGGCGGCTCGGCAGGCGCCCCCGACAGGGGCAACTGGGGCCTACCCACGGGCGGCGGCGGTTGCTCTTGCAAGGCGGCCGGCGATTCTCGCTCCTCGGCGGGCTGGCTCGCGCTCCTCGGTTTGCCCTTGGCCTTCCTTCGTCGGCGTCGTTCGGCGCGCAACGTGGAGGTTGCGTGATGAGCTTCTCTTCCAAACTCGGCTGGCTCGCGGCCGCGGCGGGGCTCGTCCTCGCCGCGGGCTCCGCGGGTTGCACCACCGAAGCGTTTTGCTGGTCCGATTGTGAATCCGGCTCCGCCACCTCGTCGAGCGCCTCGGGCTCCGGCGGCGCCGGCGGCGAAGGCGGCTGCCTCTTCGGTTGTGGCGGCAATGGCGGCGACGGCGGCGTCGGCGGCGACGGCGGCTCGGGCGGCGGCATGTGCGTCCCGTCCGACTCCGGCGTCGAGCGGTGCAACGGCAAGGACGACGACTGCAATGGCATGGTCGACGACCTCCCCGACTGGAGCACCCCGGAGGCCTGCGGCACCTGCGACAACAACTGCTACCAGATCCTCCTCAACACCGACCCGGACACCATCGGCTGCACCCCGAGCGCTGAGCCGGGACAATCACCGGGCACCTGCACCGGGCAGTGCGCCCCCGATTATTACGACCTCGACCCCACCTCGCCGGGATGCGAGTACTATTGCGTCTCCGGCGGCGCAGACGACTCGCTCTGCAACAACAAGGACGACGACTGCGACGGCGTCAAGGACGAGGACGTCGACCTCTGCACCAGCACCACCGATTGCGGAAAGTGCGGGCGCACCTGCGTCGTCCTCCACGGCACGCCGGCATGCACCAACACGGCCGAGCCCGGGCAGGCTTGCAACGACAGCAACACGCAATGCGTGATCCAGGCCTGCGAGCCGGGCTTCTACGACCTCGACAAGTCCTACGCCACGGGCTGCGAGTACCAGTGCAACATCACCAACGGCGGCGTCGAGATCTGCGGCGACAGCCTCGACAACGACTGTGACGGCAAGATCGACGACGCAGACGACCTCTCGGGCGACGCACAGATCGGCGTCGATTGTTTCGGCGATCCCAACGGCATCTGCGCGACTCCCGCGCACCTCGGCAAGACCATCTGCCAGGGCAACAAGATCGTCTGCGCGGGGCCCGACGTCCTCGTCGAGAACCAGAGCCCCGAGCTCTGCAACGGCCTCGACGACGATTGTGACGGCGTCGTCGACGACAGCCCCACCGACGCCGGAATGGCCTGCGGCGTCAGCAACATCTTCCCCTGCGCCTTCGGCACGCAGCAATGCCAGAACGGCGCCCTCGTCTGCGTCGGACAGATCGATCCAAAGCCGGAGATGTGCGACGGCGAGGACAACGATTGCGACGGCCAGATCGACAAGACCGGCAACAACCCGCCTCCCGACTCCGTCGGCGCATGCAACGTCCCGCCCATGCCCCCGGCGGGCGCGACCTCGCCTTGCATGGCCGGCGCCAAGGCCTGCGTCGGCGGCGCCATCGTGTGTCAGGGCTCCGTCACCCCGGCCCCGGGCACCCAGGACGGCTGCAACATCGACGCGAACTGCGACGGTGCACTGACAAACCAGCCCAACCTGCAGACCGACGTCAACAACTGCGGCATGTGCGGCAAGAGCTGCTACACCGGCGCCGTCCACTCCACCTGGGCCTGCGTCGCGGGCGCTTGCCAGTTCCAGGGCTGCGAGCCGGGGTATTACGACATCGACGGCAACCAGACCTGCGAGTACGATTGCGACTTCATCTCCGCCCAGGAGACGTGCAACGGCCTCGACGACAACTGCAACGGCCAGATCGACGAGAACGTCATCGCCCCCTCGCCCACGCAGGTCTGCGGCGTCAGCCCCTCGGCCACAAAGCCCGAGTGCACCACCAACGTCGCCGTCGCCTGCCAGATGGGCGCATGGAAATGCACCTTCCCCGCAGGCGTCTGCACCGGACAGGCACCCAGCTATTGCACCGGCACCCCGGAGATCTGCGACTCCCTCGACAACGATTGCGACGGCGTACAGAACGAGAACGTCGCCAACTGGAACAAGCCCTGCAACTCCGACGACGGCTTGCCCCCGCCCGGGCACGGCGCCTGCCGCACACAGGGCACCTACGTCTGTGATGGCCCCACGGCCATCAAATGCAGCGCCACGCCGGCCAACTGCTCGAGCCTGCCCGGCGGCTGCGAGGAGAAGTGCGACGGCCTCGACAACGATTGCGACGGCGTCGCCGACGAGCCCTACAGCGCAAAGGGCAACAACGCCACGTTCTACGTCAAGCCCGCCGTCACCAAGATCGGCGCGCAAAACAAGTGGATCTCGACCTTCGAGGCCAGCCGGCCCAACGCGACGAACCTCGTCCCCGGCACCGGCAATGGCTACTGGAGCAGCGCGCCCACGGGCTCCACGCTCGACAAGACCCCGGCCTGCTCCGTGCAAGGCAAGATCCCCTGGTTCAACATCACCCCGCGCGAGGTCGAGCAGGTCTGCGCCGCCGCCGGCGGCACCATCTGCACCACCGCCGACTGGCAAGCCGCCGCGCGTCTCCCGGCGCCCGACGCTTGCCTCTGGGGCTACGCGCCGCTCTCCGCCTGCAAAACGGCCCACGTGCCCAACGTCAAGTACTGCAACCTCGGCTTCTCCTACGACTTCGACCCCGGAGAGGCCGGCATCCAGGACGGCCTGCTCGTCACCGGCGACACCGTGAACCTCAAGAATTGCTGGGTCGATTGGACCGGACAAACCAATGCCCAGCTCTTCGACATGACCGGTAACCTCCGCGAGATCACGAAGAGCGGGAGCAACCAGTACCCCCTCCTCGGCGGCGCCTTCAACACGCAGGCAGAGTCCGGCGCTCAGTCCGACTTCACCTTCTACACCGTCGATCAGAACTTCCAGTTCTTCGACACCGGCTTCCGCTGCTGCTTCGCCGCCAACCCGGGCTGAGCAGGCGGGACAACCCCACAATGAAAAAGCCCACGCTCCCGCGAAATCGGGACGCGTGGGCTTTTTCGTCGAGGGCCACGCCCGCGCGTGGCCCCGCTCCGGCGATCACCAGGGGCGATCGCGCATCGTCTGCTTGTACTTTTCCTTGTAAAGATCGTGGCACTTCTTGCAGGAGGCCTTCGCGCCGTCGAGGTCGCCGGCCTTCGCCTTGGCCACGCCCTCGTTCGAGATGGCGGCCCAGCTCCCCATGCCGGGCGGCGACTTGCCCGCGATG
This sequence comes from Polyangium spumosum, assembly GCF_009649845.1. NCBI lineage: Bacteria > Pseudomonadati > Myxococcota > Polyangiales > Polyangiaceae > Polyangium > Polyangium spumosum. The sequence goes on from NZ_WJIE01000002.1 coordinate 377,195, forward strand.
TAGGCCAGGTTGTTGGCGATCTTCGTCAGGTCGCCGCTCGAGGTCGACGAGGCCATGACCGTCTTCATCCAGCCCTGCATCGGGCAGGGCTTCTGGCCCTTGGCGCCACAATCGAACGTCTTCGGACCCGCCGCCGCGCTCGCCGCAGGCGCCGCCGAGCCGGCCGCGGGAGCCGCAGAGGCCGCCGCGACCGCCGACGCCGTCGCGGAAGGCTCCACGGGGGCGCTCGCGGCGCTGTTCTCGGGCTTCGGGGCCTCGGCGCTCGGCGCGGGGGCGGCCGACGCGACCACGGGGGCCGCAGACGCCGCAGGCGGCGTGACAGCCGCGGCGCTCGACTTCGCCTCGGGCGAGGTACCTTCGTTTTTCGCCTCACCCCCGCCGCAGCCGATTGCACCCGCGAGCGCCACGGCCGCCGCGAGGAGCACTCCCTGTCTCATCCTGCTCTCCTTACCTAGTGGCGAAGATCGACCTTTCTCGGCGATCCTCGCATTCCTGGTCGCCCGGCTCAAGGTCCGGCCGCGCGGGGCGAGTGGCCCCGGCATTCGACTTTGATCCGTATCCACGGCCTGATGGCAAGACAAAAAAAGTGCCGATGTCTGCTCCCTCGCCGGTCCGTCCCCCGCCCCAGAAGCCCGCGCCGACTCCTCCCGACGTTCCAAAGCTGCTCTTCACGCGCGGAGGCCGCTATCCGCACGCGATCGCGTGGTTCGGGGCCCGATCGTTCTGGGGGCACCTCTGGCACCTCGCGGCGAGCGTCATCGCGACGGAAGACATCGACAGCCGCGCGTGGATGCGACCGAGCAACCCCGACACACTGACGCGAAAAGCCGCCGCCGTGCTGGGCGGTCGGCAAGGCGCGCCGACGCTCACCGAGGCGCTCGAGCGCGACGTGTGGATCGATTTCCTCGCAGACACGGGCGACTGCGTCTCCGTGAGCCAGGAGGTCGCGCGGCTCGTGTTCACGACGTACGAGGTCCCCGATCCACGAGACCCGGAAAAGAGGCTGACCTTGCCGCGCGGAGACGTCCTGCTCTTCGGCGGAGACACGGCCTATCCGGTGGCGACGGAGCTCGAGATCCACAACCGCGTGATCGTCCCGTTCTCGCGCGTGCTGGAGGAGGTCCGGGACGGCAAACCCCGGGTGCTGCTGGGAATCCCGGGCAACCACGACTGGTACGCAGGGCTCGACGGCTTCGGGCGCATGTTCCGCGAGCGGCGCGGGACGGTGGATCTCGCGGGGACGTCGGCGCCGAACGAGGTCGTGCGGTTCGCGCAGATCGGCCACTTCATCCAGTGGGTGGAGGCGTTCCGGATCGGTCGTTATGTGAGCAAACGATCGACGCTGCCGCTCGACGGCTACGTGCCGGTGCAGGACGCGAGTTATTTCGCGCTCAGGCTCGCGCCGGGGCTCGACCTGTGGGGCGCGGATCGGCAGCTCCGCGCGGTGGACTTCGAACAACGCGCGTTCTTCGCGTCGCTCCGGCAGGAGAACCACGGCGTCGTGTTGACGATGGCGGACCCGGCGAACGCGTTCCTCGAGCCGAACCCGGCCGGGCAGCACATCGTCGACGCGCTGGATCTGCGGCTCGAAGACGACGGCGTGCTCGTGTTGACGGGCGACACGCACCACTATTGCCGCGAGCAGATCGGGCGAACGACCCACGTGACGGCCGGCGGCGGCGGCGCGTTCTTGCATCCGGCGCGGATCATGCGGCAAGGGCTGCCGGCGCCCGCGGCGGAGTTCCCGGGGCCGAAGGCGTCGCTCGCGCTGGCGCTGCAGATCCCGTGGCAGATCGTGCACGGGCGGAGCGGGTTTCTGGTGCACGCGGCGGCCGCGCTGCTCTACGTGCCGGCGTTCTCCGCCGTGCGCTGGGGAGGCGCGCCGCCGATGGTCGTGATGCTGGCGACCGCGGCGCTCGCGGGCTTCGTGTGCAGGCTGCTCGCCGGCTTCCGGAACCGATCGATCGCGGTGTACATGCTGGCGGCGGTCGCGGGGCTCGTGATCGGGTTCGTGCCGCTGCTCGCGCGGACGGCGTTCGCCGCGGCAGGTGGCCTCTTCGACGCGCCCCACCTCTTCGGCGCGAGGCCGTGGCTGGTCTTCGCGGTCTCGGTGTACGTGGCGACGCTGATCTTCGGCGCGTACCTGACGGCGCTGACGGTGTTCGGGATCGAGCAACACCAGGCCTTCGCGGCGCTGGCGCACCCCGGGTACAAGCACTTCGTGCGGCTCAGGGTCCGGCGCGACGGGAGCGGCACGGACGCGTGGGTGCTCGGGAAGGTGGATCCTCTGTCCGCCTCGGATCCGGTGGTCCTGGTAGACCAGTTTTCCTGGACGAACGAGGGTTTGTCGGCGGGCGCGCGCTCGGCGATGTCGGCGTCAAACGATCCGACCGAGCAGCAGCGGCGGTGAAGCCTCGGGCGTGGAGCTGACGCGGAAGGCGCTCTGCACGCGCTCCGCGACGGCCTCGGCGGCCGCGGCCGTGCGGACGTGGAGGCGCGCGAGGGGCTCACCCCGACGCACGCCGGCCCCACGCGGCGCGAGGATCTCGATGCCGACGGCATGATCGACCTGCTGATCGACGCGGGTGCGGCCCGCGCCCATGGCGACGGCCGCGAGGCCGATCTCGAGAGGATCGATCGCGACGACGAAGCCGTCCGCCTCGCAAGGGACGAGGACGGTCTCGGGAGCACGCGGCAAACGGAGAGGATCCTCGACGACGCCGGGATCACCACCCTGCGCCTCGATCATGCGCTCGAAGACACGCGCGCCGCGCCCGCTCGTGATCGCGTCGCGGAGTTTTGCGCGCGCCTCGTCGACGGTCGAAGCGGCGTCGCCGAGGACGAGCATCTCGGCGCCGAGGGCGAGGGTGCACTCGACGAGATCGTCCGGCCCGCCGCCGTGGAGGACGTCGATGGCCTCGCGTGTCTCGATGGCGTTGCCGACGGTGCGGCCGAGGACGGTGCTCATGTCGGTCAGGAGCGCGACGACGCGCTTGCCCGAGGCCTTGCCGACCCGGACGAGGGCCTCGGCGAGCGCGCGCGCGTCACGCTCGGTCTTCATGAACGCGCCGCGGCCAACCTTGACGTCGAGCACGAGCGCGTCGATGCCCTCGGCGAGCTTCTTCGAGAGGATGCTGGCGACGATGAGCGGGATCGACTCGACCGTGGCCGTCACGTCGCGCAGCGCGTAGATACGCTTGTCCGCGGGCGCGATGCGGCCGGTTTGTCCGATCATGCAAGCGCCGACGTCGCGGACGACCCGCGCGAAGGTGTCGGTGTCGAGCGAGACGTCGAAGCCCGGGATGGCCTCGAGTTTGTCGAGGGTGCCGCCGGTATGCCCGAGGCCGCGGCCGCTGACCATGGGGACGGGGACGCCGCAGGCCGCGACGAGGGGCGCGAGGCACAAGGAGACCTTGTCGCCGACGCCGCCGGTGGAGTGTTTGTCGACCTTGACGCCGGGGACGGAGGAGAGGTCGAGGACGTCGCCGGAGTGGAGCATGGCGCGGGTGAGGGCGACGGTCTCGGCGTCATCCATGCCGCGGAAAAAGATCGCCATGCAGAGGGCGCTCATCTGGTAATCGGCGAGCTCGCCCGTCCCGAGGGCGCGGACGAGGCGCTCGATCTGGTCGTCCGAGAGGCGGCCGCCGTCGCGCTTCCTGGCGATGAGCTCAACCAAAGTCTCCACGAGCGGAGCATATCTCAAAGAAGTGCACGGGATGGAAGACGTGAAACGAGGCGACTCCCCAGGGCGCGGGGCGCGCGCTACCTTGCGCGGCATGGGCAGGGCACGCGACTTCACGACGCTCGGATACCGGCGCATCGTCAAGCTGCTGGTCTCGCTCGTCATCGTCCCGTCGGTGCTGCTGTCGGCGGTCGGCGCGTCGCTCGTGGTGCTCGGCGAGGCGCGGTACAACATCCTGATCGGGATCCTGGTGCTCACGTTCTCGAGCGCGCTGGTGACCGGCGTGATCCTGGTCTGGGTGTTCCTGCGGCGAGAGCGAGATCTCTCGGAGCTGCAAGCCGACTTCGTGTCGAAGGTGTCACACGAGCTGCGGACGCCGCTGACGTCGATCCGGATGTTCACCGAGACGCTGGTGCTGCGGCGCGGGGACAAGGAGAGCGAGGATCGATGCATCCTGGCGCTCAACAAGGAGAGCGCGCGGCTGCAGCAGCTCATCGATCGGCTGCTCGACTGGGGGAGGATGGAGAGCGGGCGGCGGGTCTACGATCTCTGCGAGCAGGACGTGGCGAAGGTGGTGGAGGAGGCGATCGCCGCGTTCGAACCCACGCGAGAGCAACGCCACGTGGAGCTCTCGCTGCACGTCGAGCCGGACCTGCCGCGCGTGTGGTGCGACCGCGCGGCCGTGGTGATCTCGATCGTGAACCTGCTCTCGAACGCCTACAAGTACGGAGGGCAGCCGCGGAAGATCGACCTCGCGGTGGAGCGGAAGCTCGACGAGGTGATGATCACGGTGCGCGACAACGGCAAAGGGATCGCGCGGCGAGAGCACAAGCGTATCTTCGAAAAATTCTACCGGGTCGATGATCTCCTTGCACGACAGCAAGAGGGGTCGGGGCTCGGGCTTGCGATCGTGCAACATGTGATGCGCGCGCATCGAGGCCGCGTGTTCGTGGACAGCGAGCCGGGTCGAGGGAGCGCGTTCACGCTGGTGCTGCCGATCCAGACGAAGCTCCGGGTGCGCGAGCCGATGTCGAGCACGGGAGGGACGGCGTGAGCGTGGGAGCGTCAAGCGGCGCGGAACGTGATAGAGAGCCTGGGTCGATGAACCGAGTCGGACAGGGCGGCGGTCGGCGCACGGTCCTCGTCGTGGAGGACGACGACAGCATCGCGATGGGGCTCGAGATGAACCTGTCGGCCGAGGGGTACCACGTGCTCCTCGCGACGGACGGGGAGAGCGGTCTCGAGCTGGCGCGCGCTGGCGGGATCGATCTGCTGATCCTGGACGTGATGCTGCCGAAGCTGAACGGCTTCGAGCTCCTGCGAATGCTCCGCGGCGAGCGATACACGATGCCGGTGATCATGCTGAGCGCGCGCGGCGCGGAGATGGACAAGGTGATGGGGCTCGAGCTGGGCGCCGAGGACTACATCACGAAGCCGTTCGGGCTGGCGGAGCTCCTGGCGCGGGTGAAGGCCGTGCTCCGGCGCGACGCGATCGCGCGCGGGGACGACGCGAACGCGATCCGCGCCGCCGACCTCGAGATCCATCCGGCGACGCGGGAGGTGCGTCGCTCCGGGAAGCTCGTGGAGCTGACGGCGACGGAGTTCGACATCCTGTTTTGCCTGGTCAGCGCAGGCGGGCGGGTGCTGTCGCGGGAGCAGCTCCAGGCGAAGGTGTGGGGGCCGAGCCACCACGGGACGCCACGGACCGTGGACAATTTCGTCCTGCAGCTCCGAACGAAGCTGGAGGACAATCCGGCAAATCCCAGGCACCTGGTGACGGTGCGGGGCGTGGGCTACCGGTTCGTGGTTTGAGCGAGCGGCGTGGGGCGAGCGCCCACGCAAAGGGCGTGGTCGGTCCCCCCGAACTCGGGCTCGCGAGGCGAGCCCTCGAACAGCAGGACCCACCGCCCACGCCCTTTGCGTGAGCACTCCACCCCACGCCTCGTTCCATGGGCACGAGGCGTAGGGAAAGGGCTCAGGGCGCCTGGCAGAACTTGTTGATGCTGTCGACGAGGGGATCCTCTTGCTTGACGGCCTTGTCGAGGGCGGCCTGGGCCGAGTTGATCTTGGCGAGGTCCTTGGCGTCGGCAGCGGCGGCCATGTCGCGGGCGGCCTTGGCGACGTCCTTCGCCATCGTCTGGTACTCGGTGGAGTACTTCTTGAGCTCGGGGATCGAGAGATCCACCTTGGCGGCGTCGGCGGCGACCTTGTCCATCGAGTCGGCCATGCCCTTGAGCTCGGCCGCGCCCGTGGGATCGGCGCCGCCCTTCGGGGTCTTGTTGAGGCTCTCGACGCCTTTGTTGATCACCTCGATGAGCTGGTTGCACTCGGTGATCTTCTTCTGGCCGCAGGCCGTGGCACCCACGATCAACGCGGCGCCCAAGATCGCGGCCGACAACATGGATTGATGACGCATCTTCGACTGTCTCCTGTGGAGGGGTTCGGTGGCCGCTTTCTTCGAAGAGGCCAGGGACTTCAAGGTCACGAGCGTACGCGCCAGTTGCCGTGGAAGGTACGTCCCACGTCGTCGGCCGTCGGGTCGGTCACGATGATCTCGGGACGACCGTTCTCCGCGTAGACGATGGTATTTTGCCGGAAGACGCGCCCGAACGCGATGGCCTCGTCGCGCTCCATGCCGTAGACGAGCCACGCCGGCTCGCGCCAGACGCCCTCGGGCTCCGACTCCGAGCCGATACAAGGCTCGACGCGGTAGCAGCCCAGGATGAGCAGGTCCCGGAGCACGTGGTGGCGCTGCTCGTTCACCTTGCGCGGCAGGAGCATCGAACGCGGGTTGTAGGCCGTGAGCACGGCGAAACGCCGGTTCAGGAGCTCGGGCAAGGCCGAGTGATCCTGGACGATCTCGCCGTCGAGCGAGGCGCGGAGCGGCGCGCCATGCGGGCCGGGGAACTCGTAGATCGTCGCGAGGTACGAACGGAGGAGCGCTTGGTCCATCGATAGGTCTGACCGCTCCTACCAGAGTGGCGGCCCGCCCGCTACCAGGCTCGGTCGAGAAGGGGCCGGTCGAGGGTCCGCGTGAGCCCGCCCGCGCGTCTTTCCCTTCTCCACGGGCTGCGCTAAGGCGAACGCCCGATGATCGAGGTGGAGCGCCTCTCCAAGTCGTATGGCGCCTTTCGCGCCGTCTCGGATGTGTCGTTTCACGTCGAGCGGGGCGAGGTCGTGGGGTTCCTCGGGCCGAACGGCGCCGGGAAGAGCACCACGCTGCGCATGCTCGCGGGTTTCCTCGGGCCGAGCTCGGGGCGGATCCGCATCGGAGGGCACGACATCGGCGAGGAGCCGCTGCTCGCGCGGGAGAAGCTCGGGTACATGCCCGAGACGTCGCCGCTGTATCCGGAGATGCGGGTGCGGGAGTATCTCGCGTTCCGCGCCGAGCTGAAGCGCGTGCCGCGAGGCGCGCGGGCCAGAGCGGTCGAACGAGCGGCCGAGGAGGCGCGGGTCGACGACATGGCGGATGTGCTCGTCCGGCACCTGTCGAAGGGCTACCGGCAACGCGTCGGGCTCGCGGACGCGCTGCTCGGGGATCCGCCGGTGCTCATCCTCGACGAGCCCACGGCGGGGCTGGATCCGAACCAGATCCGCGAGGTGCGCGAGCTCGTGCGGCGGCGCGGCAAGGATCACGCGATCCTGATCTCGACGCACATCCTGTCGGAGGTCGAGGCGACGTGCTCGCGCGCGCTCGTGGTCGCGCGAGGCAAGCTCGTGGCGTCGGGGACCATCGAGGAGCTGCGCGAAATGCGGAGGGCCTCGGGCCTGCGGATCGTGGTGCGCGGAGAGGCGGCGCGCGCGCTCGGGATCGTCCGCGCGTTGCCGGAGGTCGCGGAGGCGACGGTGGATGCGGGGCGAACGCAGGCTCCCGAGACGGCGGAGCTGCTCGTCGAGTACCAGCGCGCCGAGGGCGGGGCCGAGGTCGCCGAGAGGGTCGTCGCGGCGCTCGTGGGCGCGGGGCTCGGGGTGCGGGAGGTCGTGCCGCGCGCGGCATCGCTCGAGCAGGTCTTCTCGGAGCTCACGCGAGGGGACGAGGAAGCGGCCGAGGTGCAGGCGTGAAGGGGTTCTGGCCGATCTTCAAGCGTGAGCTCTTCGCGCTCTTCGTCACGCCGCTCGCCTGGGTGGTGATCACGTCGTTCCTGCTCTTGCAGGGCCTGCACTTCTTCCTGATCGTCGTGAACTTCGCGGCGGCGCCGATGGAGTCGATCGGCGACAGCGGGCCGGTGCAGGCGTTCTTCGGCCAGACGATGCTCCTCTACGTGCCGCTCCTGCTCGTCTGCCCGCTGCTCACGATGCGGCTCTTCGCCGAGGAGCGGCGCAGCGGGACGATCGAGACGTTGCTCACGGCGCCCGTGGGCACGGTGGGCGTGGTGCTGGCGAAGTACGCGGCGGCGGTCGCGACGTACGTCGTCATGTGGGCGCCGACGGTGCTCTACATCGTGATCCTCGCGCGGACGGGCGACGTCGACTGGCGGGTCGTGGGGACGAGTTACCTGTCGGTCTTCGCGATCGGCGCGGGGTACCTGTCGATCGGGGTCATGACGAGCGCGCTCACGCAGAGCCAGCTCACGGCCGCGGTGCTCTCGGCGCTGGCGATCGCGGGGCTCTTTTTCTTCGGGTTCGCGGAGTTCATCGTGCCCGACGGGCCCGCGCACGATCTGGCGACACACGTATCCGTTTGGACACAAATGAACGACGCGTCGCGCGGGCTGCTCGACTCGCGGAGGCTCGTCTTCGACGCGACCGTCGTGCTCCTGCCGCTCTTCGTCACGGTGCGCGCCGTCGAGGCGTGGAGGTGGGGATGAGCGAGCCGAAGAAGCCCAGGAAGGGCAAGAAGGCGCGCAGGGACGAGGCCACGACCTCGGCAGGCGGGAAGGCCCCGGCCGTGAAGGCGCCCGCGCCGCGCGACGAAACGACGTCCGAAGCGCCCGCCGGCACGAGCGCGGGGACGAAGCTCGGCGCGCTCGTCGGGCTCGTGGCGGCGATGGTGCTGGCGGTGCTCGTGAACGTGGTCGCGGCGCGGCACTACGAGCGCTTCGATCTCACGAAGGGCGGGCTCTACACGTTGAGCCCCGCGACAGAGCAGACGCTCGCGGCGCTCGGCGAGCCCATCCGCGTCGACGTGCTCTTGCCCGCGGGTGATCCGCTCACGCTCTCGATCCGGCACCTGCTCGAGGCCTACCGCAGCGAGACGACGCGCCTCGAGGTGCACTTCACGGACCCCGATCGCCACGCGGCCGAGTTCCTCGCGGTGCAGCGCAAGTACGACGAGCGCGTCGTCGACGGTCGGGTGGTGACCGAGGCGGCGATCGTCATCACGCGCGGCGATCGTGTCCAGTTCATCGCGCCGCGGGATCTGGTGGAGGTCGAGGACGAGAACGACGTGCGGGCGCGGCCACGCCTCGAGCAGGCGCTCACCGCGGCGATCCGCGCCGTCGTGTCGACGGACAGGCCGAAGATCTGCTTCACGACGGGGCACGACGAGAAGTCGATCGAGACGGGCGGCAGCGGCCTCGCGCCGCTCCGGGAGCGGCTCGAGAAGAACGGGCACGAGGTCGCGACGATCGAGGCTCGTGAGAGCGCCGAGGACAAGGACGAGGCGCGCGCGCCGTACGCCGGTTGTCGCGTGGTCGTGGTCGCGGGGCCGGGTCAGCGCTTCTCCGAGGCGGCCACGAAGAAGCTCGAGGCCTTCGTCGAGCAGGGCGGCAACGTTCTCGTCGCGGCCGGGCCCGTGCCCGACCAGGGCGACCAGCGGTACCTCGATCTCGGCCTGGATCCGCTGCTCGATCGCTTCGGGATCGCGCTCTCGCGGGACTTCGTGTTCGAGACCGACGCGCGCCTGCGCGCCGTGCGTGGGTACGGCGAGACGTTCTTGCCGATCGCCAAGCCGCATCCCATCACCGAGGGGCTGATCCGCGCCGAACAGCAGGGCCTCGGCGCGGTCATGACGGTCGCGAGCTCGCTCCAGAAGACGGGCAAGGGCGCCGCCGCGGTGTCGCCTCTGCTCGAGACGAGCGAGGACGCGTTCGGCATGGTCGACTTCTTCACGTGGGCGAAGAACCCCTCGGAGCCCGCGCCGAACGACGCGGATCACAAGGGGCCGCTCACGGTCGCGTTCGCCGCCGAGTCGCCGAAGCGCCCGGGCGCCGAGCGTGGCGCGAGGGCCGTCGTCATCGGCTCGGCGAGCCCCATGATGGGCGAGAACTGGCAGAGCGACGAGCTGCGCGGCACGGCGATCTTCGTCGAGAGCGCGATCGCCTGGCTCGCCTCCGCCCCCGCGCCGCTCGACATCCCGAACAAGCCCGCCTTCACCGCGGGCCTGCGCATGAGCGAGGGCTCGCTCGCCTCGATCTTCCGCTACGTGGTGGTGTTCATCCCGCTCGCGGCCGTGCTCACCGGCATCGCCGTGCACCTCCGGCGCCGCGCGACGGAGCGGCGAGGGACACGCAAGGAGAAGGAGCGAGCGCCCGAATGAGCCTCGCGAAGACCACGAAAAAACACGCGACCACGATCGTCCTCTGCGCCCTGGCGATCGGGGCGGGCGCGTATGTGTTCGTCGTGGATCGGGGCTCGGTCACGACCGAGGAGGCCGAGCAACGTAAAAAAAACGTGCTGCTCGCCTGGAGGCCGGACGAGATCACGGAGCTCACGTTCGAGCAGGGTGGCTCGTCCGCGAAGCTCACGCGCACGCCGCCCGACGCGCTCGGGCAACGTTTTTGGGAGGTCACGATCGGGGGCGAGCGGTTCCCCGCGGAGGCGCAGATCGTCGATCAGCTCCTCGGCACGCTCGAGTTCGCCACGCACGAGCGGATCCTCGCGCCGGACAGCGTGGATCACGCGGCGCTCGGCCTCGACGCGCCCCGCGCGCGCATCGTCGTGGTCACGCCGGGACGCTCCTCCACGCTCGCGATCGGCGGCCCTGCGCCGACACCGGCCGGCGCCGCGGTCGTCGAGGTCCACGAGGGGGATCGCGCCTCGTTCCAGGTGATCACGAAGGAGCTCGTCACGGCGCTCGTGATCGATCCGAGCTCGCTCCGATCGAAGGATCTCCTCCCCTACCCGACGTCCGACGTCACGCGCTTCGAGATCGAAAACCCGAGCGGCAAGTACCACCTCGCGCGCGGGCCGAACGGTGACGCCCTGAAGCTCGACGGCCCCGCGAAGGAGGCTGGCCGGCGCGCCTCCCGCGCCGCGACGGACGAGCTCCTCGATACGCTCTCGCGCCTGCGGGCCGAGGCCTTCCTCTCGGACGAAGCCGCGCGCCGCGCCTCCACGCCCGCCGCGACGCTCACGCTGATCCCCAAGGACGAGGCCAAACCCAAGGGCACCCTCGTCCTCGGCGGTGCGTGCCCAGACAAACCCGACCTCGTCGTCGCGTTGCAGACGGCCCCCGCCCGCGCCGCGGCCTGCGTCTCGAAGGGCTTCCTCGACGCGCTCTCCAGGCCCGAGAGCGCGTTCGTGGATCACGCCGCGTTCTTCGCGACGATCGACGAGGTCCACGAGATCACCCTCACCGCCGGCGATCGCCGCATCGATCTCGCGCGCAAGGGCACGGGCTTCCACCAGCGCGCCCCCGAGGATCGCGAGATCGAGGGCGACACTGGCCGCGTCTTCCTCGAGTCGATCCTCGCCCTCCGCGCGAGCGATTTCCTCACGACCGGCGATCGCGCCTCGCTCGGCCTCGACCCGCCGCAGGGCAAGGTCCGCGTCGTCTCGGTGCTCCCGTCGCGGAGCCCGGACGGCGGCGACGACGATCGCGTCGAGGAGCTCCTCGTCGGCAAACCCCAGGGCGAGATCGTCCCCGTCCTCCGGAGCTACGACGGCGCCGTGCTCGCGCTCCCCGCCGATCGAGCTCGCGCGCTCTTCCCGAGCAAGATCACCCTGCGCAGCCCGACCGTGATCGACGCGCCGGAGACGAGCCTACGCGCCCTGCGGATCACCGAAGGCGACCGCGTTCAGCAGCTCGAGCGCACGGCCGAGGGGAGCTTCGCGCTCGAAGAACCTCGCGGGAAGAACCTCGCGGCCGATCTCGGCTTCGGCACCGAGCTCGCCACTGCGCTCTTGCCCTTGCGCGTCGAGCGTTTTGTCGCCGAGCGCGACGACGGATCGTTTGGCCTCGCGAGCCCGCGCCTCGTCATCGAGGCCGATCTCTCCGCAGGCGGCGACGCCGGCGCGCGTACCGTGCGCCTGCTCATCGGCGCCCCCACGACGGGCGGCTCCTTCGCGCGCCTCGACGGCGACGACGCCGTCTTCGTCATCGACCCCAAGATCGAGTCCGCCGCGGGGAAATGGTTGCTCGATCGATCGATCTTCACCTTCGACGTGGCGGAGATCGTCAAGGTCACCGTCACTCCTTCCGATCGACGCAAGCCGCCCCTCGTCCTCGAGCGCGCGGGGGACACGCTGCGCATCCAGGGCGACGCCGCGGCCACCACGAAGGCCGCCGCGATCCGCGACGCGCTCGCCGACCTCGTCCCCGAAGCCGCCGTCAGCGTCGGCCCGCCCCGCAAGGAAGAGGGCCTCGACCCGCCCGCCGTCGTGATCACCATCGAACGCAGGGGCCACGATCCCGATGCCCCCGCCACCGTCGACCCCGAGCGCACCCTGCGCATCTCCCTCGGCGCCGGCGACGCGTACCGCGGGACGAACGTCACCTACGCCCGCCGCGACGGCGTCGGCGCCACCTACGCCATCGCGCAAGCCAAGACGCGAATCTTCCTGGACGCAGCGCGCTAACGCGGCCGCTCGATCCTCCGAAGGACGGAATCCTCGGAGGTGCGTCGCAGCCGATGGGGATAGTCCGGAGCACTGTTCGGACGCCCTCCCCTGCCGCGACATGCAGGAAATCGCCTGGTCTTTGCGCGAGCCAGGATCCCGGCGAACAAGAAAGCGCAAGGGTGGACCCTCGCGAAGAAAAGAAGGTAGACTCCGTCAGCCCATGTCCACCGACCCGCGATCCAACCTGGCCGGCCTCGCCGCGCTTCAGGCTGAAACCCTCGGAAGCCCCGACGTCTGCGTCGCCGTCCTCGATGGCCCGGTCGATCTCGCGCACCCGGCCTTCCGCGGCGCGAACGTCACGGCCCTCGAGATGCCGGTGTCCAGCGACGAGGCGGCCGATCGCACGCACGGCACCCACGTCACGAGCCTCGTGTTCGGCCAGCCGGGCGGCCCCGCGAAGGGTATCGCTCCGAAGGCGAAGGGCATCGTCGTCCCCGTGCACAACTTCCGCCCGGAGACGAGCGCGCCCGCGGGCAACCCGCCGGATCTCGCGAAGGGCATCCGCGACGCGATCGCCGCCGGCGCGCACGTCGTCACCATGCACGGCGGCGCCCTCTCGCCCGACATGCTCGACGCGCTCGCCAAGGCGCTCGCCAAAGCGGCCGAGAAGAACGTGCTCGTCGTGGTCGCCGCCGAGGGTGACGGCAACGAGCACTTCCACGTGCCCACGGCCGCCTCCACCGTGCTCGCCGTCGCGGCCGAGGACGCCGAGGGCAAGCTGCTCGACTTCGGCATGTGGGGCCCGACCTACCGCGACAGCGGCATCGTCGCGCCGGGGGAAGGCCTCATTGGCGCGGCTCCGGGCGGTGGAACCGTCGCGCAGAGCGGCGCCACCTTCGCCGCCGCCATGGTCGCGGGCATCGCCGCGCTCCTGCTCAGCGTGCAGATCGCCCGCGGAAAGCAGGCAGATCCACGCGCCGTCCGCGCGGCCCTGCTCCAGAGCGCCCAGCCCCTCTCGATGGCCCAGAGCGAGCGCGGCAAGGGCGTCCTCCGCGGCCGCCTCGACGTCGCCGCCGCCCTGAAGCTCGTTTGAGCTCATAAGAATCGGCGTCACCGGCGAGGGTTCGGTCCTTCTCGAATTGTCTGCCGGGTTTTCCGGTTTCACCCGGACGAGCCGGCGCCGCCTTTTCGCGAACAGCGACGCGATCACGCAAGCCTCGTGGGCGGGCTCGCCGCTTTGCGAGCCCCCTCCGCGCAAAAATGCTAGAGGGCGGGCGATGCTCGGTCCCCAGAGAAAGGACGGCCTGCTCGTCATCGCCTCGGTGCGCGCCGTCGATCCAGGCGCGAACCTCGACGCGATCGTGGACGTCGTCATCGAAGGTGGAACCATCACGCGTATCGGCGCGGGCGCCGCGACGAAGGAGATCCTCGCCTCCGAGCGAGCGCGCGTGCTCTCCGGCGAAGGGCTCCTGCTCCTGCCGGCCTTCGTGGACCTGCACGCCCACCTGCGCGAGCCGGGCCAGGAGTACAAGGAAGACATCGCGTCCGGCCTCGCCGCCGCGGCCGCGGGCGGCTTCGCGCACGTCTGCGCCATGCCGAACACGCGCCCCGTCAACGACACGCGCAGCATCACCGAGGCCATGATCACCAAGGCGCGATCGATCGAGGGCCCCGCGCTGCACCCGATCGGCGCGATCACCCTCGGCCAGAAGGGCTCGGAGCTCGTCGAGATGGCCGACCTCAAGGACGCGGGCGCCGTCGCCGTCTCCGACGACGGCCGCTGCGTCACCTCGAGCGCCGTCATGCGCCGCGCCCTCGAGTACGCCGCGAACTTCGACCTGCCCGTCATCCAGCACGCCGAGGATCACGCCCTCACCGAGGGCGCGCTCATGCACGAAGGGGCCGTCTCCACGCGGCTCGGCCTGCGCGGCTGGCCCCGCGTCGCCGAGGACATCATCGTCGCCCGCGACGTGCTGCTCGCCGAGGTGACCGGCGCCAAGTACCACGTCGCCCACGTCTCCTCGCGTGGCGCCGTCCGCATCATCCGCGAGGCCAAGGCCCGCGGCATCCGCGTGACGGCCGAGGTCACGCCGCACCACCTCACGCTCACCGACGCCTCGGTGATCGGCTACGACACCGCCTGCCGCGTGAACCCGCCGCTGCGCGAGCCCGAGGACGTCGCCGCGCTCTGCGAGGCCCTCGCCGACGGCACGATCGACGCCGTGGCCACCGACCACGCGCCGCACGCCTCGCTGGAGAAGGACTGCGAGTTCGCCGAGGCCGCGCCCGGCATGATCGGCCTCGAGCTCGTGGTGCCGCTGCTGCTCGCCCGCGTGCGTGAGGGCGTGCTCCCGCTCGCGCGGCTCATCGACGCGCTCACCGCCGCGCCGGCCCGCATCGTGGGCCTCACGGCCCCGAGCTTGCGCGAGGGCGCCCTCGCCGAGCTTTGCCTCGTGAACCTTGAGAAACACTGGACCGTGGAGCCCGCGCGCCTTCGTTCGAAGAGCAAGAACACACCTTTCCTCGGCAAGCCCGTCACGGGCTCGGTCGAGCTCACCATGGCTGCGGGCCGCGTCGTGCACGACGTCCTGGCCCAGGGAGAGACACGATGAGCGGCGAGCGCGCCTATCTCTGCCTCGCGGACGGCACCACGTTCGAGGGCGTCGCCTGGGGCGCGCCCGGGATCGCCACGGGCGAGGTCGTGTTCACGACGGGCATGACCGGCTACCAGGAGGTCCTCACCGATCCCTCGTATTGCGGGCAGATCGTCACGATGACGGCCCCGCAGATCGGCAACACCGGCATCAACCGCGAGGACGACGAGAGCACCTCGGGCGCGCCACACGTCGCGGGCTTCATCGTGCGGGACCTCTCGCCCGTGGCCGCGAACTTCCGCGCGAACGAGACGCTCGACGCCTACCTCGCGCGCCACGGCGTCGTCGCCCTCGCGGGCATCGACACGCGCCTGCTCACGCGCACGATCCGCGATCGCGGCGCGCAAAACGGCGCGATCGGCAAGGCCTCGCCCGAGGAGCTCGTCCGCCGCGCCCGCGAGGCTCCCTCGATGGAGGGCCTCGACCTCGTCCAGCGCGTCACGCCCAAGGCGCCTTACGCCTGGACCGAGGGCTCGGGCGCCTTCGGCACCAAAGTCCCCGGCGTACACACGACGAACAAACACGTCGTCTGCATCGACCTCGGCATCAAGCGCAACATCCTGCGCTCGCTCGTCGACGTCGGCTGCCGCGTCACCGTCGTCCCTGCGCAGACGAGCGCCGCCGACATCCTCGACCTCGCGCCCGACGGCGTCTTCGTCTCGAACGGCCCCGGCGATCCTGCAGCCGTCTCGTACGCCATCGACACCGTGCGCGGGCTCGTGGGGAAAAAACCCCTCTTCGGGATCTGCCTCGGCCACCAGATCCTCGCGCTCGCCATGGGCGGCCGCACCTACAAGCTCAAGTTCGGCCACCGCGGCATCAACCAGCCGGTGAAGGACCTCGACACCGGCCGGATCGAGATCACCACGCAGAACCACGGTTTTGCGGTGGATCTCGCCTCCCTCGAGGGCAAGGCCCGCACGACGCACGTGCACCTCAACGACGGCACGAGCGAGGGCCTCGATCTCCCGGGCCTCTCGGCCTTCTCGGTGCAGTACCACCCCGAGGCCGCCGCCGGCCCCCACGACGCGCTTTACCTCTTCCAGCGCTTCGCCGATCGCATGGAGGAAGCCGCCCGCTCCGCTTGAGGGGCGCCTCGTGCTCCGAGCTCGCAGAAAGCGTCGGGCTCTCGGGGCGGGAGGAGGGAGGGTACAGACACCCCTCGGGCTCTCCGACGCTTTCTGCGGCTCTGCGGTGTAAGCTCCGACCGTTCAGGATTGTTCCCCATGTCCGGCAAGAAGATCCATTTCGTCTCCCTCGGTTGCCCCAAGAACCGCGTCGACTCCGAGGTCATGCTCGGCGTCGCGCGGCGCGCCGGCTACGACCACGTCCCGGCCCCCGAAGACGCCGAGGTGATCGTCGTCAACACCTGCGGCTTCATCGGCGAGGCCAAGAAGGAGTCGATCGACGCGATCTTCGAGATGGCGAAGCTCAAGGACGAGGGGCACCTCCAGAAGCTCGTCGTCGCCGGCTGCCTCTCGCAGCGCCACCCCGCCGAGATCGCCGACGAGATGCCCGAGGTCGACCACATCCTCGGCTCGAGCGACATGCTCAAGCTCGAGCAGGTCCTCACGGGCAAGGCCGATCGTATGCTCGTCGGCAACCCCGCCGACTGGGTCGTCAGGGCCTCCGATCCGCGCACGATCTCCACGCCCGGCGGCAGCGCCTACGTGAAGATCGCCGAGGGCTGCAACCGCACCTGCTCCTTCTGCGTCATCCCGCAGCTCCGGGGCGGCCAGCGATCTCGCCCCGTCGAGGACGTCGTCGCCGAGGTCGAGCAGCTCGTCGCCGCCGGCGTGCGCGAGGTGAACCTCGTCTCGCAAGACACCATCGCCTACGGCCGCGATCTCCCCGCCGACACGCGCCCTGCGCTCGCCGAGCTCGTGCGTCGCGTCGCGGACGTCCCGGGCCTGCACTGGGCGCGCCTCTTCTACCTCTACCCCGAGACGATCACCGACGAGCTCGTCGAGCTCATCGCCCATCACCCGCGCGTCGTCCCGTACGTCGACATGCCGCTCCAGCACGCGGCCGACGGCATGCTCCGCCGCATGCGCCGCGGCCACGGCGGCGAGCGCCTCCGCAAGCTCGTCACGCGCCTGCGCAAGGACATCCCCGATCTCACCTTCCGGACCGCCTTCATCGTTGGCCACCCCGGCGAGACCGACGAGGAGTTCAAGGACCTCGTCGACTTCGTCACCTGGGCCGAGTTCGATCGGGTCGGCGTCTTCCGCTACTCGGACGAGGAGAACTCCCGCAGCGCCGAGATGGAGGGCAAGGTGCCCGCGCGTGTCGCGTCGAGCCGTTACCGCAAGCTCATGTCGTTGCAGCGGCGCATCGCGCACAAGAAAAACGCCACGCTCATCGGCCGCGAGCTCGAGGTCCTCGTCGAGGGCACGAGCGACGAGCACGAGTTCGTCCAGATGGGCCGCCATCGCGGCCAGGCGCCCGACATCGACGGACAGGTCTACCTCTCGGGCGGCGAGGCGCGACCCGGCGAGATCCGCCGCGTGCGCGTCACGCAGGCGAGCGACTACGATCTCGTCGGCGAGCTCATCGACGAAGGCGAAGCCGACCACGCGCCCACCCTCACCGTCGACCTCCCGAAGAAACGTATCAGCCTGCGCGTGCTGCAAACCGACGGGCGCACGATGGCAACGTAGTTGCCGCGCTCCTCTGCAAGCGAGCTCGCCGTGCCTCGTTTTTCCCGGGATCCCTCGACGCCCTTCGGGGCATGCGTCGTGCAGCGGGCGCGGGCTTGATGGGTCGACGCTCCTTGCTCCGGATCTTCGCGGCCGTCCTCGTGGCGCTCCCGGGCTGCTTGAGCCCGACCCTGCCCCTCCCTCCGCCCGAGGTCCCCGACTCGATCGGGCCCCAGGCGACGAACCCGCGCATGTGGACCATCTCCGGCCCGTGCCTCGAGGGCGCGCTCGTCGTGGTCTTCAACGAGCGCACGGGAGAAGGCGCGGTCGTCGAGGATCGCGACCGTGATGGGCGGTACGAGGCCGAGATCGAGGCCGATCCTTGTGACCTCGCCTGGGTCTCGCAGGCACTCGGCGAAGACGAGAGCGCGCGCACCACCTTCGTCGTCCAGGAGCGTACCCCGTCCGGCCCGGTCGATCCTTTGGCCTGCAAATGAAGATGTTCCTCGCTCGGCGGGCGGCGTGATAATTTCAGCAGGATGGCCTCCGTCCCGCTCAGCGTTCCGCCCACCCCGACGAAGGTGCTCGTCATCGATGATGAACCTGCGCTCCGGCAGGTCCTGGAGATCGCTTTTCGGCGTCATGGGATCGAGGTCGTGGCCGCGCCGGGCGTGCGCGCCGCGATCGAGGCCCTGCAGCAGAACCCCCAGCCCTTCCCGCTCGTGATCACCGACCTCGTGATGCCGGACGGATCGGGCATCGAGGTCCTCACGGCGGCGAAGCAGCGCTCGGCGGCGACGGAGGTCATCGTCATGACCGCGCACTCGAGCGTGGAGAACGCGCTCGACGCGATGAAGAAGGGCGCTTACGACTTCGTCGGCAAGCCCTTCTCGCCGGCCGAGGTCATCGCGCTCTCGCAGAAGGCCCTCGAGAAGAGCAGCATCCTCCTCGAGAACCAGCGCCTCCGCGCCCAGATCTCGCGCCTCGAGCCCGCCGAGAACGACATCTTCGCGAGCCCGGCGATGGCGCGTGTCGCCGAGATCGTCGGAAAGATCGCGCCCACGCGCACGACGGTCCTCATCACGGGCGAGAGCGGCACGGGCAAGGAGCGCGTCGCCCGCGCCCTGCATGAGCGGAGTGACCGCGCGGGGAAGCCGTTCTTGGTCGTCAATTGTGGCGCCTTGCCGGAGGCGCTCATGGAGAGCGAGCTCTTTGGCCACGAGAAGGGCGCCTTTACTGGCGCGGGGGCGCGATCGCTCGGTCTCTTTCGGGAGGCCGACGGCGGGACGATCCTGCTCGACGAGGTCGGCGAGCTGCCCGCCTCGCTCCAAGTGAAGCTCTTGCGCGTGCTGCAGGAGCGCAAGGTGCGGCCCGTGGGCGCGGCGGCCGAGATCCCGGTCGACGTGCGTGTCCTCGCCGCGACGAACCGCGACGTCGAGACCGATGTCCGCGAGAACAAATTCCGGCAGGATCTTTATTATCGCCTCAACGTCATTCGTATCGAGCTGCCGCCCCTGCGGGATCGTCCGGGCGACGTGCCGCGGCTCTCCGAGCGATTCGTGCGCAGGTTCGCGAGCGAGCTCGGCAAGGACGTCAGGGGATTGACGACCGACGCATTACGCGCGCTCGACGCATACAAATTCCCGGGCAACGTGCGCGAGCTCGAGAACATGATGGAGCGCGCGGTGGCGCTCGCGTCGGGGCCGGCGATAGGTCTCGGGGATTTGCCCTCGCAGGTGAGCGGCCTCTCGGCGAGCCCTGCGCCTTTCCTTTCGGAGCTCCCGCCCGAGGGGTGCGTGCTCGACGACGTGCTCGGCGAGGTCGAGCGGCGCCTCATCCTGCAGGCCCTCGAGCGGAGCGGCGGCGTGCGCAAAGCGGCGGCCCGATTGCTCGGCGTCACGTTTCGATCCTTGCGTTACCGCCTCGCCAAGCACGGGCTCGACACGGGCGCGGCCGACGATGACGACGATGGGGAGGGCGCGATCTCGCCTGCCCAGGCGCCGGCGGGGGGGTGACGAGAATCGTCACCACGCGAGGCGCGCCGGTGACAATTTTGGTCACCGTGCCGTGAGAAAGGTACAACCCCCGAGCGTCAAGGACCTGCCACGATGAACGAAAAAGCCGGAAAAAGCCGCAGGTTCAGCGTGGATCGTTCGTTTCTCCGGTCGCGCCGCGAGGCGCGCCTCGCGGGTGGCACGGGCCGTGCTTTTACCTCGGACACGATGCGGCGCGGTGGACGACCCAGGAGCAAGACGAATCTCCGTGGGTTCACCCTCGCCGAGCTGATGATCGTGGTGGCGATGATCGGCGTTCTCGCGGCGATCGCGCTCGTCGGGTATCGCCGATACATGCGAGGCGCTGCGGCCTCGGAGGTGAAGGCGATCGTCTCGGGGATTCGTATCGCGGAGGAGGCGTACAGGGCCGAGACCTTCCAGTACCTCGGGTGCTCGGGGTCGGATATCAGCGGTCTCACCTCCTGGTATCCTGCCCCGCCGAACGACAGGAAGCGCAACTGGGACAATGGTCAGGCGGGCAATGCAGTCCACGATTGCTGGATGCAGCTCAATGTGACCACCGACGGCCCGGTGCGCTTCGGTTATGCGGTGGTCGCGGGAATCGCGCCTCAGCCCAACCCGGTCCCCGATATCAATTATTGCCAGAACTGGAAGACCGCGCACGACACCATTAATGGCCCGTGGTTCGTCGTGCAGGCGGCGGGAAATCAGGACAACGACCAGGATTTTTCGCTCTTCGCGGCGTCCTCGCTCACGGGCGAGCTCTGCGTCGACCCGAAGCACGGCGACGACGAGTGACGATTCGATTTCGGTCGTTCGTGCAAGAGGTCCCTGGGTTCGACGAGCTTTTTGACTCGACGATGTGGGATCGATCGATGGGCGGCGAGGTTTGCCGTTCCAGAACATTTACGTCTGCAGGAGGAGGTCCGTCATGCGTGCATTCAAGCGTTACTCCAAGCGTGGTTTTACCCTCGTCGAGCTCATGATCGTCGTCGCGATCATCGGCGTCCTCGCGGCGCTCGCGATCTTCGGCGTGAGCCGCTACCTGAAGAGCGCCAAGACGAGCGAGGCGAAGAACTCGATCGGTGCCATCGCGCGCGGCGCCGCCGAGTCGTACGAGCGCGAGAACGCGCCCTCGGAGCTCCTCCAGGTCGGCCAGGAATCTCAAAACGCGACGCACGCGCTCTGCGGTACCGCGACGAACTCCGTACCTACCGCCGTTCCGCAGGGCAAGAAGTACCAGCCCAATAACACGCCCACGTCGGACTTCGGCACCGGCGACTCGACGAACGGCTGGAAGTGCCTGCGTTTCGACATCAGCGACCCGATTGCCTACCAGTACACGTACACGAAGGGCAGCGCGCCGATCGGCGCGACGGCCACGCCGGCCGGCCCCGCGGTCAACGGCGCCGAGAGCTTCGAGGCCGCCGCGCGCGGCGATCTCGACGGCGACACGACCGAGTTCGGCATCTTCACGCTGACCGGCCAGGTCGACACCACCACGAAGCAGCTCGTCCGCGCGACGCAGGTCTTCATCTCGAACGAGTACGAGTGATCGAAGCCTGAAGCGCGCCGAGGCGCGCCGACGGACCTCGCCTCCAGAGCCCGGGCCGCACATCGCGGTCCGGGCTCTCGTTTTTATCGAGCACCCTCGCCGGATCGGCCGTTTTTCCCGGGCCGCGGGCGCCACGCATCCCGGTGGAAATCACCACGCCGGCGCGCTAGAAGGGGGGCATGTCGCGTTGGAGCGCGGTGGAGCTCAGCGTAGCCTTCGCGATCGGGGGCAGCGTCCTCGCCGTCGCCGTGCCCGCCTTCGTCCGCAACCTGCACGCCTCCAAGCTGAGCGAGCCACTCGACAACCTCGATCGGCTCGTCACGAACGCCGTCGCGTACGCAGAGACCAAGCCGCAGGACATCAGCTTCCCACCCGCCGCGCCGCTCACGCCGGCCGAGGTCCCGCGCGGCACACGCGTCACCGACCCGCCCGAGATCTGGGAGCACCTCACCTGGCGCTCGCTCGACTTCCGCATCGAGGAGCCACACGCATTCTCGTTCCGCTTCGAGAGCGAGCTCGACCCCGTCACGCGCGTGATGCGGTTCGTCGCGACGGCGCACGGCGACCTCGACGGAGACGGCAAGCTCTCGACGTTCCAGGTGCGCGGCGAGCGCGTGCCAGGACAACCCGCGCGCGTCTTGCCAGGCATGTTCGTGGACCGCGAGGTGGAGTGATGCCGCGGCTCGGCGACTACGTACGCACCGCGATCATCGTCGGCGTATCGGCGCTCTGCATCGGCTCGGTGCGCGCGCGCATCGCAGGGCAACACGCGCGGGTGAAGGAGACGAGCGACGTGCACCTCTTGCCGCCACCGAAGGAGGTCGTGAAGCTCTCGTTCGGGTACCGCGCGGCGCTCGCAGACGTGCTCTGGGCGCACGTGCTCGTCTCGCAAGGCCTCCACACGTTCGAGCGTCGGCGCTTCGAGAACGTCGCGGACCTGATCGACACGATCAACGAGCTCGACCCGGAGTTCCGCGATCCATACCTGCTCTCGGACGCGCTCATCACGATCCAGGTCGGAGAGGCGAGCCGCGCCGACAGCGATCGAACGCGGGCGATCCTCGAGCGCGGGACACGCAACCGACCCCTCGACCCGGAGATCTGGAGGACCGCAGGGCAGTTCATCGCGTTCATCGCGCCCGGGACGTACCTCACGGACCCCGAGGAGCGCGCGGCATGGAAGTCCGAAGGCGCGCGAATGCTCGCGCGCGCAGCAGAGCTCGGCGGCGACGCGGGGCACATGGGATGGGCCGCCGTCGCAGGCGCAGGGATCCTGAATCGTCAGGGCGAGCGAGACGCAGCCATCCGTCTCATCCAGCGCACGCTCGCAGTGACGGACGACGAGGAGCTGCGCGAGCGCTTGCAGCAGGAGCTCGCGGAGCTCATCGGCGAAGCGAAGCTCGAGGCGTACCGAAGGCGGCAAGCAGACATGATGGAGCTGTCGCTCCGGGATCTGCCGTTCATCAGCAAGTCGACGCTGTTCGTGCTGGGTCCGCCGTTCGATCCGGCATACTGCGCCGGCGGCGCGCACGAGGACGAACGGCGCTGCGCGCTCACGTGGAAGGCGTGGGCAGCGGCAGGTTCGGAAGAGCAGCGCTGAGGGGAGGCGTAGAGCCGGGGCGCTGCCCCGGGCCCCGGCAGGGGCTGTCCGCCCCTGCACCCGGACCAGGCACGGCCTGGACCGAAGGTGGAAGAACTGCGCGATGCGCAGTTCTTCCAGCGGGAAGGGAGGGGTTTACTTGAACTTGACGGCGGCGGTCTTGGTCTCGCCGGCCTTCACCGTCACGCTGACGGACTTCTTCCCCTTCTCGGGGTGGATGAAGATCACCGTGTGCGTCCCGGCAGGCACGCTCACGCCAACCTTGGGCGTGCTGCCCAGCGGGCGACCATCGAGGACGACCTTCGAGACCGGGATCGAGTTGATGTTGATCGTCCCGTTGCCCGTGGCCGGCGGCGGGGCCTTCTCGCCGCCCGTCGAGGTCGACGCGGTCGAGGAGGTGCCACTCGACGTCGAGCCCGTCGAGCCCGTCGAACCCGTCGTCGAGCCCGTCTCGCTCGCCGAACCACTCGCCGAGCCACTGGCGACCGCGTCGCCCCCGGAAGACTTGCCCGGCTCTTGCAGCGCAATCTTGATCGGCTTCTCGGCGACGCCGTCGTCGAAGGTGAGATCCTGCGTGAAGTCGTCCAGGCCCTTCTTCGTGGCGACGAGCTTCCAGCCAGCCGTGGGATCCAGCTCGATCTTGACGGGCTGGTTCTTCCACTCCTTCTCGGGGATCTTCTTCTCTTCCTTCTTGGCGTTGACGAGCTTGACCGACGCGCCCTCGGTAGCGAGCTCCAGGATGATCTGGCCACGCAGCACCTTGAGCTTGATCGGGCCGACCTCCTTCATCTTGCCCGCTTCGATGTCGACCGTCTGCTCGAGCCGGTCATAACGGTCGCCAGCCTCGAACTGCAGCTTGTGCGAGCCGGCCGTGAGGTCCTTCAGCTCGACGGGCAGGACACCCTTCTCCGTGCCGTCGACCCACACCTTCGTGTTCGGCGTGGCCGCGAGGATCTTCAAGCCAGTCGCGTTCGCATCCGCGACGGCCCCGGACCCGGTGGTCGAGGCGCTCGTCTCGAGCGCGACCATCACCGGCGTCTCCTTGCCCGCCTCGACGGCGCCCGCGCTCTCGGCGGTGGCAAAACCAGGAGCGATGACCTTGATGATCTTCGAGCCAGGCTCGAGGTCGTTCACGACGCAGGGCGCGATGTCGCACTTCTTCTGGCCGTCGACGTAGATCTCGGACTTGCCGACGGTCGCGCCGCCCTTCGCCTGGATGTCGATCTTCAGCGAGCCCTTCTTGGGCAGGAACATGAAGACCGCGAGCCCGAGGACCGCGATGAGCGCGACGGCCCCGAGGATGATGCCGATCTTGCTGCCGCCCGACGAGGCCGCAGGTTGCGCTTGCACGCCGATCAGATCGGCGCGCGGACGGACCGTGGTCGCCTCGGAGCGCGTGGTGTGCGGCGACTGCGAGGGCGGCATCGAGGGCAGCGGCACCACGCCGGCAGAAGCGAGCGTCGTGGCCACACCAGGCTGCTGAGGCGGCGGCATCGCGCCGCCAGGAGGCAAGGTGCCGAGGGGCGCGGCGGAGACCGGCGGAGGCAGCGGAGCCGGGCGCGCAGAGCCGCCGGAGGCCGACAGCAGGGCAGCCGCCGCGCTGCTCATGGGCGGCATGCCAGCCGCGGGGCGCGGGCCGCCCTGGATCTCGGGGGCGCCTTTGCTCGCGTCGAAGACGTGGGTCGACTCTTCCTCGTCGTCCCAGTCCATGTCGACGGCCTTGCCGCCGGGGCCCACCTTCGCGGGAGCTTCACCGGGCGGCGCGCCGACGGGAGGCGGGAGCGGCACCGATGCAGCGGCCCCGGGGGGCGGCGGCAGCGGGAGGGATGCGGCAGCGGCGCCCGGAGGAGGTGGCAGCGGAACGACCGACGGCGCGGCAGCGCCCGGAGGAGGCGCGGGGGGCATGGGAAGAGGCACGGCCGACGGCGCGGCGGCCCCAGGCGGAGGCGCGGGCGGCATGGGAAGAGGCACGGCCGACGGCGCGGCGGCTCCAGGCGGAGGCGGCAGCGGCATGGACGTCACGGCTCCCGGGGGCGGCGGCAGCGGCGCGGAGGGCCGCTGCGAGGGCGCCCCTGGCGGAGGGGGCAACGCGCTCGGGGGCGGAGGCAAGGGTGCGGCGCTCCCGGGCGGGGGCGCGGGGGGAAGCGGGACGGGGCCTACCCCGCCGAGCAGCGTGCTCTTGCGGGCGGCGCCCGACGGGGGCGGCGGCATGAGTCCTGGCGTGGTGCCGCGAGGAGCCTTCTTCGCCAGCCCCTCGAAGACGTCCAGATCGCTGCCCTTATCATCGGCCATGTTCAGCCACTCCTCGACAGAATGCGACGTTACGCCGCGGACGACAGGAAACCCTTTCGCACATCTCGCGCCATGCGAGTAGAGGGTCCGTGGGGCTCCGTGATCACCGCGCGCTCAGGCGGGAAAACCGAGACACTCTTAGCCTAGCCGCGCTTGGCGTGCTTCGCGAGTTTGTTCACGTAGTTCCGGGGAGTTCGCCCCGGGGGGGTCAGTTCGTCTCGCCCTCGGCCGGGTCCTTCGCCGGCTTCTTGAAGTAGCGGATCCGCTTCTGCTGCAGCGGGTACCACGTGTTGAAGGGCACGATGGCCGCGTCCTCCAGGAAGCGGCGACCACCAGGAGCCTCGCTGCGGGTGAGGCGCACGGCCGTCGGGCCCTGGGGCGGGTGCACCGCGGCGCCGGCGAGATCCGTGTCGCCCCCGAGCGCGAGCGCGAGAGGTTTTCCGAGCAGCAGCCGCGTGCTGCAGCCTGCGTTCTTCAGCAGCTCGTCGAGCGCCTTCGCGTCGGCCGCCGAGGCGTCCGCGGGGCTCACGAGCTCGACGTAGAGGAGCATGCCGTCCTTGTCGTTCACGCCCACGGCGGCCGCAGCGACCGCGGCGCTCGGCGAGCCCGTCGCCAGGCGGATCGCGCCTTCGACGGGCGGCGCGTCGCCGATCGCGAACGCTCCGGGCGAGGCCCAGAGCGACGCCGCGCCCGCGCCAGCCTCGGCCGGGCCCGCGTCGAGCACCACGACGGTCTTGCTCGTGTCCTGCCCTGTCGCCCTGGCGGCCGACACCGTGCGTGGATCGATCTTCACCACGCGCGCCTTGCGATCGGGCCGCGCGGCGTCGAAACGTAGCTCCGTCGTCGCGAGCGCGTAGGGGAAGCCGTGGTGCGGCAAGCCCTTCACGCGCCACTGACCTTCACCGGAGGCGGGCGGCTGCGCGACGGGCGAAAGGCCCTGACCGGGCAGCACGTGGCGCAGCGTCATGTAGAAGAAGTCGCGCGCCTCGCGCTTGATGTAGCGCGGGAAGTTCATGAGGCCCATGCCGCGGATGAAGCGCCGGCCGCGGAACTTCCAGCCGTCGATGCCCGACACCGTGCCCTCCGACTCCCAGTCGTATTGCAAGGGCCTGCCGAGCGCGTCCATCTCGCCTTCGGGCGCGACCTTGTAGAACTCGAGCCCGCTGTGGCCCGCGTTCATGTCGAGCGCGAGCCCGTACGAGCAACGCGTCTGGATCATCGCCTGCGCGAGCCCCTCGGGACCGAGATCCGCGCCGTAGAAGTACGCGACGAACTTCTCCTTCGTCAGGCACATCCCCGTGCGCACGGTGTGCGTCTTGTCCGCCCAGCCCGGCGGCGTACCGCCCCACCAGTTGCGCCCGTACGGGTTGAACTTCTGGTCGAGCACCATGACCGTCATGTTCTGCCGGTACGACAGCACGTTCGGCGGGATGCTCTGATCCTCGGGCCACGTCCCGAACGCCGTCGAGCCGTCGCGCAGCACGGCGACGGTCGCGCCGTAGGGCTTCGGCGGCAGGTAGACGACGCCGTCGGCCATCATGCCGAACTCGCCGTGCAGCGCCTGGAAGCCCGCGTTCGAGGCCGCGACGACGCGCTCGAGCACCGCGGGATCACGCGGGATGAGGCCCGGACCCGCCTCGCCCGTCGCGCCCTTCGGCTCGACCGTGCCGGCCATCATGTGCAGCTCCACCTGCCGCGGATCCCAGACGGCGATGAACACGCGTGTCGTCTTGCGCGAACGATCGGGGCGGATGTACGTCGTCACGAACGCGGGCGGCAGGCCCTCGATCCTGCGGATGAACGGATCCTTGTCCTGCGGGTTCCACTGCCCCTCGCCGGGCAGCGCGGGCGTGATCCACGGCTCGAGCGGCTCCGGAGGCCAGCCGATCTCGGGGTCGGTGGGCATCGTGCGCGTGGGCGCCGCGAGCGTGGTTTGTCCGAGGTCCTCGGCGATCGCGTCGGCCGCGGCCTCCTCGCCGCCCATGCTCTCCTTCTGCCGCATGACGACCTCGAGCCCCGCGAACGCGACGGCCTTGATCGTCTGCATCGCCTCGTCGCCGATCACGTCACGCACGCGATCGACCGACCACGTGACCACGTTGCCGGGCCGCGCGATCTCGCCGCTCTCGTGCGAGAGCCAAGCAGGCAACGTCGCGGCTCCGTCGAGCGGGACACGCGCCTCGCGGCCCCCGTCACGCACGACGAGTGTCCCTTCTTCGAGCGCGCATCGCACGTCACGCGCCGGCGGCTCGCCCTCCTTCGGCTCGCCTTCCTGCGCGTCGCCTTCGCCCAGGGTGAAGACGCGCTTGCCGATGCCGCCGAGCTGACCCGTCTCCTGCGCGTTCGTCAGCGCGTTCTGCAGGCGCTCCACGCGCGTCCAGCCCTCGGTCGCGAGGACCTGCCCCGAGAGATCGAAGACGTGCACGGTGGGATGGCTGCCAGCGATGAGCGGGCTCGAGACGTAGGCCAATCGCTCGCCGCGGACCGCGGGCCTCGACTCGTCGGCGCCGCTCGTCTCGGTGAGGTTGTACGCGCCGCCGACGTCGAGCAGCACGCCCTCGGGCGAGAGCTCGGCGTGGACGAGGAAGAGATCGTTTGGCTCGCCTTGCCCGGGCGCGGCGCGCACGACGGCGCGGCTCTTCGCGCCGAGCGCGCCCCACACGCCGCGCGGCGGATCGACCCAGGCCACGTCGTCGGCCGTGGCGACGAGGCCACGCGACGCGAGCGCCGAGGCGAGCGCGCTCGACCTGTCCTTGGCGCCGGGGTTCGACACGCCGCGGGGCGCGAGCGCCGCGAGGGCGGCGGCGCCGAGCACGGTGAGCGCGACGTGGCGGCGTCCTTGTCGGACGAAGGTGGAGAGACGGGTGGTGGCCATGCCGCGAACTACGCTCGAGCCAAAGGGAGGCTGCCAGGCGCCTTTCGGGCGCCGATCGGCGCGGCAATATCATCGGCGCGGCGAAGGGGCCAACCTTTCCGAGCCCCCTCGGGCGCGAGGACCACCCCGGTCCACGTTCTCCTGCTCCTTCACCCGGCGTGGAACGCGAGCGCCGATCGGTGGCCGCCGCGGCCGCTCGGCTTCGGCAGGCGAAACCAGAACCGGCTCCCGCGGCCTGGCGTGCTCTCGACGCCCACCGTGCCGCCGTGGGCCTCGACCACCTCGCGGACGATCATCAGCCCGAGGCCCGTGCCGGACATGCGGCTGTCTGCGCGCGAGTAACGCTGGAACAGCTTCGGGATCTGGTCCGACGGGATCCCGCCGCCGGTGTCCTCCACCGCCATCTCGATGTACGTCTCCGCGTCCTCCAGCGCGGCCGTGATCTTGCCGCCGCGCGGCGTGAACTTGATGGCGTTCGAGAGCAGGTTGGCGATGACCTGCGCGAGCCTTCGCCTGTCGGCCAGCACGGCCGCCTGCCGGATCGTGCCGCGCAGTTCGAACGACAGCTCGCCCGAGACGAGCAGCGGCCGCAGGAGGTCGGCCGTGGACTCGACGAGCGCCCCGAGGTCGACGTCTTCCTTGTTCAGCTTGTAATGACCGCCCTCGATGCTCGCGAGATCGAGGAAGTCGTTGATCATCCCCACGAGCGTCCGGATCGAGCCCTGCATCTTGTGCAGATCGACGATGACCTCGCGCGGCAGGGGCCCGTGTTTGCCCATCAGGATGAGCTCGGAGCGCATCAACATCGCGCTGAGCGGCGAGCGGAGGTCGTGCGCGATGATGGAATAAAAATCGAGCCGCCGCACCTCGGCCATCCGCCGGGTCGTGACGTTGCGCAGGGCGAGGATGGTCGAGCCCAGGCCGAGGTCGACGGGGAAGACGCGGACCGTGGGCGCGTACACCTCGCCGTCGAGGGTGATGTCGGGCAGCGCGAACGGCTCCTCGCCCGTGGCGACCGCGAAGAGCTCGGCGGAGAGCTCGGGCAACACCTCGCATATCGGCCGGCCGAGCAGGCTCCCCGTCGACGGGCGGCCGAGCGCCTTCTTCGCCTCCGGGTTCGCATACGTGATCCGATGCTGCTCGCCCAGCACGAGCAATGCGTCCGGGACGTGCGCCAAAAGATCACGTATGGTCGCCTCCGCTTTCTCGGCGCGGTCGAGCAACGTTATCGTCCGCACGAGCGCGGCCACGCGGGCCTCGAGCTCGCTCGTCGCATAGGGCTTCGACAGGTAATCGTTGGCGCCGGCCGATAGCCCCTCGACCACCTGCTCGGTCTGTTGCCGCGCGGTGAGCAGCAGAATGCCCATGCGGGCATGCATACTGCTCGCACGAACAAAGCGACAAACTTCGATTCCCGAGACACCCGGCATCACCCAATCGAGCACGAGCACGTCGGGAGGCGCCTGATTGCTACCGAGGGCTTCCAGGGCCGCGGTGCCGTCAGGAAAAACCTGAACCGTGTAATGATCGGCGAGGGCTCGACGAGCGCGCTCGGCGTCGAGCGCCGAATCGTCCACGATCCAGACGACCCGCCTCAGGGCTCCGCGGTTTTGCACTGGCATGGCTTTTGGTTCGCTACCCTGCATCCGCCTAGCTGTCAATGCACGCCCCCCCCGATTCGGGGGTCAGGGCGGACGTGCGCTCGCTGCAATGCGTCAGCCTTTACAAACCTGCATTTATCGAAGTGAAAACGCAAGGCGCTCGGCGTACGTGAGCGCGCTTGACGGGCCTGGAGAAGGGGGCTAATGGAGCCCATCCGGGGGACGCGTGACTGAAATACTCGTCGTTGATGACAGCAAGGTGATGCGCGAAATGATCGTCGCGTGTCTTCGTGTGGTGGACGATTCCACGTTCACCCACGCGGCGAGTGGTCTCGAGGCCATCGAGAAGCTGGCGCTCAAGCCCTTCGACCTCGTCGTGCTCGACCTGAACATGCCCGACATCGGCGGATTCGAGGTGATCGAGTTCATCCGTGGTCAGGACAAACTTCAGCGTTTGCCCATCCTCGTGGTGACCACCCGAGGCGACGAAGGATCCCGCTCACGCGCCCTCTCGACCGGCGCTTCGCAGTTCATGACGAAGCCCTTCGCGCCCGATGCAATCCTGGCGAACGTGCGGTCCCTGCTCCGCCAGGACGCAGCGGGTGGCGCTCCGTGAGCGCGTTCGACGCGAGCGAGTTCCTGGCTGGTTATCTCGTCGAGGTCGAGGAGCACCTCTCCGCCTCGACGACGAACCTGCTCGCCGTCGAGACCTCATTACACAAGGGCCAGAACAACCCGCGCGCCGTGCGCGAGCTCTTTCGCTCGCTCCATACCATCAAGGGGCTCTCCGCAATGGTGGGGGTCGAGTCCGTCGTGGACATCGCCCACGCCATGGAGACGGTCTTGCGCCACGCCGATCGAGCGGCCGGGGCGCTGTCGGCGGAGGCGGTCGAGGCCCTGCTCGCCGGGCTCCGCGCGATTGACGAGCGGGTGCGCGCCCTGTCCGCGGAGAGCCCCGTCGCGCCCGCGCCCGCGCAGCTCCTCGACGCGCTCGCGGCCCTGGAGATGACGAACGAGCCGGCGCCGACCGCGGTGGAGCTCGACCTCGATCCCGCGCTGCTCGCCAAGCTCTCGGCGGCCGAAAAGGCCCAGATGATCCAGGGCGCGGAGGCTGGGCGCCGCGTGCTGCGGGTCGATTTCGTGCCTTCGCCGGCCCGCGCGGCCGACGGAATCAACATCACGAGCGTCCGCGAGAACATCCAGACGTTCGCGGAGATCGTGAAGGTCCTGCCGCTCTCCGTTCCGAAGACGGAAGAGGCGCCCGGGGGGCTCGCCTTCGCGCTGCTCGTCCTCACGGACGCGTCCGACGAAAAAGTGGCCGAGGCGGCCGCCACCACGCCCGAGAACGTCCAGGCCTTGCTCACCCGGCATGAAGGCCGGGCGGAGGCGCCCGGCGAGGCGCCGTTCGTGGAGGAAGACGGCGTCGAGGCCGACGCGCGCAAGCGCGGGATCGTGCGCGTCGACGTGGCGCGGCTCGACGACGCGCTGGAGCGGCTCTCGGCGCTCGTGATCACCCGATTTCGCCTGATGCGCGCCGTGGACGCGCTCGCCGCGCAGGGCGTGAACGTGAGCGAGCTCGGGGAGATCGTGAAAGGCTACGGCCGGCAGGTGCGTGATCTGCGCGGCGCGATCATGCGCGCCCGGATGGTGCCCGTCGCCGAGCTGCTCGAGCGCGTGCCGCTCCTCGTGCGGGGCCTCAGCCGCGGCACGAAGAAGCCGGTCCGCGTGGAGATCGACGCGGGCAAGGCCGAGCTCGACAAGGCGGTGGCGGAGCGGATCTTCCCGGCGATCGTGCACCTCATCCGCAACGCGGTCGACCACGCGATCGAGTCCCCGTCCGAGCGGCGGCACCTCGGCAAAAACGAGGAGGGCGTCGTGCGGGTGACGTGCTTCGAGCGCTCGACGAACCAGCTCGAGCTCGGCATCAGCGACGACGGGCGCGGCATCGATCGGGCATCGGTGGCGCAGCGGGCTTCGCGGCCCTTGCCCGAGAGCGACGCGGAGCTGCTCGAGCTCATCACGCAGCCGGGGCTCTCGACGCTCGATCGGGCGACGAAGACGAGCGGACGCGGGCTCGGGATGGATATCGTGAAGCGGGCCGTGGTCGAGCTCGGCGGTGAGCTCTCGCTGCGCACCACGCCCGGCGTCGGGACCACGTTCACGTTGTTCATCCCCCTCACGATCACCATCGTCGACGCATTCTCCTTCCTCTGCGGCGAGCAGACGTTCGTGGCGCCCGTGGCGGCGATCGAGGAGATCGTCGAGGTCGCGCCGGGTGAGCTCGTGCGTGGTCCATCGCGACAAACACGGTTCGGCGAGGTGCGGTTCATGGAGCGGCGGGGCGAGATCGTGCCGCTCGTGAACCTCGCCTCCTACTTCTCGCTCTCGGCCCGGGAGGCGCCGAAGGCGCTCCTGGTGCGGCGTAATGGTTTGCCGCTGGCGTTCGGGATCCAGCGGATGGTCGGGCAGCAGGAGGTCGTCATCCGGCCGCTCGAGGACCCGCTCGTCAAGGTGAAGGGCGTCTCCGGCTCGACCGACCTCGGCGATGGCCGGCCCACGCTGGTGCTCGACCTCCTGGCGCTCTGCGCGGCCCTCTCCCAGAGCCGGATGGAGGCAGCCGTATGAGCGAGCTCTACGTGGTCTTCAAGGTCGACGACAATGAATACGTCCTCCAGGCTGGGGACGTCGTACAAATGGAGTCGTTCGGCGGCGCGACGAAGGTGCCGGGGACGGCGCCCTACGTCGCGGGGCTCATTCATATCCGGGGCCGCGTCGTGCCGGTCGTCGACCTGCGGCTGCGCTTCGGATTGCCGAAGATCGAGCCGACCATGGATTCACGGGTCATCGTGGTCCAGAGCGGCCAGCGCACGGTGGGGCTGCTCGTCGACAGCGCGCGCGAGATCATGAAAATACCGCCAGAGGGGCTGCACGCGCCGCCTGCGTGGATGGGGGCCGACGGCGCGGGTTTCGTGAAGAGCGTGGCCCACGTCGAGCGCAGGCCGGGCGAGAAGCGGCTCGTGATGCTCGTCCATCTAGCGAAAATCATCGGTCAGGAAGGCATTTATGTCGACGAACGGAATGGCTGAGATCGACGCGGCGCTCTCGAAGGCAGCGGAGGCGGAGCGCGCATTGCGCCGGACGGCCACGCAGGCGGACGCGATCGAGCAAGCCGCGGCGCGCCTGGCCGCGGAGAGCGAAGGGCGGGCCTCGTCGGGCCAGGAGCAACGCGCCTCCCTGGACGAGCTCGCGGACGAGGTCGAGTCGACGAGCGCCACGGTGCAGGCGCTCGCGCGCGCGCAGCAGCGCATCTGCGACGACGCGGGCGAGGTGCTGAAGGGCCTCGAGGCCACGGCGAGCGGGCTGCAGCAGCTCGCGCCGAGCATCGGCAGCGTCAAGAACGACACCGAGGCGATCGCCTCCTCGGCCGAGGCGACGGCCGCCGCGACCGAGGAGATCGCCCGCTCCATCAAGGGCGTCGGCGCGAACGCGGAGGAGCTCGCGGCCGCGAGCGAGGAGCTGCTCGCGACCTCGATCACGAACACGAAGGACATCAACGACCTCGCCGAGCGCGGCGAGACGAACGCGGCCTCGATGGAGCAGGTCGCGGCGACCATCGAGCAGATGGCCAAGGGCATCGGACGTCTGGCCTCGGACGCCAAGGGCGTCGGCGAGCGCATCACGAACATGTCCGGGGCCGTGATGAGCACGGGCTCGGCCCTCGAGCGGGTGACACGCGACGCGGGCGAGATGGCGAGCGCCGTCGAGGAGACCTCCGCCACGGCCGAGCAGATGGCGCGGTCGATCAAGAACGTCGCCGAGAGCGCGAAGGGCCTCGAAGAGGCGGCGACGGGCAGCGCGAGCCGGGTGACCGACATCGCGGCGTCGGTGGAAGAGGTGGCCGTGACCGCCGAGCGGAACGCCGCGGCGATCGAGGCGAACGCCACGGCCGCGGAGGAGCTCGCGCGCTCGGCGCAGTCGGTCGCGCAGGGCGCCGAGCAGATCAACCAGCTCGCCGCGGCCAGCGCCGCCGCGTCCGCGCAGGTCGAGGGGTCGACGCGCCGTATCGTCGAGATCGTCGTCGACGCCCGCAAGACCGCCGATCAGAGCGTGGTGATCGCGCGCGAAGGGGCCGCGACGGTGGGCAAGTCGATCGCGGGCCTCGGGGACATCCGGCAGGCGATGGTGGAGTCGGCCGGCGTGATGAAAGAGATGGGCCGCCGCGCCGAGGAGATCGGCGACATCGTGCAGACGATCAACATGATCGCGGATCGCACGAACCTCCTTTCGCTCAACGCCAGCATCGAGGCGGCGCGCGCGGGCGAGCACGGGCGGGGCTTCGCGGTGGTCGCGGAGGAGATCCGCGCCCTGTCGGATCGCGCGGCCGCGGCGAGCGCGGACATCGCCAAGATCGTCCGGGGCCTGCAGGGCACCGCGCGCGAGGCCGTGAGCGCCTCCGCCGAGGGCGTGAAGACGGCGGAGGACGCCTCGCGCCTCGCCGCCGACGCCGAGCGCGCGCTCGGCACCATCCTCGGCGGGGTCGAAGGGCTCGGCCGCTCGGTGCGCGACATCGAGCGGGCGAACAACGAGCAGGTCCAGGCCGTCACCGCCATGACCCAGCTCGCCGCGCGCGTGAACGAGGAAGGCAGGCAGATCGCGCGCGGGGCCGCCGAGCAGACGAGCGCGATCCAGTCGCTCGCGCAGGGCAGCAGCGAGATGCGTCGCATGGCGCGGCAGACCAAGGAGGCGACGAGCGAGCAGGCCCGCAGCCTGCGCGACGTCGTCCGCGCCAACACGCTGCTCACGGCGAACGCCGAGAAGGTCTCGCGCGCGATGTCGGAGCAAGCCGCGGGCGCGACGCAGCTCGCCAAGGCGGCGGTGCAGATGCGCACGCTGACGCACCAGACGAGCACGGCGATGGCCGAGCAGACGCGGGCGCTCGGCGCGGTGGGCGCGCTCGCGCAGGAGGTCACGAGCGCCGCGCAGCGGATGATCACGGGGCTCGGCGAGCAGGCGGCCGGCGCGGCCGAGGTGGCGCGGGTGATGGATGACGCGCGCAAGCAGGCCGCGCAGGTCGCGCGCGTCGTGGCCGAGCGATCACGCGCGGCCAAGCAGGTCGACACCGCCTCGCGCCAGGTCGCCACGCTGGCGGCGGCGGTGAAGAACGCGACGGGCGAGCAGGCCAAGGCGACCACGGCCCTCGCGAAGGAAGGCGAGTCCGTGCGGCGCATCGCGAAGCAGACCGCGCGCGCGGTCGCCGAGCAAGCGGAGACGGTCGCCGTGCTGGCCACGACCGCGGCGCGACAGACGTCGGCGATGCAGACGATCACCCGCGCGTCGGCCGAGCAGGTGGGCGTCGCCGAGAAGCTCGCGAAGACGTTCGTCGACGTGCGGGCGCGGGCGCGCGCCGTCGCCGGAGCGCTGCTCGTGCAGGCGCGGGACGCCCTCGCCACGCGTGACACCCTGGGTCAGGTCGTCGATCAGGTCTCGCGCCTCCGGAGCGCGAGCGCCGAGCACGCAGACACCGTGGCGCACCTGGGCTCGACCTTCGCCAGGCTGCGAGGGGCAACCAACGCGACAGCCGGAGGAGCGGCTTCGGACTCATGAAGACAGCGGGGGGCAGCTTCACGTTCTCGGAAGCCGAGAAGCAACGTATCGAGGAGATCCACAGGCTCGAGGTGACGGGCGCCGCCGGCGTGCCGGCGCTCGTCGTGATGCTGGCCGATCCGAGCTGGACCGTGCGCCGCAGGGTGGTCGCTTCGCTCGCCGCGCTGGGGGACGTCGCGGTCGGTCCGCTCTGCGTCGCCCTGCGCCGGGAGCGCGACAACGAGGCGCGGATCGCGGCCACCGTCGACGCGCTCTCGGCCTCCGCAGGCAGCGCCGCCGACGCCGCGGTGCTCGCGCTCGCCGGCGTGGATGTGCCCGCGATCCAGGCGGACGCGGCGCAGATCCTCGGGCGCCGCAAGAGCACGCAGGCGCTCGGCCGGCTCGGCGAGCTCGTCTCGCATCACGACGACAACGTGGCCGTCGCGGCGATCGAGGCGCTCGGGCGGATCGGGGGCCGGCGGGTCGTGGACGCGCTCGTGCGGGTCGTCCGGGGTGGCAACTTCTTCCGCACCTTCCCGGCCATCGACGTGCTCGGTCGCAGCGGCGATCCGCGCGCCGTCGAGCCGCTCACCGAGCTGCTCCTCGACACGAGGTACATGCTCGAGGCCGCGCGCGCGCTCGGCCGCACTGGCAACCGGGCTGCCGTCGCGCCTCTCGTCCGCCTGCTCGCGCAGCCCGGCGACGCGATCGTCCGCACCGTGGCCCTCGCGCTCTCGGAGCTGCGGGAGCGGCACGCCGAGCTCTACGGCGTGGTCGCGCCGATCGACGAGGCGCTGCGCCGCGCGACGACCGTGCCGCAGGCCGTGCGTCGGTTCGTCCAGGGCCTCGGCGGCGCGGGGCAAGCCGAGCAGATCGCGATCTGCGCCGTGCTCTCGGCGCTCGGCAGCGACGCCGCGATCCCGGACATCCGGCTCCTGCTCGACGGCCCCTCCGCCGTGGCGAGCGCGGCCGCCGGAGCGCTGCTCGAGCTCGGGCAGAGCTCGGACGCGCGCGTGCTCGACGCGCTGCGGGACGGCGACGGGCCCCGGCGGCTCTTGCTCCTGCCGCTCGTCACGAGCAGCGCCGCGACGGCGGAGGTGGTCCGCTGCCTCGGCGACGAGGACTCCGAGGTGCGCGCGGCGGCTTGTGACGCGCTCGCTCGTATCGGCGATCCGACCGCGGTGCGCGTGCTCTTCCCGCTGCTCGCGGATCCGAACGGCCGCGTCGTGCATGCGGCGAGCTCGGCGATCCAGTCGCTCGGCAGCACGGACACCGAGGCGCTCGCGCTCTCGGCCGCGCGGAGCGAGCACCCCGGGGTACGTCGGGCGGCGCTGCGGATCCTCGGGTATTTTGGTTACGACGCGGCGCTGCCGGTCTTCCTCGAGGCCCTGAAGGATCCGGACGTGCGTGTCCGCGACGTCGCCATCGCCGGCCTTCCCTACCTCGACGCGCCCTCGGCCCTCGACGTGCTGCTCTTGCTGGCGACGGAGCCCGACGCGCGGACGCGCGCCGCGGCCGTGCGTGCGCTGGGACAGTCGAGCGCCGAGCCCCGTGTCGTCGCGTGCCTCGTCGCCGCGCTCGACGACGCGGACGCGTGGGTCCGTTACTTCGCGGCCAAGTCGCTCGGGCGGCTCGGGCACGTGGCTGCGGCTCCGCGTATCGCCGCGCTGCTCGACGACGAGGCGGGGCACGTGCGGGTGGGGGCGGTCGAGGCGCTCGCCTGCTTGCGGGGCGAGGTCGCGGCGGCTGCGCTGCAGAAGGCGGCCGCGGAGCGTGATCCGGACGTGCAACGCGCGGCGCTCATCGGCCTCGGCCTCATGGGGGGTCCGGAGTCGATCCCGCACCTCTGCGCGGGGCTCGCTTCGCCCGACGCCGCGACGCGGATCGTGGCCGCCTCGGCCATCGCGGGCGTGAGCTCGCCCGAGGTCCTGCCGGCGCTCGTGCGGGCGGCGGGGGACGTCGACGAGAGCGTCGCCGCGACGGCCATGGGCATCCTGGCGCAGCGGCCCGGCGTCGAGGCCACGCGTGCGCTCATCGGCCTCTACGCGGAGGGTTCGGCTTCGAGCCGCGCGTTTGCCGCCCTCTGCGCGCCCTTGCCTGGCCGGATCGAGGGCATCCTCGAGGCGCTCGCGACGGCGGACGACGAGCTCTCGGCGCAGCTCACCTCGGCCCTGGCGCGGATGCGGCGCGAGAGCGCGAACGAGGCGCTGCTCGGTGCGCTCGGCCTGCCCAACCCGGCGGCGCGCAAGGCGGCGGCGACCACGCTCGCCGCGCTCGGCACGCGGCAGGCCCACGCGACGCTGGAGCAGGCGGCATTGGTGGATCCGGACCCCGAGGTCAGGCGGGTGTGCTCGCTCGTCGTGGCGCAATGGGCCGCATGAACAACCTGCCGATCTCCCCGCAGGTATTCGCCATCCTCGGCGCGTTGATCGAGGAGAAGCTCGGCATTCATTACGGGCCCCTCGACAAGGACCTGCTCGGCGACAAGGTCGCGCTCCGGGCCGTCGAGGCGGGCTTCGATTCGCTGCTCGATTATTATTATTTTCTCCGTTACGACCCGGGCGGGCCGGCCGAATTCGAGGCCCTGGCGGACGTCCTCGTCGTCGGCGAGACGTACCTCTTCCGCGAGCTCGATCAGCTCGAGGTCCTGGTGCGTGACGTCCTCGCGCCCCTCGTCGAGGCCTCCGGCCCGCGCAAGCCTCGGCTCTGGTCGGCGGCGTGCTCGACCGGGGAGGAGCCGTACAGCATTGCCATGCTGCTCGCCGTGCTCGGAAAGCTCGATCGGGTGGAGATCGTGGCGACCGACGTGAGCACGCGTGCGCTCGCGGCGGCGCGCGCGGGTGAATATGGTGCTCGCTCCCTGCGCAGCCAGGTCAAGGTCCCGCCCGCGGCCTCCCGCTTCCTGCAAAAGAAGGGCGAGCGCGTCGTGATGAGCGACGAGATCCGCAGCGCCGTCGATTTCCGGCGCGTCAATTTGCTCGACGCGGACGCCGTCGAGAAGCTCGGGCTCTTCGACGTCATCGTCTGTCGCAACGTGCTCATTTATTTCCAGGACGCGACGGCGCGTCGCGTGATCGACACGCTCACCCGTGTCCTCGTGCCGAGCGGCATTTTGCTCGTGGGGGTATCGGAGTCGCTCTTCCGGCTCGGGACAGCGCTCCGGTGCGAGGAGCGCGGCGGGGCGTTCCTTTATCGAAAGGTCGGCTGAGCGCGCCATGGATGAGCCGATCCGGGTGCTCGTCGTCGACGACTCGGCCTTCGCGCGCAAGGTCTTGCGGGAGGTCTTGAACAAGCAGCCGGGCCTCCGGGTCGTCGACATCGCGCGGGACGGCCTCGACGCGCTCGAGAAGATCGCCGAGCACAACCCCGACGTCGTCGTGCTCGATCTGGTGATGCCGAACCTCGACGGCATTGGCGTATTGCAAGCGCTCCCGAAGGTCGGCGCGCCTGCGGTCGTGGCCGTGAGCTTCTCGGACGCGCAGAGCGAGCTCGGGCAGAAGGCGCTCGAATGCGGCGCCGTCGATCTGGTCCGGAAGCCGACCTCGCTCGCGACCGATCGGCTGTACGAGCTTTCGAATGAGCTCGTGGGCCG
Organism: Polyangium spumosum; assembly: GCF_009649845.1. NCBI lineage: Bacteria > Pseudomonadati > Myxococcota > Polyangiales > Polyangiaceae > Polyangium > Polyangium spumosum. Next base: position 416,004 of record NZ_WJIE01000002.1, read on the forward strand.
CGTCGTCGCGGCGGCCGAAAAACGGCGCAGCCGGGCGCCCGTGCCGAAAAAGAGCGCAGCGCCGGCGGTGCGGCCTTCGCATCGGGTGAGCCTCGTCGTCGTCGGGGCCTCCACGGGCGGCCCGCAAGCGCTCACGCGCCTCTTCACCTCCTTGCCGCGCGATTTTCCGGTGCCCGTCGTCGCTGCCCTGCACATCCCGCCGGGGTACACCGATGCGCTCGCGCGCAGGATCGACGAATCGAGCGCGCTCTCGGTCAAGGAGGCCGCGGACGACCAGGAGCTCGAGCCCGGGCAGGTGATCCTCGCGCGTGGAGGCACGCACATCCGGGTCGAGCGCAGGGCCGGGCGGCCTTATGCGCGCCGCGAGGGCGGCCCTGTCGAGGCCTTGCACCGCCCGTCGGTGGATCTCCTGTTCCGGAGCGCGGCCGAAGAGTTCGGCGCGGGCGTGCTCGGCGTGGTGCTGACGGGGATGGGCAACGACGGCCTCGCGGGCGCGCGCGCCATTCACGAGGCCGGCGGGAGGGTATTGGTCGAGGCGGAGTCGTCTTGTGTCGTTTATGGGATGCCGCGTTCTGTGCGTGACGCGGGCCTCGCGGCGGGAGAGGCGACGATCGACGAGATGGGCGAGCTCCTCGTGCGACACGTCGCCTGAGGAGCCGCCGCGAGCGCTACGGAATCAGGGACAGGTCTTGCCGGCGATGCTCGTGACTTCGCTCACGCACACGCTGTCCCACGAGGTGTTGCAGCAATAAGGATCCGCATTGCAGACGGCCGTCACGACGCCCTCCGGATCGCAGCCCTTCGTGAGCTTCGTGCCGGTCACGCACGGGCTGTGCGCGCAGGTGGAGGCCACGCACTCGTTGCTGCCGCCGATGCTGGAGACCTCGCTCACGCACTGGCTGTCCCACGCCGTGCTGCAGCAATACGGGTCGGCGGCGCAGACGGCCGCGACGACGGAGCCACACGCCGACGCGTCGAGGGCCGTGCCGGTCACGCACTTGTCATGCGCGCAATCGCCGGGCGGCGGCGGCGGCGGGGGCGGCGGCGGCGGCGGCGGCGGCGGCGCGGACGTGGCGCGATACGTGTCCCACTGGTTCTGCATGCGGGTGATCTGCCCCGGCGAGAACGTGTTCATGCAGGCGTCATCGCTGTAGTCCATGAAGTTGGTGATCGGGTCGGCGCCTCCGCCGGAGCAGGTATCGCGGCCCGTCGGGCAGCCGCTGGCCGCCGAGGCCTCGGCGGGCGTATCCGAGACCGAATCGCCGGGCGCCGCGCAGCCGCCCTGGAACGTGTGGTAGAGGCCCAGCCAGTGGCCGACCTCGTGCGTGCCGGTGTCGCCCTGGTTGTAGGGCGACGCGGTGCCGCCGGGGACCGAGGAGTAGAGCAGCACGACGCCGTCTTCGCTGGGCGTGCTGCTGTACCACGAGGGGAACGTCGCCCAGCCGAGCAGGCCGCCGCCGGGGCTCGCCGTGTAGATGTTGAGGGCGTTCGAGCCGCCCTTGCGCAGCGTGGACTTGGCGCTCGCCTCGGCCGACGAGTCCGGCGCCATCGTGTACCAGGACGAGTTCGTCGTCCGGTCGACCGCCGCGAGCTCGAACTTGAAGCCGGCGCTCGCGAAGGCGTTGTTGAGCACCGTCATCTGCGCGTCGATCTGGCTCTGCGGGATGTCGCCGTTCGAGATGCCCGTGCCCTTCCGGATCACGTGGAAGTACACGGGGATCGTGACGGGGCCCGTGAAGGCGTAGGGCGGGCGCACCACCTTGATTCGCTCGAACTCCCCTTCGACGCGCACGAGCTCGTCCGCGGGCAGGTTCTTCACGCCGCACGCGCGCCCGGGGTGCGCCGCGAGCTCGTCCGCGGGGATCGCGTCGTTCACGAGGTCGTCGTCGACGTCGGCGCGGGTGTCGTCCGGCGCCTCCACGGCGCAACCACCGCCGAGCGAAGCGGCTCCGAAGAACAGGCCCCCGAGGGCGACCAGGTGATGGACTCGTTTCATGGAAATCTCCCTTCTTCTCCAGCGAAGCGACAGGCGGGAGAACCTATCAGTCCCGTACGGTTCGACTCAACCGAAACCGCCGCGGCCACAAGCGATGCGGGGAGAGTGAAATTGCCTGACGGGGACGGACGTGCGGGAATGGCTGGAGCGCCGCGTGTCCGTGAGCCTCGTTTTGGGCGCATTTCTGGTATCGGCGGTCCTCCGACGCTTCCCGGTCGTACGTCCATTGCGCGTATCTGGACCGATTCCCATTTCTCCTTGCCGAGCACACATTCCACGCTAGCTTCCCGGTGTCTCGTCGCTGGGTGAGAGCGCGAACACCGCGCAGACGACACAGGGGCCCCTCATGGCCCTGGTCGGCCCGCCCCGAGGGGACGCGCGTTTGTCTGGGAATCGCGGCGGAAGGCGCACGACGTGCGCCGGAGTCCGCGCGGCGCAGGCAGGCGAGGGTTTCGCTCGGCATCCTCGGATGTCGAGCCCATGCATCATCACGTGAAGAAGAGGGAGACGACCATGAATACGACTAAGCTTATCTCGTTCGGCGGCATGATGGTGTTCGGCGCGCTCGTCACGGTGAGCGGTTGTAACAACCTGGAGGACGGCGGCAATGCGGCGGAGGAGGGTGACGTGGCGAGCGTCAACCTGGCCGTCAATGGCGTCTTCGACTACAACTCGATGGAGGTCATCGCGGTCCGTGACGGCGACGCGGATGCAAAGTATCCGTGCGTCAACTACGCCAAGGGGTGCTTCAACTTCCCCCCGAATTCGGGCGGCGTCCCGGAGCCCGCGGATTACGGCGCGAAGGACTTCGAAGACCTCTGCCCGACCGAAAACGTGAACAAGCCCGGGGACGAGGGGAAGAGCGGGAAGTGGAAGTTCTTCATCAGGATCTTCAACAACCTGAACTGCACTGGCGAGGAGATCACCGGGAAGAACTTCGACTGCTACGACCCCGAGAACCTCCCCACGCTCGCCGATGCGAACCAGAGCCGCTGGGAGGATCTCGACCCGGGGGAGAACGAGAACGTCTTCCTCTGCGTGTCGCAGAACGCCGAGAAGACCTTCGACCTCACCTCGTGCGCCAAGAAGGATCCTCCCGCCGGCGCCGACAGCTCGTACGCCTGCGGCTGCGAAAAGGTTGCGGGGGCGTGCAATTGCGGCTTCGACGAGACCACGCTCCCCGGGGCCTGCATCGTCGACCCGACGGAGCATTGCAGGGTGGTCTGCACCGTCGGCCCCTGATCCCGGGGCTCCGCGGGGCGAGGTGGGCGGAGGGCGCGACGGCGAGTTGTCTCGCGCCCTCGAACCACCTACCCTGTCCCGCCATGTCGGCTCGACGCTTTTCCTACCTCGCCCTCCTGGTCCTCGGGGCCGCCTCCTGCTCCCGCTCCAACAAAACCTCCGAGGAGGGCGCCGCGGCCGCCTCCGCCAGCGCCTCCGCCGCGGCGCCGCCGCCGGCCCCTTCGGTCCGGACGAGCCCTCCGGAGGTCGAGGTCTCCCACGTCGAGCTGCTCGACGCCTACGAGGCGAACGCCGCGCAGGCGGGGGCGCGATTCCAGGGCAAACACGTGCTCGTCCGCGGCAAGCTCGGCGAGGTCGTGAAGGGCGCGGGGGGGACGGTCGTCACGATGCCCAAGGAGACGAAGCCCGACGCCCCTTCCGTTCGTTGCCTCGTGCGTGAAGGCGAGGTCGCCGAGCTCGCGGCGCTGAAGGCCGACGATCCGCTCGACGTGGTGGGCAAGGTCGTGAAATTCGAGAAACACGTCGAGCTCGAGGGCTGCGTCGTGAACACGCAGATCAAGGCCTGCCGGGTCGTGGCGAAGGCGCTCGGGCGCGGCACGTGCGAGCAGGACCGCGAAGCGCTCGGCGCGCGCCTCGTGCTCGGCGCGGAGCAAGCGTCCCTCGTCTGCGGCAGCCCTGCCGGATTCGAGGCGTGGCGCGCGAAGACGGCGAGCCTGCCGCCCGAGGAGCGCGCCGGGCGCATGATCAGCGTGGATACGACCTCGTGCCACCTCACGCACGAATCGCTGAGCCCGCGGCTGGCCGTGGAATTCAGCTCGGCGCTCGCGCGCGTGCGGTGGGAGAATGGCGTGCCGACGCTGGCGCCGTGAGAATGGGGGACCTCGCGGGCGTGGTCGACGACCTCGTCCACGTGGTCGACGACCTCGTCCACGTGGTCGACGACCTCGTCCACGTGGTGGATCGATCTCGTCGGCGTGGTCGACGACCTCGTCCACGTGGTGGATCGATCTCGTCGGCGTGGTCGACGACCTCGTCCACGTGGTGGATCGATCTCGTCCACGTGGTCGACGAACTCGTCCACGTAGTGGATCGACCTCGTCCGCGTGGTCGACGATCTCGTCCACGTGGTCGACGACCTCGTCCACGTGGTGGATCGATCTCGTCGGCGTGGTCGACGACCTCGTCCACGTGGTGGATCGACCTCGTCCACGTGGTCGATGACCTCGTCCACGTGGTGGATCGACCTCGTCCTGGACGGTGACGCCGTTTCACCCCACCCCGAGCACCTTCGCCGCCATCGGGAGCAGCGGCGCGACCCCGGCCCAGGCTGCGGCGACCGAGAGGACGTCGTACGCGATCACCTCGCGGCGCGCCTGCTCGATCGCCTCGTCCGGCGCGCCCGGCGTGGTCTCGGGGGCATCGGGCGATTGCCCGTCGCGGTAGATGCCGAGGCGTGGTGCCGTCTTCGCTCCGCGGAGCCAATCGAGGTATTTGCCGGCGCGGTGGCGGCGGACCTGGAGCTCCAGGGCGAGCAGCATGCCCAGAAGACCCGCGATCATCCAGGCGCGCGGGGGGCTCACGTGTTCGTCGACCATGTTGCCTTTGAGGTGGGCGAGTTGGCCGTCAAAAAACGCGAAATGACGAGAGCCATCGTCGAGTGTGACGAAAGCACGCCCACGATACTCCCGGCGGACGGTCAAAGCGGCGCTCCGCTCGAAGAGAAACTGGCAGCTCCGTGGGCCGATGGAGACCTCGCACCGGCGCATGGAGACATTGCAGGACCGCTCGATCGCCATCCCATCCACGTGATCCCTGTAGACGTGTAGCGTCGCGGGCCATTTCCCCTCGCGATCGATCACCTCCGCGGGCTCGCCCGTCGCAGGCGGCAAGACGCCCACGACGGGGAGCGAGGAGAGATAGGTCTCCAGCGTTGGGAGGCGCCGGGCGCGGACGAAGGCAAGAAGGAGGACCACCGCGGCGAGCAGGAGCGAGGCGAGGCTCGCGGCGCGGAGCGCGCGCCCCCCCCACCCGCGACGCACGCGCAGCATCAGACTCGCAATGGCGACGCCGATCCCGCCCACGAGAGGGAAAACGAAGGGCGCGAGGGCCGCGAACCATCCATCCGGGTGGCGGAAGGGCCACGAAAAGTCCTCGAGGGCAAACGCGTCGATGCAATAGCTACAAGCACAACTGAGCGGATCGGCCGTGATACGCGCGTCCATGCCGAGCTTCGCGGCGAAATGGAGGAGAGGGGCCGCCACGAGCAGGCCGGAGGCGGCCACGATGTGCCGACCGGGATCGCGGCTCAGGAAGAGGAGGAGCACGAGCGCGGCGAGCGAGGCGGCGAAGACATGCGTCCAGACGGACAGAGAGGAGGCATAAGCCGCCGAAAGCGCGCCGCCGACCAGCGCGAGCTTCCACAAGAAAGAAGCCCCAGCGCCGGCGCTCGGCCGAGGTGGCGTGTCCTCGCGCGTCTCCTCCTCATCCATCGGCCCCTCCCCGCTCTCCTTCGACACGGCGTGCAGAATGCCCGGCCAAGCCGAGAGCCGCAAGAGGCCGCTCGCCCCCACTCCCACCTCCCCTCCCCCGTGCTACATCCGGCAGCGATGCCCCCCGCGCCCGAAGGTCCCGCCACCCTCGCCGAGGACGAGGTCCGCTCGCTCGCCCGCCTCGCCAACCTCGACCTCCCGGACGCCGAGATCCAGCGCCTCACCGGCGATCTCGGCCGCATCCTCGCGTACGTCCGGCAGCTCGAAGAGCTCGACGTCACGGGGATCGAGCCGACGCTTCATGTCGAAATCGAGAGAGCGCCGCTCCGCGCGGACGAGCCACACGAGAGCTTGCCGCACGAGATCGCGCTGCGGGAGGCGCCGCGCACGTCGATGGAGGGGTTCGCGGTGCCGGGCTTCGTGGAAGAGGATTGATCATGGACCCGACGGTGCTCGATCGTTCGATCCCGGAGCTCGCAGGCCTCGTCACACGCGGCGAGGTCTCGGCCGAGGAGGTCACCACGGCCTGCCTCGATCGCATCACGAAGCGCGACGGCGCGCTCGGGGCCTTCTTGACCGTGCAGGCCGACGAGGCGCTCGAGGCCGCCCGCGCGGTAGACCAGAAACGCGCCCGCGGTGAAGCGCTGGGGCCACTCGCCGGCGTGCCCATCGGCATCAAGGACGCCCTCTGCACGCGCGACGCGCCGACGACCGCGGGATCACGTATCCTGCTCCGGCCCGCATCGAAGGGCGAGGCGGCGGCCGATCCGCGGCGCGGCTTTCGCCCGCCGTACGACGCCACCGTGGTCGCGCGCCTGCGCGCGGCCGGCGCGGTGCTCGTCGGCAAGACGAACATGGACGAGTTCGCGATGGGCTCGTCGAACGAAAACAGCGCGTTTTTCCCGGCCCGAAACCCGTGGGATCCGACGCGCACCCCGGGCGGCTCCTCGGGCGGGAGCGCGGTCTGCGTGGCGGCCGGCCTGGCGCCGGGCGCGCTCGGGTCGGATACGGGCGGCAGCATTCGCCAGCCCGCGGCGCTCACGGGGACGGTGGGGATCAAGCCGACGTACGGGCGCGTCTCGCGGTATGGCCTCGTCGCCTTCGCGTCGAGCCTCGATCAGGTCGGGCCGTTCGCGGCGGACGTGCGCTCGGCGGCGCGGCTGCTCGGCGTCATCGCGGGCCACGATCCACACGACCAGACGAGCCTCGGCGCGCCCGTCGCGCACTACGAGGACGCCTGCGGGCGCGACGTCAAAGGGCTCCGGATCGGCGTGCCGGAGGAGTATTTCGCCAAGGGGATTGAACCAGCCGTCGAAAAGAGCGTGCGCGAGGCGCTCGCCGGGCTCGTCTCGCTCGGCTGCGAGCTCGTGCCGGTGCGTCTGCCGCATACCCGTTATGCCGTGGCCACGTATTACGTGCTCGCGACGGCCGAGGCCTCGTCGAACCTCTCGCGTTATGACGGCGTGCGCTTCGGCGCGCGCGCGGAGGGCGCGGAGGACCTCGCGGCGCTTTATGCAAGGACGCGTGGGCAGAACTTCGGCCGCGAGGTCGCGCGGCGCATCGTGCTCGGGACGTACGTGCTCTCGGCGGGGTATTACGACGCGTATTACCTGCGGGCGCAGCGGGTCCGCACGCTCATCCGGCGCGATTTCGAGGAGGTGTTCCGGCAGGTCGACGTCCTCGCGGCGCCGGTCTCGCCGACGGTCGCATTCCCGCTCGGCGAGCGGGTCGACGATCCGCTCGCGATGTACCTCGCCGACATTTACACGTTGCCCGCGAGCCTGGCCGGCGTGCCCGCGCTGAGCGTCCCGTGCGCGCCCACGCCCGCGGCGGACGGCGTCCCATCGCTTCCCGTGGGATTGCAGCTCGTGGGCCCGCCGCTCGAAGAGGCGCGCCTCTGCGCGCTCGCCGCCGCGTGGGAAGGAATCTCGCCGGCCCGCGGATCGCGGCCGAAGGTATCGGGAGCATGAACGATCCTCGTTTCGTCACCGCCGTGGCCGGTCCGGAGCATGCCGCGGGATTACGCGCGCTCTTCTCGGCGGCCTCGTCCACGTGTTTTTGCCGGTTCTGGCATTTCGACGGGACGAACAACGACTGGCTCGACCGCTGCGCGAATGCGCCCGAGGAGAACGCCGCCGCGTTTTTCGGCGGGCTCGATTCCGGGAAGGACGAGGCGAAGGGGATCGTGGCCCTCTCCGAGCAGACGCTCGTCGGCTGGCTGAAGGTCTCGCCCGCGGCCGTGATGCGCAAGGCCTACGAGCGGCGCTTCTACAAGCAACTGCCGGCATTTCAGGGGGATCGCGAGGGCGTGTTCCTGCTCGGCTGCGCGCTCGTGCATCCGGGCTTCCGCAAGCAAGGCGTGGCGAAGGCGCTCGTCGCGGGCGCCGTGGCGTACGCGAAGGACAGCTTCGGCGCGCGTGTGCTCGAGGCATTGCCGCGCCGGCCGAAGGAGCCGGTGAGCGACGAGGAGTTATGGACCGGGCCGATGGGCGCGTTCGAGGGGAACGGGTTCGTCGAGGTGGGCGGGCTGGAGCCGTATCCGGTGCTGCGGCGGGTGCTTTAGTGCGCGCGCGTCTCCTCCCCCTCCTGCCCGCCCTGCTCTTCGCGATCGGCTGCGACCGCTGCACGCCGAAGGAACAGGTCACGACGTCCGACGCGGCCCCCGTGGCCCCGGCGCCGATCCCCATCCCCACGGACGAGCTGCCGCCGCCACCCGCGCCCTGGACGTTCAAGCCCGCGCGTATCGGGCCGGGGATCCCGGGGATCGCGCTTCCCACCGGCTGCGAGACGCGCGCGCCCTTGGTCCGCGCGAAGGTCGCCCCCTCCACGCGGTTCGTCGCCGCGCCACACGCGCCGGGCACGCTCGTGGTGGCCGACGCGGACGAGGCGGAGACGCCGCCGCAGCTCAAAGGCGTCGCGGGCCTCGTCCTCGACCCGGAAGGCGAGAGCAAGGACGCGACCCGGCTGCCCTGGTTCGAGGCCGAGGCGATGCCGCGCCTCGCGCGCACCGACGCCGGCGCGTGGCTCGCGGCCTACGCCGAGCAGGGCGACGACAAGCTCACGCGTGTCCTCGTGTACCAGGGCGACCACGCGACGCCGATCGGCCAGGGCGACAGGTTCGACGCGGTCGATCTCACGTGCAGAGCCACGCAATGCGCGCTGCTCACGACGCGCCTCGGCAACGTCGCGGCCGCGGGCGCCGATCTCTGGGTGGGCGCCCCGAACGAGCCCGCCTCCGCGTGGAAGCGGACCGAGATCGTCCCGGACGCGGACGAGAGCGACGCGCGCCCCTCGTTGCTCGCGCGGGTCGAGGCAAGCGCGGGCGGCGGCGTGGTCGCGGCGCTGCTCGAAGGGCAAGAGCTCGTCTTCTGGGAGGCAAAAGCCGGCGCGGCGCGCTCGCTCGGGCGCGTACCGGCGCCCTTCGGGGTCGTGGACGCGACCGTGGTGGCCACGCAGCCGATCGCGCTCGTGTACGGGGCCGCCATCGACGACGAAGGTTGCGCCAAGGAGGGCGGCAAGCTGCGCTTCGAACGGATCGGCAAGGAGGCGGCCGAGGTGCGCGCGCACGCCCCGCCGATCTCGGGCGCGCTGCGTCCGCTCGAGCGCGGCGTGCTCGCCGCCTACCTCGCCCCGCTCGGCTGCGGGGTCACGCGGAAGGTGGCGTACGCGGTCGTCCTCGACGGCGAGGGCACGCCGATCTCGACGCCGATGCCCGTGGCAGACGCGACGCACTTCGCCGTGGCAACACGCGGGGCCGACGTGGACATGTGGATCCAGGCGGGGGACGAGGTGACGTGGGTGCGCGCGACGTGCAGGGCGCCGTGAGGTCTTCCTAGGTCTTCGTCTCCGTCTTCGTCAACAGCGCACGCGAGGCCCGATCGAGCCAGCGTCGCAGCGAACGAGCATCCGCTGGAAGGCTTCGAAGCCCTCTCTCCTCGACGAACCTCACCATCGCGGCGGTATCCTTCTCCCCCACCCCGCGCGCTGCGAGCTCTTCCTCCGGCCTGCGCATCACCTCGGAGCCTGGGATCCCAGCGACGGCGACGAGCCACGACTCCAGCTTCTCGATCGCGACCCCGCCGACGATCGCCGCTCCCTCGCCCGACAGCTCGGCGATCGCGCGCTCGATGTCCTCGTCGCGGTGAGCGAACTTCGGCTTGTCGCGGTCCCGCGTGAACACGAAGACGTCGCAGCCGCGTTTCTTCGCGTGGTGGAAGGCGCGCCGAACGTTGAGCTCCTCGCCTTTGCCGCCGATCCCGACCTGAAGCTTCGGGGTCTTCTTCCAGAGGATCGCGTCCACGACCTTCCACCCGTCGGGGCAGACCTGCCGCAGCAAAGCTTCGACCACGCCGGGCTCCGGATCGTCGCCTCGAAACACGACATCGACGGCGAATCCTCCGAGCTCGTTTTTGCCTTCGCCTGCCAGGATGACGCGGATCACGGCTCGGTGCCCTGGAGGAGCGGCGCCTCGTCCTCCCCGTTGGCGTACGCGATCCAGAGCTCGCCGAGGGCGTAGACCTTGAAGCGCTCCTCGAAGTCGGGGGTGTCCTGGATGCGCTTGACCCGCGTCCCCTCCGTGGCGGTGCGCGTCACGACGGAGACCTCCTCGGGACGGAGCTCGTTGACGACGAGCGGGCTGTGCGTCGCCATCACCACCTGCGTCCCCGACTCCTCCACGATGGCGCGGAGGATACGGACGACCTCCGCGATACGCGCCGGATGAAGGCCGTTTTCCGGCTCTTCCACGAGGAGGAGGGAGACAGGGTCGAGGTGACGGAGGGCCGCAAACGCGAGGTAGTAGAGGAGCCCCTCGCTGAACCGTTTGCTTTCGATACGCGCGCCGCCAATGAGCTCGGCTTCCAGGGTGACCTCGCTGGAGGTGACGGCCTTGACGCGCAGGTTCTTGATGGTGGGGAAATGCTTGCGAACGTCGGCGACGATGGCGGCGAAAGCGTCGTCGTTGCGGTTGCGGATGGCGAAGAAGATGCCCGCGAGTCCGTGACCACGGTCGTCGAGGAAGTCGATCGACCCCGTTTCGGGGATCAAACCACTCGGCTTGCGGAGCGCGTCGGGGTCGAGGCGAACGAGGCGTGCGCCGTGAAGCTCGTCGACGAGGGCCGGCGTCGGCTGATGCGGGGTGCGCTGCAAGGGCGCCCGAACCTGGAACTCGTGTGCATCAACCATGCACGCGAGCACGCCGTCGGACGCCGCGTAGGCATCAAACGCGGCAAGCGCCTCCTCGTGGTCACGGAATGAACGTCGCCGTGCGAACTGCACCAGGGTCCAAAGCCCATGCAGGATGGTGCTCTTCCCGCTGTCGTTCGGCCCGATGAAGGCATGCAGCGGCGTCAGCGTCGCCTCGACGTCGAGCAAGCAGCCGAAATTCTTGGCGCGGAAGGTCTGGATCATCGCGTCCCCGGAGCCCCTTCTACACCTGCCCAGGCGGATCGTCACCTCGGGGCGGCCCGGGAAGTCCTGGGCGAACCCTGAAAACGCGGGAGTTGCGCTCGGCCCGCGAGCGGGTAGTGTCGAGTCCGCGCTGCATGGCAGATCCGATCGACACTACGAACAACGAGCCTCGCGAGCCGGTGATCCCGCCGGCGAGGGGCTCGCGGAGCCGCTCGGGGCGCGTCGTCGCGCTCACGGGCGCGGCGTGTTTCCTCGGCCGAAACCTCGTGGGCTTGCTGGAGGAAGATCCAGCGACGACGCGGATCGTCACGATCGACGTGAAGTCGCCCGACACGGCCGGCGCGAAGACGCGGCACTTCGAGGTGGACCTCACGAACCCGAGCTCGGAGGATCGCGTCGCCGAGATCCTCGCGTCGGAGGACGTCGACACGCTCGTGCACCTCTGCTTCCTCTCGTCGCCGACACACGCGACGGGCTGGGCGCACGAGCTCGAGTCCGTGGGCACGATGCACCTGCTCAACGCCGCGCGGCAGGTGCGGCTGCGCAAGCTCGTGCAGTGGAGCCAGACGATGCTCTACGGCGCGCACCCCACGAACCCGAACTTCCTCACGGAGCGGCACGTGTTACGCGCCGATCTGGACGAGCCTTATTTCGCGGACAAGATCGCCGCCGAGCGCGAGCTCAACGCCTTCGCCGCGAAGTCGAAGGGCACGGTCGTCACGGTCCTGCGCACGGCGCCGATCGTCGGGCCGACGGTGCAGAACTGGGTCACGCGGTACCTCGGCATGCGCGTCGTGCCCACGCTGCTCGGCTTCGATCCGCTCTTGCAGTTCGTGCACGAGGTCGACGCGCTCGCGGCCTTCAAGCTCGCGCTCGATCGGGATCATCCGGGCACGTTCAACATCACCTCCGAGGGCGTGTTGCCGCTCTCGACGGTGCTGCGCCTGGCCGGCCGCTCGTCGATGCCGCTGCCGCACACGCTCGCGAGCTCGCTCGTCGGCGCGCTCTGGCTCACGCAGGCCTCGGCCTTCCCGCCGAGCTTCTTGCGCTACCTGCGTTACGTGTGTGTCGCCGACGGCGACAAGGCGGCGCGCGTGATGGGCTTCCGGCCGGCCTACACGACACGCGAGGCGCTGCTCGACTACCTCGCCGCGCAGCGCCTGCGCGACGCGAACCTGCTGCAGGAGAGCCCTGCCTAGGCGGGCGGTGTTTCCATGGCGAAGAAGCAGAAGCGCAAGCACAAGGAGCCAAGGGAGCCACGCGCGGACGCCGCGCCGAACGAGTCCCTCGCGACCGCGGCGTTCGCCGCCGCCGACGCCGGCGAGGACGACGCAGGCGAGGACGACGCAGGCGAAGGGTCCGCCGCGGAGATCGCGCCCGACGAGACGCGGCTCGTGCCCGGCTACGATCTCGACGCCGACGAGTCGCTCGACGTCGCGCCGATCGGCCCGACCGAGGCCGTCTTCCGCCCGAGCTTCCCCCCGGCCTCCGTGCGTGGTGAGGCCCTCGGCGAGGAGGCGAGCGCGACGAGCGCCGCGGACATCGAGCAGCAGATCCGCGACCTCGAGGCCCGGCTCGACCTCATGATCGGGCAAGGCGTCGAGCGAACGGACGAGCCGGCGTACGTGCCGAAGCCGCCGAGCGACGTCCCCGCGAAGGGCAAGCGCAGCGACGTGCCTGCGCCGCGGGCCTCGGTGCCGGAGTCGGCGACCGCGAGCGAGGTGCTCTCGCCCGAGTTCTACGCGAAGCAGTGGGGCCGCGCGGGCCTGCGGAGCCGCTCCGAGGAGGTCGACGAGTTCGGCCTCGATCCGGCCTTCGAGGCGAAGCTCCTGCCCGTGCTCGACTTCATGTCGAAGCGCTATTTCCGCGTCGAGGTCGAGGGCGCCGATCACATCCCGAACGAGGGCCGCTGCCTCGTCGTGGCCAACCACGCGGGCGGCCCCCTGCCCTACGACGGCGCGATGTTACGCGCGGCCGTCCGCCGCGAGCACCGGGCCCACCGCGAGCTGCGCTGGCTCGCCGAGGACTTCGTCTACTACCTGCCCTTCGTCGGCACGTTCATGAACCGCCTCGGCGCGGTGCGCGCCTGCCAGGAGAACGCGGAGCGCCTGCTCAACAAGGGCGCGCTCGTCGCGGTCTTCCCCGAGGGCGCCAAGGGCATCGGCAAGCTCTACCGCGACCGCTACAAGCTCCAGCGCTTCGGCCGCGGCGGCTTCATCCGCCTCTGCCTGCGCACGCGCACGCCGCTCGTCCCTTGCGCCATCGTCGGCGCCGAGGAGGCGAACCCGATGCTCTACCGCTTCGAGTACATGACGAAGACGCTGGGCATCCCGTACTTCCCGATCACGCCGACGTTCCCGGCGCTCGGGCCGTTTGGCCTCATGCCCGCGCCGACGAAGTGGCGGATCCGCTTCGGCGAGCCGCTCACCTGGAGCAACTACGGCCCCGAGGCGGCCGACGATGAGATCCTCGTGGGGCGCCTGTCCGAGCGCGTGCGCGCCTCGATCCAGAGCATGCTCGACCGGATGCTGTCCGAGCGCCGCTCGGTCTGGCTGGGTTGACATGAGCCCAAAGGAACGCGGGGACGTCGCCGGCGTCCTCGTCCTCGACAAGCCGAAGGGGCCCACGAGCCACGACGTCGTCGGCAAGCTCCGGCGCGCCCTCGGCATGCGCCGCATCGGCCACGCCGGCACGCTCGATCCGATGGCGTCGGGCGTGCTCGTGATGCTGCTCGGCGAGGCCACCAAGCTCGGCCCCTACCTGACCGCGCACGACAAGGCCTACGAGGCGCGCGTGGTGCTCGGCCGCGGCACCAACACGCTCGACGCGGAAGGTGAGGTCACGGCCGAGGCGCCGCTGCCCGCGTGGCTCACCGAAGAGATCACGCAGGTCACGCAGGGAAGAGCGGGGACGAAGATCACGCAAGCGCTCGATCTCGAGCGCGCGCGGACCGAACAAGCCCCGCCCGCGTTCTCGGCGATCAAGGTCCAGGGCGCGAAGAGTTACGATCGCGCGCGGCGGGGCGAGGCGGTGGAGCTCGCCGCGCGCCCTGTCGCGGTGCGATCGATCGAGCTTCGCGGCGCGGGGATCCTCGAGCCGGAGAGGCTCGTGTTCCTCGACGTCTCGCTCGACGTGAGCAAGGGTTACTACGTGCGCTCCCTGGCGCGTGATCTCGGCCTCGCCCTCACGGTGCCCGCGCACCTCGGCGCGCTGCGCCGCACGCAAAGCGGGCCGTTTGGCCTCGACGCCGCGAAGGCGCTCGGCGCGCCCGCCGAGGAGCTCCGCGCCGCCGTCCTGCCTCTCGCCGCGGCCGTCCGCCTGGCGTTACCGGTCGCCGTGCTCACGGCCGAGGGCGTGGTTCGTGCATCCCAGGGCAAACGCCTCGGCGCGGCGCACTTCTCGGAGCCTCCTCCGCCCCCTCGTCCGGACGAACCTTCCGAAGGTGAAGAATCTGGAACGAGCGCATGGCTTTCCCCGGAGGGCCGTCTGGTCGCCGTGGGGAAATGGGATCATGATGGTTACGTGGTTCAACGCGGCTTCACGGACGTCTCCGTGGACCGCGAGGTCGAGTCGGAAATGCACGTCGTGTCTGGGCGTCGCTTTCCGCCCTGACCATTCGTAGCTGCCGAGCGACCGCGGCGGGTTGCGCTGCGAAAGCTAGGTCCGCTACGATTCGACGTGTAGGAGTTCGGTTTTGAGTCCAAACGACGTACCACTGACGCTCTTGGCAGGGGCCATCGCGTCGGCGATCGTGGGGGCCTTGTTCGCCGGCGCGGACACGGCCTTGACGAGCCTCAGCCAGACCCGCCTCGCGGCGCTCATCGAGCAGGCGGAAGGACCGGAAAAAGCGGCGCTCGAGCGCATCCACCGCGCCGACGCCAAGCTCCGGTCTCGTTACCTGCTCGGCAGGATCCTCAGCTCGACCCTGTCGGCGGTCTTCATCCTCCTGTTTTTCCTCCCGCTCTACCCGCATGCGGCGCCGCTGCTCGCGTTCGGCGTGACCGTGGTCTTCACGGGCACGCTCTACGAGGTCAGCACCACGCTCGGCCGCAAGCACGCCGATCACGCGGCGCCCCTGGCCGCGCGCTGGCTGCGCCCGCTGGAGTACGTGATGTTGCCGCTCGCGATCCCGCTCGGCTGGCTCGGCGCGGCGATCGCGCGCAAGGACAACGGCGAGCCGCCGGATCCGCACATCACGGAGGCGGAGGTGGAGCTGCTCGTCGAGGAAGGCGCGCGCAGCGGCCTCTTCGGCCGCGAGCCGGCGGAGATGATCCGCAACGTGCTCGAGTTCCAGGATCGCACGGCGAGAGACGTGATGATCCCGCGCTCGAAGGTGGAGGCGATCGACGTGAACACGCCGCTCGACAAGACGCTCGCGCTCGTCACGGAGAGTGGCCATTCGCGTTACCCGGTCTATCGCGAGCAGCTCGACAACGTGGTGGGGCTGCTCTACGCGAAGGACCTGTTCAAGGCGTTCGAAGAGGACCGGCTGAAGAACAAGTCGCTGAAGGAGATCATCCGCAGCCCGGCGAACTTCGTGGCCGAGTCGCAGCCGCTCTCGACGCTCTTGCGAGAGATGCGCGGCCGCAGGCAACACCTGGCGATCGTGATGGACGAGTTCGGCGCGGTGAGCGGCATCGTGACGCTGGAGGACGTGCTCGAAGAGATCGTCGGTGACATCCGCGACGAGCACGACGCGGCGGAGGAGCCGCCGATCCAGGATCTCGGCGACGGTCGGCTGATGGCGGACGCGGCCGTGTCGATCCGCGATCTCTCGGCCTTCCTCGGCTCGAACTTGCTGCCGGACGGCGACACCGAGGTGGACACGCTCGAGGGACTCTTGACGGAGCACCTCGGCAAGACGCCCGAGAATGGCGCGAGCGTGAGCAAGTACGGCCTGCGCTTCATCGTGCGCGACTGCGACGAGCAGCACATCGGAAAGGTCGAGATCGTCAAGCCTCGTAGCGTCGAGGCCTGAGTCACGCCGGACAAAACGAAACGGGGCCCGCTTTCGCGAG
Organism: Polyangium spumosum; assembly: GCF_009649845.1. NCBI lineage: Bacteria > Pseudomonadati > Myxococcota > Polyangiales > Polyangiaceae > Polyangium > Polyangium spumosum. The sequence goes on from NZ_WJIE01000002.1 coordinate 432,158, forward strand.
CCCCGTTTTTTTTCCATCACCCGAGGGTGAGAGGATTTCAGCTCCCCTGCGTGACCTTCTGGATCGAGGTCATCAGGTTGTCGCCGACCTCGATGAGGCCCGTGACCGGGTTCTGCGGGTTCGAGTCGTCGCCCTTGAGCTCCGTGCGCAGATCGATGAACGCCTTGCGCAGGTTGCGGATGATCTCCTGGCTCGTGAACGCAGAGGTCGTGATGGGATCGACGGGGACGAGCACGGGATCCCCGTTGCCGGGCAGGTCACCCTTCGTGTAGCGGTTGAGCTTCTTCTCGACCGACTTCATGCCCTGCGGCGTGCGCTCCGGCTTGAGGACTGCGTAGTTCGCGGGCCAGTCCTTGCCGAGATCGAAGGGCTCCTTGACCGGCACGAGCTCCGCGATGACGCCCTTCTGGTCGGAGCGGAAGAGCACGGAGAAGTTCATCACCGGCTCCTTCTCCTCCTTCCACCCCTTCTCGACCGGCGCCTTCGCGAACTCGAGCAGGTTCTTGAAGCTGTCCTTCTTCTTGTTCAGCTCCTCGCAACCCTTCGTGTAGTTGAGGAGCTGCCGGAGCGCGCCTGCGTTGAGGCCGGAGATGCTCCCGCCGTCGACCTTCGTGGCGTCGAACGGGATGTTGATGCCGCCGAGCTGGCCGGCGAGCTCCGCGGGATACTCCTTCTTGCCGAGCTTCTCCGCCGCTTCGCCGAGGAGCGTCTCGAGCTCCTTCATCTTCTCGTTCGCGGCCTTCACGTCGGTCATGAGCGCCTTGGCGTTCGCCACGACGGCCTTGCCGCGCTCGTTGCGTGCGGCGGCTCCGCCGACCGGATACCCGATCGCGATGCCGAGCAGCGCCGTGCCCACAGCAGCCGCGATGAGGCGCTTCTTCGCCTTCTCGCGCTCCTTGATGATCTCCTCGCCGACCTCGACCTTGATGGTCTGCTGGACGGCGGTGGGCTTCGGCGGCGGCTCTGCCGCGGCGGCCTTCGCAGGCTGGGCGAACGGAGGAACCGGGATGCCGGGCGAGATCCCGGGCGGCGGAGCGATGTTCGGAGACTTCCCCGCACCAGAAGGCGGCGGCTGCGACTGACCAGGAACGGGCAGCGGCACGGCCTGCGTCCCGATGTTCGTCTTGCCGAGCCGCGCCTTCAGATCGATCTTGGGTTTCTTGCTCTTGTCTTCAGCAGCCATCGGCTCCTCGTAGCGACCAGCGGGCAAGTTACCGGCGCGACGTACGTCGTGTCAACGTTGCGCCCGCCGAAATTCTCCCTCGCCCTTGGAAGCGGCCGCCCCGCGTTTCCTTGGTTTCTCGACGACGCGACGCGGCCGGGGTGGTAGCTAGCTCTGCGCATGCTTCCTCCGCGTCTTCCCCTCGCCGTCGAGAAGCGCGCCCTCACGGCTCCCGACGGTACGCGGATCACGTATTACGCGACGCGTTCTCCGTACCCCGGGGCGCCCGTGGTGATGCTCGCGAACGGGCTCGGGGGGCAGCACATCACGTGGAGCGCGCAGATCGAGCACCTGCGCGGGCGCTACCGCTTCCTCACGTGGGACTACCGCGGCCTCTTCGCCTCCGCGCGGCCGAAGGAGGACACCCCCGCCTCGTACGCCATCACGCGCCACGCCGAGGATCTGCTCGCGATCCTGGACGCCGAGGGCGAGGCGCGCGCGGCGCTCGTCGGCTGGAGCATGGGCGTGCAGGTCGTGCTCGAAGCGTACCGGAAGGCGCCGCGCCGCGCGCGTTGCATCGTGCTCCTGAACGGCACGAGCGGCAGGCCGCTCGACACGGTGAGCCCGCTGCCGGGCATGAAGACCGTGATCCCTTCCCTCGTGGAGCTCGTGAGCCGCGCGCACGCGCTCGCCTCGCAGGTCACGCGCAGGGCCGCGGACGTGCCCGAGGCGCTCGCGTGGCTGAAGGCCATGGGCGTGATGAACGAGTCGCTCGACGACGCGGTCTTCAACGAGCTCGTCCAGGGCATGAGCAAGCTCGACATGGAGGCGTATTTCCACAACCTGCGCGCGCTCGGTGATCACGACGCCTCGGACGTGCTCGGCGCGATCGACGTGCCCACGCTCGTCGTGTCGGGCGATCGCGACGCGATGACGCCGCCCGCGCTCGCGAAGGAGATGGCGCGTCAGATCCCGGGGGCGGAGCTCTACGTCGTGCGTGGAGGCACGCACTACACCGCGGTCGAGTTCCCCGAGCTCGTGAGCCTGCGCCTCGAGAAATTCCTCGCGAAGGCCACGGAAGGCGCGGGCGGAACATCGAACGGTTAACGCGCGATTTCCCTGGATTTCCCGGGAAAAAGTCGCGTCGAGCGGCCAGCCGCACGGTGGCGCGGGTGCTACCTTCGAGATCGGGGGGATGGAGGGGACGCGCGCCACGCGCCTCGGCGCGCCGCACGGACCGTCCATCGCTAGCAAGGTGGGATCGATGCGGCTGCTCGTCGTCGACAACTACGACTCGTTCACTTACAACCTCGTTCAATACCTGGAGATCCTGGGCGCGCACTGCGTCGTGCGGCTGAACGACGCGATCGACGTGGACGGCGCGCGCGCCCTCGACCCGGACGGCATCCTCGTGTCACCCGGGCCCTGCTCGCCGAACGAGGCGGGCGTGAGCCTGAAGATCATCGAGCACCTCGGCGGCGAGCGTCCTCTGCTCGGGGTTTGCCTCGGCCATCAGGCCATCGCGCAGGTCTTCGGCGGGCACGTCGTGCGCGCAGGGCGCGTGATGCATGGCAAGACGTCGCCGATCGAGCACGACGGTCGCACGATCTTCACGGGCCTGCCGCGGCCCTTCGTGGCGACGCGGTACCACTCGCTCATCGTGGAGCCGAGCTCGCTGCCGAACGAGCTCGAGGTCTCGGCGTGGACGACGGAGGGCGAGATCATGGGCCTGCGCCACGCGCGCCTGCCGATCGAGGGCGTGCAGTTCCACCCCGAGTCGATCCTCACCACGCGTGGCATGGACCTGCTCCACAACTGGCTCGATCTCGTGAAGGAGCACGCCCGCACGCGGAGGGGAGGAGCCCTCGCGGGAGCGGCCCTGTGAGCGCGCAGGCAGCCTCGTTCCCGCACGTCTTCGAGCAGATCGCGCGGGACGAACGAGCCCTGCCGCGCGCGCTCGTGCGCCGCTCGTTCGACGCGATCCTCGCGGGCGCCTGGACGCCGGTGCAGGTCGCCGGCTTCGTGGTCGCGCTGCGCCTGCGCGGCGAGGACGCCTCGACGATCGCAGCGGCCGCGGAGGCGATGCGCGCGGTGATGGTGCGCGTCGATCACGGCCTGACCGCGGTCCTCGACACGTGCGGGACGGGGGGCGACGGGCTCGGCACGCTGAACGTGTCGACGGCGGCGGCGCTCGTCTGCGCCGCGGCCGGCGCGCCCGTGGCCAAGCACGGCAACCGCAGCGTCTCGAGCCGATCGGGCAGCGCGGACGTGCTCGAAGCGCTCGGGGTGCCGATCGACGTGCCGCCCGAGCGTCAGGCCGAGGTGCTGCGCGAGGCGCGTCTCGCGTTCCTGTTCGCGCCGGCGCACCACCCGGCGATGCGGCACGGCGCGCCGGTGCGGCGCGAGCTCGCGATCCGCACGATCTTCAACGCGCTCGGCCCGCTCTCGAACCCGGCGAGCGCGACACACCAGCTCCTCGGCACCTACGATCACGCGCTCCGCCCGGTCTTCGCCGCGACGCTCTGCGAGCTCGGGCTGAGGCGCGCGTGGGTCGTGCGCGGCGAGGACGGGCTCGACGAGGTGAGCCCCTTCGGGCCGACACGCGTCACGGAGCTCGCGCGTGGATCGCTGCGGGAGATCGTCGTGCGGCCCGAGAGCTTCGGCCTGCCCGTCTCGCCCCCGGGCGCGATCCAGGGCGGATCGGCCGCCGAGAACGCGGAGGTGATCCTCTCCGTGCTCCGCGGCGAGCCGCACCCGGCGCGCTGCGCGATCGTGCTCAACGCGGCCGCGGCGCTCGCCGTCTTCCGCGAGCTCGACGACCCGCGCGAATGGCCGGATCTCGCCGCCGAAGCGGCGGGGGCGCTCGACAGCGGCGCGGCGATCGAGAGGCTCGAAGCCCTGCGCGAGGCCGCCTCGCGTGCGCGGGAAGAAGGAGAAGGGGGAGCGCCATGAGCGACGAGCCGCCTCGGACGCGCGTGCTCGACACGATCCTCGCCTCGAAGAAGGCCGAGATCGCAGCGCTCCACGCCGCGCCTCCGCCCCGCGCGACGCGCGCGCCGTCCGGCGGCGTCTTCGAGGCGCTCCGCAGGCCCGAAGGTGGGGCGCTCCGGCTCCTCGCCGAGGTCAAGCTCCGCTCGCCTTCGGCCGGCGCGCTCTCGACGTCGCTCCGGCCGCCTGCGCGCGCGCGACGTTACGCGGAGGCGGGCGCGACGATGATCAGCGTGCTCGTCGACGGCCCCTTCTTCGGCGGCTCGTACGACGACCTCGCGGCGTGCCGCGACGCGCTCGACGAGGCCTTCGGCGCCGCGCGACCGAAGCTGCTCTGCAAGGAGTTCATCCTCGACCCGATCCAGCTCGCCATGGCCGCGGCGCGTGGCGCGGACGCGGCGCTGCTCATCGCGCGTCTCACCTCCGCGGACGAGCTCGCGCGCCTCGCCGACGCCGCGCGGGCGCTCGGGCTCGAGCCCTTCGTCGAGGTCGCGACCGAGGAGGAGCTCGAAGCGGCCGAGCGCGCCCGCGCGCGTGTCCTCGGCGTCAACGCGCGCGACCTCGACACGCTCGCCATGGATCACGCGCGCGCCGAGCGTGTGCTCGCGCGGGCCGATCGCGCCGCCGCGCGTGTCCACCTCTCCGGGCTCGCGTCCGCGGACGACGTCGCGCGGATCTCGCAGGGCCCCGCCGACGCGGCCCTCGTGGGCGAGGCGCTCATGCGGCAGGACGACCCGGGCCCGCTCCTCCGCGTGATGGTCGCGCGCGCCGCTCTGCGCTGATCAGCCGCCGATGTGCTGCTTCAGTTGCGCCGTGAGCGCATCGAGATCCGCCTGCACGTCCGCGGCGGGCACGCCTTTCGTCTGCACGAACCGCGCGAGATCGGCGAACGACGGATCCTCGAGCAACGTGGCCACGGGCGGCAGCGTGTAGCTCTGCTCCCGGCCGAGCCGCGTGATGAGCGCGCGGATCTCCGCCCGGAAATCGAAGCCGGAGAGAGCGCGGTAGAGGATCGCCGCCGCGAGGTGCGCGGAGCTCTCCTCCGTGCGCGCGGCGGCCTCGAGCAGCTCCGCCAGGCGCAGGTGCACGATCGCCCGCGGCACCACGTTGTCGAGCCGCGCGAGCGGCGCGAGGGATCGCAGCTCGAGCGTGATGGCCTTCCCGAGGTCTCCCGCGTCCTTGTGATGGCCCGCGAGCGCGGCCAGCGTCCCGGCCTGCCCGAGGGCGTCGTTTTGCGCCTCGAACGCGGAGAGCAGCGCGTCGAGCCCGCCTTTCTCTTCCACGGCCCCCACGACCGGCCCGACGATCGACGCGTCGTTGGCTGCGCGCACGGCCTCGCCGAGCATCGACGCGAGCGCCCGGAACGCGCCTGCCCCGAGGAGATACGACGTCGCCGAGATCCCGGCCTCGATGCCCGCTTCTTTCGTCCCGCCGGGGACCTTGCCCTCGACGGCCGCGACGAACGCGGCGCCGTATCGCTCGCCGAACGCGACCTTCACGGCGGCCTCGTCTTGCCCTTTGCGCTGCTCGGGCTGCGCCTCCATCCACGCTGCCACCTCGCGCGCTGCTGCCTCCGTGGCCTCGAGGCCCATGGCCTCGCCTTCGCTCAGCGGCGCGCGCTTCACGAGCCGCGCCTCCACGAGCTCGCCGACGAGCCCCGTGATGTCCGGGCGCTCTGGCTCGCCGGCCGCCTTCAGGGCTGCGATCCGCTGCTTCACCTCGTCCGGCATGGCGGGCATCTCCGGCCTCGCCTCGGGCGGCATCCGTTCGAATGCGTCGAGCATGCGCCCGACGAGCCGCAGCTTCTCCTCCTCCACGGACTCTCCCGCGAAGACCTTCTCGACCAGCGCCTCGGGCACGGGCGGCAGGGCTCGCGTGACGATCCAGAGCAGGCGCCGCGCGTCGGGGGAGAGACCAGCGATCGCGGCTTCGGCCGTCTTGTCGGACATACCGCGCAGCGTACCGAGAGGCGGGATCAGGGAGAAGGGGGCTCGGCGGGCTTACGCGGGATCCAGAAGGACACGAGGTTGATCTCGAGGTCGAAGGGCGGCAGGCGTGGAGTCTCCTCCTCCCCTGCGGACGTGACGAGCCAGAGTTGCTGGCGCTCGGCTCGGAACACCTCGACGAGGTGGATCTCCGGATCGATCAACCAGACCCATTCCACGCCGGAGCGCGCGTAGTGCGGCAGCTTGATCTTTCGATCGTCGCGCGCGGTCGAGGGCGAGAGCACCTCGCAGACCCAATCGGGTGTCAGCGTGATGGGGTACCCGTGGGGCGGGTCGGGGCAGCGCTCCACGCGCCATCCGGCGAGGTCGGGGTTGAAGAGCCGCTCCCCGAAGCGAACTGCGGGCTCCTGCTCGATCCACCACCCGGAGCCCGTGACATCCGCGCTCGCGCCGCGGAGCGCCCACTGGCACTCGCGCGCCGCGCGCCGATGCGGCGCATCCGGCCGGGACATCGTGCGGATCACGCCCGGCTCGATGATTTCTCCGCTCAGGTACTCCGGCAGCCGATCGATCTCGGCGAGCAGCTCCTCGAACGTGGGGATCTTTCGCGCGGGGTCGCCCATGCCTGCGAAAATAGCACGGACGAGCGCCCCCGCGCCGCCGCCGACACCTACCGCTTCAGGAGCGTCGCGAACGGGTTGTTCGTGAACTTCCCCTGCGGCTGGGGTTTGCCCTGGGGACCGCCCTTGCCTTGCGGACCGCCGCGACCTTGCTGCGGACCTTGCCCGCCGCGACCTTGCGGCGCGCCTTGCGCCTGCTGGCCCGGCTGCGGGCGCTCGCCCTTCCGCGCCGTCAGCGAGATCCGCTTGCGCACCATGTCCACCTCGAGCACGCGCACCTTCAGCTTGTCGCCGACCTTCACCACCTCGCTCGGATCCTTCACGAACCGGTCCGCGAGCTGCGACACGTGCACGAGCCCGTCCTGGTGCACGCCCACGTCCACGAACGCGCCGAACGCGGTCACGTTCGTGACCACCCCTTCGAGCTCCATCCCCGGCTTGAGGTCCTCCATCGTCCGCACGTCGTCGCGGAACTTCGGCGGCTCGAAGCTCGCGCGCGGGTCGCGCCCCGGCTTCTTCAGCTCCGCCAGGATGTCGTTCATCGTGTACTCGCCGACGTCGCCGCCGATGTACTTCTTCGGGTCGATGCGCCCGAGGAGCTTCGTGTCGCCCACGAGCGACGCCACGGGCACGCCGAGGTCCTCCGCGATCTTCTCGACGAGCGCGTAACGCTCCGGGTGCACTGCGCTCCCGTCGAGCGGGTGTTCGCCCCCGCGGATGCGCAAGAAGCCCGCGCATTGCTCGAACGTCTTCGGCCCCATGCCCGCCACGTCGAGCAGCTTCTTGCGGCTCCCAAACGCGCCGTTCTGATCGCGGTGCGACACGATCTTCTTCGCGAGCGAAGGCCCGATGCCCGCCACGCGCGAGAGCAGGGGCGCGCTCGCCGTGTTGAGCTCGACGCCGACCATGTTCACGCAGCTCTCGACGACCTCGTCGAGCTTGCGCGCGAGCAGCGACTGGTAGACGTCGTGCTGGTACTGCCCCACGCCGATGCTCTTCGGATCGACCTTCACGAGCTCGGCGAGCGGATCCTGCAGGCGACGCGCGATGCTGATCGCGCCGCGCACCGTCAGGTCGAGGTCCGGGAACTCCTCGCGCGCCACGTCGCTCGCCGAGTACACGCTCGCGCCGGCCTCGCTCACGGGCACGCAGAAGATCTCCTTCAGCCCCTCGGCCGCGAGCACGTCGCGCACGAACTGCTCGGTCTCGCGCCCGTGCGTCCCGTTGCCCACGGCCACCGCGCGCACGCCGTACTTCCGGCACAGATCGCGGATCGCGCGCTTGCCGCGCTCCTCCGCGTCCGCGCCTTGCACGAGGTAGATCGTCTCGTTCGCGAGCAGCTTGCCCGTGTCGTCGACGACCGCGCACTTGCAGCCCGTGCGCTGGCCCGGATCGATCCCGAGCACCGCGTGTGTCCCGAAGGGCGCCGCGAGCAAGAGCTCCCGGAGGTTCTGCGCGAACACCTCGACCGCCGCGCGATCCGACTGCTGCTTCAGCTCCACGCGCACGTCGATCTGCACGCTCGGCGCGAGCAGCCGCTTGTACGCGTCGCTCACCGCCTTGCCGAGCTCGCCGGCCCACGGCGAGCCTCCATCGAGCCCGCTCATCTTCCCGATCGGCGCGAACAACCTCTCGCCCTCGAGATCCACGGACGCGCGCAAGACCCCCTCCGCCTCGCCGCGGCGGATCGCGAGGTACCTATGCGACGGCATCCCTGCGACGGGCCCTTCGAACGTCGCGTACGTGTCGAACTTCGTGGCCTTGCCCTCGTGCTCCTCGTTTTTCTTCACGCGGATCACGCCGTCTTGCATGTACGCCTCGCGCACGAGCTTGCGCACGTCGGCGTTCTCGGCGATCCGCTCGGCGCAGATGTCGCGCGCGCCTGCGAGCGCCGCCGCGACGTCGGGCACCTCCTTGGCTGCGTCGACGAAGGCCTTCGCCTCCTCCTCGGGGTTGCCTTCCTTCGCTTGCGACCAGATCCGGTCGGCGAGCGGCTCGAGCCCGCGCTCCTTCGCGATGATCGCGCGTGTCCTGCGCTTCGGCTTGAACGGCAGGTAGAGGTCCTCGAGCTCGGCCTTCGTGGCGCAGCCGAGGATCTTCTTCTTCAGCTCGTCCGTGAGCTTTCCCTGCTTGCCGATCTCGTCGAGCACCTGCCGTCGCCGCTCGTCGAGCTCCACGAGGTACGTGCGGCGCTCCTCGATGGCGCGGATCTGCACCTCGTCGAGCCCGCCCGTCGCCTCCTTGCGGTACCGCGCGATGAACGGCACCGTCGCGCCCTCGGCGAGCAGCTTGACCACCGCAGAGACGCCGGACCTCGGGAGCGAGAGCTCGTCCGAGAGGGTCGGGACGGGGTCAAAAGCAGGCAGCGTGAGCGTGGGTGAGGACACCGTGGTGGGGTCGGTCGTGGCGGTCATGAGACGGGTGGCTTTATGCATGGGCTGGACGGTTGTCCAGGGGGAAACGCCGCGAAGGCGGCGGCAGATGACTCCCGCATGTCCTTGATGTTCGTCGAGGCTTTGTCCGACAGAATGCAGGCTACGCTAGCTTCACTACAGCCGCCGCACGTGCCCGAGACAGAAGCTCGTCGATCCCGAGCCTCTCGGCCCACGTCTGCAAGTACTGCTCGTCAATCTCGGCGGCGCTCACGCGGAGGACCTCGACGACATCACGCCACTGCTTGGACGCCACCTCTCCGCCATCCCGGTACCAGAGCAGCTTCCGCAGCACCGTATCTTCCGCCGCCTTCACGAAAAGCTCCTCTCCCGTCGAGCGCACTCGCACCTTCCTGCGTCGATTGAATTCGACTTCGTCGTAGGGGGTCGACCCGAGGGCAAACAAATCCACCTTGGTGACCATCGGTAGATAAAAGATGTTCGCGCAGCTTCCTCTCCGAAGGGCGTCGCGAAGCATGTCCTCGTCCACCTCGAAATCCGGCCCCAGCTTCTCCGCGAAAGAGCGCACCCGATGCGGCATCATCGCGACGACGAAATCGATGTCGTTCGTCGCGCGTGGCTCGCCCTGGAGGGAGCTCGCGACGCTGCCTCCGAGAAAGTACTCGCACCCCACCGCTTCGAGCGCAGCCGCCACCCGGAGCGCCACGTCCAGCGCGTTCACCGCGTCGCCTGAGCTCGCCATACCCTCACACCGCATCCTCCGGCACGTCGCCGAACAACCTCTCCGCGCAGGCGCGACCGTACAGCCTCACCGTCAACCGCACCCGTAGCTCCTCCTCGCCCGCATCCGGATGCCGCGTTTGGATCCCGACGAGCGCGAGCTCCCGGACGGCTTGGCTCAGCCGCATCGCCGCTTCCAGCCGGCGCTCCGGCGTCATCCGGCGGAGCAGCTCGTGGTAGCGCGCGTCAGCCTCGGGGGACGTGTCGCCCATCAGCGTCGACATGACCCGATCCTACCACGACCTCGCAGCCTCCCACAGCGCTCGCCCTCCTCCTTCAAGGTTCCGCCCGGACGACCCGAGCCCCCCCACATCCCTCTTGACACTCCTTGCCCTCGTCCTCTCTCCTTCCGCCCCATGTACACCGACGAAGACCGCCGCCGCCTCCTCGAATCTCGCCACGACATCTCCGCCTGCGACAATCCCGCCCTCCTCACCCCGAAGCCCACCTTTCAATCGGCCGTCCTCGAATCTCGCGACGAGCTCGCCTCCGCGCGCGTGGGCATTCAATCGGCGACGGGCCTCGTCAGCCGCGAGCGCACCGAGACGGATACCGAGCGCGCCAGGCTCGAAGAGGCCGTCCTCGCTTGTGTTCGTCGGTATGCTTTCGTCCGCGGCAAGGTCCAGGACGTTTTGCTCAACGTCGACCCGGACATGCCCTTGCCCGCAAGCGAAAGGGAGCGCCGGCAGCGCCTCTTCGACCGCGTCTTCGGCACCACGCCGTCCGACCTCGGTCGAATGAGCCAGGGCAACATCGTCGAGGTCGCCGGCGGCGTCGCGGACGCCCTCGCAAAGGAACCGGATCTCGCGCAGCTCGGCCTCGCGGAGGGCCTCGCCATTGCCCACGCCGCCGCCAGGGACGCCGCCAAGGAGCTCAATCGCGAGGCCGACGAGGACACGCAGGCCATGCTCGGCCTCCGCGCCGCGCGTGACGCCTTCGATCGCGCCGCGTCCGCACACGCCCTCTTCGTCGAATCGCTCCTCGCGCGGAGCGGCCGAAAAGACGAAATCGGTCAATTCGTGCTCGCGCGCGACGCCGCTTATGCCGCGCGGCGCGCCGCCCGCGTCCCCGTCTCGGAGGAGCCCGGCGCGAACGAAATCGACGAGCCCCCGGTCGCCCCGACCCCTTGAGCCACGCCTCCCTCACCAACACGGCAAGGCAAGCTCCGTGCCGATTTGGCGATCTTGGCACAAAAATCGACACTTCAGACGCCCGAAGACACGTCCCGAAGACGAACAAGGGCAACTCGGCTCACCGAAACGCCGAAACTGTGCCCAAGATCGCTCCATCGGCGAGCCGAGCGCCCGATCCGGATGGCAGGATCGCCTCCTCGGACGCCCGAGCCCCGCTCCTCGAACCAGAATAGACCTCCTCGGACGCCCGAGCAGGCGAAGGAGACGGGATCGGCGTGGGATTCGGACGCGGTCCGATTCGTGGTGTAGCGCGCGCCGTAGGCCGCGCTAGGTTCGCGGCCTTCCTGGAGGAATCATGCGCTTCTGGCTTCGATCGCTCGTCTTTTTCTCTCTCGCCTCGGGCCTGGCCGCCTGTGGGGATGATTCGAATCCGAATGGCAATGACCCGGGCGGCTCCGGCGACTGTACCTGCTCCGTGACGATCGGCGAGGACACGCGAGAGCTCACATGCGGCGAGGCGACGTGTGTCGGCCCGAGCGACGACGACCGCTGGGCGACCTGTGGCGAGGGTGGCCCGGTCATCGGAGACAGGCTCTGCATTCAAGATCAATGGGAGGCGACCACGTCCACGTCGTTCGACTGCGACGGCCGGCAGACCTGCGCCCCCGACACCTATTGCGTGATTCGCGCCGGCGCGGAGCCGCGGCAGACCGAGTGCCGACCCATTCCCACCGGGTGTACACCTCCGACGAGCGGCCAGCAATGGTGCGATTGTCTCGAGCCGGACGCGATGAGCGCCGGCATCTGTGACGGAGCGACCGGCGGGCTCGCGAACTGCAACGTCACCGATCCGCGCAAGACCTCGGTCACCTGCTCGGATTTCTGAGCGCCCACGCGCTCGGGCTCAACGCGGGAACACCAGCCGCAAAGCGACCCGGGCGACGTGATCTTCCACGATCTGTCGCCCAGGTTCACCTCCCGCACCCGCGATCTGTTCGAGGTCCGCGTCCGCGAGCAACGCGAGGTGCATGATCAAGCCGGTCATCGTCTGGATCGTCAGCCGCGCCTCGGCGACGTCGAGGCCGCCCATGCTCCCGATCTGCGACGCGAATGCGTCGAGCATGGGCCCGCGCACCTGCCTGGCCCGCTGCGGCTCGAGGTATCCGAGCTGCGCATTGAGCTTCGCGCGCAGCTTGAGGCTTCGCCGCTCCGCGACCGCAAAACAATAGAACCGCCGCGTCACCTGCTCGATCACGGCGCGTGTGTCCGTTTGCATCAGGAGCGGGGCGAGCTCGAAGGCCAGCGCGCCGAGCCGCGTGTAGTACACGTCGAGGCAGGCCTCCAGCAGGTTCTCCTTGGTCGGGAAGTAGTAGTGGATCGTGCCCAGGCTCACGCCCGCGCGCGTCGCGACCTGCCGGACCGACACGTCGACCTCGCCGTCGTCCGTCTCGACCAGCTCGTGTCGCGCCGCGGAGACGATACGGTTCCAGGTCTCTTCGGAGCAGGCGTCCTTGGGGCGCACCATCGATGATGCGGTAGCATACCGCGGCTCGACGCTCAGAGCAGGTTGATGTGCGGCAGGGCGAACCCGTCGATCGCGCGCTGACCGGACGCTGTCCGATTCGAGCGATTGCGTCGTCGCTCGCGCGCTGCCAGAGAGAAAACACCTGGGCGTGATTCGACGCTCCATTTTGCTCACGCGACGAGCCAGCGGATACGACTCTTCGCGTGGACGTCTGCGTATATGCAGCCCTCCGCTTGCGGGGAAAGAATCGCTGTGATGAATCATCGACTTCCTCTTCCTGGGTCCGTGTGGCTCGGGCTTCTCGTGGCGCTGGCGGGCGCCTGTGGCGTCGATTCTTCGGGGCCGGGCGGAGACGGGGGCGGGCAGACCGCGAGCCCGGCGCAGGAAGCGACGGCCGAGGCGCGGGCGGCGTTGACGGCGGGGGCGGGCAGCCTGGGGGACTGCAACGGGAATCCGGCGCGCTGCGCGGCGGTGAGCCTCGCCGCGGGCGTTTTCCACACCGTGGCGCTGAAGTCGGACGGCTCGGTCTGGGCCTGGGGGCAGAACAGCTACGGCCAGCTCGGGGACGGCACGGGCACCGACCGACACACGCCCTTCGAGGTGACCGGCCTGAGCGGGGTCGCCGCCGTGACCGCGGGCTATTACCACACCGTGGCGCTGAAGTCGGACGGCTCGGTCTGGGCCTGGGGGTACAATAACCATGGCCAGCTCGGGGACGGCACGGGCACCGACCGACACATGCCAGTCCAGGTGATCGGGCTGAGCGGGATCACCGCCGTGACGGCCGGTTTCTATCACACCGTGGCGCTGAAGTCGGACGGCTCGGTCTGGGCGTGGGGGTCCAACGCCTCCGGCCAGCTCGGGGACGGCACGACCACCGAGCGGCACACGCCCGTCGAGATGAGCGGAGTGAGCGGCGTCACCGCGGTCGCGGCAGGCAACAGCCACACCGTGGCGCTGAAGTCGGACGGCACGGTGTGGGCCTGGGGGTACAACGCCTCCGGCCAGCTCGGAGACGGCACGACGACCAGCCGAGTCACCCCCGTGAACGTGACTGGCTTGAGCGGCGTCACCGCCGTTGTGGCGGCCGATAATCACACCGTGGCGCTGAAGTCGGACGGCACGGTGTGGGCCTGGGGGTACAACGCCTCCGGCCAGCTCGGGGACGGCACGAAGATCAGCCGCTCCACGCCCGCGCAAGTAAGCGGCTTGAGCGGGATCACCGCCGTGATGGCGGGCGACTCCCGCAGCGCTGCGTTCACGTCGAACGGCTCGGTCTGGGGCTGGGGGGCGAACAGCTACGGCCAGCTCGGGGACGGCACGACCATTACCCGAACAACGCCCGTCCCGGTGAACGGCCTGAGCGGCGTCACCGCGGTGGCGGCGGGGGTCGGGAACACCGTGGCGCTGAAGTCGGACGGCGCGGTCTGGGCCTGGGGGCGAAACGATTACGGCCAGCTCGGGGACGGCACGACCACCAATCGACCTGCGCCGGCGCAAAACGGACTCAGCCTCGCTTCGGGATGCAGCTCCGTGCTGGCGTGCGACACGGGGACGGGGGCTTGCCTCGCCGTCCCCGTGGCCGACGGGACGGCCTGCAACGACAACAATACGTGCACGCAGGCCGATACGTGCCAGTCGGGCACCTGCACCGGTGGTGACGTGGTGATCTGTGCTCCGGTGGGCGAGTGCGACGTGGCAATCTGCGACCCTGCGAATGGCGCGTGCGCGCCGAGCCCGAAGCCGGACAACACGCCTTGCACGGGTGGAGTGTGCTTCGGCGGCGTGTGCCAGATCGAAGGGGCGGCGGCGAGCGGGAGCGGGAGCGGGGGTGGGGGTGGCAGCAGCAGCAGCAGCAGCGCGAGCGGCGCCGGCGGCGGCAGCGCGACAGGAAGCGGTGCTGGCGGCAGCAGCGCGACCGGGACCGGAGGGAGCGGCGGGAGCGGCGGGAGCGGCGGGAGCGCAGGAGGAAGCCCCTCGACGGACAGCGGGTGTGGCGCGTGCGTGGTCGGTCGCGGCTCGTCGACCGGGGCGCCGTGGATGGGCCTCGGGCTCTTGCTGGTGCTGCTGCGGCGAAGGCGGCAGAACGTTCGGGCCGACGCGCGGGCGTGAGCCCGGAGCCGTGGTTTTCCGAGGAAGGGTGGTCTGATCGCGTGACCATCCTTTCTCGTTCGAGCATCACGCGTCGTGATCGGCGCGATCTTGATCTGCTACACAGAGTCCATGGGCTGTTCGAGGTGCCAGTGATGAGTTCCTTTTTGCAATTCTTGCCGCGAGTTCTGTTCGCCGGTTGTTTCGTGGCCGTATCGGCATGCGGTGGCTTGCTCGAGCAGGCGCTGCCGCTCGAAGCTCCTGCGCACGCGGAGCCCACGCCTGCTCCGAAAGAACCGAAAGAACCGGTCGTCGCCGCCCCCTATCAGCACCGGATTGTTTTCGGGAATCAACCGTTCAAGGCGGATGCGAGCAATGCCTCGACCGCGATCGACGTCTGGACGCTCGGAGATCCGCTGTACATCCATGCTTATGGGCCGTCTCCGAAGTCCGTCGTGCTGTATGCGGAGGTCAACGGCGAGCCTGCGCTCGGGGCCGGCGCCGAGATCGTCGCGGGGGCGAAGTTCGGGGCGCTCGGCGAGGTTCACCTCGACGGCGGCGGCACGAGGTACCCGGTGCAAGGCGCCCTCGGTCCGCAGGCGAGGGGTGTCAACATCGGCGGACCGTCGACGTACGACGCCGGGGTCTGGGCAGACCGCGCTCCACACTGGGCGCGGATCTGGCAAGAGTTTCACTCGCGCATCGTGCCGATGCTGCACGTGGGTGACAACACGCTGAAGCTCACGCTGGCAAACGCCAAGCGGACCGAGACGTTCGCCGAAGGATCGGTGACGATCAAGGTCCCGAGCGAAGGTGCACTGAAGGCGGACCTGGCGTCGAACACCGAGAAGGCCGCGGATGGAGACGCCGCGCTCCTGCGTGACATAGACAAGCTCGTACGAACTGGACCGCATTTCCGTGGCGCTCAGATTGTACGGATCGCGTATCGTACCGGCGTCTGGCTGAACGAAGCCAGGAATCATCAAATCGTCGCGGCGAGCACCGCGGTCAACGTGATCCATCGCAAGTCGGACGACGCGTACCCCGCGCGGTGCCGCGTGACTGGCCTCGTCGTTCGGCGTGAGGCTCAGGGTAACCAGGGAGGACCACTCGGCAAAGTCACGCTCCACAGCCGGACGGTCGAGACGCGCTGGACGCCGTGTCCCTAGCGCCCGCGAAGTAGCAGATAGAGGAACGCGAACGTCTCACGGCCCGAGCGCGACCAGAAACGTCTCGTAATACCCCGACGACGGCGTCATCCCGAGCCCGAGGTCCACGGCGCCCATCACGGACCCCGCGATGAATACGCGCCCCTGCCCGTCCACCGCGGCCCGCTGCCCCGATTGCACGTCCACGCCGCCGATGTGCCGCAGGAACACCGGGTTCCGGTCGGCGTCGAGCACCGCGACGAACGCGTCCTTCCCGTTCTCGCCCTCGGGCGTCACGAGCGCGCCTGCCCCGAACGACATGCGCCCCAGCATGTCCCCCGTGAGGATCACGCCCCCGTCGCTCGATAACGCGAGCCCCTGCCCGATATCATAGCCCTCCCCCCCGTACACGTTGCTCCGCCGATGGTTTCCAGCGGCGTCGAGCTCCAGCAAAAACGTATTCGCGTCGTATTCATCCGCCGCCTGGTGAAAACCCCCGCCGAGGTCGACGCCTCCCTCGACCTTCCCCGTCAGCACGAGCCCGCCATCCGGCGCGAACGCCACGGCGCTCACCACGTCGTTGTACCCCGCTTCGCCCACCTTCCGGCTCCAGAGGGGGGCGCCGTCGAGATCGTACGTCACGACGAACCCGTCATTGTAACCGCCCGCGACGAGGTCGACGTCGAGGCCCAGGTCGAGCTCGAACGCGAATCGCCCGACCACGGCGATGGTATCGCCCCGCGCCGCCACGTCGTTCACGACCGTGAATCCATCGCTGCTGGAGAGCAGCCGCGACCACACGGGCGCGCCCGAAGCGTCGAGGCGCACGAGGAATG
The DNA here is from genome assembly GCF_009649845.1 of Polyangium spumosum. Classification (NCBI taxonomy): domain Bacteria; kingdom Pseudomonadati; phylum Myxococcota; order Polyangiales; family Polyangiaceae; genus Polyangium; species Polyangium spumosum. Next base: position 448,780 of record NZ_WJIE01000002.1, read on the forward strand.
CGCCCTTCGAATCGGTTTGCGGCTCGCCGACGCCGAGATCCAGAGCGCCCGACGTCGTCCCCGCGACGATCGCCCCGCCGTCCGGCATCGCCGCGACCGCGAATCCCCGCTGCCGCCCCGCGCCCCCGAGCGCGCGCGCCCAGACCACCTTCCCCGCCGGATCGAGCTTCGCCACGAATGCATCGTCACTGCCGGTCCACGGGAGCACCACGCCGTCGAGCTCCATCTCCCAGCCAAACGTCCCCGCCACGAGCGCCGTCCCGTCCGGCGAGGTCGCGACGTCATTCGACATCTCGGCGAATTCAGCGCCGAACGAGCGGCTGTAGACGTGTCTGCCTTCGCCGTCGTACCGCGCGACGTACGCCTGGTAATTGTTCCCCGGGCTCGGCAATGCGCCCCCGCCGAGATCGACCTCCCCGTGATACCGCCCCGCCACGATCACGCCGCCCGATTCGACCCCGGCGAGCCCCACCGGCTCGACCGAGCTGCCGCGCCCGAACCGGCGCCCCCACAACGTCGAACCCGAATCAAACAGGCTCTCGTCGTCGCCACAACCCACGAAGAACGCCGACAAACCCACGAGCCCCAGCAGGCGAAGGAAGGACACGGTTCACCTCGTTTCACGAAAAGAAAAGCCTCTCCGTGACGCTAGCAGATGTGCCGCGCCGAGGTCACGTCGCGGCGCGCTCGACCCAGGGCCGGAGCACGGCCGCGGCGTCCACCGACACCCGCCCCGCGCCGAGCACCACGTCGAGCGAAGGATCCACCGCGAGCGCCGCCTCCACGCGGAGCAGCGCCGGCAAATACACCACCTCGCGCCCGAGCCCACCCGCGCGATACACCCGCGCCGTGATCCGAAGCGCGTCCGGGATACTCGCCCCGTGGGATAACAAGAGCCGCGCCGCCTCCACGAAATCTGCCCCCGCCTCCATTCGCCGCGCCGCCACATGCCGGAGCGCGAGCTCTCGCCGCCGCCCCCCCACGAGCGCCCCCGCGCGCCGCTCCAGATGAAGCGCCCGCCCCTCCTGATCATCCGCGCCCGATTGCGTGCCGATCACGAAGATCCCGAGCCCCATCTCCGCCGCCCGGCACCGCGGCAAGACGTGCCCCTCGATCTCGTGCAGCACCGTCCGCTCCACGTCCGCACGCGTCATGAGCCGGCCCGCCGCGACCTGCACGACCCCCTCGCCCGTCGCCGCGAGCGACGAGAGATCCCGCACCACCACGACCCGAAATGGCAGCCGCCGCGCCCCGATCTCCGCCCGCATCCGCACGAGGAGCGACCCCTCCGCCCCCTCGTCGTCACTGCGAATGAGCGGCTCGTCCTCGGCCCCGCCCCGCGGAGGCGCCTCGAGCCATCGCGCGGCCAGGTGATCCGCCGCGTCATCGTGAGGATCACGCCGGCCAAACCTCCGCCGCGCCGCCGCCCAGAGCCCACTCGTCCCGACCGCCGAGCAGATCAGCGCCTCCGCCGCGATCTCCCGCGCCCGACCGGCGTACACGACGCCGAGCGGCCCCTCGCCCTCGAGGAACGCCGCGAGCTCGCCGAGCGCGCGCACGAGGCCCTCGTGATCGGGCGCCGGCTCGTACGAGAACCGCGGCGCCTCGTGCGCGCCCCGCGCCCACACGTGGCCGAGCCGGTCGAGCTCCGCCCGCAGGTTCGTCGGCGTCGTGCACAGGATCAGACGCACCCGCGAGGCCGCCTGCACGAGCGCGTGCCCCGCGTCCGTGAGCCATGGCATCGAGCGAAGGTCCCCCACGCGCGACACGCGCCCCTACAGCAAGTTCGCCGCGAGCTCCGCGAGCTCGCTGCGCTCGCCCTTCGCCAGCACGACGTGCCCGGCGATCGCCTCTTGCTTGAAGCGGTCCGCCACCACGCTGAGCCCGTTCGACGCGTGATCCACGTACGGGTTGTCGATCTGGTGCGGGTCACCCGTGAGGATGATCTTCGTCCCCTCGCCCGCGCGCGTGATGATCGTCTTCACCTCGTGCGGCGTGAGGTTCTGCGCCTCGTCCACGATGAGGTATTGATGCGGCAAGCTGCGGCCGCGGATGTACGTGAGCGGCTCGACCTGCACGACGCCGCTCTCGAGGAGCTGCACGAACCCACGCGCCTCCGTGCCCTTGCCCCGCGCCGCGCCGCTCGAGAACAGGAACTCGAGGTTGTCGTAGATCGGCTGCATCCACGGGTTCAGCTTCTCGTCGACGTCCCCCGGCAAGAACCCGAGATCCCTGCCGAGCGGCATCACCGGTCGGCTCACGAGCAGCCGCGAATAGACGCCGTCCTCCACCGTCCGCCGGAGCCCGGCCGCGAGCGCGAGCAGCGTCTTGCCCGTGCCCGCCTTGCCGATCAACGTCACCAGCCGGATCTCGTCGTCGAGCAGCAAATCCAGCGCGTACGCTTGCTCCTTGTTGCGAGGCCGCACGCCCATCACCCCGTCGCGTGGCGTGCGAAGCGCGACGACCTGCCCCTTCGAAGCGTCGAACCGACCGAGCGCCGTGTGCGCCGCGCTCGCCTCGTCACGCAGCAGCACGCCGACGTTCGGGTGGAGCACCGTGCGGTGCGGCGCCGCGACGAACCCGTGCTGGAAAAACAGGTCCACGTCGGACCCCGGCACCTCGACCTCGAGCACCGACAGCTCGTTCTCGGGATCGGGCGCGGCCTCGCTCTCGTACGTCTCCGACGTCACCCCCAGCGCGTCCGCCCGGATGCGCAGGTTCGTGTCCATCGTGACGAAGATCGTCGGCTTGTCCTTGTCCTTGTCGCGGACGTCGATCGCGACCTGCAAGATCGCGAGGTCCTGCGACTTCGAGTCGAGCCCCACGAGCGCGTTCGGGCGCCTCTGCGGGATCGCGATCCGCAGCGTGCCTCCGCGCTCGAGCGGCACGCCCACCGAGAGCTGGTTCGAGGGGCTGCGCAGCCCGTCGAGCAGCCGCGCGATCGTACGCGCGTTGCGCCCGCGCTCGCTGCCTTCCCGCTTGAACTGATCGATCTCCTCGATCGCGTAGATCGGGATGATCAGGTCATTGTCCTCGAACTTGAAGATCGCGTGCGGGTCGTGGAGGAGGACGTTGGCGTCGAGGACGTAGTTTTTCCTCATGGCTGAGTCGGCCCGTTGCAAATTGGATGACGGCCCCGCGGGGTAGCCGCGGTCAGGGAAGTGCGCAAGCTTAGACCAGGCGCACGTACCGCCCGTGGCGAATCAGCGGCTCGCCGTCCAGGTCGACGTCCGTGTCGGCCGCCGCGAACGAGAGCTGGCCGTGAGACGTCCAGAGCGCCCCCGTCCGCGACGCGAAGTTCTCCCCCAGCGAGAGGTGCACGCCCGGCATGTTCTCGTCGTGGATGAGCTCGCCGAGCGGCGCCGCGATCCCGATGTTCGCCCCCAGCGAGAGCAGCCCCACCCGATCGTGGCCCATCGCGTCGCCGATGAACTTCTCGACGTACGCCTTCACCGACGCGTCCCGGCACTCCACGCGTTGCACCCGCCCGCCCTCGAACGTGAGCCGGATCGGCCGGCTCGAGAGCGAGCCGAGGCGCGAGCCGTAGCCGCCGCCCATCGACGCGTCGACCACGTACGTGCCCGTCACCTGCGCCGGCGACGTGACGAGCGCGCCGTACGGCACGTTGAGCCACTGGCCCGAGCGGATCGTGCTGCCGTTCGCGAACCACCGCAGGTTCGGCGCCATCTCCACCTCGAGCGACGTCCCCGCCTGCGAGCGCACCTGGAGCCTCGCGTGTGGCCTCATCGCGCCGCGCAGCGCCGCGATCAGGTCGAAGACACGCGTCGAGCTCGCCAGCATGCTGTTCACGAAGGCGCGCCGGCTCGTCCCCACGATGTGCACGTGCCGCGCGCGGTTCGCCGTGGCGAGCGTGACGAACGTGTGCCGCGCGTCGTACTCGCCCTCCTCGTACGTCGCGGCGAACAAGGTCACGTCGGCGCCCGGCAGCGCCGCGAGCACCTCCGGCGGAAAGCGCCCCCACGGCCGCGGCGCGAGCGCCTCCGCGTCGATCCGCTCCACGCGCGCCCGCCGCTCGAGCCCCACCTGCTCGAAGGCGCGCGCCACCGAGTCGTTCTGCCGGTCGTGCACGATGAGCAGCCGCTCGTTGGTCTCCAGAGCGACCAGCTCGTCGAGCACACGCGCCGCCGGCGTGGCGAGCCCCGGATCGATCGCCACCCGCGCCGCGGACGCGAGCCCACCCGAGCGCGGCGCGCCCGGCGGTCGCGACGTCGAGTGCGCGAGCGACGAGGGCGGCGGCGACGTCGGCGGCGGCGGGATCGTCGAGATCGTGCGCGGAGCTTGCACCGGCGGCGGCAGCGGTGTCCTCCGCTGCGTCGACGGGGCCGGCGCCCACGAGCGGGGCGTGACCGAGGGCGGCGGCGGGGTGATCCCGCGGGAAAACGTCGGAGCCGGCGGGGGCGGCGTCGGCGTCGGCATCCGCTGCGGGGGCGGCGACAGGAGCCGCCTCGCGCCGAGCGTCGAGATGGGTTTGTCTTCCGGGTTCGTCGGCGAGGCCCCAAATTCCCGCGTGGGCTTCGGCTCTGCGTTCGCGGGGAGCTCGGAGAAAACACGCCGCGACGACCCGCGCCCCGGCGAAGGAGGCGTCGGTCCCGATGCGCCGGGCGGACCCTTCATGGTCGTCACCCTCGAGAAGCTACCCAATTTTCCGACACGTGTCAGGGGCCGTGTCGGTGCGCTGACGCTTCCAATCCCACGGCACAAAACCACATCGTGGGTTTTCTGCGTAGCCTCCTTCGCGCCCTCGCCCCCTCGCCCGGGGATCAGAGGTCGATGCGGTAGTCTTTGATCTTGTAGAGCAAGGCGCGGTGGCTGATCTCCAGCACCTCCGCGGCCCGCGTGCGGTTGCCTTTCGTCTTCGTGAGCGCCCGGCGGATGAGGATCTCCTCGATGACGCGCGCGGTCTTCTTGATCGAGAGCTCGCCGCTCGTCAGGTGAAGCTGGATCGGATCCCGCGCCTCGCGGATACGCTCGGGCAGATCGTCCGCCTCGATGCTGTCCTTCTCGGCGAGGACCATGGCCCGCTCGATGGTGTTCTCGAGCTCGCGCACGTTGCCGGGCCAGGCGTACTCGAGGAGCAGCCGCCGCGCCTCGGGCGAGAGCTGGCGGATGTTCGTCCCGAAGCGCGCGTTGTTGCGGTTCATGAAGTGCTCGACGAGCAGCGGCACGTCCTCGCGACGCTCCCGGAGCGGCGGGATGCCGATCGGCAGGACGTTGATCCGGTAGAACAGGTCCTCCCGGAACCTGCCGGCCTGCGTCTCGGCGTGCAGGTCGCGGTGCGTCGCGGCGATGATCCGGACGTCGACCTTGATGTCCTTCGAGTCGCCGAGCCTGCGGATCGTCTCCTCCTGGAGCACGCGGAGCAGCTTCACCTGCAAGGAGAGCGGCAGCTCGCCGATCTCGTCGAGCAGGAGCGTGCCGTGGTTCGCCTGTTCGAAGAGCCCGACGCGGTCGGTGGTCGCGTCCGTGAAGGCGCCGCGCCGATACCCGAAGAGCTCACTCTCGAGCAGGCTCTCGGGGATCGCCCCGCAGTTCACCGCGACGAACGGCCCGCCGCGCCGCGCGCTGCGCTTGTGGAGGGCCCGCGCCACGAGCTCCTTGCCCACGCCGCTCTCGCCGGTCACGAGCACCGTGGTCTTGTAGTCGGCGATCTTGGCGATCGTCTTGAAGATCGCCTGCATGCTCGCGCTCTTCGCGAGGATCTCCTCGAACGTGCTCTCGCGGAGGATCTCCTGCTTGAGCGCGCGGTTCTCGCGGCGCAGCGCCTCCCGCTCCTCGGCCTTGCGCAGCGTGAGCAGGAGCTCCTCGGCCTTGAAGGGCTTCTGGATGTAGTCGTACGCGCCCGCCTTCATCGCCTCGAGCGCGAGGTCGACGTTGCCGTAGGCGCTCATCACGATGACCGTCGCCGGATCCCCCTTGGCCTTCAGGGTCGCGAGCAGATCGAGCCCCCCGAGCCGCGGCATCCGCACGTCCGTGAGGATGAAGTCCGGCCCGAAGGACTCGAGCAGCGCGAGCGCCTCCTCGACCCCCGGCGCGACCTCCACCTCGTAGCCGTCTCGCTTCAGAAACGAACGAACGACGACCCGCAAGTTCTCTTCGTCGTCGACGACCAGGACTCGGCGCATGGATCCTCGCAAACTTTTCTACACGGATCGAAGCTACCCTGCAACGGTTGCACCTGGGCCACGATTGACAGGGGCTTTCATGCGCCGTATCCCCGGGTCCTTCATGCGGCGGGGGCCGAGGATCCTTTCATGAGCGTGATCGATCGACTGGGAAAGAAGCTCTCGTCCTCCAGCGCCGTGATGCGCCTCATCAGCAACGACCGCGTGATGCAGGTGGCAACGGGCATCATGGACGCGCGAGGCCGGTTCGAAGCCGCCGCCGAACGCGCCTCCGAAGCCTGGAGCATCCTCCTGCACGGTCACGCGCTCCCCACGATCGACCCGGCCCTCGAAGGCGGCGACGACGTCGTGAGCAAGGCCGCCCCGAAGAGCCCCGCGCCCGCCGCGCACGTCGCGACGAACGGCGCCGCGACGAACGGAGCCGCCGCGCACGCCACGACGAACGGCGCCGCGACGAACGGCGCCGCGAGCGTCGAGGCCACGACCACCGAAGCGCCGAAGCCCGCGGGCCCCGGGAGCGCGGCGGAGGAAAAACTCGCCCAGCAGATGGCCTCGCGCACGTCGCTCTCGCGCATCGGCGGTCGGGACGTGTTCGAGAAGTGTTACAAGTTCATGACCGCGGACAACGCCCGCGCCATGGGCGTCTACCCGTTCTTCCGCCCGCTCGACTTCAACAACGGACCCGAGGCGCAGCTCGAAGGCCGCAAGGTCATCATGCTCGGCTCGAACAACTACCTCGGGCTGACCACGCACCCGAAGGTCCGCGAGGCCGCGAAGAACGCGATCGACAAGTACGGCACGAGCATGACGGGCTCGCGCCTGGTGAACGGGTCGATGCGGCTGCACAACGAGCTCGAACAGAAGCTCGCGGCCTACCACGGCAAGGAAGCGGGGCTCGTCTTCACGACGGGCTACCAGGTCAACATCGCCACGATCAGCGCGCTGCTCTCCAACAAGAAGAGCGTGGCGGTCATCGACAAGGACGACCACGCATCGATCTACGACGGCGTCCGCCTCGGACAGGCCGCCGGCGCGCGTATGGTGCGCTACCGGCACAACGACCCCGACGCCCTCGACCAGGCCCTCTCCGAGCTCGACACGAGCGAAGGCGCGCTCGTCATCACGGACGGCGTCTTCAGCGCGCAGGGCGAAATCGCGAACCTGCCCGGCATCGTCTCGGTGGTGAAAAAACACAAGGCGCGGCTGCTCGTCGACGACGCCCACGCGCTCGGCGTGATCGGCCCGGGCGGGCGCGGCACCGCGGCCCATTTCGGCGTCGCGGATCAGGTGGACCTCATCGGCGGGACGTTCTCGAAATCCCTCGCGTCGATCGGCGGCTGGCTCGTCGGCGAGCGGAAGGTGCTCGATTACATCCAGCACTTCGCCTACAGCTTCCTGTTCGCCGCGAGCGCCGCGCCCCCGAGCGTGGCCGCCGCGATGGCGGCGCTCGACGTGATGCAGGAGGAGCCCGAGCGGCAAGAGAAGCTGCGCGAGAACTTCACCTACATGCGCAACGAGCTGCGCCGCCTGGGCTTCGAGCTCGGAAAGACCGAGACCGCGGTGATCCCGATTTACATCCGCGACGATCTCCGGACCGTGATGATGTGGAAGACGCTGCTCGACGAGCACTCGATCTACGTGAACCCATTCATCACGCCCGGCGTCCCCCCGAAGCAGCAGGTGCTCCGCACGAGCTACATGGCGACCCACGAGCGCCACCACCTCGACCGCGCCCTCGAAGCATTCGAGAAAGTCGGCAAAAAATTCGGTGTTTTGTAGAGGGGGCGGGCTCGATGGCCCGCCCCCTACGTCCCTCACTCCGCTTCGCTACGTTCGGGACTACCCCAGGATGTGGCTGCTGTCTCCTCGGGGACGTGAACGCTCGCGCACCAGGGCGCGTAGCCCGGTGTTCACACGCGGGCGCGAAGCCGCACCCCAAGCAACGTGAGACGGTGGCACGGTGCGTGTTAAGCACCCGCGTGGTACGAATACGCAGGCGCCCGCGCGCTCGTTGCGGCGCGTCCCCGCGCTGGAGGGTTTCATGTTCTTGCGTCCATCCTTCGCCAAGCTTCTCGGCCCGAGCGCCCTGTTCCTCGCCCTCGCCGCGGCCGGCAGCGGCTACGCCGGTTGCTCCGGCGGCGGCGACGCCACCGTCACGTGCGACGCGAACGGGGAAAACTGCGTGATCTGTGACGCCTACGGCTGTCACCCCGCCAATCCCAACGTGGGCCAGGGCGGCGGCGGCCAGGGCGGCAGCGGCGGCCAGGGCGGCGGCAATCCCGCGTGTGACCCGAACGTGACCACCTGCGCCTGCACCACCACCACGGATTGCCCCTCCGGCACGCTCTGCCTGGACGGCCTCTGCCTCGTCGGCTGCAACCACACCTTCGAATGCGGCCCCGGCAAGGTCTGCGCGAACGGGCAGTGCGAGGTCGGCTGCGACGCGAACAGCCCCTGCCAATCCGGCTACATCTGCGACAAGGGCATCTGCGTCGCCGACCCCGCGACCGCCTGCCCACAAAAGCCCTGCGCGAGCGGCGAGGCCTGCGTCGACGGCATCTGCGAACCCGGCTGCAAGACGAACGCCGAGTGCCCGAGCGGCGAGATCTGCGACAGCACGGCCGGCGGCTGCATCCCCGACCCTTCCCCCGTGCCCGGCTGCGGCCCCGGCCAGGCCCCCTGCCCCGGCGCGGCCCAGTGCGGCGCGGACGGCTACTGCCATTACCCCTGCGCCGACCTCACCGCCTGCAAGCTCATCGACAACCGCTTCGTCGCCTGCGATCAGGGCATCTGCAAGACGAACGAAGAGGTCAACCCCGAGTGCAGCCTCGACAAGCCCTGCCCCGCCGGCAAGGACTGCATCTCGAACAAGTGCCTGTAATCCGCCGCGAAGGCGGATCCCTCCCAGCAACCTCCCTCACCTCCACACGTCGGCGCCCGCGATGGACTTTTGCTCCGTCCCGGGCATGATGTCGATCCCCCCGCGGAGGTGATGGTGCAACAAAAACGCTTCGGTACCGACAAGCCCGGCCTCGAAACACGCTTCGACGCCCAACGGATCGCCTTCGCGCCGATCGTCTTCCAGGCCACGCGCCTCCTGCGATCGACGGGCCTCCTGGAAGCGGCGGAGGACCGCGGCGCCGAGGGGATCACGGCAGCCGAGGCCGCCGCGAAGACGGGGCTCTCGATATACGCGGCGACGGTCCTGCTCGAATGCGGGCTCTCGGCCGACCTCGTGGCCTACGACCAGGGGAGGTTCGTCATCACCACGCTCGGCGCCTTCATCCGCCGCGACGAGATGACGGCCGTGAACATGGAGTTCATCCACGAGGTCTGTTACCTCGGCATGCACAAGCTCGAGGACGCCCTGCGGCTCGGCGAGCCCGCGGGGTTACGCGTCTTCGGCGAATGGAAGACGGTCTACGAGGCGCTCGCCCACCTGCCCGAGCCCGCGAAGAGCGCCTGGCTGCGCTTCGACCATTTCTACTCGGACGCCGCCTTCCCCGCGGCGAGCCGGATCGTGCTCGAAAAGCAGCCGCGGAGCCTGCTCGACATCGGCTGCAACACCGGCAAATGGGCGTCGCTTTGCCTCTCCCGCTCGCCCGAGCTGCGCGCCTCGCTGGTCGACCTGCCCGGCCAGCTCGAAATGGCCATGCAGAACCTGCGCGAAAAAGGGCTCGACAGCCGCGCCGTCCCCTGCCCCGTCGACGTGCTCGATCCGCAGGCCGAGCTGCCCTCGGGCTTCGACGCCGTCTGGATGAGCCAGTTCCTCGTGTGTTTCTCGGAGGACGAGGTGAGGACGATCCTGCGCCGCGCCGGCCGCGCCGTGCGCCCGGGCGGGCGGCTCTGGATCCTCGATACGTTCTGGGACCGGCAGCGCTTCGACGCGGCCGCGTATTGCCTCATCAACACGTCGCCCTACTTCACCACGATCGCCAACGGCAACAGCCGCATGTACCGCGCCGAAGACATCCTCGCGCTCGCCCGCGAAGAGGGGCTCGAGCTCCAGACGACCCACGAGCGGCTCGGGATCTACCACTCGCTGCTGGAGCTCGCTCCGGTCTGAGGTTACCGCCGCTTCCTCCGTAGAACGAGCGCCCCGAGCGCCACCATCACCAGCGCCGCGCCGCCCGGCGCGCCTTCGGTTTGCCCGGTGGCGCAAGCGCAGCCGCCGCCTGCCAGGCGAATGGCCTCCTCCGGCGACACGCACATGCCCGGCGCCGTGCTGTTCGAGGTGCACACCTCGTCCGTGGGGCAACCATTACCACCCTCGCCGCGGCAGCCCTCCGTGCAGCCTCCCTCCACGCAGATCTGACCGCTGTTCGGGCCGCCGCATTGCTCGTCCGTCGTGCAAGGAGGCGGCACGTCGTCCGCTGGATCGAGCGGGTTCGTCTCGCCCGTATCCACGACGCCGTCCTTGTCCGTGTCCTCGTCGCCGTCGCTCACCCCGCCGTCGTCCGTGTCCGGATCGAGCGGGTCCGTCTTCGTCGCGCCCTCGTCGCCGTCGGGGATACAATTGCCGGCCATGGGGTTCGTCCCCGTGCCCGAGCAATCGAGGCCGAGCTCGGTCCCGTCGAAGAGCCCGTCGCCGTCGCTGTCCGGGTCGAGCCCGTTGATGAGCCCGTCCCCGTCCGTGTCCACGCCGACGTCCGGCTCCGCTCCATCCGACACGCCGTCGTCGTCGCTGTCGGCGTCGAGCGGATCCGTGCCGATCTGCGTCTCCTCCGCGTCCGTCAGCCCGTCGCCGTCCGTGTCGAGCTTCGTCGCGTCGTCGCTGCCGTCGTTTGGATCGATCTCGCCCGGATCGACCACGCCATTGCCGTTCGTGTCCTCGTCGCCGTCGGAGACGCCGCCGTCGTCCGTGTCCGTATCGAGCGGCGACGTCGTCGTCGCGCCCATGTCGGCGTCCGCGACGCAGGTGCCCGCCGCGGGATCCGTGGCCGGCCCGCTGCAATCCTTGCCCATCTCGGTGCCGTCGAACAACCCGTCGCCGTCGCTGTCCGGATCGAGCGCGTTGATCGTGCCGTCGTTGTCCGCGTCGTCGGTCGGGTTCGGCTCCTCTCCGTCGATCACGCCGTCGTCGTCGCTGTCGGCGTCGTTCGGATCGGTGCCGATGAAATCCTCGACCTCGTCGCTGAGCCCGTCGCCGTCCGTGTCGATCACGCCCACGTCGTCGGCGCCGTTGCCGGCCGTCGGGTTCGTCTCGCCCGGATCGATCTTGCCGTCGAGGTTCCAGTCCTCCGACCCGTCGCTCGCCGTGCCGTCGTCCGTGTCCCAGTCGAGCGGATCCGTCGTCGTGAGCCCCGCGTCCGCGTCGGCCACGCAATGGTCCTTCGTCACGTCCGTGGCCGGATCCGTGCAATCGAGGCCGAGCTCCGTGCCGTCGAAGAGCCCGTCGTTGTCGCTGTCCGGATCGAGCGCGTTGATCAGCCCGTCGCCGTCCGTGTCCTCGTCGAAGCTCGGCTCGTCGCCGTCGCGCACGCCGTCGTCGTCCGTGTCGGCGTCGTTCGGATCGGTGCCGATCACGAGCTCGTCCGCGTCGAAGATCCCGTCGCCGTCGCTGTCCGGCGGATCGTCGGCGCCGTTGCCCGTCGTCGGGTTCGTCTCGCCGGGATCGATGACGCCGTCCTTGTCCTTGTCCTCGGCCCCGTCCGCCGCGCCGCCGTCGTCCGTGTCCCAATCGAGCGGATCGGTCACGGTCGCGCCGCCGTCGCCGTCCGGAATACAATGGCCCGCGGCCGGATCGGTGTCCGGGTTGCCGCAGCCCATGCCCATTTCCAGCCCGTCCGGGAGCCCGTCGTTGTCGCTGTCCGGATCGAGCGCGTTGATCAGCCCGTCGCCGTCCGTGTCCTCGCCCGGGCTCGGCTCCGCCGCGTCGGAGACGCCGTCGTCGTCCGTGTCCCAGTCGAAGGGATCGGTGCCGAGCATGAGCTCGACCTTGTCGAGCAGGCCGTCGCCGTCGCTGTCGAGCGGATCGTCCTCGCCGTTGCCCTTCGTCGGGTTGGTCTCGCCCGGATCGAGCGCGCCGTCCTTGTTCTTGTCCTCGTCGCCGTCGGACACGCCGCCGTTGTCCGAGTCCCAGTCGACCATCGAGGTCTTCGTCGCGCCCAGGTCGGCGTCCGGCGTGCACGCGTTCGCCGCCGGGTTCGTCGCCGGGTGCTGGCAATCGCTCCCGACCTCGGTGCCGTCCCGGAGCCCGTCGCCGTCGCTGTCGATGTCGCGGACGTTGATCAGCCCGTCGCCGTCGGTGTCGTCCGACGGGTTCGCCTCGTCGCCGTCGAGCACGCCGTCGTCGTCGGTGTCCGCGTCGTTCGGGTTCGAGCCGAGGAACGCCTCGAGCTGGTTCGTCAGCCCGTCGCCGTCGTTGTCCAGGTTCGAGAGCTGCTGGTCGTCCGGCGCGTTGCCTTCGGTCGGATCGGTCTCGTTGATGTCGATCCGGCCGTTGAGGTTCCGATCCTCCGCCCCGTCCCTCACGCCGCCGCCGTCCGTGTCCCGGTCGACCGGCGAGGTCTGGAGCACGCCGCCGTCCGCGTCGGGCCGGCAGTTCTCCGCGGCCGGGTCCGTCGCGGGGTGCGAGCAACCGTGGCCGGTCTCGGTGCCGTCGAAGAGCGCGTCGTCGTCGCTGTCCGGATCGAGCGGGTTCGGCAGCCCGTCGCCGTCCGTGTCGTCGGACGGGTTCGCCTCGTCGCCGTCGAGCAGCCCGTCGTCGTCGCTGTCGGCGTCGTTCGGGTCCGAGCCGATCGTCGCTTCGAGCCCGTCGCTCAGCCCGTCGCCGTCCGCGTCCATGGCCTGGGCGTCGTCCGCGCCGTTCCCTGCCGTCGGGTCCGTCTCGCCTGCGTCGACCACGCCGTCGAGGTCCACGTCCTCCGAGCCGTCCATCGTGCCGCCGCCGTCCGAATCCGCGTCGAGCGGGTCCGTCGTCGTCTGCCCGGCGTCGCCGTCGGGCCTGCAATGGCCGGCCGCCGCGTCCGTGCCGGGCCCGCTGCAATCCTTGCCCGACTCGGTGCCGTCGAACAAGCCGTCGTCGTCGCTGTCCGGATCGAGCGCGTTGATGAGCCCGTCGCCGTCCGTATCCGCGCTGTAGTCGGGCTCCTCGCCGTCGGCGATACCATCGTCGTCGCTGTCGGCGTCGTTCGGGTCGGTCCCGATCTGCGCCTCGATCGCGTCGATCAGCCCGTCGCCGTCGGTGTCGGGGCAGCCATTGTCGAGCGCGCCGTCACAATCGTCGTCGATCGCGTCGCCGCAGACCTCGGGGCTCGGCGTCCCGGGCACGGCGTTGCACACCGCGCCGCCCTGCGCGTCGCACACGATCGAGCCCACGACGGCGCACGCGCCCACGCCCTCGACGCACGCCGCGCCGAGGCCGAGGCCGTCGTCGTCCACGCCGTCGCAATCGTCGTCCGTGAAATTGCACGTCTCCGGCAGCTCGCCCGGGAGGACGGCCGGCACGCAGGCGACGTTGCCCGAAGAGCAGGCCGTGATCCCCACGCTGCAGACGCCGGGCAGGCCCGTCACGCAAGGTTGTCCCCCGCCCGGATCCCCGTCGTCGACGAAGCCGTTACAATCGTCGTCGAGCCCGTTGCACATCTCGGCCTGCGGCGTTCCGGGCGTCGCGTCGCACGTGGCCCCGCCCTGCCCGTCGCAGATGATGACGCCCGCCGCCGCGCAGACGCCGAGCCCCTCGGTGCAGGCCGTGCCGAGCCCGAACCCGTCGTCTTCCAGGCCGTCGCAATCGTCGTCGAGCCCGTTGCACGTCTCGGCCTGCGACCCCGGCAGCACGTTCGGCGTGCACTGCAAACCCCCGGTGATGCAGTTCTGGGTCCCCGCGTTGCACACGCCGAGCAGGCCCGTCACGCAGGCGCCGCCGCCGTCGGGGTTGTCCTCGTCCGCCGCGCCGTCGCAGTCGTCGTCGACCGCGTTGCACGTCTCCTGCGAGGGTTCGCCCGGGAACGCGTCACATACGGCCAAACCCGCCGCGTTGCAGGTGAGCGTGCCCGACGCCGCGCACGCCCCGACCCCGGCGGAGCAGAGCTGACCGTAACCCGCGCACGTCTGGGGAATGCAACCCGAGCTGCTGCAGAAATACGGATCACTGAGCACAAGCGCGAGGGTCGGCGCGCCGCTGAAATCCGTGGAGAGCGTGGACGTGCTCACGCCGGTGCCACACGCGAAGCGGAGCGGCGTCGCGTCGCCGACCCCCGCGGCCTGGAGCAGGAGCTTCTCCACGGCCCAGTCGACGAAGAAATCGGCGTCCGGCGCGGCGATCGGGAAGACCGCGCCCGCCGCGACGTGCCGCGCATACCCGAAGCCCGGCTGCCCGAGCTGCAGCGGGCCGAGGTAGGCCTTCACCATCACCTCGGGCGTGTCGCTCGCGGAGCCCGACGCCTGCTGGGTCGTGTTCAACCAGAACCGCACGGCGTCCGGCGCCGAGATGCCGTCGACGAGCGCGCTGAACTCGAAGTCCGTGGCGTCGTTGTCCGCGTCGATCACGCACCCGAAGCTCGACACGTTGTCGAAGTTCGTCGGCCCTGCGAGGGCCGTCGTGTTGACGCGCAGGCGGAAGTAGAAGTGCGTGCCGTCGCTGTGCACGTACGCGAGCGGGTTCGCCGCGTTCCCGACGATGTCGCGCTGAGGCGCGTCGTCGCCGGAGACGTCGCCGATCGGCACGTGTTGCCCCGCGCCTGCGTCGAAGCGCGTGAGCGCGGCCCACGTCGCGTCGGCCGGGAAGGTTTGCGCGGTCGCGGCCGCGGAGAGCGTGGTGGCAGCGAGCCCGAACAGCAGCGCGATGCTGCGCCCCCGGCGCCTGCGAGAGTCGAACAATCCCATGAGGTCCTCGTACGGTCCTGCGACATAACCGCGATGACAAACACGACGCAAGGGCGATACGGCGCACCCTTCCCGCTTTTCTCCTACGTGGCTCGCCGACACGCGGCTCAGCTTCCGGACCGCGCGGCGTGCGGCATGCTTGACCGCCCCTCCGCGCGCGGGTAAGCGAGCTTCATCGCCTTCATGCTACCGCGTCGCCTCCCCCGCCTCCACGCGGCCCTCGCCGCTACCGTGCTCTCCGCGCTCGTCTCGCTCGCCCCTGCATCGGCCTCGGCCGAGGGCAAGATCGCGGTCGTCGACGTCCAGCAGGCCGTCATGCAGACCGAGGACGGCATCCGCGCCCAGGGCACGCTGAAGAAGCTGTTCGACAAGCGCCAGAAGGAGCTCGACGCCAAGCAGGCGGAGCTCCAGAAGGCGCGCGAGGACATCGAGCGCCAGGCCCGCGTGCTCTCGCGCGAGGCCCTCGCCCGTCGCATGGAAGACTGGCAGCGCCGCATGGTCGAGCTCCAGACGAGCTTCGTCGACTACAACAAAGAGCTCCAGAAGAAGCAGGGCGACCTCACGGGGCCCATCCTGCGCAAGATGATGGGCATCATCACGCGCGTCGCGAAGAAGAAGGGCTACGAGCTCATCCTCGACCGCTCCGCGACGCCCTACGCGCGGCCGGATCTCGACCTCACCGAGCAGGTCGTGCAGATGTACAACTCCGGGGGAGACGGCGGCGGCGACGCCCCGCCCGAGGGCGGCGGCGACAAGCCGTCGGGAGGCGGCGACGAAAAGAAGTAGCCGCGGCGCCGTGCTCCCTGCGCCCGTGCGCCTCCGCGAGCTCGCGGCGGCACACGGCGGGAGGCTCGATCCCGGCATCGAGGACGCCGTCGTGTCCCGCGTCCTGCCCGTCGACGCGGCCGAGCCCCGAGGCGACGAGGCGACACTCGCGCCGCTCCTCTCCCGCCGCTACCTCGCCGCGGCGCACGCGAGCGAGGCGTTTTTGCTCGTCGATGCGGAGCTCGCCTCGCTCGTCCCGGCCGGCAAGCGCTGGATCCACCCGCGCGCCGCGTATGCGCTCGCCTGCGTGCTCGAGCGCGTGGCCCGGCCCGGGCCCTCGGACGCGCGCGAGCACGCGCGGATCGATCCTGCCGCGATCGTCGATCCGACCGCCATCATCGGCCCCTTCGCCGTCGTGTATGCCGGCGCCGAGATCGGCCCGCGCTGCCGCATCGAGCCGCACGTCGTCGTGTACGGCGGCGTCACGCTCGGCGCGCGCGTCACGGTCGGCGCCTCGTCGGTCCTCGGCCGCCCTGGCTTCGGCTGGGCGACGTCCCCTGCGGGCGACGTCGTGCGTGTCCCGCAGCTCGGCGGCGTGGTGATCGAGGACGACGTCGAGATCGGCCCGCTCTGCACCATCGACGCTGGCACGCTCGCGCCGACGATCCTCCGCCGCGGCGCCAAGCTCGACGCGCACGTGCACGTCGGCCACAACGCCGAGATCGGCGCGGGCGCGCTCATCGCGGCCCAATCGGGCTTCGCGGGCTCGTCGCGTATCGGCCCCGGCGCGCTCGTGGGCGGGCAGGTCGGCGTCGCCGACCACTGCGAGGTCGGCGCGGGCGCGCGGCTCGCGGCGAAATCGGGCGTCATCGGCGACGTGCCTGCGGGCGCCGTCTTCGGCGGCTATCCCGCGGTGGACAAGACGCGGTGGCTCCGCGGGACGGCCCGGCTCCTCGAAGAGCCCGAGCGCAAACGGAAGGGACGATCCGGATGACGGAGACGACGGGCGTGAAGCTCCCGATCGAGGTGCGCGAGATCCTCACGATCTTGCCGCATCGTTATCCCCTGGTGATGGTCGATCGCGTGACGGAGCTCGTCCCGGGCGAGCGCATCGCGGGGCACAAGTGCGTCGCGTACAACGAGCCCTGGTTCCAGGGCCATTTCCCCGCGCACCCGATCATGCCTGGCGTCCTGATCATCGAATCGATGGTGCAGATCGGCGGCCTGCTCGCGCACGCCTCCGATCCTGCGCCTGGGCCGCAGCCGAAGGTCGTGCTCTTCCTCGGCATCGACAAGGCGCGCTTCCGCAGGCCCGTCGTGCCGGGTGACAGGCTCGACCTCTCGGCCACGGCATTGCAGCGGCGGGGCCCGGTCTGGAAGCTCCGGGGCGAGGCGCGTGTGGATGGAAACCTCTGCGCCGAGGCCGAGATGCTGGCGCAGGTCGCGGATCGATCCCCGTGAAGAGCGCCTCGCGCGTCGAGCGTGGGGACTGGCAGACGCCGCTCGATCTCGCGAGGCAGGTCAGCCACCTCGCCGCGCGCCTCGGCGCGCGCCCGGCCTCGATCCTCGAGCCCACGTGTGGCCGAGGCGCGTTCCTCCAGGCCGCCGCGGAGGTTTTTCCGGGCACGTTCGCGCGTGGCTTCGACATCAACGTCGAGCATGTCGAGCGGGCGCGCCTCGCGCTCGCGGGCCGGCCGGCCGCGATCGACGTCGGTGATTGCTTCGACGTCCCCTGGGAGGACGTGCTCGCCAAGATGCCGGAACCCTTGCTCGTGCTGGGCAATCCGCCCTGGGTGACGAGCGCGGAGCTCGGCGCGCGCGGCTCGCGCAACTTGCCTCCGAAATCGAACTTCAAGCGGTTCTCGGGGCTCGACGCGATGACGGGCAAGAGCAATTTCGACGTCTCGGAGTGGATCCTCCTGCGCCTGCTCGCGGCGCTCCGGGGGCGCGATTTCCGCGTGGCCGTGCTCTGCAAGAGCAGCGTCGCGCGGCGCGTTATGGAGCACGTGGCGCGCGAGGGGACCCCCTACGCGGGCGCGACGTACCGGATCGACGCGCGAGGCGCCTTCGACGTGGCGGCGGCGGCCGTCGTGATGACGCTCGCGACGCGCGCGCCCGGGGAGGCGCCTCCGCGCGGCTGGGCGGTCTTCGATTCGCTCGACGCCGAGCGGCCCGAGAGGACGATGGGCGTACACGGCGGGCGGCTCTACAGCGACATCGAGCGGTTCGAGCGGACGAAGGCCCTCGAGGGGGATTGCACGCCCGCCTGGCGCTCGGGGCTCAAGCACGATTGCGCGCCCGTGATGGAGCTCGAAGCCAAGGGCGGCGCGCTCGTCAATGGCCTCGGCGAGCGGGTGGACATCGAGGACCTCGTGGTGTTCCCTCTGCTCAAGGGCTCGGACGTGGCGAATGGCCGGCGGCCTGGGCGGCGCTTCGTGCTCGTCACGCAGCGCTGGCTCGGCGAGGAGACGCGGACGCTCAGGGAGCAGGCGCCGCGGGCCTGGGCGTACCTCGTCCGGCACGAGGAGAAGCTCGACGTGCGGAAGAGCTCCATTTACCGCGACAAACCGCCGTTTTCGGTGTTCGGGATCGGCCCGTACACGTTCGCGCCGTACAAGGTGGCGATCTGCGGGCTGTACAAGAAGCTCGCGTTCTCGCTGGTGGAGCCGCACGAGGGGCGACCCGTGGTGCTCGACGACACGTGTTACTTCTTGCCGTTCGAGGCTCGCGAGCAGGCCGAGGCGGCGCTCCTGGCATTGCAGAGCGAGGCGGCGCGCGTGTTCTTCGAGGCGAGGGTGTTCTGGGAGGACAAGCGCCCGATCGGCAAGGGCCTCTTGCAGTCGATATCGCTCGCGGCGCTCGGCGGCGCGCGCGGGTAGCATTTTTCCGTCGTCGGCCGAGCGTTGCACCTCCCGGGCGCCTGTGCTCCCCTTCACGCGGAGGCTTGACTTATGAAGAATACGTGGAAGGGCATGGGGGCGCTCGGGCTCGGGTTCTGGCTGATGGGGGCGGGCTGCTGGTCGTCGTGCTTCGTGCGTGGGACGCGCATCGTGACGCCGCAGGGGTTTCGCCGCATCGAGGACCTCGTGGTGGGCGACGAGGTGTACAGCTTCGACCTCGCGACGCGGCGGCCCGTGGTGCGCAGGGTGGCGGAGGTGCTCCGGGCCGAGGCGGCGGAGATCCTCCACATCGCGGCGGGTGAGCTCGTCCTCGCCGGCGTGACGCCCGAGCACCCGTTTTATGACGCCGAGCTCGGGGCTTATGCCCCTGCGGGCGAGCTCCAAAAAGGGACGCGGCTCGTCGCGTGGCTCGGCGCCGCAGACGTCCGCGAGCTCGAGATCACCGAGCACCGGAGTGTGTCCGCCCGTGGCAAGGTCGAGGTCTTCAATTTGACGATCGACGGACCCGAGCACAACTACTTCGCGGAGGGATTGCTCGTCCACAACAAGGATGTCCCCACCACCGGCAACAATTACCAGGGATTGCCTTGCGCCTCGAATGCGGATTGTACTCCCGGCGGGCTGTTTTGCGTGCCGACCTCCGACGGCCTCTGCGGCGCGGTCGAGGCGACCTGCGAGAAGATCGTCTGTGAAGACGGCCCGCTCCGCACCATCTGTGGTTGCGACGGCAAACCACACATCGCGGACAACTGCCCCAGCGTCAACGACGTCAACATCGACAAGCGCCCGGAGGCGTGCGCCCCTCCGGAAGGCATGTACAACTGCGGCAACGGGACCTGCGCCCTCGAAACGCAGTATTGCCTGGAGGGATATCTCACCGTCGCATGCGAGGACCTCCCGCCGAGCTGCACGGGCGCCGAGGCGACCTGCGAATGCCTCGAGGCGGCCGGCGTCGCGAGCTGCGGCTGCGTGGTGAGCGACGGGGGGATCCGCGTCTCCGGTTGCAAGCCCTGACCCATTGACGCGCGCGCACGAGCCGGGATAACTTCGACGAATGGCGATGCGTCCTCCCCTCGTGGTTCCCCTCGTCCTCGGGCTCGGCGTCGCCTCGTCGACCTCGGCCTTCGCCGACGTCATCCACGACATGCCCATCACCTGCCCGACGGGCACGGAGAAGGACGTCTCCCACGAGGGGCCCTATTGCGTCCCGCCGCTCCGCGCCGATTGCCCGCCCGGGTACGAGCCGAGGGTCGTCCGTTCCACGTCGTACTGCGAGGCGCCTCCCCCCGCGCCTTGCTCGAGGGGCCTGCACTGGGAGTCGACCGCGCCCGACCAGGCCTCCTGCGTCTTCAACGAGCGCTGCGGCGGGGCCGGCGAGACCTGCGCCCACGGCACCTGCGGGGACATGCCCTTCTGCATCGAGAAGGAGGACCTCGGGCGCTTCGTGATGGATGTCGCGCGTGGCGCGTGCAAGACCACCTCCGATTGCGCCGCATTCCCCAAAGCCGAGTGCCGGAAGCGATTGACCTGCTCCGACAGCCGCCTCGAGCGGCACGAGGCCGCGCGCATCGAGGCCGCCAAGCGCGTACCCGCGAGCGCCGTCCCCGCGCCCTACGTCGCCGCCTCGGGGGGCGCAGAGCCGCCGTATCCCGTGCTGAAGGACGGCCAAGCACAGCCGGCCTTGCCCGACGCCCCGCAGAAGCCCGGCGATCCAAGCCCGACCTCTCCGGCGCCCGCGAACATGACCAAGCCGTCGAGCGGCGGCGGCTGCGCGGGATGCGCGGTCGACGTATCGGATCGGGGCGGCGTCGGCTGGGCCGCGCTCATGAGCCTGCTCGGCGTGGGGATCGCGCTGCGGCGCAAGGGTGGGCGAGGCTGAACAGCCACCCGCCCCCCACCCCGCTCCCGCCTCCGCCCTCCCAGCAATAGGTTCACCTCGAACGCGCATGCGGCGATCCGAGCGTGCGGCCGGGGCGCCACGGAGGGCACATGACCGAGCGGGGGGATCGAATGCGTCATACGAGGCTGTGGACGGCGTTCGGCGCGGTCATCGTGTTTTCTTTCGCCGTGCTCGGCTGGTTCGGCGTCGAGATTTACCGCAAAGCGCCGCCCATCCCGGATCGTGTCGTCGTGGCCTCGGAGGGACGCACCCTCTTCACGGGTCAGGACATTCGCGACGGCCAGAACGTCTGGCAATCTCTCGGCGGCCAGGAGGTCGGCTCGATATGGGGGCACGGCGCCTACGTCGCCCCCGATTGGTCGGCGGACTGGCTCCACCGCGAGGCGACGTGGATCCTCGACGTCTGGGCGCGCGACGAAAAGGGCACGACCTTCGACGACCTCCCCGCCCCGGATCGCGCCTCCCTCATCGAGCGCCTCAAGGCCGAGATGCGGACGAACACCTACGACCCCCGGACGGGCGCGATCACCGTGAGCCCGCTCCGCGCCCGCGCGATCGAGGAGGTCTCCAGGCATTACACGGCCCTCTTCGGCGCCGACCCCGCGATGGCCGAATTGCGCGACGCCTACGCCATCCCGGCCGAGACGCTCCGGGACCCCGAGCGCCAGCGCCTCATGAATGCCTTCTTTTTCTGGGCGGCGTGGGCCTGCGCGACCGAGCGCCCCGGCGCGACCATCACCTACAGCAACAACTGGCCCTCCGAACCGCTCATCGGCAATACGCCCTCGGGCGCGCTCGTGGTGTGGTCCGTCGTGAGCTTCGTCCTCTTGCTCGCCGGCATCGGCGCGCTCGCGTGGTACTTCGCGGCCCAGCGCCACCGCCCCGAGAAGGAGCCCGAGTATCCCACGCGGGATCCCCTGCTCGGCCTCCAGGCCACGCCCTCCATGCGCGCGACGCGCAAGTATTTCTGGGTCGTCGCCGCGCTCGTCGTCGTGCAGATCGGCCTCGGCGCGGTGAGCGCCCATTACGGCGTCGAGGGCTCCGGCTTCTACGGCATCCCCCTCGACCAGTGGCTACCGTATGCCGTCACGCGCACCTGGCACGTCCAGCTCGGCATCTTCTGGATCGCCACGGCCTGGCTCGCCACCGGCCTCTTCATCGCGCCGGCCGTCGGCGGCCACGAGCCGAAATACCAGCGCGCCGGCGTCAATTTCCTCTTCGTCTGCTTGCTCGTCATCGTGGTCGGCTCCCTCGCCGGCCAGTGGTTCGGGGTCCGGCAGAAGCTCGGCTTCGAGGCGAACTTCTGGTTCGGCCACCAGGGCTACGAATACGTCGACCTCGGCCGCTTCTGGCAGATCTTCCTGCTCGTTGGCCTCTTCCTCTGGCTCTTCCTCATCGGGCGAGCGATGTGGCCCGCGTTCAAGAAGGGCGGCGAGAGCAAGCACCTGCTCGCCTTGTTCCTCATCGCCTCGGCGGCGATCGCCCTGTTCTACGCCGCCGGCCTCATGTGGGGGCGCCAGACGAACCTCGCCATGGCCGAATACTGGCGCTGGTGGGTCGTGCACCTCTGGGTCGAGGGCTTCTTCGAGGTCTTCGCCACCGTCGTGATCGCCTTCCTCTTCGCGCGTATGGGCCTCTTGCGGATCGCGACCGCGACCACGGCCGTCCTCTTCTCGACGATCCTCTTCCTCTCGGGCGGCATCATCGGCACCTTCCACCACCTCTATTTCACGGGCACGCCGACCTCGGTCCTCGCCCTCGGCGCGACGTTCAGCGCGCTCGAGGTCGTGCCCCTCGTGCTCATCGGCTTCGAGGCCTACGAAAACCTCACGCTCTCGCGCGCGAGGCCCTGGGTCGCCGCGTACAAGTGGCCCATTTACTTCTTCGTGGCCGTCGCGTTCTGGAACCTCGTCGGCGCGGGCCTCTTCGGCTTCTTCATCAACCCGCCGATCGCGCTTTATTACATGCAGGGCCTCAACACCACGCCCGTCCACGGCCACACCGCCCTCTTCGGCGTCTACGGCATGCTCGGCATCGGCCTCATGCTCTTTTGCCTCAAGGGGTTGTCGACGCACCGCGTGTGGAGGACGGGCGCGCTCTCCTTCGCGTTCTGGGCGATCAACATCGGCCTCGCGCTGATGGTGCTCCTGAGCCTGCTCCCGCTCGGCCTCTTGCAGACCTGGGCCAGCGTCGAACACGGCATGTGGTATGCGCGCTCGGCGGAGTTCCTGCAGACGCCGCGTATGGACACGCTGCGGTGGTTACGCGTCGTCGGGGATACGATCTTCGCCGCGGGCGCGCTCGCGCTCGGCTGGTTCGTCCTCGGGCTCAAGACGGGCTGGTCGCTGCGCGCCGAGGGGGACCCGGGGCTGCCGCTCGAGCGCAGGCCCTTCGTGATCGGCCCGCCCAGCGAGAAGGAAGTTTGACGATAGGCGGGCCCGTCAGCGCAGGCGCTCCAGGAAAGCGCCGGCCACCGCGGCCGGCGTTTGTTTCTCCTGATCGACCTCGCGGTTGAGCCGCCGCATCGTGCCTTCGTCGATCCGGCCCGCGAGCGCGCGCAGCGCGTCGATCACCTCGGGGCGCTCGCGCACGAGGTGATCACTCGCCAGCACGAGCGCGTCGTACGGCGGGATCGCGTGGCGGTCGTCCTCGAGCACGACGAGGTCGTAGGCGGCGATGCGGCCGTCCGTGGAGAACGCGCCGATCACGTCGACCGCGCCGTTCTTCGCGGCCTCGTACATGAGGGAGGAATCCATGCTGCGCTCCTCGGCGAACACGAGGCCGTAGACGCGCGAAATGTTCTTCCACTCGGGCCGCAGAAAAAATTCGTAATCGCCGCCGACGCGCAGGCGCCGCGCGAGCGGGGCGAGGTCGCCGATGCGGCGCAGCCCGAGCCGCTCGGCCTCGGCGCGGCGCATGGCGAGCGTATAGGTATTCTCGAAGCCGAGCGCCGCGACGACGTGCACCCCGTATCGCTCGGGCAGCAGCCGCTCGACCTCCGCGCGCACCGTCTCCCGATCGGCCGGCGCCTCGCCGCGCCCGAGCACCGTGGCCCAGAGCGTGCCCGAGTAATCGACGTAAGCGTCGATCTGCCCTGTCCGGAGCGCGTCGAAGGCGACGGTGGACCCGAGCGAACCCACGGTCCGCGTGGGCGAACCCGTCCGGCGCTGCACCTCGGCCGCGAGGATCTCCGCGAGGATGTAGCTCTCCGTGAACGTCTTGGCGCCGATGGTCACCGGCGCCTCCTCCCGCGAAGCCGCTGCCCGCACGAAAGGCGCGGCGCCGTACGCCGCGAGCAACAAGAAGCCCACGAGGGAGACGGCCAGCGCGCCCCGCCGCCGCTGCGAGAGCCCCACGTGAACGCCACGCAAGAGCCCGTCGATGACGAGCGCGAGGACGGCGGAGGCCACGCACCCGACGAGCACGGACGTGTAATTGCGGGTCTGCAGCCCGCCGAAGATGTAATTGCCGAGGCTCGGCGCGCCGACCGGGGTCGAGAGCGTGGCCGTCCCGACGGTCCAGACGGCGGAGATACGGATGCCGGCCACGATCACGGGCATCGCGAGGGGGAGCTCGACACGAAACAGCGATTGTCGTGGCGTCATGCCCACGCCCTTCGCCGCCTCCAGCACGGCCGGATCGAGGCCGGACAACCCCGCCACGGTGTTCCGCAGAATGGGCAAGAGGCTGTACAAGACGAGCCCGATCAGCGCGGGCAGATACCCGATGCTCCGGGCCCCGAGCGCGGCGAGCGCGGGGACCATGAACGCGAGCAAGGCGAGGCTCGGGATGGTCTGCAGGACACTCGCCGCGCCGACGATCGGCGGCGCGAGCCTCGGGGACCGCGACACGACGACGCCGAGCGGGACGCTGACCACGATCCCCAGCGCGAGCGCGACGAGCGAGAGCCCGAGGTGGGCCGCGAGCAGGCCAGGCAGAAGCGCGAGCTGCTCCTTCAAGCCTCACCTCCCCCGAGCTTCGCCGTGACGAAGGCCGCTCGCCGCAGAGGCGCGGAGACGAGCTCCTTCACGTAAGGATCGGCCGGCGCGCGCGCGAGCTCCGAGGCCGTCCCGACCTGCAGGAGCTCTCCGCTCTTCATCACGGCCACGCGATCCCCGAGCGTCATGGCCTCGACCATGTCGTGCGTGACGAAGATGGCCGTGACCCCGAGCTTCTTGCGGATGCCATCAAACGAGGCCTGGAGCCGCTCGCGCGTGAGGGGGTCGAGCGCGCCAAAAGGCTCGTCGAGCAGCAGGACCGGCGGCTCGGCCGCGAGCGCGCGCGCGACGGCGACGCGCTGCGCCTGGCCGCCCGAGAGCTCGTGGGGAAAGCGGCTCGTGATGACGCCGGGGTCGAGCTCGACGAGCTCGAGCAACGAGGCGACACGCGCCCGGATGCGGCCCTCGTCCCAGCCGAGCAGCCGAGGCGTGACGCCGATGTTCTCGGCCACGGTCAGGTGCGGAAAGAGCCCGAGCGCCTGGAACACGTACCCGATGCGGCGCCGCAGCTCGTGCGGGACGGCGCGCGTGATGTCCTCTCCCGCCACGCGAATGCGTCCGGACGTCGCCTCGACGAGCCGATTGACCATTTTCAGCGTGGTCGTCTTCCCGGAGCCGGACGCGCCGAGCAGGACCAGCAGCTCGCCCTCGGCGACACACAACGAGACGTGATCGACGACGACGGTCTCGCCGTAACGCTTGGTCACGTCGCACAGCTCGATCATCACGCCTGGAAGCGTGACTACGCGAGACCGCTGCGTCGACGTACGATCCAGTGCACGCCGACGAGCATCGCCGCGCCGAGCGTCCACGCCCAGGGCGGCAGCAGCGGCGAGACCCGCCTCTCTGCGGCGATCTGCGTCGCTGCGGGCAGCGGCAGGCTCCCGATTCCGTCCGCCGTCACGCTCTTTCCGCCCGTCGCTTCGGCGATGGCCGCGAGCCGCTCGGGATCGGGCCGCGTGTCTGCCCACTCGTCGCCGCCACGCTCGCAGGCGAAATCGCGCCGCGTCGTGGGCCCTCGCTCGGCCGAGGTCGTCCCGTCTGCCGCCGCGCCGGCCTCGCTCGGCACAATCTCCACGGTCGCCGAGTAACCGCCGGGCTCGAGCTTGCCTGCGTCGAGCGAGAGTGGCTCGCCCTTGCCGTCGAGCCGCGCCGACAGCGTGCGCAGGACCTCGCCCGCTCCCAGCTTGCGGATCGTGATCTTCGCGTCGCCCTTCTGCCCGGGCAGCGGCCGGAGCGTCAGCGTCGTGTCCTCCCCCGCGATGCAGCCGTCCGCGAGATCCACGACCGCGGGCTCGAAGCGCGGGTCCCGCATCAACCAGCCGAGCAACGCGTCCCAGAACGCGCCGTGCGCGCGCCCTGCCGCGTTCGCCGCGAAGGCGCTGAAGAGCAGCCGGTGCGAGCCGTCGATCGCGAGCGCGATCGTCCGCCCGCTGCCGTGCTCGCCGAGCGCGAGGATCGGCATCGGCCCGCCCTTCGGCGTCTTGCGCGTCGGGTGCTCCAGCAGCACCGTCGCGCCTGGCCGCGCGTCGCCCACCACGTTCGCGCCCGGCATCTCGGGCCACTCCTCGCCGATGAGGTCCCGCAGCGGCCCGAGCACGGGCGCCGCGCGTCCTGCCTCGGTCGTGCGCGGGACGAACGAGGCCACGTCCGAGCCTTCCGCGCCTGGCCCGCGATCGAGCTCCACCGGCAAGACCTCGGCGAGCGGCGTGCCCGCGTAGTTGCCCGGCACGAACGCGTCCGGGCCGCCGACCATGATGAGGCCTCCGCCCTTGTCCACGTACCGCGACAACGAACGCAGGTGCTTGGCGAGGCCGTACGGCGCGGCGTTGAAGTCCTGCAGCACCACGGCGTCGAAGCTCGGCAGGTGCTCGCTGAACAGCTCGTCGACCGGGAACGGGATGAGCGCGAGCTCCTCGCTCGGCGCGACCACGTCATCGGTCGGCGTGCGCAGGATGAAGAAGGCCACGACGTCGACGGACGCGTCGGCCTTCAGCCACATCCGGAGCGCGCGCACGTCGTACGTCGGCCTGCCTGCCACGTGCAGCACGCGCACGCGGTCCCGCGCCACGTCGATCGTCACGTACCGCGTGTCGTTGTCCGGCACCACGTCGCCGTCCGGCGCGTCGATCGACACCTCCAGGATCCGCGCGCCGGCGCGGTCGAGCGTCACCTCGAGCTCCAGCGTCGCCGCGCCGCTCGACGCGTTCGCCTTGCCCCTCGCGAGCTCGGTCGGCTCCCCCGTCTCGCGCAGCTCGCGCAGCGACACCGGGACCTCGTCGCAGTCGAGCCCGCCCGCGCATCCGATCTCGATCCGCAGGGTGAGCGGCTGATGCGCGACGGCCGCGCCGGCTGCCCGCACCACGCGCACGCTCGCGTCCCGCGGCGCCTCCGTGGCGAGCGAGATTGCGTGCACCGGCACCGTCAGCGTCCCGAGCGCGGCGCGGATCCCCTCGCCTGCTTGCCCTTCGCCGGGCCGGTCGAGCCTTCCATCCGAGAGCACCACGATCGCCGCGGGCCGCTCGTCCGCCGCGCGCGCGACCGCCTCGATCGCGCCCGCCAGATCCGATCGGGGCATCGGCCGCGCCGCGAGCAGCGCCTGCGCGAGCTGACCTTCCGGTGTGTTTTGCGCCCCCTCGGCCGCGCCGCTCGCGAGCGCCGCGGAGAGCGGCGTCGGGCTCCCTTTGCCGAACGCGAGCCCGTAGAGCCGCACCTCCGCGCCGTGCTTCTGGAGCTCCCCGAGCGCGCGCGCGGCCTCCTGACGGCGCGTCTTTCCCGCGGGCCCCGGCAGATCGATCGACCGCGACACGTCGGCGAGCACCACCACGCGTGGCCCCACCAAACTGCCCTTGCTCTGGATCGCCACGGGCCGCAGCACCGCGAGGAGCAACCCGATCGACGCGAGCGCGCCCGTCACGAACGCGGCGATCGACGATCGGGGGCTCCGCTGCGCCCCCCGCGAGCGCCGCAGCTCCATCACGAGCAGCACGATCCCGAGGACCGTGAGCAGGGCGGCGAGGATCTGGTACGACGGCGCGAGGTCCCCCGACGGCGCGAAGCTCGTCGTCATGGAGAGGGCTCCGCCGCGCGACGCCGCATCAGGAAGGGCGCGTGCACCTGGTCGTCCTTGTAGTTCGAGCAGAGCACGAACATCGCCACGTTCACCGCGAGCCTCGCGGCCTGCTCGCGTTGTGGCTCGCCGTTCGGGACCACCACGAACGGATGCGTCCCGTTCGCCGCGCGGGCGAGCGCGCCGAGCAGGTCGTGCTTCGCGAAGATCACCTGCGGCACGCCGCCGCGCATGATCGCCTCGAGCTTCGGCTGCCCCTCGACGCGCCCGACGGCGCGGCGGAGCAGGTAAAACGAGCGGAACACCACGTTCTCGGTGCCGATCGGGATCGGCGCGCCGTCGGGCAACACGCGCGCGATCTCGCGCCGCGCCGCCTTGCCGAACGCGCCCGACTCGGGCGCGAAGTCGTCGATGAGCAACACGCCGCCGAGCGCGAGGAAGCGCCGGATCCCGAGCACCTCGCGCTCCGTCAGCGGCGGCACGTCGTCCTCGCCGCCCCAGATCGCGAAGGGCTCGGCGAGCAAGGCGGGCGCGTCGGCGCGCACCGTCGTGGGGGACAGCCGCGCGGGCGCGCTCGTGCGACGCGTGAGCTCCTCGGACCATCGCGCGGGCCCGGTCGTCCGCGCGCCCTCCCAGCGCGCCGTGCCTGTGAGCAGGATCCGCGGGTTGAACGCCCCTTCCTCTCCGAACGCCCGCGACGGCCGCGGCACGAGCGCGACGAGCAGCACCGCCACGAGCACGAGGACGAGCGACGTCACCCGCGCGCGCATCAATCGAAATCCTCCACGTGCCACACGCCTGCCTCGCGGCGCAGCTTCACCTCGTGGCCGCCGGGCACCTGCACGGTCGCGCGATCGCCGGAGACCTGCACCTCGAGGCCCTCGGGGTGCTCGAGGCCCTCGACGAGCGAGCGCAGATCGTTCTCGATCGCGCTACGCGTCGACGGCGAGAGCACGCGCAAGAGGCCGGCGTAGCTGCGCCTCGCGAGGACCCGCCGGAGCTGCTCGAGCGCCTGGGCCGGCGTCTTCGCGCCTGCGGGCAATGCGTCGGCGGCCGAGATGCGGAAGACGCCGTTTTCGAGCTCCAGCGTGGCGTCCTCGCCGTCGGGGTACCGGACGCGGGCGTGCGCCTTGATCGTGACGCCGGGCGCGGAGAGGGCCTTGGCCTGATCGGCGAGCTCGCTCTTCTCCTCGGCGACGATGCGGCGCACGTCCTCGCGGGAGAGGCTGCGCTTTCCCTTCTTGCTCATCATCGCGTGGATCGCGTCGGCGTCCCCGCGCGCGGCCGCGTCGGCGTAGGCCTTCACGGCGTCCTTCGGGTCGGGCATGGCGGAGCCGCCGCACGCGGCGAGTGCGAGCGCGAGGCACGCGAGGGTCACGGACCGGGGCACGGGCGGAGCCTAGTACAAAACGGGCGCGCTGGGGCCGTGAACGCGGCCTTGCGTCGGCGAACGGGCTCGGCCCTCGAGCCTCTGGCCGCGCGCGTCGAGGAGGAGTACACGTCGAGCTGGATCTCGCATGTCGAGCCGCCCATTCATCCGCCTCGCGGACATCACCGACCTCGACGGGTTCGCCGATCACATCGTCCGGCACTCGGCCGAGAGCGGGCGCGAGGGCTCCTTGCATTTCGCGATCTCGCGCTCGCCCGAGCGCGCGAGCGTGCGCGAGCACGCGCGGCAGCGCTGGGAGCGCGCGCTCTCGGAGTCGCTCTGGGGCCGCTGTTTCGTGCTCATCGAGCCTGCGCGTGGCTGGGTCGTGGGGCACCTCGAGCTTCGTGGCGGTCGCTTCTCGGCGGAGATGCACCGCGCGATCCTCGGCATGGGCATCGAGCGGGGCTTCGTGCGCCAGGGCCACGGCCAGCAATTGATGGAGGCCGCGGTCGGCTGGGCGAAGCGGACGGGCAAGATCGCCTGGATCGACCTCGGCGTCTTCGAGCACAACCTGCCCGCGCGCAGCCTCTACCAGCGGGTGGGATTCGTCGAGAATGGCAAGCGCAAGGACGCATTCCGCATCGATTCGGGCATGCTGGTGACGGACATTTCGATGTCGCTCCGTATTGCTTGAACGGGGGCGACGTCCCGGAAAAACCGATCCGTTGGCAACTCGAGCCCCCCCGGTCGCGCTGCCAAAACGCCGGTACCAGGTCTCCCTCTGGCATATAGATTGATCGTCTGCGCCACCATCCGCAGGCGAGCGAGCAAGGTTTTCGATGACCGTCGTGAGAGGCTACGCGCTCTGCGAGAAGATCGAGCAGACCGCCAACTTTCGTCTGTACCGCGCGCGCCGCGAGGGAGATGGCGTCCGGGTCTTGCTGAAAGTCCTGCGCGCGGAAGGATCGACCGGCGCCGAGGTCGCGCGCTTCAAGCACCAGTACGAGCGCATCGCGCGCATCGCGTCGCCCCGCCTCGTCGCGGTGCACGGCGTCGAGGAGCTCGCCGGCTCCTTGATCGTCGTTTCCGAGGACTTCCCGGGCCACGATCTCGCGCGCGTCCTTGCCGCGCGCCCGGCGCGCAGAATGCCGGTCGGCGAGGCGCTCGATCTCGCGGCCGCGCTCGCCGAAGCCCTCGCCGCGGTGCACGCGGCGGGGCTCGTCCACCGCGATCTGCGCCCGCACAACGTGCTTTCCGGCGCGCGCGGCGCGGTCAAAATCCAAAGCTTCGGCGTCGACGCCGAGATCACCCGCGCGCACGAGCGGCTCTACGCTCCCGAGGTGCTCGCCGACGTGCTGCCCTACGTCTCCCCCGAGCAGACAGGCCGCATGAACCGCGGCGTCGACTACCGGACCGACCTCTACGCGCTCGGCGTCATCCTTTACCAGACGCTCACGGGTCGGCGCCCCTTCGAGGCCCTCGACCCGATGGAGCTCATCCATGCGCACCTCGCCCTCGCGCCCACGCCGCCCTCCCGCGTCGATCCGACGATCCCCGAGGCCGTCTCCGCCGTCGTGCTCAAGCTGCTCGAAAAGAACGCCGAGGACCGCTACCAGAGCGCCGAGGGCCTGCTCACCGACATCGAGCGCTGCCGCGAGGCGCTACGCCACACGGGGACCATCGAGCCCTTCGTCGCTGGTCAGCGGGATCGCCAGGATCTGTTCCAGATCCACCAGAAGCTCTACGGCCGCGAGCAGGACATCGAGGCGCTCACCGCCGCGTTCGAGCACGCGCTCGCGGGGAGCCGCGAGGTCGTCCTCGTCTCCGGCTACTCGGGCATCGGCAAGTCCTCGCTCGTGCACGAGATCTTGCAGCCGCTCGCACGGCAGAAGGGCTACTTCACGAGCGGCAAGTTCGATCAGTACAACCGCGACACGCCCTACAGCGCGGTGATCCAGGCGTTCGACGGCCTCGTGCGGCAGATCCTCACCGAAAGCGAGGAGCGCGTCCAACGCTGGCGGAGCGCGATCCTCGAGGCGCTCGGGCCGAACGGACAGGTCGTCTGCGACGTCGTTCCCTCGCTCCTGCATGTGATCGGCCCGCAGCCGCCCGTCCCCGCGCTCGGTCCGCTCGAGGCGCAGA
This sequence comes from Polyangium spumosum, assembly GCF_009649845.1. NCBI lineage: Bacteria > Pseudomonadati > Myxococcota > Polyangiales > Polyangiaceae > Polyangium > Polyangium spumosum. Next base: position 479,893 of record NZ_WJIE01000002.1, read on the forward strand.
ACCGCCTGAGCCGGTGCTTCTTGCTGTTCGTCTCGGTGTTCGCGCGGCGCGCGCATCCGCTCGTCCTGTTCCTCGACGATCTCCAGTGGATCGACCCCGCGAGCCTCGGGCTGCTCCGCGCGCTGCTCGCCGACGACTCGCGCGAGGCGCTCTTCTTCTGCGGCGCCTACCGCGACAACGAGGTGTCGCCCGGGCACCCGTTCGTCAGGACCATCGAGGAGCTCGAGCACGCCGGGCTCGTCGTGCGCGACATCGTCCTCGCCCCGCTCGCGCGCCCGCACCTGCTCGAGATGCTCTCGGACAGCCTCGGGCGCGGCGACTGCGGGCCGCTCGCCGACGCGGTGATGAAGAAGACCGGCGGCAACCCGTTCTTCGTCAAGCAGTTCGTCCGATCGCTGCACGACCACGGCGTGCTCACGTTCGCAGCCGGGTCAGGTTGGCGCTGGGACCTCGCCAGGATCGACGCGCTCGCGTACACGGACAACGTCGTCGACCTCATGGTGCGCACCATCGCGCGGCTACCGGCGACGACCCAGGCTGCTCTGAAGCTCGCTGCGGCGATCGGCAACCGGTTCGGGCTCGACGTGCTCGCCACGGTGAGCGAGTGCTCGCCGGAGGACGCGTACGGCCGCCTCGATCCCGCCGTGAGCGAGGGGCTCGTGACACGCGGGCGCTGGGGCTACCGCTTCGCTCATGACAAGGTCCAGGAGGGCGCCTACGCCATGATCCCGGAGGCGGACCGGCCTGCCTTCCACCTTCGGATCGGCCGGCTGCTCGCGGCCAAGCTGGATCTCTCCGAGAGCCGGAACCTCTTCGACGTCGTCGGCCACATGAACAGCGCGGGCGACCTCGTGTCGGCCCCCGCGGAGCGCCTTCGCCTCGCCCGCATGAACCTCGAGGCCGCCTGCCGCGCCGAGGACTCAGCCGCCTTCGGCGCCGCTCTGCGCTACCTGAAGCGCGGCCTCCTGCGCCTTCCGGAGGACGCCTGGACGTCGCAGTACCCGCTCCGCCTGGAGTACGGGAAAAAGATTGCCCTCATGCTCTCGCTCTGCGGCCAGCACGGCGACGCCCTTGCGAGCCTCTCCGATAGCCTGGAGCGGGCCACGAGCCGGCTCGATCGCACCGAGGTGCTGCGGCTCGAGATGGGCGTGCACGTGGTCGAGAACGACCTGCCCGCCGCGCTCGCAGAGGGACTTTCGGCCCTGCGCCCGTTCGGGATCGACCTGCCCCTGTTCCCTGACGACGCCATGGTCGACGCCCAACTCCGGGTGACGCTGGCGCTCGTCCGGGAAACGACGCTCGAGGCGATGCCAGACCTGCCGCCGCTCGCGGACCCGGAGATCCGCGCCGTACAAGACGTGCTCGAGGAGCTGTTCCTCCCCTGCTGGTTCTTGAGCCCCAACAACCTCGCCATCACGGTCGCGAAGATCCTCGAGAACACACTGCGCCACGGGCTATCGAAGCACGCGATCTTCGGCTGCATCAACTTCGGGATGTTCCTCTGCGGCCGTGGCGACATCGAGCTCGGCTATCGCTTCGGCCGCGCCGCCATTGACCTCTCGGAGCGCCACCCGGACAAGAAGTCCGAAGCGATGCTCCGCAACATGTGGGGCGCCTTCGTGCAGCACTGGAGAGAGGGCTACCCCGCCTGCAAGGAGTCGGTGCTCGCGGGGATGCACGCCGGGCTCGAGACGGGCCAGTACGTCTGGTCGTTCTACAACGCGGGGAACTCGCTGGAGTACAGCCTACTCCGCGGCGTCCCGCTCTCCGGTCTTCTCGCAGAGGCGCAGAGCTACCAGCCGATATGCAAGCTCGACACGTGCAGAATCACCTGGAAAGTCGACGCGATTGGACAGCTCGCGCACCAGCTCTCGGTCGAGACCGCGCACCCGGCCAAGCTCAAGGGTGCGTGGATGGACATCGACGAGGTGCTCGAGGAGGCCCGCCGGATCGACGACCAGGGCACGCTCTTCTGCGCCTGCTGCTACACCGTGCTCCTCGGCGTCTTTCAGGGCGCGTTCGAGGAAGCGGCGCGCACCGCGCTCTCGCTGAACCTCGAGATCCCGGCCGTGGCGGCCTGGCTCGGCACCCCCGCCCTCCATGGCTACGCCGGCATCGCGTTCACCCGGGCGGCGGACGTGGTCTCCCCGGACGAGCGCGCGCTCTTCCTCGCCCGCGCGGAGACCTTCGCTGAAAAGCTCTCGCATTGGGCGGACCTCTGCCCGGAGAACATGGCGCACCGCAGCGCCCTGCTCGGCGCCGAGCTCGAGCGCGTCCGCGGCAATGGACACGCCGCGGGGGATCGCTACGACGAGGCGATCGCCCTCGCGCAGCGCGGCGGCTACCTCCACGACGAGGCGCTCGCCAACGAGCTCGCCGGCCTCTCCTTCCGCGCGCTCGGCAAGACCACCATCGCCCGCGCCTACCTGACCGAGGCGCACCGGGCGTACGGCCGATGGGGCGCGACCGAGGCGATGCGGCGCCTCGAGCGCTCCTACCCCGACCTCGTCCCCGGCGACATCCTCCGCGGCGAGAGCAGCCCGCAGGCCGGCGCCGCGCTCGACATCAACTCGGTGCTCAAGGCCTCCCAGGCCATCTCGGGCGAGATCGTCCTCGACCGCCTGCTCGACGGGATCCTGCGCATCCTGGTCGAGAACGCCGGCGCGCGGCGCGGTGTCCTCCTACTCCTGCGCGACGGACGGCTCGTCGTCGAGGCCGAGCACCGCATCGGCGAGGCGGCCGTCCACATGCTCGGCGCGACGCCCCTCGAGGGCCGCCCGGACCTGCCGGCCGGCGTCGTGACGTACGTGGCGCGCACGCGCGAGACGGTCGTCCTCGACGACCGCGCGAGCGACGAGCCGTTCGGGCGTGATCCCTGGTTTGCGAGCGCGCGGCCTCGCTCCTTGCTTGCCGCGCCCATTGTCTGCAAGGGCCGCCTCGCCGGCGTGATCTATCTCGAGAACGGCCTCACCCGCTCGGCGTTCACCCCCGATCGCGTCGAGGTGATCCGGCTGCTCTCAGCCCAGGCGGCCATCTCCATCGAGAATGCGCGCCTCTATGCGGACCTGCAGCAGGAGAACGCGGTGCGCCGGCGCGCGGAGGCGTCCGTTCGAGAGAGCCAGGAGCTCCTCCGGTCGATCGTGGACAACACGGCCGCCGTCATCTTCGCCAAGGACCCCGAGGGGCGCTACATGCTCGTCAACCGCGGGTTCGAAGAGCTCTTCCACTTGCGCCGCGAGGAGGTCATCGGCAAGACCGATTATGAACTCTTCCCACGCGCGCAGGCCGATGAGTATCGCGCCAACGATCTGCTCGTCCTGCAGCAGAGTCGGCTCATGGAGATCGAGGAGCGGGCCCCGCAGAGCGGCGGCGCACGCACGTACATATCCCTCAAGTTCCCGCTCCGCGATCCCACCGGAACACCTGGCGGCATTTGCGGTATCTCGACCGAGATCACCTCCCGCAAGCACGCCGAGGACGTGCGGCGCCATTCCTACTCGCTCCTCGAGGCCACGCTCGAATCGACGGCGGACGGCATCCTCGTCGTCGACGGCGAGCTGCGCGTCGTGCGTCAGAATCGCAGGTTCGCGGAGATGTGGCGCATCCCCGACGAGGTCCTCGCCACCGGGTCGGACGACACGTTCCGTACGTTCGTCTGCGACCAGCTCCTCGAGCCCGAGGCGTTCCTGCAAAGGGTCCGCGCCCTCTATGCCTCGCCCGGGGAGAGCAGCTTCGATATCATCCTGTTCGCGGACGGACGCGTCTTCGAGCGTTATTCGCAGCCGCAGCGCCTCGACGGGCGCGTGGTCGGGCGGGTCTGGAGCTTCCGCGACGTGACCGCGCGCGTGCGCGCCGAAGAGCAGCGCGATCGGCTCCTCATAGACGAGCGCCGCGCGCGCGCGGCGGCGGAGAAGGCCGTCGGCCTGCGGGACGAGTTCCTCTCCATCGCCTCGCACGAGCTCCGCACCCCGCTCACCACCCTGCAGCTCGCCATTCAATCGCTAGGGCAAACGCTCGCGCGGGGCATGGACGTCGAGCGCGTGCGATCCGCGGTCGCCCTCTCCGGCCGCCAGATCAAGCGCCTCGACAACCTCGTCGACATGCTCCTCGACGTCTCGCGGATCCAGGCGGGGAGGCTCGAGCTGAACAGGACGCCCATCGATCTGCGCGAGCTCGTCGGCGAGGTCGTCGCCCATCTCGACAACCAGATCGCGCGGTCGGGCAGCACGCTCGCCGTGCGCGCGGAGCAGCCGGTCATCGGAAGGTGGGACCCACACCGCCTGGAGCAGGTCGTGACGAACCTCCTCACCAATGCAATCAAGTTCGGGGAACGAGCGCCGATCGAGATCACCGTCACCGCGGAAGATCGGGTCGCACGGCTCGCGGTGACGGACCACGGGATCGGGATCCCGGCCGAGGTGCAGGCGCAGCTCTTCGAGCGATTTCGCCGCGGCGTCTCGTCGCAGCATTACGGGGGGCTCGGGCTCGGCCTCTACATCACGCGCACCATCGTCGAGGCGCACGGCGGGCGAATTCGCCTGTCGAGCGAGGTCGGCCGGGGCTCGACCTTCTGCGTCGAGCTGCCGCTCTCGACCGAGAGCGCGGGGGGCACGCATAACTAAGGGCAGCCGGCACCAATCCCCCCGCCGACCTCGCCGCCCTGCTCACTTCGCAGAACGGCCGCTGACCCGGGAAGTGGCGCGTGGACCGTCACCCTCGCTTGCTTGCCGACACGAACGGCGACGGTCGGCTCGACGTCATCGGCTTTGGCAACGACGGCGTCTACGTCGCCCCGCTTCTCTGAGGAAGCCCGCCTCCTCCGCCCCCTCTGCCCTCCCCCCAGCGCCTCGAACTGCGCCCGCATCCCCTCATTGCCTGCAAACTCCAGCCGCCCGGCCCCCTCGATCCGCGCGACGGCCGCCAGGATCCGGTTTGCCACCCGGTTCCTCTCCCGCGTCGACTCTGGCGCGCTCGCGCGTTTTTTCTCCTGCGCCCTGTCTGCCTCCGTGATCGCCGCCAGCGCGGCTTCGATCCCGTCGAGGTCCCTCTTCACGATCCCGAGTGACTTCGCCTCGGCCGGGTTACCCTTCCCGCGCGCGAGGATCTGCTGCAGGGCGGCCTTCACGTCGCGCACGATACGCGGGTTCATGTACCGGCCGATCCCGTAGCCGTGTCGCACGTCGACCGGCGCCTTCGCCCGGCGCACGGCGGCGCGGAACTGTCGCACGAGGGTCGCGCCCGCCTCGACCGCGCTTTGTTGCTCGGCCGTCGCGGCCTCGGCCTGGGCGCGGGCTTTCAGGGCTGCGGGGATCACCTCTCCGAGCTTCTGAAGGTCCTCCGCGAGGCCCGCGCAGAGCCCCTCCGGGAGCCGCTCCTCCAGCGCGCCCGCGTGCGCTTGCCCCAGGTGCAGCGCCTTCAGGCCGAGCTGCGTGATGCTGGTGAAGTCCTTCCGGGGGTGCGTTTCCTTCACGGCGAGCGGGATCATCGAGCGGACACCTCGTGCAGGAGGTCGGAAGCCACGTGCATGAAGCCGCATGCACGTCACCGGACACTGTAAGGCGCCCGCAGACTTCGGAAAGCCCTACACGACGTCAGGAAGCTGCTCTGCATCCTTCGACACACTACGCGCATGGCGAGAATCACCATGTACACAGCTCGGAGCAGCATGTGCACTCGCCTGAACTACATGTGCACAGTTCTAAACGACGCACAAAGTATTATGAACGACACATGCACGGTTCTGAACGACACGTGCACAGTCCTGAACGATACATACACGTCTCCGCACGACATGCGCCCGAAGGCGCACGTCACCTCGCCGGGACACGCCGTCGGATCACTTCACGACGGTGTCGAGCATGCTCGGATGGATCGGCCATCGGTACACGTGGACCTTCCCATCGGCGGACGCGGAGGCGATACGCTGGCCGTCGAGGCTCGCGGCGACACATTCGACGACGGCCCCGCCGGCGCCCAGCGTGACCTGGACCTTGCCGCTCTCCACGGCCCAGACGCGCATGGTGCCGTCCTCCGCGCCGGAGACGAGCGCGCCCGGCATCCCCGCGTCGGGGAGGAAAGAAAGAGAGCAGATGCGCCCCCGCTGGCCGGTGAGCGTACGTCGCAAAACCCAGCCGCGCACCGCCCACACCAGCACGCTCCGGTCCCCGCGGCCCGCCGCGAGGAAGCTGCCGTCCGGCGAAAACGCCACACAACCCACCGCGCTCTGGGGGTCACGCAGGACGTGCACGGGACGCAGACCCGCGTCCCACAAGCGCACCGTGGCGTCACGCGAGGCCGACGCCCAGAGGCGGTTCATCTTGTCGAATGCGATCCCGCGGACCCCGTCCGCGTGGTCCTCCACGACCCGGAGACACTCCCCGGTCGAGAGGCGCCACAAGCTGATGCGCGCCCCGTCGCTGCACGCGGCGAGCGTCCCCGCTCCGGCGTCGATGGCCAGCGCGCGCACCACCGTCGTGTCGTGGACCAACGTGCTCGATAACCTCCCGCGGACCGGGTCGAAGAGGAAAATCTTGCCGTCCGTCGCGCCCACGGCGAGCACCCCCGCGCCCACGCCGAGGCAAACGAGCCGGGTGGGGAGCAGGCACGACCAGCGCAGCCGCTTCGTCGCGAGGTCCAGGCACGACACCTCGCCCGTCGCGAATGCCATGAAAAGAGATTCGGCGCGCTCGTCGAAGGCGATGGCGCGCGCCCACGTGCCGGGCGCCGACACGGACAAAAACCCGCGCGCTCGATCCTCGACGATCTGCAGCCGCAGCTCCCCGCCGCCTCGAATTCCCTCCGGCGCCGGCGCGGGCGGCGGCGAGAGGCCCCTCGTCCGCGGGTGATGCAGCCTCGCCGACCGCGGCGCGCGTGGCTCCGCGGGCTGCATCGCCGCCGCGAATGCCTCCGCCATCTCCAGGGCCGAGCCGAACCGGGCCTCCATGTCGAGCGAGAATGCCCGCTCCATCCACGCGTCGACCGCCCTCGGCGCCTCGGCGCGCAGCACGCTCGGCGGTAAAAACTCGCCTTTGGCGACGGCGTACGCCATCGCCACGAGCGACGCGCCCGTGAACGGGAGCTGCCCCGTCAGCATCTCGTACACGACGACCGCCATCGCCCAGAGATCGGTGCGGTGATCGACGCTCTTCGTGTCGTCGTATTGCTCCGGGCTCATGTAGGGCGGCGTCCCCATGGCCGCGCCCGTCGATGTCAATCGCGACGTCATGTCGAGCTGCTTCGCAATGCCGAAATCCAGCACCTTCAAGAAAGGCGCGCCCTCGACCTCGATCACGAACAGGTTCTCGGGCTTGATGTCGCGATGGACGACGCCGAGCGCGTGCGCCGCCCCGACCCCCCGCGCCGCCTGTCCGAAGAGCCGCACCACGTCCTCGCACGGCAAGGGCCCGAGCCGCTTCATGCGCCTGCGGAGCGTCTCGCCCTCGAGCAGCTCCATCACGATGTAGGGCTGTCCCTGCGCCGTCACCCCGTGATCGAGCACGCTCGCCACGTACGGGCTCTTGATACGCGCCGCCGCCTGGGCCTCCTGTCGGAAACGCAGGATGGCCGCCTCGTTGTGCGCGTCCGCCGGCGCCATGAGCTTCACCGCCACCCGCGCGCCGAGCGCGAGGTCCTCCGCGGCCCATACCGTACCCATCGCGCCCGCCTCCAGAGGACGAACCAGCTTGAGCGTCGGCGTCAGGTGATGACCAGCGGTCGGCATCACCGCGCATCCTACCGCAGTTGGTCCCGGGCGGGCGCCGCGTGGCATGAATCCCGCATGGATGACGCGGTGAAATCCTTGAATTGATGGGGCCGTTCGGCGAGGATCCCCCCGCCATGCGCAGCGGGGAGATCGTCGACGGGCGGTTCGAGCTGGAGTCCAAGGCCGGCACCGGCGGCATGGGGACCATCTGGCGCGCCCGCGACCTCGCGACGCAGGAGACCGTCGCCCTCAAGGTCCTGCGCGACCCCGATCACGGCGTCGACCGATTCCTGGCCGAGGCGCGTATCCTCGCGCGGCTCGAGCACCCGACCATCGTCCGGCACGTCGGGCACGGCGTCACGAGCGCCGGCGAGCCGTACCTCGTCATGGAGTGGCTCGCGGGCGAGGACCTCGCGACCCGCCTCTCGCGCGGGCCCCTCGAAATCGACGCCAGCCTCGCGCTCGTCCGCCGCGTCGCCGAGGCCCTCGGCGCCGCGCACGCGCGCGGCGTCGTCCACCGGGACATCAAGCCGAGCAACATCTTCCTCGTCGAGCGCCGCTTCGACCGTATCAAGCTCCTCGATTTCGGCATCGCGCGCCTCTCCTCCGGGGACGTGCTCACGCGCCCGAGCTCCGTGCTCGGCACCCCCGGCTACATGGCCCCCGAGCAGGCGCGCGGCGACGAGGTCGTCGGCCCACGCGCCGACGTGTTCTCCCTCGGCTGCGTCCTCTTCGAGTGTTTGGCGGGACGACCGGCCTTCCAGGGCTCCCACCCGATGGCGCTGCTCGCGAAGCTCCTCCTCGAAGAGCCCCCGGAGCTCGCGATCGTGCGCCCGGACGTCTCCGCCCCCGTCTCGAGCCTCTGCGCCCGCATGCTCTCCAAGATCCCCGCCCAGAGGCCGGCCGACGGGGCGGCGCTCGCGGCCGAGCTCGCGTCCATTCCCGTGACGACCTCGTCGAGCTCGCCGTCCGTGCGCAGCATCCCCGCCTCTCGGCTCAGCGACAGCGAGCGGCGGCTCCTGTCGATCGTCGCCATCGCGGCCGGCGGGCGCAGCTCGCTCGACGAGGTCCGTCGTGTCGCCGAGCCCCTCGGCGCGTCCGTCGACGCGCTCGCGGGGGGCACCGTCCTCATGGTCATGCGTGGCGCCGGCAATGCGACCGATCAGGCGGCGCGCGCGGCGCGCGCGGCGCTCACGATCCACGCCGCCTCGACGGCGCGCGTCATCGGGCTCGTGACGGGCCGCAGCGACCTCGCCGATCGGCTCCCCGTCGGCGAGCTCGTCGAGCTCGTGGCCTTCCTGCTCGATCGCGCCAGGAAAAACGGGCGGTCGGGGGTGATCGTCGACGACGTCACGCGCTCGCTGCTCGACCCTCGGTTCGAGATCGAGGAGCAGGCCGGCCACGCGTGGCTCGTCCGCGAGCACGCGCGTGGCGACGAGATCCGCACCCTGCTCGGCAACCCGAGCCCCTTCGTCGGCCGGGAGCGCGAGCTGCGCGGGCTCGTCGAGCTGCTCGAGCAGGAGTTCGACGAGCAGCGGGCGCAGGCCGTCCTGGTCACGGGGCCCGCGGGCATGGGCAAATCGCGCCTGCGGCAGGAGCTCCTCACGGAGCTCGGCCGCCGGGTCCCCGACCTCGGCCTCGCGGTCGGCCGCGCCGACGTCATGCGCTCGGGCGCCGCCTTTTCGGTGATCGCCTCCGCGCTGCGTATGCTCATGCAAATCGAGGTCGGCGAGCGGCGCGAGCTCCAGCAGCAAAAGGTCTCGGCGGCCGTGGGCGCCTTGCTCTCGGCGGAGGCGGCCGAGGGCACGGCGCCCTTCCTCGGCGAGCTCGTGGGCGCGGCCTTCCCCGACGAGCGAAACCCGCGGCTGCGGTCGGCGCGCGAGAATGCGCACCTCATGGCCGAGCGAATCGAGGCGGCCTGGGTCGAGTTCATGCGCGCGGCGTCCCGGGCCCGGCCCACGCTCCTCGTGCTCGAGGACCTGCACTGGGGGGACGTCTCGTCGGTCAAGCTCGTGGACACGGCGCTCCGCGAGCTCCGGGACGAACCCTTCGCGGTGGTCGCGTTCGCCCGGCCCGAGATCCACGACATGTTCCCGCGGCTCTGGGCGGAGCGCGCGCAGGAGGTCCGGCTCGGCCCCTTGCCTCGCCGCGCCGCGACGGCGCTCGTGCGCTCCGCGCTCGGCGACGACGCCTCCGAGGCGTTCGTCGTGGCCCTCGTCGACAGGTCCGAGGGCAATGCGTTTTACCTGGAAGAGCTCGTCCGGGCCGTCACGGAGGGCCGGAGCGGCGTTTTGCCGGAGACCGTGCTCGGCATGGTCGAGGCCCGGCTCGCCGCGCTCCCGTCCGACGTCCGCCATTTCCTGCGCGCGGCGAGCGTCTTCGGCGAGGTGTTCTGGCCCAACGGCGTGCGGCGGCTGCTCGGCGGGCGCCGGCCGGTGAACGTGGACGCCGCGCTCGACGAGGCCGTCGCGCGCGAGATCGTGACGCGCCGGAGCTCGCGGCGCTTCGTGGGCGAGGAAGAGTATGCCTTCCGGCACGCGCTCCTCCGCGAGGGGGCGTATGCCATGTTGACGGAGCGGGATCGTGTCCTCGGCCATGGGCTCGCGGGCGGTTGGCTCGAGCGCGTGGGCGAGCCCGACCCCGCGGTCCTGGCGATGCATTTCGAGCGAGGCGGCAAGGGCTCGCGGGCCGCCCACTGGCACGCGCGCGCGGCCCAGACGGCGATGCGCGGCAACGACCTCCAGGCGGGGCTACGCGCGGTCGAGCGGGGCCTCGCCGCCGGGCCCGCCGACGAGGTCGCGACGGACCTCTGGGCGCTCCGGGCCCGCATCGCCTCGGCGTCCGGCGATTACGAGGCCTCGCTCGCCGCGGCCGAGGAGGCCCTGCGGCGCACGACCCCCGGCTCCATCGCCCATTACATCGCGCTCGAGGGCGCCATCGGGGGCGCCATGTTGCTCGGCCGGCACGAGACCCTGCACGACCTCAGCCGGCGCGTCCTCGCGACGGAGCCCGCCCCGAACGCGCTCTCGGCGCTCGCGCGGGCGCTCGCCCCGCTCATCGCGGCGCTCGCGGGGAGCGGCGACGGCGACGCGTTCGTCTTCCTCGAGAAGCTGCGCGCGATCATGGCGGCCACGATGGACGTGGAGCCGTCGAGGGCCGGCGCGCTCGCGTACGCGTCGGCGATGGTGGAGAAGAACCTCGGCCGCAATCCGTGGCTCGCGAGAGAGCACGCGCTCGACGCCGTGCGCTATCTGGAGCAAGGCGGCGAGCGCCACGTCGTCCCCGTCGCCGCGGCGATGCTCGTCGGCGTCTGCACCGAGCTCGGCGCGTTCGAGGAGGCCGAGTCGTGGCTCGAACGCACGGCGGCGCGCCCTTCCAGCATGGCGGCGCACGTGGCCGCGGCGTACTCCGGCCAGCTCCGGCTCGCGCAGGGCCGCTTCGAGGAGGCCATCACGATCTCGGGCGCCGTCGCGGATCGCGCGCACGGCAAGGACGGCAACGTCGTCAGCGCCATCGGCCGCCTCACGCTCATCGAGGCCCACGTCGAGCGAGGCGCCGTGGCGGAGGCGGAGACCTTGATCGACGCCACGAGCAGCCGCGAATACCCGTTCGTGGCGGCCGCCTGCGCGTGGTTCCGCGCGAGGCTCCTGCTCGCGCGTGGCCGCGCCGCCCAGGCCGTGACGGTCGCCCGCGACGCCCTCAACCTCCACTGGCGCATCGGCCCGCGTGGGCTCGAGCGCGTGCTCCTCACGCTCGCGGAGGCCCTCATGGCCGCCGGGGAGACGCAGGCCGCGAGGCGCGCGCTGCGCGACGCCTGCGACGAGCTCGACGCGCGAGAAGCCGCGATCGGCGACCCGGTCTACCGCCGGCATTTCCTCACGCGTGTCCCCGCGAACGTGCGCATCCGGAGGCTCGGCCGCGAGTGGTCATGACGAGGCGAGCCTGCGCCACGTCGCGAGCACCCGCCCGAGCCACGGCAAATCGAAGACCGGCGAGACCACCGTGTACGTGGTCAATCGATCCAGGAAGAGCCACGCGAGCGAGGCGCGGAGAGCGCCACGCAGGGCCTCGTCGTCGAGGCCGGGCGCGGCGATGGCGGCGTACGCGCGCACGAGCGGAAACACCTCGTCGGCGCTCGTCTCCGGGGAGAGCGTGAAGCAGAGGAGCTCCGCGAGGTCGCGTGTCCCGGGGCCGATCGACGCGAGCTCCCAGTCGTAGAGGACGATCTCCGCGTCCGACTGCGATCGTCGTAATGCGAGGTTCCGCGGATTGGCGTCGTTGTGCAGGAGCGTCGCCGGCATGCAGGAGAGCGCCTCGGCCCAGCCGACGTCGCGGAGCAGGGGCGCCGCCGCCCGCGCGACGTCCGCGTCGATACGCGTCCGCGCGTGCTCGAAGAGCGCCTCCCACAAGGGCACGAGCTCGGCCGCGCCCGTCCCCGCGGGCCGCGCGAAGGGCACGGCGGAGAGCGCCGCGGCGGGCCCGCGCAAGGCCGCGTGCAAGCGCGCGAGGCCGAGGGCGGCGCGTCGCACGGAGGCGAGTGGCCAGGGTTTTTCGATGGCGTCGAGGGCCTCCACCTGGTCGCCTTCCGACAACCTCTCGAGGACGAGCGGCGCGCCGATCGCGCCGCCGGACGCGGAGAAGCAGCGGGGTCGTACGCGGGCGAGGGCAGGAGGATCCAGCGCGTAGAGCGCGCGTTCGCGGGTGTCCGCCGCCGCGACGTCGAGCCAGTGGCCGTGGGTCTCGAGCGCGGCGGCCAGGGCGGGGCTCGAGGCGCGCGCGACGCCCGTGCAAAGGGCGCGGAGCTCGTCGCCGCGGGCGGGCGCCTTCAGGACGACGTCGAGCACGCGGCCGTCGTCGAGCGAGAGCGTCGCCGGGTACACGCCGACGGGGCGATCGCAGAAGCCACGCGCGAGGCGGCTCAAGAGGCCGCTGCCCGCGATGGCCGGAAGGACGCGGGCGGCTTGGACCTCGTGCACGGCGCCGTCGACGACGACCTCGCGAGGCGGCTCGGGCAAGGCGCGTGAGGCCGCGGTGGCGCGGGCGCCGCGGCGGGGCGGCGGCGGGAGCGCGGAGGCCGCCCTCCACGCGGCGAGGCGATCGTCGAGGAACGCGGGGTCGACGGGCTCGTCGCCGCGGAAGGCCGGGTCGATGAGGATGGCGGCGCGCCGCGAGCGTTCGTAATGGCGCAAGGTGCCGGCGCGGAAGAAGGGCCAGAGGCCTCGCAATCGCCCGCGCCGGTGGAGGCCGAGCGCCTCGATACGCGCGAGCCACGACTCCCACGGCACGAGGGGGACGTCATGACCGGCGAGCGCCAGCCACGCGACCACCTCGCGCAGGCTACGCGACTCGTCGCCCACGTGGACGAGCGCGGGCCCCGCGGAGGCGAGATCGGCGAGGACACGCGCGAGGTGATCACGAGGACAAACCGAAAAGGGGATATCGAGATCCGGGGCCGCGGCGGCCTCGACGCAGGCGCGCAGCAGGATGGCCACGACGTCGTCCACGCTCGCCTCGCCGTCCTTTCCGGCGAGCACGAGCGAGGGCCGCACGATGGTGGCGGAGAGCCCGTCCTCTCGCGCCCTGGTGACGAGCAGCTCGGCGGCGGCCTTCGAGGACGCATAACCGAGCGGGAGGCGCGGGAGCCGCGCGTGCAGGGCCGAGGGGGGCTCGTCGTCGCCGAGGACCGCGCCCGGGAGGGCCGCGCCGTCGTGGCATACGATCTGCGAGGAGACGTGGACGAGGCGCGCCCCCGCGGCGGCGCAGAGGGCGATCACCTCGGCCGTCCCGCCCACGTTCGTCGGCGCGAGGGATCCATGAGGCAAGACCCAGTTCACGGCCCCGGCCACGTGCACGACCACGTCGAGCTCCCGGACGAGCGCGTGATACTGGTCCTCCGCGAGCCCGCAATGGGGCAACGAGACGTCACCCGCAAGAGCAGAGGGGCCAGCGGCTCCCCTCGCCAGCACGAGCACCCGCTTGTTTCGCCGCGCGAGCTCGTCGACGACGGCGCGCCCGACGAAACCCGTCCCGCCCGTGACGAGAATGGCCCCGCCGCCCGTTCGGCGCGGCGAAGGGCGCGGCAGGGGACGCGCGAGGTCCTGGATCCACGGCGTATCGAGCGGCCCCGAGCCCTCGAGGAGGGCGCGAAGCGTCGGCGCTCGGCCCCAGGCGTCGAGGGAGAGGGGCCGGCCGAGCAGCTCTCCCAGCGCCGCCGCGGCGTCCGCGGCCTGCAAAGAGTCGAGCGGCAAACGAGCGGGGGGCGCTTCGATATCGATCTCGGCGAGAGAGAGCCCCGTGACCTTCGCGAGGGCGCGCTGCGCCGCGTGTATCGTGCTCTCCTCCCCCGGCGGAGGATCCGGCAGGGGGGCCGGAGGAGCAGGCCATTCGATCTCGCCCGATCGGAGGAGCGCCGCCGTCGCCCGCCGCTGGAGCTTGCCCGACGACGTCTTCGGCAGCGTGTGTTTCGGGACGAGCGCGATATCGACGGAGATCCCGTGCTCGAAGGACACCACGTGATGGACCGCGGCGATCACCGCGGCGCGGCCCGCCTCGTCGAGTGAATCGCCCACCTCGCAAACCACGACGGGCCGCGCCTCCCCGAGCTCGCCCTGGTCCTCGAGCAAAACGGCGCAGACGCAGCCTCGCCGGATCGCCGGGTGCGCGCCCTCCGCCGTGCGCTCGACGTCGTGCGCGTGGTGGTTCTCGCCGCGGAGGATGAGCACGTCCTTTTGCCGGCCCACGAGGAAGAGCAGATCCCCGCGGCGATAACCGAGGTCGCCGGTGCGGAGGAAGGTTTCAGCTCCGACCGATCCGGCGAGCGTCGCGCCAAACACCTCGCGCGTCGCCTCGTCGTGCCCCCAGTATCCATCGGCGACGCTGCCGCTGCGCAGCCATATTTCGCCGATATGCCCGTCCGGGAGCGGCACGCGTATCTCCGGATCCACCACCCGCAGCGTGACGAGCGGCGGGATTTCTCCGACGCAGACCACGTCGATCCCGCGCTCGCCGCTCGCCTCCACGGCCTCGCCCCGGGCGAGCGCCGCGGCCGAGAGGCGCTCGACGGTGAAGGGCGCAAACGTGCGGCACGAGGCGAGCACGGTATGCTCGGCGAGCCCGTAACACGGAAACCACGCGGAGGCGGAGAACCGCGACGGCGCGAACGCGGCGGCGAACGCGGAGAGCGTGCTCGCGCGGATGGGCTCGGCGCCACAATACGCCTGCGCCCAGCAGGAGAGATCGAGCTTCGCGCGCGCGGCCGGGTCGATCTTCCGCACGCAGAGGTCGTACGCGAAGTTCGGCCCGCCGCTGCGCGTCGCCCCGAATCGCTCGATGGCCGAGAGCCACCGCGCGGGCCGCTCGAGGAAGGCCCACGGCGGCATCAACCACGCGGGCCAGCCTCCGTCGAGCGGGAGCAGGATCCCCTCGATGAGCCCCATGTCGTGGAATTGCGGGAGCCAGCTCACGGACGCGCGTGGAGTCGCGGGCGCGACGCCGTGAATGACGTGCAGGTTATGGGAGAGGTTCCGCCGCAGGATACGTACGCCCTTGGGCTCGGCCGTCGAGCCCGAGGTGTATTGCAAAAAGGCGAGGCCCTCCTCGCGGGGATCGTCGATCGTGAGGCTCGCGCGCGGGACCTCGCGGACGTCGATCCAGGGCATACCCGCGAGCGCGGGCACGGCGCCTTCGAGGATCGGGCGATAAGGCTCCACGGCGGCCGTCGACAGCACCGCCGCGGGGGCGGCGTCGCGCACGAGGTGGGCGAGCCGCGAGAGGCTCCGGGCCGGCTTGTGGGGATCGGGCGGGATCGCCGGCACGGCCACCCTGCCTGCGCGGAGGCAGGCGAGGAAGGCGATCACGAAATCGAGCCCCGGCGGGAAAAGCAAGAGGATACGCGTGCCCTCCGGGAACGACGCGACGAGGACGGCGGCCACGTCGTTCACGCGTGTATCGAGCCCGCCCCAGGTGAGCTCGTCCGTGACGTCCTCGCCATTGTCGAGGAAACCGAGCGCGAGCTCGTCCCCGCGCGTTTCGGCGCGCCGACGTAGTTTTGCGGGGAGGAACGTGAAGGCGGGGCTCACGCCGCGGCTCGCTCGGCCTCGAAGGCCTGATAGACGCCGCGCACGTGGTCGGCGTGCTCGCGCGCGGTCTCGGGCCGCCAATCGCTCGTGTCGACGTCGGGCAGGACGTGGACGATCACCTTCGTCCGCGGCATGACCCAGCTCTTGCCCGGGTTGTCCGATTTCGGAATTTCGAGGTAGAGCGGGACCATCGGCGCCCCGAGCGCGGCCGCCAGGTGAAACGCGCCCTTGTTGAACGGCCCCACGGAGCCGGTCGTCACGCGTGTCCCTTCGGGGCTCAGATACACCGCGTCGCCGGTTCTTCGGAGCACCTCACACGCGGCGGCGAAGAGCTCGCGGCGTTTCTCGGTGTACGCCTGGGGCACCGTGAAAAACGTGCCCACGCACATGGCCACGATCGCGCCCGGCGGGAAGACCCACGCGCCGCGCTTCATGAAGAACCACGCGCGCGGCAGGCAGAGCGAGAGCAGCACGAAGAGATCGATCGAGGAGGTGTGATTCGAGACGTACACGACGCGGCGCTCCGGCAGCGGGAACACGGGCGCGCGCACCTCGACCGAGATGCCGGCGAGGCCGAGGACCACGGACGCGGCCCAGGCCCCGAGCTTCTCGGCCGCGGCGCGCCGGCCGAAGAGGAGCCGCACGACGACGAAGAGCGGCGAGAGCGCCGTGACGAAAAGAATGGTCAGCACGAGGGCGACGACGGCCCGAATGCGCTGGAGGCTCACGGCGAGTTCCCCGACGCGGGGTTTTCCAGGACGATCGTCTGCATGGCGAGGTTGAGCTGCTTCTCGAAGAGCAAGATCGGCGAGAGCGCGAGTTGTCCCGCGAAGTACGGGCCGATCGCCTTGCCCACGTCGAGCCCCTTTCCGCGGAGCACGTGGAACGCCGCGCCCGCGAAGAGGTAGAAATAGGCCGGGAACGCGCCCCAGGGCAGGTGGTCGACGATGGAGAGGCCGCTCTTCTGGCACATCGCGCGGAGCGTGCTCCAGTCGAAGAGCACGGTGTGTTGTGGCGCCTGGAGCCCGGGCCAGCGGTCCTTGAAGAGCCGGAAGGTCGTCGAATCGAGGCGCGGCACCTCGACGACGATACGCCCCCCGGGCGCGAGCAAGCCCCGCGCGCGTTCGAGCGTCTGCAGAGGCTCGTAATCGTGCTCCAGGAAATGCCACATCGTGATGAGGTCGAAGCGCGTCTCTCCGAAATCGACGTCGGCGAGCACGCCTACGCGGAAATCGACGCCTTCGAGCAGCGGATGGCCGCGGAGATCCTTGAAGTCGACGCCGGTGACGGCGGCGCCGTATCCTTTGCGGAGCATCTGCAGGAAGCTGCCCACGGCGCAGCCGATATCGAGCACGCGCATGCCGCGGCGCAAGGGGACGTACCTGCCGCAGAGCTCGACCTTGCGGCGGTCGTGCCCGTTCATGCCCCACTCGTAGAGCGGCGTGAACACGCCCCAATCTTTCTTTTTGCGGTGGGCGATGTACTCGGAATCGTAATAGGCGCCGATGTCGGCCTGGACGATACGCGGCCTCTGATGGGCGAGGCCACACGCGCGGCAACGGACGAAGCGGAAGCGGCCGGGTTTGCCGGTGAGGTCGTCCTCGGCCTCGAGGAGGAAATCGGCGTCACGCCCGCCGCAACCAGGGCAGGCGTTGTCTTCCATGCGGGGCTTGGTTTGCTGCGGGATCGAGGCCTCGGTCGTCGTCATCGTCGGATCCTTCAAAAGAAAACGCGAGGGAACCGGACCCAGATCACAGGCCCGGCGAAGAGGCAGGCGAGGTCGACGAGGGCCAGCGCCGACGCGAGGGGCGCGCGGCGCGCGTCGTCGTCGTGCACGAGCTCGTACGCAGTGACGGCGCCATAAAGCGAAAGGACGGCGCCGACCTTCCAGAAGAGGGGCATCTCGGGGCGAGAGAGGGCGAGCGCAAGCGCGGGCACCTTGAGCAGGAGCACGTGCGTGAAGAGCAAGCGCAGGCGAGGCCACGCCGCGCGCGCGGCAAAGGCGCCGAACGAGGCGACGACGACGCCGACGAACGGCCAGAGCGCGCCGCCGGTGAAGGCGATCAGGGCCGCCGTGAGCGTGAGCCCGAGCAGCGCGACGAAAAAGGGCGCCCGCGTGGAGGCGAGGCGGCAGAGCACACGCGTCGGGTGGTGCTCTCGATCGTGCGGGACGTCCTCGACGTCGTCCCACAGGCGAAAGGCCACGATGCCGAGGAAGGCGATCGCCGTCCGCACGAGCACGCGGCCCACGCCGCCTGCGAGCGCGACAAAAAGCGCGAGCGGCACGAGCAGGTGCGACGACACGAGGATCCGCTCGCGGAGCCACGCGAGGATCCAGCGCGCGTCAGTCGAGGCGGACATGCCCCGTGTCTCCATCGACGTCGATGTCGCGCCCGTGCGTGATCCGCGTCGTCGCCTCGGGCACGCCGACGACCGAAGGAATGCCGAGCTCACGCGCGAGGATCGAGCCGTGCGAGAGCATGCCGCCACGCTCGAGGACGAGGCCCTTCACCAGGAAAAACAAGGGCGCCCAGCCAGGATCGGTCTGCTTCGCCACGAGCACGTCCCCCGGCGCGAGCTTGCCCGCATCGGCGAGCCCGGAGAGCACCGCCGCGCGCCCCGAGATGCGGCCTCCGCTCGCCGGCACGCCACGCAAGACCCCGCCCTCGGGAGGGAGCTCGATCGAGGGCGACGCGGCGACGTCGAGATCGGTCGGCAGGACGAACGCACCCGCGGGGAGGGTGAACACGTCGGGCAGATCGAGCGCGGAGAGCGCCGCGTGTTCGGCGCGCCGTGACGCGACGAGGGCCCGCACGTCGCCCGGAGGAGCGCGGTCGGCCGCGAGGTCCACGAGCTCGTCGAAGCGGAGGAAAAACACGTCGTCGACGGCGTCCGTGATCCCGGCCTCGACGAACCTCCGGCCGAGCGCGAGCGCGACGCCGCGGAGGCGCGTGTACAGCAAGGCCTGCCGGAACCGCGCGCGCTCGCGGAGCTGCACCGAGGTCTGCGTCGCCCGCACCAGGGCATCGAAGAGCGCTCGGAGCACGCGACGAGGCCCCCCGAGCCGCTCGCGGAGCCGCGCCGTCTCGCGCTCGCGCGCGGCGCGCTGGCGCTCGAGGGCACGCGCGGGGCTCTCGACGTTTGGATCCCCAACGGCCTCCACGTACCGCGTGAGCAGCGGCAAGAGGCGGTCCGGATCCTCCGCGAGCGAGGGCTCGGTGAGCAAGAGCTCGCCCGAGCCGCGGAAGCCGAACCGATCGAGCCAGTCGTCGACCCGCGCGCCGATCTCCGGCGCGAGCGCCGCTCGAAACGTGGCGAACGACCCGCCACACGCCACGAGCGCCTCGCGCGCCCGCGCGTCCGCTGCGACGGCGACAGCGAGATCCCAGAGCGCACGCAAGGACCACGCGCCGGCGACGTCGAGGCCCTCGAGCAGCGCGTGGTGTCGCGTCGCAGGGTCGGGGTCGGCGTGCGCCGCACCCGCGTCGTCGTGGTCGATCAGGCGGAGCAGGGCCCCGAGCGCCCGGTAGGTGACGGCCGCCGCGCAGTCGGCGAGCGAGGCGTCGATCCAGCGCCGGAGCCGCACGTCGAGGATCACGTCGAGCCCCTCGCCGAGCCGCGGCGACGGCATCGTCGCGACCTCGCGTGGATGAAGCCGCGACGCGACCTCGTCGACCACGCGCTCGAAGCGGCTCACGCGGGCCGGCAGATCACGGTAGGCGCGCGCCACGTGGGCGAGCACGCGGGCGAGCGAGGCGAGCTCGTCGACCACGCGCCGCCCCTCGGGCGAGGAGGCGCCCGCGCCGACGAAGACGTCGAAGCTGTCCACGAACCAGTCCCCGAACGGCATGAGCCGCAGCACCGCGTGGATGTGCGAGAGGTTGTAGTAGAGCCGCGCTCCGTGCGCGTCGACGATGTCCCGGAAGGCCTCGTCGTGCGCGGCGATGCGCGCGTCTTCGATCCCGAACTCGCGCGCCAGGTTGCGGAAATACGCCTCGTAACCAGCACGCGCGAACGAGACGAGCAGCGGCGTCACGGGCGCCGGGAAGTTCTCGCTGATGTTCGCGTTCGACCAGAGGAACGTGCGCCGGTCGGTCACGGGACGCGCCTGCACGATCCAGAGCTCGCCCTCGGGATCGACGGTCCACTCGACGTCGAGGGACACGCCGCGCCGCCGCTCGAGGGTGGTCGCGTGTTTCACGAGCTCGCGCGCGGCGTGATCCGAGAGCGGGAACGTGCTGCCGTCCTCCGGCGGACGCTCGACGTGCGCGACGCGACGCGTAGCCTCGGCGGCGCGGCGATCGAGGCGGAAGGCGCCCGGCGTGATCGCGCCGTCGACGAGCGCCTGTCCGTGCCCGCGGCACCACTCGCCGCGTAACCAGACGCCGTCGGTGAAGAGGACGCCGGCCGCCGCGCTCTGGACGAGCCGCTGCACGACGACCGCGACGCCCTGCAGACGCACGCTCCGGGCCTGCTCGTAGGCGCGCACGCGTGGCGCCGCGCGAGACGCCACGCAGCGACGCACGGCCGAGAGGAGGGCCGCGGGATCCCCTCCGTCGACCGGGAAGATCGACTCGAGCAGTCCCGCGAACGCCGCCGTCCTCCCGTCCTCGCCGACGGCCGAGCTCCGCACGATCAAGGGCCCACCGCCGAGCCGTCGGCGCGCCTCGTCGAGCGCCTCCACGCAACGCGGCGGCAAGGGTTCGTCCTCGTGCGGGAGCGCCGCGGAGAACGCCGTCGTCAGGATCACGCCCTCGGGCACGGGCGCCCCCACGGCGCGGAGCTCCTGCAGCGATCGCCCCTTCCCGCCGACGAGCGCGACCTCGTCCACGGCCTCGAACCCTCGCACGAGCGGCGCCCACCCGAACGCGCCCGCGATCCCCCCGCGCCCGCTCATCCTGCCCTCTTCTTCACGCCGAGGACCCACAGAAGCACGCTGAAGAGCCCGTGGATCGGCGGACCGATCAGGAGGCAATAGAGCGCCGTCTCCCACGACAGTTCGACCACCAACGATGCGCCGACGAGCGCGCCCACGACCGAGTCGAGCCTGTCGACCACGGCCGCGACGACGCGCCCCACGGGGTGCTTCGGCGGTGATCCGGGCTCGACGTCGAGCTGGCGCTTCACGAACGAGTTCGGCAGCTCCCCGAGCATGAGCCCGAGCGCCGCGACCGCGCCGAGCAAGAAGAGCCCTGGCTGCGCCTCCGGCCACACGGCGAGGCCGAGGCGCTGGGCCAACGTCCCGAGGCCCGCCATGGCGAGGGCCGTGGCCGGCACGATGACCACGAAGCCACGCGTGGTCTTGTTGTCGCCGAAGAGGCGTCGCCCGCGGAGCGTGTGTCCTCCGTCGAGGGGCCGCGTGAAGCGCTTCGATAGCGGGTGCGCGAACCACGCGGATTGACAGGCGCCGCCGATGACGAAGCTGCCGACGAGCAGCCCGGCACAAGCGATCGGAGAGAGCGGAGCGGGTTGCACGGCTTCAGATCGAGAGGCCGGAGGTCTTGCGGTTCTGGAACAAAAAGACCTCGGCCGGGACGGCCTTGGCCCTGCGAATCCAGGCCCACGCGGGCGCCTCGTTCGGCGGCGTCCACGGGATCTCGCGCAGGCGCGGGCCCGGCACGAAAGGAAAGACGTGGTGCAGCTCGTGCGCGTCGAACCCGGTCAGGACGAACGTCGAAACGAGACGCGAAAAGCGGAGCGAACGCGTGTACGGCGCCTGCTCGGGCGCAGGGATCGGGGCGACGTCGGCGCCATGGGAGAGCTCGAGCGGGATGTGCGTGTGCTGGCTCAACATGATGACGTCCATCCACGCGAACCCGAGGAAGAGCCCGAGGCCGACGAGGCGCAAGAGCGCGGCGGGCCCGACGAGCGTGATCGCCGCGGCGTAGAGGGCGAGCAAGACGATGACGTTGCCGACGAAGGCGCGGCGGGCGCGCAGCTCGGGGAAGAGCCGGGCGAGGCGCGGGAGGTGCCAGAAGCTCTGCGCCCGGTAGAGGACCGAAAACAGCGGGATCCACGCTCTCCAGGCGACGTTGATGGCCAGGCGTTCGAAGGCGCCGAGCTTTCGCGGGACGAGCGAGGAGGTCGTGGGATCCTTGTCCTGATAGCCGGTCCATTTGTGGTGCATGCGGTGGATGGCCTTCCAGCTCGTGTAGGGGAGGACCGAGATCACCGAGGCGAGGTGGCCGACGAGGGTGTTCAGGCCCCGCGTGGCGAAGAGCGTGTGATGGCCGGCCTCGTGGAGCAGGGAGAACCATTTCACGAAGGAGACGGCGAAGACGAGCTGCCCCGCGAGCCACGCGGCAGAGGACGAGGACGAGGACAAACCGATCCCCGTCGCCGTGAGGGAGCAAGCGATCAGCGTATGCAGCGCGCCCTCCGCGTCCCGCGGCCGGAGGCCCGTCACCACCACGTCACGCGCGGAGGGGGGACGAGCGGGATCGTTCCGGGGAGCCATGGCGCCGCGCCTCGTCAGAACTGGCCGACGAGGGACAAACCTTTCCTGTCGCCGTCGAGCATCGGCACGACGGCGAACGAGTCGATCAGGCGCGCGCTCTTGTCCTTCGACTTCGGAGCGTCCTCGTAGCTCAACAGGAGCGTATCGACGACGGGCCAGCCCACGATCGTCAAGAAGCCCATGGTGAAGAGCAGCCCGGTCGACCTGGTCTCGAAGGCGATCATCCCGCCGAGGAGCGGCGCGCCGATGTTGACGCCGAGGCTCAAGAAGCCCGTCCCCACGTTCCCGTGCGCCCAGTGCACGATGGGCGACGTCAAAGCATGCCCGGCGGCGCCGAGGTAAATCAGCGGGATGAGGTCATTGTCGGTGAGGCCGAGAAGGGCGATACCGTGCGAAGGGATGATCCCCATCAGCGATTGCCAGCCGTACCATTGTGGTTCGGCCGTCTCGCCCGGTCGCGGCGCCTCTTCGAGCCTCCACCCGGGGTAAAGCGCGGGCGATTGCGGGGGCCGACGCATCCACGGGGGCCTCTCCGCAGGCGGCGGCGCAGTCACGGGCGCGGGCGGCGCGGGCGACGAAGGTTGCGGCGGCTCTGCGAGCGCGGCGGCGGCGCCCAGGGCGATACATCCAGCAGAAGCAAGCGGCAAGAAGAGACGCGGGGACATCGATGGCTCCGGTCCGTCGCGGCGTGCCCGACGGAAAACGCGGACATCGTATCACCTCACGTGTACTTCACGCTCACGATCTCCATCTCGATGTCGCCCGCCGGACGACGCACCGTCACCACGTCGCCCGGCCTCTTGCCGAGCAGCGCGCGGCCCACCGGCGACTTCCAGCTAATGCGCCCGGCCTTGCTGTCGATCTCGTCCTCGCCGACGATCCGATAGGTGTGCCGCTTGCCGTCCTCGTCCTCGACCTCGACGGCGGCGCCGAAGAAGACCTTGTCGCCCTTCTGCTCCTTCGGATCCACGACGACCGCGCTCTCGAGGCGCTTCGTGAGGTAATGCATGCGGCGGTCGATCTCGCGGAGCTTCCTCTTGCCGTAGATGTACTCGGCGTTCTCGCTGCGATCGCCCTGCGCAGCCGCGTCCGCGACCTCCTGGACGATCCGCGGCCGGTCCACCGACCGGAGCCGGCCGAGCTCCTCCGAGAGCCGGCGCGCCCCCTCGGGCGTGATGTAGTTCGGGTTCGGCACGGCCGCGAGGATAGCAGGCTCAAGGCCTCGTCGCCTCGACGACCCAGGCCACGGCGGGCAACGTCGCCATCGACGCGAGCGACGCGAGCGTGCAGACCGCCGCCGCGAGCGGCCTGTCACAACCCGTGAGCGCGACGATGATCACGCTGGCCAGCGCCGAGGGCATCGCCGACTGAAGCACGGCGACGGTCGCGAGCGGCTCGGGCACAACAAAAACGCGGACGCAGAGGAGCGCCACGGCAGGCGCGAAGACGAGCTTGACGACACAAAGCGCGATCGCCGGCGCGACGCGGCCGGAGAGAGCGCGCACGTCGAGCGAGAGGCCGAGCGAGAGGAACACGAGGTACGTCGTGGTGCGCCCGAGGCCCTCCAGCGTGCCGAGCAAAAACGGCGGGATCGGCAGGTGGATCAGGTGCACGAGCGCGCCGAGCGGGACGGCGAGGACGAGGGGCTTCTTGAAGATGCGGAGCGCGACCTTCGCGTCGAACGCCTTGCCGCGGCCGAGGCGCTCGGCGTAGGCCTGGCCGAGGGTCCAGAGCAGGACCGTGGTGATCACGAGGTCGATCAGCATCGCCGCCGAGCTCGCGTCCGCGTCGCCCGGGAACAACGTGAGCAGGAGCGGCAGGCCGAGGAAGCCCGTGTTGCTGAAGGACGCGACGATCCCCGCGCTGCCGATCGCGCGTGCGTCGAGGCCGAAGGCCCGCGCCACGGCGGCGCCGAGGCCGAGCGATGCGAAGAGCGCGAGCGCCGACCAGGGCAGCACGCGCGCCGCGCCCCACGCCATGCCGTCCCGCGCGAGCACGGCGAAGAGCAGCGCCGGCATCGTCACGTCGACGACGAGCCCGTTGAGCACGTCGGCCTCACGCGGGCCGAAGCCCCGCACGCGCGCGAGCACGAAGCCGAGCGCGAGCACGAGCGTGAGCCCCCCGAGCAGCGGACCGAGCGCCTGGGTCATTGCCGAGCGGACACGAGCTTGCCGCATTCCGTCAGGAAATCGCGGGCGGCGGCTTCGAGCGGGCGCGGCGCGCCTCTCTCGTCCTTGCGTGGATCCCACCTCGTGAGCGCGACGAGCGCGGACAACGCGGCCTCCTGGTTGTGCTCCCACGCGTCCGAGCCGGGCCCCTCGGGCCGCGGCGCGCCGAGCACCCCGAGGATCGACGGCACGAGTGATCGGGCCCCGGCGAGGCCGGCGAGCTCCAGATACGCCCCGCGCACCCACCACGCGCCCGGCTCCGCGGACTCGATCATCGCCTCGAGGAACCGCTCCTCGAAGAGCCGGAGGACCTCCCCCGACGCCGGCTCGCCCTGCCACGGGAGTTTGTCCACGAGCTGCCGCAGCTCGGCGTCGGCCCGGAGGAGCGGCAAATACCGGGGCTGGCCGTCGCTGTCGATCGCGTCGGTGTATTGCTTCTCGACCGACCGCCCCGCCGCGTCCTCGAGGCGAACGAGCACGTGCACGCTCGCCGAAGAGCCGAACCCCATCACCCCGAAGTTCTTCGCCTTCGGACGATTCTCGCGCATCGTCGCGTGGAGCGCCGCGCGCACGAAGGGCATCTTCGCGTGCACGGCGTCGGTCGGGAGCGTCGCGCGCGCGACCTGAAACGGAGGCGCCTTCGCCTTGCTCGGGAACGGGTGCGACGCACGCACCCCGATCACGTCGTACGCCGCGGCGGCCGGATCCGAGCGGGAGATCTGCACGATCTCGAGCTGTCGACCGTGCCCCGCGCCCCGCTCGTACACGAGCCGCGCCACGGGCTGATCGAGCCCGTCACACCCGAACGAGACGTCGAGCGTGCTGCCCTGCATGGTGGGCTTGAACTGCGCCCGCAGGTCCGCCGCGATCGAGCTCTCGGTCGCCTGGTCCCTCGCGCGGCACGGGAGCCGATCGGGCTCCGTCGCGGGCCTCGGCGTCACCAGGAGCGGCGGGAAGGCGCCGCCCTTCGCGCACCGGTTCGGCTTCTGCGACTCGGGCGCCTCGTGGATCCGTTCGCCCCCGGCCTCCCCCGGGCCCTTCGCCGCGTCTCCCGGAGGAGCCGTCGTGATCACGGCCTGCGCCCCTCCCCCGCCGCACGCCGCGAGCACGAGGACCAGCACGACTCCCGCACGCGTCATGGGAGGCTGCCTACCACGGCGCCGCGCCTCGGCACAACGGCTCCACGATGTCCCTTCGTGCCACGAAGACATGGCCCATCGACGAGGGAGACGTGGCTCATCCGGGGACGCGCGTGACGCGGAGGGCGCGCCGGTGCGCGACGGGTGGAGGGGAAGGGCGTGGGAGGAGCTTCGGGCTCAGTCCGCCGGAGGCGGCTGGGGGCCCGGGACGATGCCCGCGATGTCCGGATCTTCACCCGGTGCAGTATCACCGCGCGTGTCCTTCTCCTTGCGGCGCTCGAGCTTGTTCGCGTTCTTCTCGCGCTGCTTCTCCTGACGAGCGCGTTCCTTCTGGCGCTTTAGCGCTCCCTGCCTCTGCATGCGGTTATGCCTTTCGCTTGGGGGTTCTGCGCGTCCCGCAGGACGTGGGGCACAAAAAACGAGTCGGCGCGGCGGTGCCTCTCGGCAAACCGCCGCGCCGCTCCTCTCCTCAACAGCCTGCCAGTCGACCGACCGTTACCGATCAGTAACGGTCACGACCGCCGCCGCCACGACCGCCGCGGCCACCGCCGCCGCCGCCGTAGCCGCCGCCGCCGCCACGGCCGCCGCCGCCGCCGAAGCCGCCACCACCGCCGCCGCCGAAGCTGCGACCGCCGCCGCCGCCACCCTCACGCGGGGGGCGCTCCTGGGCCTCGTTGACCTTGAGCGTGCGGCCGTCGAGCATCATCCCGTTGAGCTGCGAGATGGCGTTGGTCGCCGCGCTCGCCGAGCCCATCGTGACGAACGCAAAACCGCGCGGCTGACCGGTCTCACGGTCGGTCGGCATCGCGATCTCGCGGACTTCACCGGCAGCCGAGAACGCCTGCTCGAGGGCTTCGCGGGTGGTGCTGTAGGAGAGGTTGCCTACGTAGAGACGATTTCCCATGACATGATGCTTTCACGGCTTCCTTTGCGCGCCGTCGCGCCATCTCTGCCGACCATTCGACGAAGCCGTAGCGATCGAACGGGGACGTGCCGCGCGGGTCAGTCCGCGCCAGCACACGCTGCGTCTGCCAGTCGTTCGAGCGAGCCACGTCCCCCTCCGAATGGAGGGAGGAAAGAAAGCGTCGTGTCGAGGGCCAGTGACGTTCGTGAGGCACCTACCGTAACCCGACGCGCCGTAGGTCGCAAGCCTGTCGCGGCCTTTTCTCGGGGACGCCGCCAGGCCTCTGCGGACTGCGGACGGAGATCGGAAAAGGGACGGAAAAACCTGGCTTCGAGCAGACGCAAGAGAGGAAGCGTCCTGGGGAAGACCGCGGGTTCGTCCGGGAAACGCGTTCGTCAAGCCAATCCGAGCCGCTCCCGCGCGCCCTTGACACCGAAGATCGTGCCCCCACCCGGCGGAACGATCGGCGCGAGGAGGACGGACGAGAGGATCGCGGCGAGCGCGAGCGGCGCGTCCGGATCCTCGCCCTGCGCGACCTCGCTCGACACCTGCCAGACGCGCCGCGCGCGCGCGACGAGCACATCCATACCCGCGCCGCCGATCGCAGCCGCCCCCGCCTCCGCGACGAGGCGCGCCTCGGGCGCCTCCTCCACGGGCACGGTCACGACGAGCACGCGCGCCTTGCCGCCACGCGCCTTGCGATCGATCTCCACGAGGGCCGCGTCGGCCGCGGGCGCCTCGCCGCTCGGATACGCCTTCGGCTGCGAGAGCTCGAGCGCCACGCCGAAGAACGTGCGGGCCTTGTGCGCCCAGAGCGCGACGTCGATGCGGGCCGAAGGATCGGGCGCGAGGAGCGTGTACGCGCGTGACGCCGGGAGCGCCTCGACACGGACGTTCGCCCAGCCATTTCGGTCGAACTCCATCGACCGGAGGATACGCGGAGCCCCTCGGCATTACGACGGCAACGTGGCCTCGTCCGCCCGTGTCCGCGCGAGGAGGCGCTCGATCCGGGGCGCCATGACGTTCGGGAGCGCCCGGCCGATCTCCAGCGCGCGCTCGAAATGGCGGCGCGCCTCGGCCGGGCAGCCGCGCCGAAGCGCCGAGAGCCCCCGCGCCTCCGTCACCTCCAGGCGCTCCTGCCCCATGGAGAACTCGCGCGAGCGCGCCTCGAGCGCGTCCCAGGCCGCGTCGTCCGCGTCCGACGTGGCGAGCTCGAGCATGACGCAGAGCACGTCCTCCGCCGGCACGGGGAGCGCGGGGCCCGCCTGCTCGCGGATACGCGCCGCCGCCTCGCGCGCGCCCACGAGGTCGCCGCGGAAATGGCGCAGGCGCCCGTCGAGCAAGGCGATCACCGGCCGAGGCGCGCCGCCCGTGTGCCGCACCTCGAGCGCGAGCGCGCGCGCCGCGTGGGGCTCGGCCGCGTCGAGATCGTCCCAGAGGTAGAGGTACTCGCCGAGGTTGTGGTGCGCGAGGATCTCCAGCCAATCCTGGCCGAGCTCGCGGCCGAGCCAGGCCACCCGCTCGAAATCGGCGACCATACGCGCCTTGTCCCCCACGAGCGCCGCGAGCAGCGCCCGCGCGTTGACCACGCTGGCGAGGTGCAGGTCGTCGCCGTGCGACTCGCACAGGTCGATCGCCCGCGCGATCGCCCGCTCGGCCTCCGCGAGGCGGCCGAGCGCCGGGAGCACGAAGCCGAGCATGGTGAGCGCGACGATCCGCGGCTCGTAGGCCTCGTACCCGATCGTGTCCGCTACCTCGATCGCGCGCTCGAAGAGCGGGACGGCCTCGTCCTCGCGGCTGAAGCGGACGAGCGACAAACCCTGGCCGAGCAGGAGGCGAGCGAGGAGCACGGGCGGCGGCGCGTCCGAGAGCAGCCCGAGGGCCGCGACGACACGCTCGCGCGAGGCCTCGTAGTCGGCCATCCAGTCGAGGACGGTGGCCTCGTCGAGCAGGATCTCCACCGCCGCGAGAGGATCGTCGGCGGAGGCCTCGCGCGCGGCGAGGGCACGGGCAAGGGCGAGGTCGTCGAGCGCGTCCTGGTAGCGGCCGAGCCGATAACGCATGAGGCCCCGCCCCCGCAAGGCCCGCGGCCGGAGCCCGGGCGTGCGGGGAACGAGCTCGGCTTGTCCCGGCATGGGTCTGGCGGAGGAGACGGCCCCCGCGCTCGCGCCCAACGACTCGAGGGCGCGCGTGTAACACCGCTCGGCGTCGAGCCAGTCGTGCCGCGCCCGCGCGGCTTCGGCGAGCGCGAGGTACGCCCGTTCGCCGAGGGCGCGCTCGCCTGCGTGGGTCGCGTGGTGCGCGAGCTGCGCGAGGTGGGGCTCGTCGCCGCTCGGCTCTGCGCCGCCGTCCCACCCCGAGGCTTGCTGGAAATACGCGGCGGCGGCGAGGTGGATCCGGGCGCGCTGGGCCTCCGGCACCGAACGCGCGATCGCCTCGCGCACGAGCGCGTGCCGGAACGCGTACCGCCCCGCGCCTTGCCGCGCGAGCAGCCCCGCCGCGACGAGCCGCTCCGAGCCGACCCGCGCGTCGAGCGGGAAGTCTCCGCCCGCGCTCATCCGATCGAGCCGCCCGAGCACGCCTTGCATCTCCGCGATCGTCACCTCCGCGCCGAGCACGGCGGCGAGGCAAGCGTGCGCGCGCGCCGCGGGCGGGAGCGCGTCGAGATCGCGGTGCGCGAGCCACTCGATGAGCGGCAGATCCGGCAGATCGTCGAGCTCGTCCGTGGCCAGGAAATACCCGCTGCCCGAGGGGTGCTTGCGGACGATCCCCTGGGCCTTGAGCCCACGCACGAGCTCGACGAGCAGGAGCGGCACGCCCTCTGCCCGCGCGGCGATCCGCGCGACCGCCGACTCCGGCACGTTCTCCGCGGGCCGCAAGAGCTCGCGGCAGAGCGCGGCGGCGCTCGCGGGGTCGAGCGGACCGAGGCGATGGATGACGCGGCGGCTCGCGCGCGCGCCCCACGACGGGTGGTCCTGCTCGAACGACGGCCTGCCGAGCGCGCACACGAAGAGCGGCGCGCGCGCCTCGGCCCGCACGGCGAGATCCAGGATCGCGAGCGTCGCGTCGTCGGCGAAGTGCACGTCGTCGAGGATCACGCAGAGCGGCTCCTCGATCGCCCTGCGCCGGATCGCCTCGCCCACGCTCGCCGTGAGCAGCGTCCGCAGCGCGCCCGGCGCGGCCTCGATCGCGTGGAGGCCGTCCGCGCCCGTGATCGTGGCGCCGCTGCCCTTCGAGATCCACCCGAGCGAGAGCGCCACGCTCGCGCCGGCCTCGGCGTGGCGCGCGGGCCCGAGCCTCGCCGCGAGCAGCTCCCGACCGCCGTCCGCGGGGGCCTCGTCGGGCAAGGCGAGGGCGCGCTGCAAGAGCTCGCGCACGCCGCTCCCGCCCGCGCCGTGCACCGGCTCGTGCGCGGAGAACGCGATGATCCGCGTCCCGGGCAAGACCTGCGCGATCCGCGAGGTGAGGGCGCGCTTCAGGAAGCTCTTGCCGCACCCCGCCTCGGCGAGCACGAGGGCGACCGACGGGCGCGCCTCCTCGATCGCCTGACGCCCGAGCTCCGCCAGCGCGTCGAGCACACGCTCGCGCCCGGAGGCCGGGATCGCACCACGCGAGGAGGTGGCGTCGGTGGTCTCGCTCGACGACGCGGGCGGCGTCTCCTCGCCGTCGAGGTACATCGGCGCGAGATCGGGCGTGACGCCGGAGGCCTCGAGCACCGCGCGCGCGGCCGTCGAGAGCGAGACGCCGGGCGGCGCCGAGGGCTTCGGGAACCGGTCCTCCCGGGCGATACGCGGCGCCAGGATGCGGCGGGATCCATCGGGGCCGAGGTGCACCGCGACGGCCGCGAGATCGAGCCCGACGCGCTCGCAGGCGCCCTGCTCCGTGAGCGCGCGCGCCGCCTCGAGCGCGCGCCGCGCGGGGTTCTCGTCGACCTCGTGACCGAAGGCCGCGACGTACCGGCCCGCGGACGCGTACACGATCTGCGCGCCGAACGGCTCGAGCGCGCGCCGCAGGGCGATCGCGTCGAGCGTCGAGGCGAAACACGCGACACACACGACGCGGCGCTCGGCGGTCTTCGGCGCCTTCGCGCCGGGCGGCGGATCGAGCGCGGGCACTGCGAGGACGGGGCTCTCCTCGTCCGGGAGCGCGAGCGCGGCCGCGAGGCTCGCGCGCAGGTACGCGGCCGACGGGGGCCGCTCGGCGGGATCCTTGGCGAGGCAACGGAGCACGAGCTCCTCGATCGACGGCGGGATCGACCGCGCGAACGGCGGCGGGGCGACGGCCGTCGGGGGCGGCGGCCTCTGGCTCGCGTGGCCCTCGCGCACGATCGCCGCGGGGCCGAAGAACGGCGGGCGCCCCGTGAGCATCTCATACAGCAAGACGCCCATCGCGTAGATGTCGGCGCGCGCGTCCAGGGCGCGGCGCCCCTCGCACGACTCGGGCGCCATGTACTCGGTCGTGCCCACGACGGCGCCTGCCGCGGTGAGCGCGGCGGCCTCTGCCGCGACGGCGTACGTGATGCCGAAATCGAGGAGCACCGCGCGTTTGCCGTCGGCGTCGACGAGGACGTTCTCCGGCTTCAGATCGCGGTGCACGTAGCCTCGCGCGTGGATGGCCTCGAGCGCGCGCAGGATGGCGAGCCCGAGGACGATCGCGTCGCGCGCCGGCAGCGGCCCCGCGCGGGCGAGCAGGTGATCGGCGAGTGTCCTCTCGGCGACGAGCTCCATGATCACGTACGTCCCCGAGGACGCGAGCTCATCGAGCGCGAAGAACGCTGGCACGTAGGGTGGGCCGACCGCGCGCATCACCGAGGCCTCGCGGACGAGGCGCGGCGCGGCCTCGGGCACGTCGGGATGGGCGAGCTTGATGGCGACGCGCCTCCCGTCTTCGAGGCGCCGCGCCGCGTACACCACGCCGAAGCCCCCGCGACCGAGCGTGCCCGTGACCTCGTAGCCCGGAAACACCGGCGCGGGCGGCTCGGCAGGCTCGGGCGTGATCTCCTCTGCCCCCGGGCCGTGCTCGGGGCATCCGTCCACCGGCACGCGCCGCCCGCACGCGAGGCATCGGGTGCCTCGCCTCGGGCCCAGGCAGACCGGGCCCGCTTCGGGCGTCGCGCCGGGGACGAACGTCATAACAAGAACACCGTCATGACCTCCGTCGTCTTGCGAGGGGGGACCACAGACGCATCGTATACGCATTTCGGACGAAATGCATTGTTCGAATCGAGCGGGTCACAAAGCGCGTCGCAGGACCCGCGCCGCTCGATGATCCCGCAGTCCTCGAGGCCATCCGTCCCCACGTGCCCGGCGGCGCAGTCTCGCAGGAGGTTGCGGCTGTGATTGGCGTTCGGGACGTACACGCAGGCGTGCAGGTAGGGCGTCGGCGCGAACAGGTTGCCCCAGAAGGCCCCCTCCTCCTTCCCGAAAATCAATTGCTCGAGCGAGCTCGATTGCTTGATCGCGTCGTGGGCGGCGCGCATCGAGATCAGGACCGTCACCCCGTACCAGTTCGTCCGTGCCGCCAGGCACGCCGACACCCATCGTTGCCCCGTCTCGTCGAGCGGCCCGGTCGCCCAGGAAGGCGCGAGCCCCAGCTTTCCGACGTACGTCTCCGTCTGAACGACGCCGCCGAGGTCCGTCCACGACAGGCTGAGCGACTGGGACGGATCGAATGCGCAGTTCACGGCATAACGTACGAACATCCGCGACAGGTATCCGGCCTCGCCCGGGTCCTCGAGCGCGGCGAGCGTGCTCGGGCCGAAGGCCGTCGGCGTGAGCGCGTTTGGTTGAATTGCGTTCGGCTGGATCGCGTTCGGCTGGATCGCGTTCGGCTGGATCGCGTTCGGCTGGATCGCGTTCTCCTCGACGAGGCCCATCTCGGCGTCCTCCACGAGAATCGTATCCTCGTCCCCCGGCGCCTCCCCGGCGTCCCCGCAGCCCACGAGCGTCCCCAACGAAATGATCAGCGACGCGAGCGTCATGCTTCGCATGTGTGTTTCCCCCACCCTGGCTCGAACATGAAAAATATGAAATCAGGAAGAAAGTCGGCGCTACTCTAGCACCCGGAAAGAGCAGACGAACCGAAAATGCAGGGGGGCGAAAAGATCCGCCGGGTGGGCGGCGGGCGCGTCCGTCCGCGACACGCGCCATAACGATCGTACGTCGTTCGCAGAATGCTTTTTTTGTTCCCGGACGCGATTCGACGCGCCGGACGTGTCATGGTTGATATGTCTCGGTTTTCGATTTCCGAGACCAGGGGGGGCATGGCCATGGCGAGGATGAACGACAAGACCACGCAGCCTCACGGCAAGGTCGAGGAGGTCGGGCGAACGCGCGAGATCCGGCCGGGCACGATCGTCGGGGATTACGTGATCGAGGACCTCGCCTCGTCGGGCGGCCACGGATCGGTCTATCGAGCGCGCCACCAGGCGAAAGGCGACCGCGTCGCCATCAAGGTGATGCACCCGTCGCTCATGGCGCTGCCGCGTATGGCCGAGCGATTCGTGCGGGAGGTGGAGGTCATCCTGCGCCTGCACCACCCGAACATCGTCGAGGTGCACGAGCTCGGGACGCTCCCCGACGGCACGCCCTGGTACGTGATGGAGTACCTCGAGGGCACGACGCTGCGAAATTACCTCGGCGCCCGCGGCAGGCTCGCGCCCGACGAGGCGCTCTCGATCCTCGAGCCCGTCTGCGCCGCGCTCACGGCCGCGCACGAGGACGGCATCGTGCACAGGGACGTGAAGGCGAGCAACATCATGATCCACGAGGGCCCGCCGCGCGTGGTGAAGCTCCTCGATTTCGGCATCGCCAAGCTTCTCGCGCCCGAGCCGGGCCGCGCCGGGCTCACCTCGATCGGCCAGCAGCTCGGCACGCCCTCGATCATGGCGCCCGAGCAGATCCTTTGTGGTCCCATCGACGCGCGCACCGACATCTACGCGCTCGGCGCGCTCCTGCACGTCCTGCTCACGGGTCGCCCGCCCTTCGAATCCAACGCGCAGGGCGACCTCGTCGAGCAGCACCTCGCGGCGCCTCCGCCGCGCCCGAGCCTGCGCGCCCCCGTGAGCCCCGCCCTCGACGCCATCGTGCTCCGTTGCCTCGAGAAGAAGCCCGACCGGCGCTTCGAATCCGTCGGCGCCTTCCTCGACGCGCTCCGCGAGGCCGTCAGCGCCGGCCGATCGGAGGAGACCCCGCACCACGAGACCGAGCTCTGCGCGGTCGGGATCCACGTGGACCTGCGCTTCCCCGAGGGCGCGGACGAGACCGACGAGACGCTCGTCGTCGCGCTCGCGCAGACCCTCGAGCGCGCGGAGGACTGCATGCGCTCGGGTGGCTTCTTGCTCGTCACCGTGACGAGCACGCAGCTCCTCGGGGTCCGCCTGCTCTCGGCCGATCCGGTGCACGCGAAGACCGAGCGCCGCTCGGCCGTGCAGTTCGCCCTGACGCTACACGCCGCCCTGCAGCAGCAGGACGAAGGGAGCGCGGTGCACGCGAACGTGGCCATCCACGTGGACGCGGTGAACGTGCGGACGGGCGCGGAGCTCGACATCGCCTCGGGTGACCTCGCGCGCACGGAGGCATGGGCGCCGCAGGGCAACGTGGACGCGCTCGTGGCCACGAGCGCCGCCATCGAAGGCCTCAGCGGCAGCGCGGGTGGTTTCTTCCTGGAGCCGGGGCCGAGCGGCACGACGCTCGTCCGGCGGGCCGCGACGCGCCGCTCGAAGCCCTCGCTCACGATGGTGTCCGGTCAGGGCAGGCCGGGGACCTGAGCGGCTTTCCGGGTTGGATCAGGATACCGCGCGGAGGCGCGTGACCTTCCACCGCTTGCCACGTTCCATGGCGACGACGACGCCGAGTGCGGCGAGGCCATCGAGCAGATCGGCCACGTCGGCCTTCTTCGCGCCCTTGAAGCCGGCGGCGACGTCGTCCGCGGTGAAGGCGCCGCGGAGCGCGCCGACGCGATCCCGGACCGCGGCGATCTGCTCGGGCAGCTTCTTCGGCCAGGGTTTTACCTTCGGGCTTGCGGCGGCCGGGGTCTCCTCCTCGTCGGTCGCCTCCTCAACGGTGGCGATCGTGGTCTGCGTGGCGGCCTTCGTGCCGCTCGGGTTCTGGAACGCGGGGCGGAGCCAGCGGACGAGCCCGCGAGTTTCCTCGGCGGCGCGCTCGGCGTTCAGGGCGACGAGTTTTTCGAGGATCTGCTCGTCGGTGAGGTCCGAGGGCCAGCCGTAGGCTTCGAAGACGGCGGCGTCGAGGTCGTCGTGGAGCTGCTTCAGGACGGAGACGAGGCCCTTGTCGTGAATGGCTCGCTCCTTGTCGGTGAGAGCTTCGCCGCTGCGGAGCTTCTCGAGGACGTTGTACATGTCGGTCAGCGCTAATGCGGGGTGCGCCGCTTGCTGTTGCTTCCGATGCGCATCCAACGACTCGCCCAAATCCTTTATGCAGCGCATCGTCTTATCTGTAGGCGTAGGAAACGGAAACTTTCTAAAGCAGCGCGTGTTGTAAACGGGCGTATTCCCCACCCCCTGCCTACCGCCAAGCCGATTGGCGAATATAGCATGAGGCCGAGACGAAAGAACACCGAGAACGAATGCATCCGCGGTCGCGATTACGCGGAGCTTCTGATCCGGCAGGACGTCGCTATCAAGGAACACAAACACCCTGACCGGCGAGTTTTCAACCGTTACAATGTAACGCTTGAGTCCCTTGATCGCTTCACGGAGCTGCGGGCGGTTAGCTTCGAACAGCCACCACTCGTCGCGAAGCCTTTGATTCCTTTCTAGTAGGCGCCCCGGTCTAACGTGGGTATATACGTGCTGATATGCTGCCGGTAGCGTGGTGCGAAGGGATGCCTCGGACAACCCGAACAGATCCAACACGTGCACGCCCCGGGGAACCTGTCCGATATCCTGACCATTACGGTATTGGGGAGCGTAGCGCGCGCGCACTTTGGCATCCGGAAGGAGCTTGCGTGCAAGGTCGGACGAGATGACGAGCCCCTTTGCATAGGGCTTCATGCCCGCGCTGTCGAGTTGCTCGGTGGCACGCAGATCCCGAAGTTCCGAAACGTCAATCTGCGGCGAGAGGTCAGCAGAGATTGCTGACACATCCACGACACGAAGGTCCGACTCTGCTACGACGGCGCCTCGATCCTGGCCTCGTGCCACCCGATCATGCATGGGCGTCAACAATAGCCGAGGCGACGCAGGATCGTCCTTATGGGACACGACTGTCATCGATATGCGCACCTTGGCATTGGCGGGATCATCTGGCCAGGGATGGTCCGGTATGGCGAACACCAGCTTGCAATTGGAGGCAAGCACCTGGCGAACAGCGCGTTGGTTCTGGACCATGCGAATGCTGTTGGTCGTAATCAAACCTGACCGGCGTACCGCTCGTGTGCCTACCGAACTAGCCGCACG
Source organism: Polyangium spumosum (assembly GCF_009649845.1). Classification (NCBI taxonomy): domain Bacteria; kingdom Pseudomonadati; phylum Myxococcota; order Polyangiales; family Polyangiaceae; genus Polyangium; species Polyangium spumosum. The sequence continues at coordinate 515,759 of NZ_WJIE01000002.1, forward strand.
CCACCAGAAATACATGACATAATCGACAGCGTCTCGGATCTCAGGGTACGCCGTGCGGAGCGCCTCCACATAGCCATCCCCGAAGAAACTACGCATGTTCCTGTTGGCAACAAACGGCGGATTGCCTGCAATAAAATCGGCCTCGGGCCAGTGCGCCTTCCGCGGGTTCACGTACCGATACTCCGGCACCGTCGCCTTCTCATCCGGCACGTCCTCCCCCGTGACGGGGTGCTTCTTCATCGTCTCCCCGTCCCACCGCGTCACGGGCTTGCCCTTCGTGTCCCGCACGAGCTCCACGTCATCCCACGCGAGCACCGCGTCCCGGCACTCGATGTTCCGAAAGTCTCGAAGCACCGGCTCCGGCGGCGGCGTCAGCTTCCCGTACGTCCGGAAGTGCCATTGCAGGTAACCGATCCAGAGCACCAGCTCCGCGATCTCCTTCGCCCACGGCTTCACCTCGATCCCCAGGAACTGCCCGGGGCTCACGCGGATCCCCTCCGCATGCAGGAGCTCCTGCCGCTCCCCGAGGTCGTTGAGCAGCGCAAGAACCTCGCTCTCCAGCCGCTTGAAGAGATCGAGAGTCACGTAAAGGAAGTTCCCCGACCCGCACGCCGGATCGAGGACACGTGTCTCGCAGAGCTTCGTGTGATAAGCCCTTGCCGCCGCGCGAGCCTCCTTCTCCTTGCCGCTCTGATAAAGCTTGCGCGCCGCCGTCCGCACGTTCTCCCACTCCTCGCGCAGCGGCTCCTCGATCGTCGGACGGATCAACCGCTCGACGTAGGCGCGGGGCGTGTAATGCGCCCCGAGCTTGTGCCGCTCCTTCGGGTTCAAGGCGCGTTCGAGCAGCGTCCCGAAGATGGCCGGGTCCACTTCGGACCAGTCTCGCCGCGCGGCCATGAGCAAGAGCGCGAGCGACTCCTTGGAGAGCGACAGGCCCGTCGGCTGCTTGAAGAGCCCGCCATTGAATCGGAGGAGCTTTCCAACGAATCCGAACGGCGTGCCATCGTTCATCGCCTGCCACAGCCCCTCGATCGTCGCGGGAAAGGACCGCGGGTTCAAGAGCCAGTAATGCTCCAGGCCCGTCGTGAAGGGCCGCGACGGCAGGAGCTCGACCCACTCGGCGAACATCGTGAAGATGCAGCGCATGAGGAACTTGGCCACGGCCTCGGGCGGGTTCTTCTCCTCCAGTGTCCGCGCGAGCTCCGCGAGATCCTCGGCGACCTCGCGCGTCACCACTGCGGCCCGCCGTGAGGGATCGAGCGAAAGCGGATCCGTGAAGACCGCGCGCAGGGTGTCCACGTGCTTCGCCAGATCGCGGAGGTAGATCCTCCGGTTCTGCGCGTTCGGGAACGCCAGCCACCGGCGCGAGCCGTCGAAGTCGGCGTAAAGCTCGAACACGTAGCCGATGTCGCAGACGACCAGGAACGGCGGCGGCACGTCGAGCGCTCTCACGTATCCGATCGCCTGCCCGTACGCGTCGTCCATCGCGAGATCCCAGGACGCCGTCCCCCGCTGCGCCTTGCCGCTCTTCGCCTTCGTCCCCGCCGCGACCGCCTGCTTCGCCTCCAGCAGGAAGCAACCGTGCTTGTACAGGTCCGCGCGCTTCGTCGTGACCTTGCCGCCCTCGTGCGTCATCGGGATCGGCTTCTCGAACACGTACCGATCGCGAGCCGGGTCCCCCGTGGCCGGCTCGGGTCGGGGCACGCCCAGCACGTCGCAGAGCTCCGCGAGGAAGAGGTCCTTGTTGGCGCGCTCGGAGGCGCCGGAGGCGCTCCACTTGTCGACGAAGGCGGCTACGTCCATGGCGGGGGCGCGAGGCTAGCCCACGGACACGCCCGACGGGAAGGCAGATGGCGCAGGCAAAACGCGCACGCGTGTTTCCTCGACGACAGCACGAGCTCGGGCTTCAGTCCTCGACGACGCGGATGGGGAGCCAGTCGAATCCGGTGACGCCTGCGTCCAGGAAGATACAGCGGACCTTGGGGGTCACGAGGAACCTGGGATATGCGAAGAGGGCATCACCCACGTCCCCTTCGTAGTGCGTGTCGCCGAACCATTCCCAGGTCACGTTAACATCGCGGATCTCTGTGAAATCCGCCGCGCGGTAGACGAGGCGGGTGGGGATCTCCGAGGGCGTATCGAATCCGCTCCTTCTGCAAGAGCAGAGGTCGTCGGGCACGATCCCGGTCGAACGTGGGGACATCGGCGGCATCGTGTGCGTGGCGCAGAGCTGACGCCACGGAAGCTGAATGTGGCCCCTCTTCTCGAACGCCGCGAATACGCCCCGGAACGACAGCCCCGTCGCGCCGCTCGCCGCGAGCACGGCAGCCAGCTTCTCGTCGACGAGTACGTCGTCGTAGGGGGTCGTGGCCGCGCGCCGGCCTTCGAGTTTGTGGAGGTCTTCGCCGTCGATGATCATCGCGGACGTCTGCCGAGCCCCGGCGCCGCAGCGTTCGCAGGCTTCGGACATGTCGTAGGTCGTGCCCACGCGAGGGCCGCCGAAGACCCTGGCGTTGACGTCGTACGACATGATGAGCAGTGGCGCCGCTTCGAGCTCGTCGTCGGTAAAACGGTCGTGTCGCCCTTCCAGCCAGGAAATGCCGCGCTCGGTGAGTAGCTGCACGAGGCGCGGCAAGCGTTCGTCCCGTTCGTCGAGCGTGACGATTGTGAAGATCGCATCTTCTCGGACTTGTACGACATCGGGACCGCACCCCACGGAGCCAAGCAGCGCACGTGGCCCTCCTGGCATGCGATCGCTTCTGACCAGGATTCGAACCTCTGTCCTCATCTAGCTCCTCGATTGCTCGGCTACTTCCCGAAGTACGGCTTGATCGCTGACAGCCAGTGCGGATGATCTACGTACACTTCCTCGTACATCTTCCACAGCGTACGTGGACGCAATACGTTTCCCTCCTCGATCATGCGCTTCCTGGCCTCGTCGAGCGCCTTCGTGATCTTCTTGTGATGGGCCTCCGTCAAGATCACCGACGGTATATTGTCAAGTTCTTTCGTGATCCCCAGGTCTCGCCCCATCGCCTTTTCCAGGATGTGATGCGCCTGGAAGTCCCCCTCCAGGCCCCGCGTGAACTCGCGCATCGTCTTGTACGGCCCGATCGCGCCGTTCTGCTCCAGGGCCTCCGCGATCGCCCTCCCATACTGCTGGGCCAGGAGCTCCGCCGTCTCCTTTGACACCTTCTCGGCCCCCTCGATGATGAGCGGCGCCTTCTTCGCGCAAGCCTCCTCCAGCTTCTTCGCGAACGTCTCCGCCTGCCCGACGAGCACCCCCGAGGCGACCTGCGCGATCGCCGCCGCGGCCTGGACGATGGCGCTATCGACGCCGTCCTCGCTGCTCCCGCCGATGATGCCGAACCGCTTGCCGTCCTTGCGCGCGAGGTCGTGATTGAACTCGCCGTTCAGCATCGCGGACGCGATCGAGAGCTCGCGGACCATCCGTTCGAGCGGCGTCAGGGGCTTCGCCTTGCCTGTCCCGTCGCCCGCAGCTTCGCCTTTGCAGCCCTCCTTCGTCTGCTTGCAGGAGACCACGCTCACGAGCGGTCGCCCCTGCCGATGCTGGATCTCCGGCAATGCGCCGCCTCGGTCCACCAGCGTGCATGGCTCATCCACGCATCTCGGCGGACGCACCTCGTCGCGCGGGGGCAAGGCGCCTTCCTTGCTCAAAATGCCCGTCGACGACGGCAGCGCCGGCTCCTTCGACAACACGCCGTGCACGTTGTTCTTCGGCCTCCTCGGCTTCTCCGGCCGGCTCTCGCTCCGGATACGGTGCTGCTCGACGCGCTCCTCGACGCTCTCCTCATGCTTGCCGCCGCCATCGTCTCCGTCCTCCGCCTCTTCCTTTGGCGCAGGCCGCTTCGCGGAAGCAGGCTTCGGCGGCGGAGGCGGCTTCGGATCCGGCGGCACGGGCTCGCAGGGGTGGTTACCGTATTCGGTCGGGATCAGGTAATGCGTCTTCGACCCCACCCGCGGATTGAAGACGAAAATCGGATGGTGCGCGCTGCTCTCCGCAATCAGCGTGATCCAAGGCTCCTCGGTGACCGGCTTGCCCGCATGGTCGTACGTCCACCGAACGATCCCCGGCCCATGCGGACGCATACACGCCGCGACGACCCAGGGCGTCTTCTTCGGCGGCGCGTCCGCGCGCGCGGGCGCCGTGAGCCCCCCCACGACGAGCAGCAGGAGACACACCCACGCAACGCCCCTCACCAACCTCGCTCCCCTCCACATGCGTCCATGCGAAAGGGCCGCGGAAACGTTGTCAAGCTCGCTCGCGGGGACGCGAGAAGCCTCCTGGCTCCTGCGAGACCTGCCTCGAACCGACGCAAGACACGCCCCACACTCTGCAGGACCTGCCTCGAACGCACGCAAGACACGCCCCACACTCCGCAGGACCTGTCTCGAACGGACGCAAGACACGCCCCACACTTTGCAGGACCTGTCTCGAACGCACGCAAGACACGCCCCACACTCCGCAGGACCTGCCTCGAACCGGTTCAAGACACGCCCCACACTCCGCGGGACCTGCCTCGAACCGGTTCAAGACACTCCCCACACTCCGCGGGACCTGCCTCGCACGGACGCAAGGCACGCGCCGCTCTTACCCTCGCGCCCCCGCCGTCCCGGCGAGCGCCGCCGCCGCGCCGAGCGCCTCTCTCGGCGGCAACCTCCAGTCGATCTCCGCCTTCCCGATCGAACGTAATGCCGCGTTGATGGCGGAGAATGGCCTCGTCCCCGCGAAACTCCGCACGGAGAGCGGCGAGGGGTGGCCGGTCTTCACGATCGGGTGCCTCGACGTGTCCACGAGGCGCGCCTTTTTCTGCGCGTGTGCACCGAAGAGCGCGAAGACGAGTGGCTCCTCGCGCGCCGACAGGGCCGCGATCACGCCGTCCGTGAACGTCTCCCACCCCTTGCCGCGGTGAGATCCCGCCTCGCCCGCGCGCACCGTGAGGATGGTGTTCAGGAGGAAGACGCCCTGCGCGGCCCAGGGCTCCAGGCAGCCGTGGTCGGGCACTTCGAAGCCGGGGATGTCGGCGCGTAACTCGCGGAACATGTTGGCGAGCGAGGGCGGCACACGGCGGCCGTGACAAACGGAAAAGCAGAGCCCGTGCGCCTGACCCTCCCCGATATACGGGTCCTGGCCGAGCAGGACCACGCGGACCTCCGCGAATGGGGTCTTCTTGAATGCATTCCACACGTCGCGCTCGGGAGGATACACCACGTGGGTTCTCCGCTCCTCGTCGACGAACGCGCAGAGCTCGGCGAAAGAGGGGCGCGAGAGCTCAGCCGAGAGGACGTTTTTCCAGGAACGAGGCAAATCGACCTTCATGGCGTGGACACGGGCCATCGTAGGGCGTCGGGACGGGTTTGGCCAGGTCGAACCGCCACGCCGCCGCTCACGGCCGCCCTCGGAGGCTCGTCTGCGTGAGGATCCACAGGACGCCGAACAGGAGCGGCCACGCCGCGGCGCCAGCGCCCACGGCCGCGCCGAGCGGGAGCCAGATCCCCGCGAGCCCCGCGGTGAGCCCGCCCGAGAACGAGCCGAAGAGCAGGTACGGGAGGATTGACACGCCGGATTTCACGCCGCGCCGGTGCTGGTGATGCGCGACGACGATCGCGAGCACGAATCCCTCGAGCGCGCCCGCGAGGGCGCCGAGGAGCGCGGCGAGGAGGGGGGCGTGTTCCATGGCGATCCGCGGCGATCGTATCGCGAACGGCGCCGTCCTTGCCGAAACATCGAGCCCTCCGATACGATGGCCGTCTCCCGCGATCCGAAAGCGCGATGCCCCAGCTCAAAGCCCTGCTCGAGAACCTCCTCCGGCCCGACGTCACCGAGGTCGCCCTCGCCACCGGCCGGAACCCCTGCGCCAAGGTAGGCGGCGTCTACGAGATCATCGACCGCTCGATCCTGTCGACGGAAGACATCCTGCAGATGCTCGTCACGGCCGGAGGCAGCCGCCACGTCGAGGGCCTCGGCCCGAAGCCCGTGCAGTGGGGCTGCCGCGTGGACGGCATCGGCGCGATCGCCATCGCCGCCGTGCGGAACACGAACGCCGTGCAGGCCCGGCTCACGCGCCTCGCCCAGGATCCACGCAAAGAAGCCCAGCCCCCGGCCCCCGCACCTCCGCCGGCCCAGGCCTCGCTCCCCGCGGCATCCATGATCGCCCCGGCCCCCATGATCCACGCGGCTTCGCCCTCGTTCGAGCTCGATCTCGACGACCGCCGCACGCCCGCGCCCCCACAAGCCCCGCCGGCCGCGCCGAAGGAGGCCACGCGCCCGCGCAATTTCGCGATCACCCTCGACGATCCGGCCGATCCCACGTTGCTCGCGGCCGCCGCGTCCGCCGCCCATTTCGCCACGGGCGCGCTCGACGACATCCTGCTCACGGCGCGCTCGGAAGGAGCGAGTGATCTGCACCTCGTCGCGGGCCGCCCGCCGCTCTTTCGTATCGGCGGCAAGCTCGTCCCGCGTGGCCCGGTCGTCGAGCCGCAGGCCCTCGAGCGTATGCTCACGCCGCGGCTCCCCGAGCGCCTGCGGGACCAGCTCGCGCTCGACGGCTCCTGCGACTTCGCGCTCGACGACCGCCGCATCGGCCGCTCGCGCGTCAACGTCACGCGCCAGCGCACCGGCCTGAAGGCCTCGTTCCGCCTCGTCTCCCGCGAGATCCCGACCCTCGCCGAGCTCGGCCTGCCCGACGCCATCGCGCTCGCGACGCGCCACCACCAGGGCCTCATCGTGCTCACCGGCCCCACGGGGCACGGCAAGACCACCACGCTCGCCGCCCTCGTCGACATCATCAACAGCGAGACCTCGCACCACATCATCACGGTCGAGGACCCCATCGAGTACGTCCACCCGCGCAAGAAGGCGATGATGAGCCAGCGGGAGGTCGGTTCACACACGAGGACCTTTCCATCGGCGCTCAAGGCGTCTTTGCGCGAGGATCCGGACGTCATCGTGGTGGGCGAGCTGCGCGACACCGAGACCGTGCGCATGGCGCTCTCCGCGAGCGAGACCGGGCACCTCGTGCTCGGCACGATGAACACGCCGAGCGCGGCGAAGACCATCGACCGGCTCATCGACCTCTTCCCGCCCGGCGATCAGCAGCAGGTGCGCGTCACGCTCGCCGGTGGCCTGCGGCTCGTCGTGAGCCAGCGGCTCTTGCCGCGGAAAGACGGCCCCGGCATGATCGCCGCCGTCGAGATGCTCCCCGGATCCGTGCCGCTCTGGAACCTCATCCGCGAGAGCAAGACCTGGCAGATCCCGAGCCTGCAGCAACGCGGCAAGGGCTTCGGCATCGTGCGGCTCGACGACTCGCTCGCCGAGCTCGTCCGCGCGGGGCGCGCCTCGCTCGAAGACGCGCTGCTCGTCGCCGAGGCGCCGGACAAGCTCGAAGAGGCGCTCGTCGGCAAGAAGGGAGGCGCGTGATGGCCCGCATCGACCGGCTCTTCGACGAGCTGCTCGCTCGCAAGGGCAGCGATCTGCACCTCGGCGTCGGGTATCCGCCGCTGCTCCGCGCGCGCGGCGAGCTCGTGCCGATGCGCGACGCGCCGATCGACGCGGACGAGATGGAGGAGCTGCTCTTCGAGATCACGTCGAGCGAGGAGCGCGAGAAGATCACGAACGAGCTCGACCTCGATTTCGCCTACCAGTACGAGGACAAGGCGCGCTTCCGGGCGAACTATTTCCACAAGATCACGGGGCTCGCCGCGGTCTTCCGCATCATCCCCACGAAGATCCTCACGCTCGACGATCTCGGCTGCCCGCCGGTCGTCCGCAAGCTCGCGGACAAACGCAGCGGGCTCCTGCTCGTCACGGGCCCGACGGGCAGCGGCAAGTCGACGACGCTCGCGGCGATGATCGATCACATCAACACGACGCGGCCCTGTCACATCCTGACGATCGAGGATCCGGTCGAGTTCGTGCATCCGCCGAAGATGTCGCAGGTCACGCACCGCGAGGTCGGGCCGCACGCGTCGAGCTTCGCTTCGGCGATCCGCAGCGCGGGCCGGGAGAACGCGGACGTGATCCTCATCGGCGAGCTGCGGACGAACGAGACGATGAAGCTCGCCTTGCAGCTCGCGAGCTTCGGCGTGCTCGTCTTCGGCACCGTGCACACGAACAGCGCGGCGGCGACGATCGACCGCATCATCAACGCCTTCCCCGCCGACGAGCAGCCGCAGGTGCGGGGCATGTTGTCCGAGAGCCTGGTGGCGATCGTGGCGCAGCAGCTCCTCAAGACCGCGGACGGCAAGGGGCGCGTGGCGGCGCACGAGATCCTGGTGGGCTCCGCGGCGCTCGCGTCGATGGTCCGCGAGGGCAAGACGTTCCAGATCCCGAACATCATGCAGGCGGGGCAGGCGCAGGGGATGCAGACGATGGATATGGCCCTCGAGCGCCTCGTGCAAAAAGGGACGATCTCGCCGGAGGTCGCGCTCGAGAAGGCGATCGACAAGGAGAGCTTCCAGAAGGTCGTCGCGCAGCGCCTCGCGGGTGGATGATGCGAATGTCGAGAAGAATGGGGGGGCTCGCGCTCGCGGCGCTCGTGTTGTCATCACCGGCGGCGTCGCTCGCGCAGCAGGTCGCGCCGATGCCACAGGGCCCGTCGCAGGCGACGTACACGCGTTATCGCGGCCGGGAGGTCTACTGGGGCTCGCTCGGGTTCGGGCCGCGTGTCTCGACCATTTACAACATCCCGCGCAACAGGTTCGCGATGGGCGGCGGCGCCGTGATCCGGATGCACCCGGTCTCCTATCCGTCGAGGCCGGCGAGTTACATGCCGTTCGAGCTCGAGCTCGAGGTCGGTTATGATCGGTATCTCGGCACGAACCATTACGAGCTCAGTTATGGCGGGTCGGGGATGATCATGTTCGCCTCGGGCAAGTGGCAGCCGTACATGATCGCCTCGGCGGGTCGCTCGCTCGGCCAGGTGGACGCGGGGCGGGACGTGCGGTGGTACCTCGGCGGGGGGTTCGGCGTCGGATATCGCACGAGGACGGTCTTCGTGGGGGCGCAGGTGCGCGGCGGCGGGACCATTGGCAGCGGGGACAAAGGCCCGTTCCCGGCCGAGGGATTGATCGACGGCAAGCTCGTGGGGGTCTTTTATGTCTTCTGAGCGCCGCCCGCACGGCGCTTGCGTGCGCCTCCTGCCCGTGCTGATCGTCGTCTCGGTCGCGGCGACGAGCCAGATGATCGTGGTGCCCGACGTACACGCGACGGGGCCCATGGGCACGGGGATGAAGCCGCCGCCGCCGCCGCCGCCGCCACCGCCGCCACCACCGCCTCCACCGCCGCCTCCACCGCCGCCGCCGCCGGTGTATACGCCGCCGCCGGTGTATACGCCGCCGCCGGTTTATATGCCGCCGCCGCCGCCACCGCCGCCGCCGCCACCACCGCCTCCACCGCCTCCACCGCCGCCGGTCTATACGCCGCCGGTGACATCCACCCCGCCGGGCAAGAGTGGCCCTGCGCCGATGATGGGATCGTCGCCCATACTCGCCTTCTCCGGGCGGTTCTCGTCGCTCTGGATGGTCAACCGCAATGAATTCGGGATCGGCGGCGGGGGCGGGCTCCGCTTCTACGGAGGTTATCTCGAGCTCGAGATCGAGGGCGGCTACAACAGCTATTTCGGCATCGACCGCAAGGACATACCGATCCTCTTCAACACCTTCATCTTCTATCGCGAGGACAAGCGCCTCCAGCCGTACCTGCTGCTCGCCTCGCTCGGCGCGCTCATCTCCGAGGAGAACCAGAAGCAGGACGTGCTCTTCCAGGGCGGCTTCGGCTTCGGCCTCGCCTGGCGCCCACGAAGATGGGTCTCCTTCATGGGCGAGGCGCGCTTCAGCCTCGCCGACTCCATCGAGCCGACCATCCCCGGCGACGGCATCGCCGAGTTTCGGCTTTATTCGGTGCTGTATCCGTTCTGAGGAGCGGCGGCGGGTTATTGCTCCGCGGCCGCGGGCGGGAGCAGCCGCTCGCCGCGCACCGCCGCGCTCTCGGCGGGCAGCTTGAATTCGACGCGGAAGATGGGCACGACCTCGCTCCACACCGCGGCCTGGCCCTGCGTCGAGTCGAGCGATATCTGCGTGCGAGGCCCCGAGCGTGCGCCGATGTCGCTGTAACGCATGGCGTAGGTGAAGGTCCCGGCCTCCTTGCCCGGCTGCTCGGCGAAGCCGGAGCTGTACATGCTCGTGCCCTCGAGCGTGTCCGTGGAGCGATACACGGGCCGCCCGCCGCACGTCACGAGGAGCTTCGCGACGCGGCTTTTTTCGTTCTTCATTTCGAGCGTCGCGTCGACGGCGCAGCTCGCGCCGGGCGCGAGCGCGATCCCCGTCGCGCGGACGACCTTGCCCTCCCACCGCGCCGCCACAGAACGAGCCGGCGCGGGCGGCGCCTCGGTTTTCTTGGGCGGGACGGGGGCGCGCTCGTCGTCGATGATCGTGCCGTCCGCGATGGGCGGCTCGACGACGACCCGCGCGGGCGGGGGCGGCGGCGAGGCCACCAGGTACACGACGCTCACGGCGGCGCCGAGGGCCGCGACGCCACCCGCGAGCACGAAGAAGAGCACGGGGGAGTTCTTCCGCGGCGGCGGCGCGCCGCGCAGCGCGGCGAGCTCGCTCCGCATGGCTTTGAGGTCCACTTCGGCCTCGCGCATCCGGCCCTCGATTTGCGCGATACGCGCGCGTTTCTCCTCGGCCGTCTGCTGGGACCTGCGGGCCTCGTCGAGGTCCTGCTCGAGGCCCTGGATCCGCCCGCGGAGGGCGTCTCTTTCGTCGCGGTAGGTCATGCCTTTGCTCCCGGAGGCGAGAGTGTACGCCTCGCGGCGCGGCTCGTCATCCGGGAGCAAACGGGAGATGGCCCTCAGCGAGCTCGGACCACGACCTGGCTCGAAGGCGCGCTCGTGCCGCGCGAATTCGTCGCCGTCACCACGTAATAATACCGGAAACGGGAGACGACGTTCGTGTCGACCCAGCTCGTGGTGCTCACGTTCGCCACGACCTCGTACGGGCCGCCGCTCGTGGTGCCGCGCTGGACCGCGTAGCTGCTCGCGCCGGTCGAGGCGACCCAGGACACGGTGACGCCGCCGCCACTCGCGGTGGCATTGACCGAGGTCGGCGGCGTGGGGGTCGGGATGGGGAACGCCCGGGTCACGGGGGTGACCCAGAGGAGCGGGTCACGCGCCTCGCGCTTCTGCTCGACGTGAATGAACCGGCCGCTCGTGCTCGTCGCCGCGGTCGAACACACGCTGTCCGGCGATACCCCATTCAAATGACGCCCCTCGACGTTGTCCGTGGCATTCAGCGTACACGTCCCGCTGCCCGGCATCTTGACGCTCCAGGTCGGGTGCGCCGCCTCGACCTCGGCGTCGAGCGTGCGCACGGGGGAGTCCGCCGGAGGCGCGCCGGTCATCCCGGGCGAGAGATACGCGGTCACGCCCTCACACGTGTCCGTCCCCATGCCGTGCCATTGAATCTGATGATGCGGGCGGGACCCGTAGAACCTGGCGATCTCGCGCGACGCGACGAAGAACATGCTCCCCGCGTCGTGCGCACAGTCGGCCTTCTGATAGTCCCTGTCGCAGGCGCGCGTGCCATTGGCGTGACGATGCGCGCCGCAGAGCAGGAAGCTGCGCGCGTCCGTCCGCTTGAAGAGGCCGACGGCCTCGAGCTCGGTGTCGAGATCCGAGAGCGGGTGTGGCGCCTGGTGCGAGAGCTCGCGCGAGGCCGAGGGGTCGACGATGAACGTGCCCCAGCCTCGATCCACGAACCCGTCCCCATTCCCGTCGACCACCTCGAGCATGACACAATATTTCTTGCCGTTCTCGCCGTCCGTGAACGTCCGGAGCCGCATGATCGGGGCGATGCTCGCCCCGAGCTCGAAATCACAATACCCGTTCATCATCCGCGTCACGGCGTCGCCGATCTCGGCGAGGGCCGTCGCGGAGGGCGCCACGTACCCCTCCGAGCCCCGCACGGGCATCGCGTCGCGGACACACGCGACGAGCGCCTCCAGCGTGGGGGCCGCCGCGCACGGGATCTCCAGCGCCTCGGTCGAAACGCCGATCGGCTCCTCGTTTGCGCCGTCGACGTCCGTCCGGCCAAACCATTCCCCGCCCCCACAAGCGGCCACCATCACGACCGCGACGAGCAGACCCGTCCCCTTGCGAATGAAAGGCATATACGCCCTCCCCTCGGCACACGGGCTACCACACCACCTCACAATGCGCTCGCGGCCCGGACATCCACGCCTGCCGGGAGATTCTTTTCGTCACGGAAGGATACGTTTTACAAGACGCACGGTGTCGAGGCGTGCCGTACGGTCCCCGTCCGCCCGCGATCGATCGATCAACCTAAGGATCGATCGATCGATCGACCGAAGGATCGATCGATCGATCCAGGCTCTCGACCCACGCCCCCTGCCCTGACATCTTTCCCCGCGAAAACGCGCCTCTCCCCCACCCGTGCGCACCTGGCACGTCCTCTGCTTGGGCCTCCGTCCGAACCTCGGAAATACGGAGAAGACAGCATGAACAGCTCGATCAAAGCCCTCGCCATGACGCTCATGACCTCGCTCTCGCTCGTGCTCACGGGCTGTCCCGAGTGGGACGTCGCGGGCGCGGCGGAGGAGACGCAGGAAGAGGCCGTCGGCGAGGCCGAGCAGAACCTCATCTGGTACGACGACGAGATCGACGAGCCCGGCGACGACGAGGATCCGGGCGAGGCGGGCGCCGACGGTTATCAGATCTGGGGCGGGTTCGACGGGCGCTGCTACACGTACGACAAGAATGGCAACGTCATCGAGGTGCCCTGCCCCGAGGACGGTTACATCGTGTGGGGAGGCTGATCCTCAGCCGCCCCGCCCCGCCACGGCCACGAACGACACCGGCACGAATCGCTCGCCGTCCCATTTCATGAAGCGATATCGCGGCGAGCTCAGGGGCTCCGGGAAGGTGAAGCGCACCTTCGTGACCTCCCCCTCCGGCGAGACCTCCTCGATCGTCGCCCGGTGCGTGCCCGGCTCGAAGACCTGCCCCGCCCGCCACGGCTTGCCCGTCGTGTAGAGCTGCTCGAAGAGCGTCGGGAAAAAGTCGCCCTTCTTCGGGCGGATCGAGATCTCGTATTCGGAGAGCACCTCCACGTCGACCTCGCCCACCACGTAGGACAGCGAGTAGTAATGGATGCGCTCGCCCCCGAGGCCCTGGTAGAGCTTGTCCACGTACGAGATGTTCGGGTTGTGCGTGATCGGCTTGTAATCGGTCACGCCCGTCGGGAGCACGCGGCGCAGATAGAGGCCGTAGAGCGCGGTCATCTCGCGCTGGTGCCAGTTCAGGAAATACACCTCGAGCTTGTCCTCGGGCAGGCGCTGGTAATCGATGGACTTCGCGAGCGAGTCCGAGATCACCCGGAAACGCCCCTCGAACGTCGCCACGATGTAAATGCACACCTGGCAGAGCACGGGCGCGAGGACGAGGTGCAAGAACACGAGCGCGCCAGCCACGACACGCGGCCCGCGGCCCTTCGGGAAACGCAGGACGGCCTCCTCGAGGACCCGCGCGACCATGTAGGCGAAGCCAATCGAGGGCAAGAAGAGGTTCCGCGGGTCGGGGAAGCTCGTCGTCACGATGACCTGCCCCGCCACCATCGTGAGCACGAAGAAGCGCAGCGGTCGGTCGTTACGCAGCCAGCGCCACGCGAGCGCCCAGAAGCCGAGCGTCACCGCCCCGAGCCCGAGCGCCGCGAGGGGATAGTCCTGCGCAGGCGTGCTCGAGAGCACGTGCAAGGGCACGCCCGTCGCGAGGATCACGGCGTGGTAAAAACCCGACCGGAAGAAATGCTCGGCCCAGAGGCCAGGGTTCTTCAGGGGGTTGATGTAATACACCGAGTTCGCGCCGTGCCCGAGCACGACGAAATACAGGACGAGGAACGCCACGCTGACCAGGAAGAACCCGGCCAGCATGCCGAGGTGCGGGCGGATCCGCGCAAAGAAGGCCTGCCCCGGGCGCTCCGGGAACACCACGACGTGCGCGAGCACGAAGAGCGGCAAGACCAGGCCCGACTCCTTCGAGAGCAGCGCGCAGGCATACGAGAGCAGCGACAAGGCCGCGAAGACGCGGCCCGCCCCCTCCCGATATCGGATGAAACCGAGCAGCGAGGCGAGGACGAAGATCGCGCCCACGGTCTCGTTGCGGTTCGCGCTCCAGACGATGTTCAATGCGTGCGCGTCGTCGAGCGCGAAGACGGCCACCGCGAAGACGAGCGCGAGCGCCGAACGCGAGGGCGGGAGGAACCGCGCGAGCAGGCGGTGGACGAGGAAGACCGTGGCCGTGTAAAACCCGATGTTGACGAGGTGCGCCGCGATCGCGCTGTGGCCGAAGAGCTGGTACTCGAGCCAGTGCGTGATCGACGGGATCGGGCGCCAGAAGTTGATCCGCATGTCCGGATCGGTCCACCAGGGCGCGAGGCCGAACTTCTTGAAGGCGACGACCTCCTCGGTCGAGCGGATGAGGCCAAAGAGGTTCAAATGCTCGCGGAAGATGTCCGGGAACTGATCGAGCGCGAGCCTGTGCAACCAGTCGTCCGCGAAGAAGCCGCAGCGGAGCGAGGGCACGTAGAAGATCGCCGTGAAGAGCGCGATGAGCACGACCGCGCGGCGCACCTTGGCCAGCACGAGCGCCTCCGCCGAGGGCGCGGGCGTCTCCTCCCGGACCGGCACGGTGGTCACGAGAGGACCCCGCCGGGCTCGCGGTGGCCCTCGAGCACGCGGCGCTCCCATACGGTCGCGACGATCGCAATCAGCGTGAAGACCACGATACGAAGCACGAAATAAACCTCGAAACGGTCGAGCGCGATGGCGAGGACCATCAGATCCATGTGCGGGGCGTTGCCGCAGAGCGCCCATAACCGCATAGGCGCGCGGTGCGCCGCGACGTACGTCTTGCCGAACGCGTCGTCGGCCGGCCGCTCGGAGAGGCGTACGCCGAGGGGGCTCACCTTGGCGAGCAGGTTTTGACGGTTGCCGAGCTGCCAGACGAAGACCGTCATGAGCACGCGCTGGAAGAGCGAACCGCCCTCGCGCACCTTCTCCAGCGTCTTCTGCGCGCGCTCGCGATCGCCGCCCTGGTGCTTGCCACCCGAGAAGAAGCGCAAGTAAAGCGCGCAGTGGAAATCGTAGAGCATGAGGTGATGCGCCCACGCGACGTGCGCGCCGAGGCCAAGCGCGGCGGCGAGCAGCGGGCGGCCCGAGGTCTGTCCGAGGTGGTAAACGGCCGCGAGGGTCGTCGCGACGTTGACCGCGTAGTCGGAGGCGCCGTCGATGGCGTGGCCCGTCTCGGACGAGGTCTTTTTCAGCCGCGCGATCATGCCGTCGACGCCGTCGAGGATGGCCGACGCGAAGAGCAGGGCCGCGCCGAGGAGCCGGACGTAGAGGCTGCCCTCCACGATACAAACCGCAGCGCCGAGCCCCGCGCAGAGGGACAGGAACGTGACCTGGTTCGGCGTGATGGAGGTCTTCACGAGCGGCCGCGCGAGCAGGAGCTGGAGCGGCCGATGCACGTGGAGGTTCACGGGGTCCTCCACGTCGGGGGATTTGATCACGTCGCTGAGGCGGATGGTCATCGCTTGGAACGCAAAGGGAAGCTGTCGTCCTCGACACGCCCTCGGGGACACGAGGACGCCCCATTTGGCATGAAGGCCGGTAGAAAACCATCCCTGGCAGAGCGATCACCGGTGTGAACGAGGTTCACGCCCCGCGTGAGGGTGCGTAGGACAGGTAGCGGCGAGCACGTTCTCCGCCGGGCCTTTCCGGCGCGCGGGGTTGCAGGGCCTCTCTCCCGTGCACTATCCTGCCGCGTCCGGCCGTGGATCGCGCGCCGAGACACGCTTTTTCCAATGCAAGAACGTACTTCCCCCCGGCCTCTCCGCGTCCTCGGTCGATTCCAGGCGCGCCGGCCTTTTCTGGTCCTTCTCTTCACCCTGCTTTCGCTCCTGCCGGCGGGCTTCTTCGCCACGAAGATCGGCTTTCGGCCCGATTTCTCGGAGTTATTGCCGGACAACAAGGACAGCGTGATCGAGATGCGCCGGGTCTCGGCGCGGCTCTCGGGCATCACGACGTTGACGGTCACGGCCGAGATCGCGGACGGGAAAAACGAGGCGGCGCTGCGCGCATTCGTGGACGCGCTGGTGCCGAAGCTCGCGGCGCTCGGGCCGCCGTGGGTCGAGCAGGTCGACTGGACCTCGCGGGCGACGAAAGAGTTCTTCGACGAGAACAAGCTGCTCTTCGCGGAGCTCGCCGACCTCCAGAAGGCGCGGGACGAGGTCGTCGAGCGGTACGAGTACGAGGTCCAGAAGGAGACGGGCACGCTGCTCGACGAGTCGGACCCGCCCCCGCCGATCACGGCGGCGTCGCTGAAAGAGCGGCTGACGGGGAAAAAGGCGGGCGAGGCGCCGGCAAAACCGAAGAGCCAGGCGGAGATCGACCGGGGCCCGCACGCGAACGGGTATTACATGAGCGGCGACGGCAAGTTCGTGGCGGTCATCGCGCGCACGAGCCTGTCGAAGAAGGCGGACCGCGAGGAGCTCCGGCGGAAGATCGAGCGGATCGTCGAGGAGATCGGGCCAAAGAAGTTCGATCCGACGATGGAGGTCCGGTACACGGGGGACCTCATCATCAGCGGCGAGGCGTACGACGCGATCGTGCAGGACCTCGGGGAGGTCGGCATCAGCGGCGTGCTCGGCGTGCTCGTGCCGGTGCTGCTCTTTTTCCTGCGGGTGCGCACGGTGCTCGTGATGGCGGGCAGCCTGCTCGTGGGGCTCGTGTGGACCTTCGGGCTGACGTATTTCACGATCGGATACCTGACCAGCTCGACGGGCTTCCTGGTCACGATCATCGCCGGCAATGGCATCAACTACGGCATCATGTACATGGCGCGTTACCTCGAGGCGCGCCGCGACGACAATGCCGACGTCGAGGGCGCGATCGAGGCGGCGCACAAGGATACGTGGCTGCCGACGCTCTCGGGCTCGGCGACGACGATGCTGGCGTACGGCTCGCTCATGCTGACGGATTTCCGGGGCTTCAAGCACTTCGGGATCATCGGCGCGTACGGGATGCTGCTCTGCTGGCTCGCGACGTACCTGTGCACGCCGGCCCTGCTCGCGGCGACGGAGCGGGTCCGCCCGGTGTATTTCCCGAGCCAGGAGCGGACGAAGGCGCGTGGTTATTATGGCGTGCTCTTCGCGAAGCTGGCGCTGGCGGCGCCGCGGACGCTCGGGGCGATCGGCGTCGTGATCGGGCTCGTCTCCGTGGGGCTGACGTACCGCTATTTGTCGAGCGACCCGATGGAGTACGACATGCGCAACATCGACAACGAGCGTCTCGAAAACGCGGCGGTCAAGCTGTCGGTGCGCGCGGGGTACATCGTGGGGCGGATGTCGCAGGACGGAATGGCGGTCATGACGGACCGCCTGGACCAGGTGCCGCTGCTCGAAGCGGAGCTGCAAAAGCGGCTCGATGCGGCGCCCGCGAACCAAAAACCCTTCGAGAAGGTGGTGACGATCCACTCGCTGATCCCGAAGGATCAGGCCGAGAAGCTCCCGCTCATCGAGGAGATCCGGCGCATCGTGACGAAGGCGCGGAAGCGGAAGCTCATCACGGACGAGGACTGGGCCGAGATCGGGCCGTACATGCCCGCGGAGGATCTGAAACCGATCACGATCGCGGACCTGCCGGAGCCCGTGGCGCGGCCGTTCACCGAGAAGGACGGGACGCGCGGGCGGATCGTGTACATCGTGCCGAAGCAGGGCCAGAGCGTGTGGGACGCGCATTACCTCATCCGCTGGGCCGATAGCTTCCGGTCGACGACGCTGCCGACGGGCGAGACGATCAAGGGCTCGGGTCGCGCGGTGATTTACGCGGACATGATCCAGGCCGTGGTGGAGGACGCGCCGAAGGCGGTGGGGCTCGCGGCGATCGGGGTCGTGGTGATCATCCTGATCGCATTCCGCGGCAGCCCGCGCTCGCTCGGGGTGTTCGTGCCGTGGCTCTTCGGCGTGAGCATGCTGCTCGGGTTCCTCTACCTGCGGGGCATCAAGCTCAATATCTTGAGCTTCATCGTCCTGCCGATCACGTTCGGGATCGGGGCCGAGTATTCGCACAACCTGATGCAACGATACCTCTCGGAGGGCGGCGAGAGGCTCGATCGGGTCTTCACGGAGACGGGCGGCGCGCTCGTGCTCTGCTCGATGACCACGTGTATCGGGTACTTCGCGCTGATGTTCTCCATCAACAGGGGGATCGCGAGCTTCGGCCTCGCGGCGGCGGTCGGGGAGATCGCCTGCTTGCTCTCCGCGGTGCTGATCTTGCCGTCGTTCCTCGTATGGCTCGAGCAGCGTCGCAAGGCCGCGCTGCCGGAAGCCGCCTCCCCCGAAGACAAGGTCGATCCTGCGGCGTCGTGACCCGACCCCTGCCACTTCCTTCGATTCTCACCTCGATGCGTATCGCCTACCTCGCTCCGAACATCCCGGTCCCGGGCACGCACGGCGGCTCGACGCACGTGACGAACGTGTATCGCCAGCTCTCGAAGCGCCACGACGTGCTCCTTTATTGCCGCGCGGGCTCGACCGAGCCGGGGGCGCTCTCGCGCGGCTTGAACGTGCACCCGGTGCTGCAAAAAGGCCTCTTGCCCGCGGCCTTCGCGGCCACCGTCGGGGCCGTGCGGCGCTTCCGGCCCGACGTGATCTACGAGCGGTACTCGGCCTTCGGGCTCGGGCCCTTGCTCGCGCGGGCGACGGGCGCGCCGTGCGTGCTCATGACGCTCGACCGCGACGCGAGCGCCCTCTCGTTCCGGTATTCGGATCGGATCGTGGCGACGAGCGCGGAGTTCATCCCTGTGGAATACCGGGACAAACTGCGGATCGTGCACTGGGGCGTGGACGTGGACGGGCTCGTCGGCAAGAGCGGCGCGGCCTTGCGGGCGCGCCATGCGCCGCGGGGCGAGCGCATCGTGCTTTATACGGGCAGCTTCCCGGACTGGCACGGGGTCGAGGTCCTCGTCGAGGTCGCGCGGTCGTGGTCGGGGCCGGACGTGGTCTTCCTGCTCGTGGGGGACGGACAGGACAAATCGTACGTGGAGCGGCTGGCGGCGTCGCGGGGCGTCGCGGGGCGGGTCGTCTTCGCGGGGCGGGTCCCGCACGGGGAGATCGGCGCGTACATCGACGCGGCGGACGTGTGCGTCGCGCCGTATGCGCCCTCGAAGCATTACATCTTCCGCGTGTACGGCATGAATCGCGACCCCATCAAGGTGCTCGAGTACATGGCGCTCGGGAAGGTGGCGATCACCATCGACACGCCGCGCATGCGAGAGCTCTTCAAGGCGGACGAGGAGATCCTCCTCTACCGGGCCGAGGATCCGGACGACCTGCGCCGAACGCTCATGAAGGCGCTCACGGACGCGGACATGCGCGCCCGCGTCGGCTCGGCCGGCGCCTCGCTCGTTCGGTCGAGGTACACGTGGAGCCACCACGCGGAGGAGCTCGAAGCCGTCTTCGGCGAGGTCGTGCGCCGGTAACCGCCCTCCCCTAACGCGACGCGGCTAGCTTGGGAAGGAAAAAAGTCAAGGTCGGCGAAAAGAAACTTGCACGGGTGTCACCGTCCTGTAACAATCTGTCCTTCACCTTGACATGGAGGAGGGCACGATGCGCGACCGCGTTCACCAGGTTCTGAAGTTCGTGGGACTGGCCCTTGCCGTTGTCTTCCTTGGCCCGGGCGTGGAGCTCACGTCCCAGGACGGCCAAGGCTGAGCAAAGCGAGGGGGAGGCGGGTCCCGGACGGCCGGGACCCGCGTTCGACCAGGGCGTGCGGGCAGGCCCTGCGCGTGAGGTCACACCTGTTCGGCCGGGACGGCCTCGAAACTCGGACAGGATCGGCGTAAGCGCGGCGATGTATCCTCAGGGACCGTGAGCGCGAACGGCGAGCCCCTGACGATCGGAGCGCATCGGATCACGCTCGAGCCGCCCGACATCGTGCTCGCGTGTTTCGTGGGGGATGTGAGCGAGGCGGAGGTGTCGCGCCTGCTCGATGTATTCGAGCCCTTCGCAGTGGCGTCCGGGCGCGCGTACCTGCTCATCGACGTGGCGGGCGTGGGCCACGTGAGCCCGGAGGCGAGGCGGGCGGCTGCGATACGGCAGTTGCCGCCGGCGTATGCGGGGCTCGTGATCTTCGGGGGCACGTTCCAGCAGCAGCTCGTGGTGAAGCTCGCGACGACGGCGGGCTGGTTCCTGCGAGGGCGGGCGCTCGGCAAGCCGATGCCAATGTGCCTGAAAGACGAACGCGCGGCCCGGGCGTGGGTCGCGGGGCAGCGCGACGCGTATTGAGGGTCGAAGCCGGGATGGATTTCGAGGGCGCCTCGGGTGACGATGGCGGCCCATGAAGACCCGGTGGACGAGCTTCTTCGTGGTGATGGCCCTCCTCGGCGCGGCGTGCGGGGGCGGTGAGGGAGGCGAAGGCGGGAGCGGGGGCGCGGGCAGCGGCGGCGGCACGGGCGGCGGCAGCGGCGGCAGCGGCGGCAACGGCGGCGTCGGCGGAAGGGGCGGCGCGGGCGGCGCCGGCGGAATGGGCGGCGCCGGGGGCGGCAATGGCGGGGGATTCGCGGCGATCGTGTCGAAAGAGGTCTACGACGCGATGTTCCTGCACAGAAACGCGCTTTACGCCTACGAATCACTCGTCGCCGCGGCGGAGACGTTCCCGGCGTTCTGCAACGAGGGCAGCCTCGACGACCGGAGACGCGAGGCGGCCGCGTTCCTCGCGAACATCTCGCACGAGACCACGGGCGGCTGGCCCGCGGCCCCGGACGGCCCGTATGCGTGGGGGCTCTATTTCACGCAGGAGGTCGGCTGCGAGAACGGGGGCTGCACGGGGTATTGCGACGCGACGAACCAAGAGTGGCCTTGCGCGCCGGGGAAGACCTATCACGGGCGCGGGCCCATCCAGCTCTCGTGGAACTACAACTACGGCCAGGCCGGCGACGCCCTCGGGCTGCCGCTCCTGACCGATCCGGATCAGGTGACCTCGGACGGCACGGTGGCCTTCCGGACGGGCGCGTGGTTCTGGATGACGCCGCAATCGCCGAAGCCGTCCTGCCACGACGTGATGACGGGGGCGTGGACGCCGTCGATGCAGGATCAAATGCTCGGCCGCGCGCCAGGGTTCGGGATGACGATCAACATCATCAACGGCGGGCTCGAGTGCAACCAGCCGACGAACACGAAGGTGGAGGACCGCGTCGGGTTTTACCTGCGATACACGCAGATGCTCGGGGTGGACCCCGGCCCGAACCTGTATTGCGACAAGATGGCGTCTTATTGACGAATGCTGAGTCGGGGAGGTGGGATTTGAACCCACGACAACGAGCACCCAAAGCTCGTGCACTACCGGACTGTGCGACTCCCCGGACGCCGCCCGCTCACGGGCACCGCGCGGCGGCACTCTAGACGACGTGGGCGGCCGAAGCAAGAGGGTTCGGGGGGTTCAGGGCGTGGCTCGACCCCTCCGCCCGCAGGCCCGCCTACCGCAGGTTCTCCACGAAGTATTCGACCGTCCGCTGGGTCGCGTAGAGCCTCGCCGCAGGCGCCCGGTAGCCGTGCCGCTCCCCGGGGAACACGAGCAGGTCGAAGCGCTTGTTCGCCGCGACGAGCGCGTCGATGAGCTCCGCCGTGTTCTGGAAATGCACGTTCTCATCCATGAGCGCGTGCATGAGGAAGAGCTTGCCCCGGAGGTTCCCGGCGAGCTTCGTCAGGTCCGCCGCGTCGTAGCTCTTCTCGTCGTCCTTCACGCTGCCGAGATAACGCTCGGTGTATGCGCTGTCGTAGAGGCGCCAATCCGTCACGAGCGAACCCGCGACGCCCACGTGGAACCGATCGGGCGCCTTGAGGAGCGCGAGCGCCGCCATGTAGCCGCCGTAGCTGTGCCCATGAATGCCGACGCGGCTCGCGTCGATGTACGGGCGCTTCGCGATCGCGTCGATCCCGGCGATCTGGTCGGCGAGATCGACGTTGCCCACGTTCTTGTAGAGCGGCGCCTCGAACGCCGGGCCCCGCCCCGCGGTGCCGCGGTTGTCGAGCTGGAACACGGCGAAGCCCCGATCGGCGAGGTGCTGCCACAGGAGGCGCGCGCTCCACATGTTGAGCACCGTCTGCACGCCCGGCCCGCCGTACACCATCACGACGACCGGATGCTTCTTCCCAGGCTCGATCACGCGCGGCGGCAAGAGCGCGCCATAAAGCTTCACGCCGCCCGGGCCGTCCACGCTCACGATCTCGGGCGAGCGAACGCCGA
This sequence comes from Polyangium spumosum, assembly GCF_009649845.1. Classification (NCBI taxonomy): domain Bacteria; kingdom Pseudomonadati; phylum Myxococcota; order Polyangiales; family Polyangiaceae; genus Polyangium; species Polyangium spumosum. The sequence continues at coordinate 538,101 of NZ_WJIE01000002.1, forward strand.
GCGAGGCGAAATCGGGATCCATCGGGAGCGTGAGGTCCGCGAGCACCGGCCCGCCGAGCTCGCGAAGGACGACCTTCGGCGTCCGATCCATCGCGGAATGGATGTCCATGACGAACTTCGCCCCGCGATCGACCGCCGCCCAGTGCACGCCGGGCTCCTCGGTCCAGCGCTTCGGCGCGCCGCCCTCGAGCGGCACCGAATAAAGATGCCTGTCGAGCGGCGTGTCCTTGCCGTCGCCAATAAAAAACACGCGCCCGGCCGCCTCGTCAACGCGGCCGAGGGCATGCACGTCCCAGTCGCCGGAGGTGAGGGGCTTGATCGACGCGCCCGTGGTCGCGTCGCGGAGCTCCAGGTGGATATGACCACCCACGTCGTGCGGCCACACGAAACGCGGCGATTTTTCGAGGAGGTGGTAATCGATGAACTCGATCCACGTGGGCGAGGTCTCCGCGAAGAGCTCCTTGGCCTCGCCGCTCTTCGCGTCCACGCGGACGAGCGCGCGGCGCTTCTGGAGCCGATCGAGCGTCTGCAAATAGAGGGCATTACCATCCGGCGCCCAGCGGAAACGCGCCATGTAGCGCTCGGCCTCGGCAGGCCATTTCAACCAGGTCGTCTTCTTCGTCTTGAGATCGACGATGCCCGCGCGGACCTTGGGGTTCTTCTCGCCAACCTCCGGGTACTTCTGCATCATGAGATCGGGCGCCTCGCCACGATATCCGAGCACCGGATGCTCGGGGACGTCACGCTCGTCGACCTCGAGATACACGATCTTGTCGCAGCCCGGCGACCAGAAGAACCCGTGCGGCTCGTCGAGCTCCTCCTGCCCGAGGAAATCACTCTGCCCGCGCGTCGTGCCCTTGGGCCCGCCCGTCGTGAGCCGCGTCTCTTTGCGCGTCGCGACGTCCACGACCCACAGATCATCCGATCGGACATACGCCACGCGTTCGCCCGTGGCGCAGAGCTGCGGGTCGAGCTCGGGCTCCTGCGTCTCCGTGAGCCGCGAGAGCTTGCCGTCCGCGGCGCGCACGAAGACGTCCCCCGCCGCAGGCACGAGCATCACGGGCGCCTTCTCGGCCCACTGGTAGCCGACGATCCCCATCGCGCGTTGTCGCTGCCGCTCGCGCCGGAGCTCCTCCTCACGCGAGAGCGGCTTGCCGCTGCCCGGCAGATCCGAGGCGCGCAGGAGCACCCTCGACGTGCGTTTGTCGAGGTCGAACGCGAAGAGCGACATCGTCATGTCCCCCGACTCGCTCGCGAGATACGTGACGAGCTTGCCGTCCGGCGAAGGCTTGATCAGCCGCGGGATGTTCCACCCCGGCTCCGGCATCTTGATCATCCGCTCGAACGAGACCGCGCTCTTCTCCGGCCCGAGGATCATGGCGTGCGTCGCGTCGGCGTTCGGCAGAGCCGCCGCTCCGGGCGCGCCCTCGGCCGCGTGGTCCTTCGTCATCTCGCTCAGCAGCGGACGCTTGGGCCACGGCTCGCCGGCCCCACCACAACCCGAGAGCACCCCCGCGAGCGCGAGGACGCCCGCCAAACCCTGTCCCTTGTGCATGCCCTCGGTTAGATCGAGACCGAGCCCGAGTCCACCCCGGCCATCACTCGGGCAACGCGCCGCCCTCGGCCTCGGCCGCAGACGGCGGCGGCGGCGGTACGGACCTGTCGGTCGTGACGATGCGGACGCGACGCACGCGCCTGCCGACGACGTCCGTCACGATGAGGGTGTACCCCTCGCACTCGACACGATCTCCAGGCTCGGCCGGGTGCTCGAGCCGCTCGAGGATGTAGCCACCCACGGTCTCGACGGTCTTCGCCTCGGGCAAAAGGACGATCCCCGCGTCACGCTCGAGGTCGACGAGCAGCACGCGCCCATCGACCTCGACGAGGCCCGGACCGCGGCGGTGGATCGGCGGCACTTCCTCGTCGTTCTCGTCGCGGATCTCGCCGACGATCTCCTCGAGCACGTCCTCGATCGTGACGAGTCCGACGAACTCCCCGGTCGGGCTCGTGACGATCGCCACGGGGATCTGCTTGGCCTGCATCTCCAGGCGCAGCCGCTCGACGGAGGTGGTCTCGCGGGCGAAGATCGGCTTGCGGAGGAGCTCGGCGACACGCGCGGCCTTGCGGCGGCCCGAGAGGACGTCGAAGAGGTCACGGAGGTGCAAGTACCCGAGCACGGTGTGGCCCTGGGCGTCGAGCACCGGATACCGCGAATAACCGGCCTCGGCGACGATCTTCACGGCCTCGTCGATGCTCATCGCGGCCCGGAGCGTCGCGGCCTCGCTGCGCAGCGACATGACGTGACGCGCGGTGCGACGGCGCAGATCGAAGATGCGCACGAGCATGCTGCGCAGCGCAGGATCGAGGCCCGCGGGGCTCCTCGTGAGCAGGATGCGGAGCTCCTCGGAGGTGTGCGCGATCTCCTCCTCGTGCGCGGGCTGGAGGCCGAAGGCCCGCACGAAGGCGTTCGCCGCGGAGTTCAGCACCCAGATGATGGGCCACATCAGCACGAAGAAGACGTGGAGCGGCTGCGCAGCCCAGAGCGTGACCTTCTCGGTGCGCTGGATGGCGAGCGTCTTCGGGGCGAGCTCACCGATGATCGTGTGCAGCGACATGATCAAGGTGAAGGCGACGCCGAGGGCGATCGCGTGCGTGGCCTCGGGGCCGACGCCGAGCCGGATGAGCGCAGGTTCGAGGAGGTGCGCGACCGCAGGCTCGCCGATCCAGCCGAGGCCGAGGCTCGCGAGGGTGATGCCGAGCTGGTTGGCCGAGAGGTAGGCGTCGAGGCGCTGCGACATCGCGAGCGCCCGTTTGGCCCGCGCGTCGCCGCTGCGGACGAGCTGCTCCAGGCGCGAGGGGCGCATCTTGACGATGGCGAACTCGGACGCGACGAAAAACGCGTTGAGCAGGATGAGCAGCGCCGTCGCGAGCAGATAAAAAATCGTCGACATCGTCCGGACCCCGTCCCCCAGGAGCGGGAGAGCGCGCCCAAACGATGGCTCGTTCTCCCTGCGAACGCCGCTCTAGATACGAGACCGCACGAGGATTTCGCGGCGCAGATCCGAGCCCTCACCGAGGCCCTCGACGAGGGCGTCCGCGGGGCACTGCCCCTTCTCGACGAGGCTGCCGAGCCGCGCGAGGTGCACGCGCTCGTCCTTGCCATTGCGCATCCGAGCGCGCCGCGCGAGCCCGCCCTCGGCGATGACGAGGACACGCTCCGCGAGCGCGGCCAGCCGCTCGCCCCGGAACGTCGCCTCGAGCGCCTGCTGGGTGATCGCAGGGCGAAGGGCCTCGAGCTCGGCGAAGGTAAAACTCTCCGTGAGCGCCTCGGCCTCGTCGAGCGCGCGGTCGTCGTAGAGGATGCCCGTCCAGAGCGCAGGCAGCGCGCAGGTGAGCGCCGCCGACTGCGAGTCCGCGCCACGGACCTCGATCGTGCGCTTGAGCCGCACCTCGGGGAAGAGCGTGTTGAGGTGCGTCTGCCAGTCGGTCGAGGTCGCGTGATGACCCCGAAAACCATGCTTCAAGAAGCTACGGAAGGACTGGCCCGTGTTCTCCAGGACGACGTCGCCGCGCTTGATGAGGAACATCGGCGCGTCGAGCGCCCACTCGACGTAGTCGACGAACCGCTTGCCCCGCTCGAGCACGTTCTCGAGCAGCCCCTGCCGCGCAGGATCCACGTCGAGCCACGTGAGCGCGCGACGGCTCTTGCCGCCCCAGAGCGCGCCCTCGACGAAGGGGGAGTTCGCGAACATCGCCGTCACCACGGGCGAGAGCCGCAGCGAGACGCGGAGCGCGCGCATGGCGCCCTCCTCGCTCGAGTAGTCGAAGTTCGCCTGCACCGTGGCCGTGCGGCGCATCATGTCGAGGCCGCCGGTCCCCACGGTCGGCAGGTAGCGGCGCATGATGCCGTACCGAGACTTCGGCACCCACGGCAGCTCGTCCTGCCGCGCGAGCGGATGGAAGCCGATGCCGAGCCAGCTCAGGTTGAGCTCGCCGGAGATGTCGCGCAGCTCCGCGAGATGTCCGCTCATCTCGAGGCAGATCTGGTGGACGTTGTCGAACGCCGCGCCGGAGAGCTCGAGCTGGCCCCCAGGCTCCAGGGTCACGGACGCGCCCGCGCGCTCGAGGGCGATGATCGGCCCGGTCGCGGACTCGCGGTCCATCTTCCAGCCATGACGCTCGACGAGCGCCTCGAGCACCGTGAGGACGCTGCGCGCGCCCTCGTAAGGGAGCGGGTCGCCCGTCGTCGTGTCGACGCCGAACTTCTCGGCCTCCGCGCCGATGCGGTATCGATCCCGCGGCTTCATGGCCGCGTGGAAGGGGATGAGGAGATCGTCGATGCCGCGGATGATCTCCGCCTGATTCGAGAGGCTCGCTTCGGCCATCGTGGGTGGTTCTGTTCGGAGGGGGTCTACGGATCTACACGGCCTGCGGCCACATCGGTGAGCGCTCCGAGCCGGACCCCTTCGGACCGAACGCACGCGCGAGGACAGCCACGTGTTTCGCCGTGGTGCCAGCGCCACCTCCGACGAACCTCGCGCCTCCGTCGACCAGACGTTTACACGCCATGACCCACGCATCCACCGATGTCGTGGTGTCTGGTACGCCATGTTGACACTCGGGGCTCGCCGCGAGCAGCACGCCGACGCGAGGCGCCCCCGCGCGCGTCACGATGTCGAGCGCGACCTTGGCCGCGCCCTCGCTCGGCACGTCGACGAGCACGGCATGCACCCCGGCCTCGACCGCGGCGCGTGCCCCCTCCTCCAGCGAATCACCATCGACGACTCGCTCGCCGTCCGTCGACTCGAGCAAGGCCCACGTCGGGAGCTGCGTGGCGCACGCGCTCACGATGGCCGAGAGCCTCGCCATCCGCGCGAGCTGCGTGCCATGCCGGAAGGCCTCCGGCGAGAAGCCCCGCGCGATGATGAGCTCGCAACCCGACGTCGACAGGCGCGTCGCGTGCATCGCGTACTCTTCGGTGATCCGCTCCGGCAGCGCCGGCGCGATCCAGCGCGCCCCGAGCAGGCCCGCCACCACGACCGACCGCGGCGCGGCGCTCGCCGCCTCGATCGCGAGGTCGACCGCCGTGCCCGTGAGCGCGGCCGAGCGGAACGCCATGCCGATCTGGGCGAGCGCCCGCGGCATCGTCTCGTCCGTGACCGCCACGATCACGTCCGCTCCCGCCGTGATCTCCTGCCGGTAGTGCTCGGAGACGGCGCCGGGGTTCTCGCGCACGGCGCGCCCGAGCGGCGCCGCGCCGGAGGTCTCCACGCCCCTCGCCGCGAAGGACGAGACCGGATCGCCACCCAGGACGAGCGGGCGCCCCGCTTCGAGGCGGGTCAGGAGGGCATCGAGAGAGCTCACGTCATCTCACAGGGTTTCGGGGGCCGAGGAGGAATGTCCAAGATCGGCCGAAATCCGTTCGACAGCAGGACGAACCTTCGTCCCCTTCTACCACTTCACCTGGAAACACGGAACGGGAGACGCGGCAGCCACGTGCATTTCCCGTCCCGGTCGGCCCGCGGGCCGTCATGCGCATGTCACGCGACGCCGCACGCCCGCGCCTCACGCCGCCCGCGGGGAGGCCGCCTGCCCGCTCCCCCGTCCCCCACGCTTGGGGAGGAACTTCCGGTCGAACAGGCGGACGCGACGGACGAAGAGGTCGAGGAGGAAGACCACGATCGCCGCGTACACGAAGCGGGTCCAGAGCTCCTCGTGGTACGTCACCTTCTCGCCGGCGGGATCGAAGATCGCCTGCACGGAGGCAGGATCGACGGTCGCGCCCGTGGCGAGGGCCGCCTTCTCGAGCGTGGAGAGATCGGCCTCGAAGCTCGCGTACTCCTTCGGATACGGGTTCGACACGTGGCCGAAGCTCACGGCGACCTGCTTCATCGCCCCGCCCTCCGCCTCGCGCATGTGCTCGGCCCGGAGCAGGAAGGAGCCGTACTTGTCGAGCGGAAGATCGATCTCGTACCGACCGGGCGCCGTCTGCCGGAAGTCGACGACCTTCGTCTCGCCGCCCGGCTGGATGATGGAGAGCTTCGAGGTCAGGTTGTTCTCGAAGCGCTCGTCGGCGCCGAAGGCGTCCACGGAGGCGCGCAATCGCCCGCCCACGACCTCGGCCTTCATGTCGAGCTCACGCCGGTGCTTCTGCCGCATGTGCTCGTGCACGAGCTGGCCCCAGAAGCGCTCGAACCCCGGCCACCGGAGCCACTCGACCGCCCAGCGTGACTTCACGTCGCTCGTCCACGCGAGCGTCCAGCCGAGCCCCACGCGCCAGCGCGCGAGGATGGGCTCGCCCGTGTCGCTCTGCAGGAGCTCGACCGCGGGCGGCGGCTTCATCTTCGTCGAGACGTAGCCGTGCAGGTTCGGCGCGGTGCGCACGTCGACGCCCCGCAAGAAGGCCGCGTCGCCGACCTGCGTGACGGGGAACCACTCCTCGACCGCGGCGGCGCGCGCGATCATCTCCGTCTCTTTCGTGAAGATGCGCGGCAGGTTGTTCGCGTCGGCGACGGCGTGGTAACGGCCGCCGCCGACGTCGGCGATCATCTTGAGGAGCTGCTCGTCCACGTCGCCGCCGAGGCCGACGGTCGTCACCGTGATCGACTCGGCGATCATGGCCGAGACGAGATCCCGGATGCCCGAGCTCGAGGCCTTGCCGTCCGTCATGAGCACGACGTGCTTCTTGCGAGCCTGCGTGACCGTGAGGTCCTGGTAGGCCGCGTCGAGCGCGGGGAAGATCTCGGTACCGCCGCCCGGCTGGATCCGCGCGATGTCGCCCGCGATCCGCGAGCGGTTGCGCGCGGACTGCATCTTCACGTACCGCGTCGGCGCCGTGTCGAAGGCGATGACCTCGAGCAGATCGTCGGATGAGAGCACCCCCGCCGTCGCCTTCGCCGCGGCCTTCGCCATCTCCAGCGGCAGGCCGGTCATCGAGCCGGAGCGATCCATGACGAGCACCAGCGCGACGCTCGGCATCTCCTTCTTGCGCTCGTTGTCCATGCGGACCGGCAAGATCCGCTCGATCGTCGTGTGGTACCAGCCGCCGAGCCCGTAGCCCGCCTCGCCGCCGGCGAAGAGGAAGCCGCCGCCGAGGTCTCGCACGTACGTCTCGATGAGCTCCTGCGCCTGCAGCGACACCGCGTCCTTCGGCGTATCGCTCAGGATCACGAAGTCGAAGCGCTCGATCTCCTTCACCGAGGCCGGGAAGCCCGCGGGCGGGCGCACGTCGACGTCGAGCTGCTGCGCCGTGAGCGCGCTCGACAGCGGCCCCGCGTGCTGCGGCGTGCCCTCGACGTAGAGCACCGCCGGGCGTCCGGGCACGTCGATCGTGGTCGCGTACTTGTTGTTCTCCTTGAACTTGTCGGCCGGGATCTCGTCGAGCTCGAACGCGTACGTCACCTGGCCCGCGATACGCACGACGCTCTTGAAGACGACGTCGTTCGGCCCGGCCTTCAGATCGAGCTCCTTGATGCCCTCGAGGCCGTTCAGCGCCTCGCCCTGGTAGAGCCGCGCGCGCGCCTTCGTCGGCCGCGTCGCGTAGATGTCGGCGTGGATCGCGAACGTCTCGCCGACCTTCACGCGCTCGGGCATCTTGAGCTCGCGCACGGCCACCTCGGGCGGCGCGGGCCTGCGGTACGGGACCGTGAAGAGCTTGATCCCGAACTCCTTGGCGCGGTTCGACTCGGCGAGGATGTCGCCCTCGGTCTGCACGCCGTCCGTGAGGAGCACGGCGCGCTTGAGGTAGCCCTGCGGATAGAGGCCGTACGCGAGCTGGAGCGCGGCCTGCAGGTTCGACCCCGCGCCGAGCGACTCCGCTTGCGCCTTGTCCGTGCTCTCGTGCCGCGTGATCGGCGGAGGTTTTTCGTTCTCCGCGCCCTCGCCCGGCGGCCCTTCCACGAGGCGTGGCCGCTTCGCGAACGTGACGAGCTTGACGATCCCGTCCTTCGGTTTCTCGGCCCAGGCCCGCTGCACGGCCGCGCGCGCGTCGTCGAGCGCCTCGTCCGTCACGGAGTCCGAGACGTCGACGAGGTAGACGGTGCAGACCTTCTCGGTCGTGGCCGTACGCGCGAGCCGCGAGAGGCCGAGCGCGAGCAGCACGACGAACGTGATCCTGAGGAGCACCGAGAGCACGCGCTGCGGCCACGGCAGATCGGCGAGCGACTGCGAGAGGACACCGACGAACCAGGGCGCGAGCAGGATCGCCCCGAGCATCTTCGGGTTGAGCAGCTCGTAGGTGACCCCGCCGCGCACCCACGTCAGCGTGGGATCGGGGTGGAGCAGGACGAAGCGCCGATAGGCCCAGAAGAGGAGCCCTGCGAGCGCGAGGCAGGTCGTTGCCCAAGCGATGACCCGGAGGCGCTTTTTCAAACCGTCACCCTCCGATGGTACGTGAGCCACTCGATCGCGGTGACGAGGAGCACCGCGGCGAGCAAGTAGATCCAGATCTCGCGACGCACGCCGACCTTGAACTCACCCACGGCGCCGGCCGCCCGCCCTCCGACGACGAGCTCCGTCGCGGGCTTGATCTCGCTCTCGGCAGGATCGACGAGGTTCGCCGCGAAGGTCGTGACCTCGTCCGGACCCGTGGACAGCTTGTAAAAGCCCGCTTGCTGGCCGAGGAAGACCGCGCGGCCGTCCTTCACGGGCACGTCGCGCTTCGCCCCGTCGGGCATCTCGAGCGTCGCGATCTGCGCCGCGGACGAGGCCGGGATCTGCCAGACCGTGCCCGTACGGAACGAGGAGATGTACTGGACGTCCTCCTCGACGAACTCGTTGATCGTGTTGAGCAGGAAGAGCGGCCAGGAGATCCGGAGCGGGAAATCGCTCTCGCGGATGTCGAAGCCCAGCGCGACGAACTTCACGCCCGCGCGGCTGCCGGCGATGAGGATCGGGCCCTTGTAGCTCCGGCCGATCACCTTGTCCTCCTTCTCGCCCTTCAGCGGACGCGCGCGCCCGATGTTGACGTCCGAGAGGACCGTGTAGCGGAGGATCGGGTGCTTCTCGTCGAGCTCGTCGAAGCCGAGCCGATAGTTCGGATCCGTATCTTCGACGGGCTTGCCCACCTCGAACGGCACGTTCTCGCCCGAGGGGTTCAGGTAGAGCAGGCTGCCGCTGCCCGGCGTGACGTTCGGCGTCACGCCGTCGAAGATGGTCACGTCGAAGTTGCCCTTCGCAGGATACTTCGAGGGATCGACGCTCGTGACCTCGAGGTACTCGTCGAGCAGGAGCGCCGCTTCGAGGAACATGTTGCCCGTGGTCACGACCTGCACGCGCGCGCGCCTGCGCTCCGGCAAGAGCGCGAACGCGTGATCGTCGGCGGGCAGATCGTCGCGGCTCCCGTTCGCGTAGGCGATCTTTGCTTCGAGCGTCTTCGACGCACCCGAGAGGTTCGGATAGAAGCGCGGCAGCCGCTCCTTCGGGCCGAGCCGGATCTGCGAGAGGTCCGTGAGCTGCCCGTCGCCGAAGAGCGAGAGCTCGACGTCCACGGCTTCGTCGTTCGTGTTCGTGACCTCGAGCATCACCTCGTAGCGGCTCTTGTCGAGCGGGTAACGCCGCACGGAGAAGCCCGTGATCGCCACGTTCGCCGAGCGTGATCCGATGGGCACGAAGGAGAGGCGCACGTCGCCGAGCTCCACCGGGCCGGCCGCGTCGACGGTGGGTCCGAGCGCGCCGTCCGACACGACGATGATCTCCGGTGAAGAGAGCCCCCGCAGCGTATCGACCCCGAAGCGCAGGCCCCGCGCGAAGTCAGCGCCCGCGTCCGTCGCCTTGATCGAAGCGACGGCCGCCTCGAGGTCGGGGATCTCGCTCGTCATCGTGGAGAGCGGCGTCACGGCCGCGTCCATCTGCGCGACGAGCATGCGATCGCTGCCGGAGAGGCCGCGGACCATCCGCTTGACCTCCTCCTTCGCGGCCTCGATGCGCGAAGGCGCGGCGTCGGTGGCCTTCATGCTCGCGCTCGCGTCGACGAGCACGAGGATGTTCCGGCCCTCGAGGATGTTCGCCGCGGGCCGCGGATCCCCGAGCGCGAGCAGGAGCAGCGCGAGCAGCGCGAGCTGCAGGAGGAGCGAGAGGAGGCGCTTCAACTGCGAGAAGAGGCTCGTCGCCTCCTTGTCGCGCAGGATGCGCTCCCAGAGCTTCTCGAAGGGCACGGCGACGGGCCGCCGGCGGAGCTTCAGGATGTAGAAGACGACGACCACGGCGCCGGCGAGGGCGCCGATCTGCAGCAGGGTCGCGAGCGGGACGCCGACGAAATGCATGGCCTACCGGAGGAAGCCGCCGCGGCGGAAGACGCGGAGGATGAGCTCGTCGAAGGACACGTCGACGTCGGCGCGGAAGTAACTCACCTGGCGCGTGGTGCAGAACCGCTGCGCCTCCTCCAGGTAGCCGTCGTACGCCTGCTGGTATTTCTCGAGCACCTTGGCCGTGACCGTGACCTCGCGCTCCGCGCCCGTCTCGCAGTCGTAGACGCGCACGTCGCCCTTGATGTCGGGCTTCGCGTCGTTCTTGTCGACGAGGTGGATCACGTAGGGCTCGAAGCGGTTGAAGCGCAGCACGTTGATCCCGCGCTCGAAGCCCTCCGGATCGTAGAGATCGGTGAGCAGCACGGCGAGGCCGCGGCGCTTGTGCTGGGCGACGAAGGTCTTCATCGCCGCGCCGAGATCCGTCGCGCCCTCGGCCTTCACGCCGTTGAGGAAGCGGAAGATGCGGAAGATGCGCGCCTTGCCGCGTGTCGTCGGCATCCGCCCGCTGATCTCGTCGGTCGCCGCGACGATCGCGATCCTGTCGAGGTTCGCGAGCCCCACGTACGCGAGCGCCGCGCAGAGCCGCTTCGCCTGCCGGAGCTTCTCGCCCTCGCCGAAGCCCATCGACGAGGACGTGTCGAGGATGAAGTAGATCGCGAGATCCTCTTCCTCCTCGTAGAGCCGGATGAGCAGCCGATCGAACTTCTGGTAGGCGTTCCAGTCGAGGTAACGGATGTCGTCGCCGGGCGCGTAGTCGCGGTGATCGGCGAACTCGATGCCCGAGCCCGTCTTCTTCGTCCGCCGCTCCGCGCGCATCGCGCCCGAGAAGACGCGGCGGCTCACCATCGCGAGGTACTCGAGCTTGCGCTGGAACTCGTCGTCGAAGAGGTCGTCTTCGCCGCTCGCGCCGCCGCGGCGCAAGGACGGCTTGTCGGGCCGGAGCCCCAGGAACTCGAGCACACCCATGGCGACGACGGTCCCTACTCGGCGGTGTCGGGGAGCTGCTTCATGATGGCGAGCAGGACGTCGTCGGTCTTCACGCCCTCGGCCTCGCCCTCGAAATTGAGGAGCACGCGGTGCCGGAGCGCCGGCAGACACACGGCCTTCACGTCGTCGACCGACGCCGCGAACCGCCCCTCGAAGAGCGCGCGGATCTTCGCCGCGAGCAGGAGCGCCTGCGCGCCGCGCGGCGACGAGCCGAACTTGACGAAGCGCTTCACGAGGTCGAGCGACTTGCCCTCCGGGTGCGTCGCCTGGAGCAAGCGCACCGCGTAGTCCTGGACGTGCCGCGCCACGGGCACCTCGCGCACGAGCTTCTGCATGGCGAGCAGCCGCTTCTTGTCGACCACGGGCTTCGCCTCGGGCGCCTCCATGCCCGTCGTGCGATCGAGGATCCCGTGTAGCTCCTCGCGGCCCGGGAACGGCACGTGCAGCTTGAAGAAGAACCGATCGAGCTGCGCCTCGGGCAGCGGATACGTGCCCTCGCTCTCCAGCGGGTTCTGCGTGGCGAGGACGAAGAACGGCTCTTCGAGCGTGTAGCTCGTCTTCGAGACCGTGACGCGGTGCTCCTGCATCGCCTCGAGCAGCGCGCTCTGCGTCTTCGGCGTGGCGCGGTTGATCTCGTCGGCGAGCACGATGTTCGCGAAGATCGGACCTTTGCGGAACGAGAGCGCGCGCTGCCCGCCCGCGCCCTCGTCGATCATCGTCGTCCCGAGGATGTCGGCCGGCATCATGTCGGGCGTGAACTGGATGCGCGAGAACTGCAGCTCCAGCGCCTGCGCCATCGTCCGGACCAGCATCGTCTTGCCGAGCCCCGGCACGCCTTCGAGCAGCGCGTGGGAGCCGGCCAGCATGCACGTGAGCACGCCGTCGACGACCTCGCGGTTGCCGACGATGACCTTCCCCACCTCCTCGCGCAGCCCGCCGATGCTCTTCTGAAAATCGGCGACCTCGGCGCGCGCGAGATCCTTGTTCTTCTCGGCCATCTCTTCCCCTGTCGTTCTACTTGGAAAAACCAATCGTGCCCGCCCGCGCCGCTCACTCCCTCGGTCGAATGAGCTGGAAATAGCGGTGCACGTAGAATCGGTACCCGTCGGGCACCTTTTCCTTGTTGATTTGCTCCTCGGCGACGGTCTTGTACTGCGTGAAGACCTTCTTGTAGCCGCCGCCCCGGAAGCCCTTCTCGGCCGCCGCGAGGATCACCTCGCTGTTCGACGGGCCCTCCCCCGTGTCGAGCCCCTGGGCCTGCACGTCCTGCGTCCCCATCTTGGGATCGGTGCGTTTTCCGGCGACGTTGCCGTCGTGCCCCGAGCCAACGCCCTTGCCGCCCGGATCCGTGCCCTGGCCGCCCTGGCCCTGCTGATCGCCCTGGCCTTGCCCCTGGCCTTCCCCCTGGCCTTCGCCCTGCCCCTGCCCGCCCCCTTGTGACAGGACGAGCATCTTCTTGCCGCCCGGGCCAATCACCCACTGTTTGCCCTGACCACCGGGCTGCTGGCCGCCGTTCTGGCCGTTCTGGCCGTCCTGGCCTTCGCCTTCCTGGCCGTCTTGACCGTCCTGGCCCTCCTGGCCCTGGCCTTGCTGGCCCTGGCCCTGCTGCGGCTGGCCCGAGCCTCCACGCGCGCGTTTGCCGAAGCGCATCATGCGCTTCATGCGCTGCTTGCCCGATTGCCCCTGCTGCCGGAGCATTTCGCGCAGCTCTTCGAGGCGCTGCCGGAGCTCTTCCTTCTCCTTCTCGGACATCTCCTCCTGCTGCATGCGGTTGATGTCCTCGGCCGCTTGTTCGAGATCCTCGGCCGACGCGCCGAGCTCGCGCATCAGATCCTCGGCGGCCTTCGCGAGCGCCCGATCGAGCTTGTCGAGCTGCCGCCCGAGGCGCTCCTGCTTCTCCGCCTCGCGATCGAGCCTCTCGAGCTCGCGCTCCTTCTTCTTGAGGAGCCGCTCCTCCTGCTCGTCCTGCGGACCCGCGTCCTGCTCGTTTTTCTTCTGCTTCTTCTTGAGCAGCTCCTCGCGGGCCTCGGCGCGCTTCTCGTTGATCGCCGCGAGCGCGTCCTTCTGCCGCTCGGAGGCCTTCTTCAGCGCGTCCCGAAGCCGCTCGAGCGACTTCTTGTCGGGCTTCTTCTTGCCGTCACGCAGCCGCTCCGCGAGGTCCTTCAGGTCCTTCTTCGCCTTCTCGAGGTCCTTCTTCTTCAGCGACTCGCCGACGGGCTTCGAGAGCTCGCTCGACTCGAGATCCTTGCCCATCTGCTCGAGCGCCTCTTCGAGCGCCTTCCGATCGGCCTCGGCGCCCTTCAAGAGATCACGCTCGATGGCCTCCATCTTGCGGAAGGCCTCCGTGCGATCGAGGCGCTTGTTCGCGATGTCCTCGACGAGCTGGTTGAACCGCTCGATCGCGGCCTGCACCTCGGGCGTCTGATCCTTCTTCGCGAGCTCCTTCGCGGCCTCGCGGAAGAGCTCGAGGTCGTCGTCCGAGAGCGCGACCGCGTCGATCGTGCGGAGCTGCGGCGGCGCTTCCTTGATGAGCGTGGGGATCTCGAGCAGCGCGACCGCGAAGGCGCCGAGGCCCACGAGCGCCGCCGCGAAGTAGTCCGAAGGAAAACGGATCGGCGCGGCCTTGCTCGGCTTCAGCTCCCGCGTGTTCTCGCACGCGTCGTCGATGGCCACCTCCATGAGCGGCGTACGCTCGGAGGTGGGGAGCGCGTCGAAGGCGAGCGCGTTCGTGAGCCGGTCGAAGAGGCCGTGATGGCGATCGAGCGCGATCGTCCCGGCCCGCGGCGGGAGCCTGCGGAGGAGCCCCACGAGCGCGACGGCGACGACGCCCGCCGCAGCGCCGATCAGGATCTGGCGCGCGCGCTGCTCGGAGAGGTGGTCGGGGAACAACTTGCGGCACGCGAGGGTGCCCGCGACGACGGCAAACGCCAGCGTGAGCGCGTTCGGCAGGTAACGCACGGCCCGCGCGACGCGGAGCCGAAACGAGACGATCGCGGCGGCGCGGCGGATGCGAGAGAGCCCTTGGGTACGGTGATCGCTCACGGTAGAAGTCGCTCCGATCGCCCCGGGAGGACCGATCGCCGGGAGGTGAGGGGCGTCATTGTAGCTGTTGACGTTTCGGGCGCCCGTAAGTTCCTGCGGGGGGAACGCGCCGCGCAGCGCGATCTTACGCGCGCCGCGCCGGGAGGATTCCCCCGGAGCGAAAGCACGTTCGGGGCGCCCCCCTACCCGCCTCCAGGAAGCTCGCGACACCCGCAGGCACAAACGACGAAGGGCGCCGCAGACGAAGACCGCCCGCCGCGCCCTCACCGAGGACCGCCGCTTCTCAGCTCGATCGACGCGCCGCCGCGCGCGGCTTCTTCGCCGTCGCCTTCCGCCCCGCCGTCGCCTTCGCCTTCGTCGTGGCCTTCTTCGCCGCCGGCGCCTTGGCCGCGCCGCCGCCCGCCGCCTTCTTCGTGGCCTTCTTCGCGGGCGCCGCCGCCTTCTTCGTGGCCTTCTTCGTGGCCTTCGCCGGGGCCTTTCCGGCCTTCTTCGCGGCCGCCTTCTTCGCCGGCTTCTTCGTGGCCTTCTTCGTCGCCTTCTTCGCGGCGCGCGCGGGCTTCGGCGGGGCCGCCTCTTCTTCCGCGGCGAGCTCCTCGTCGAGCTCGACCTCGTCGAGCGCCCGACGCGGCGGCATCTCCTTGCCGTACTTCGCCAGGAGCTCGCGGATCTTCTCGTCGAGCTTGGCGAACTCGAAGGGCTTGTCGAGCCAACCGTCGGCGAAGAGCGGCGAGGTCATCGCGTTCATGCTCTCGCCGATGCCCGTGAGCATCAGGACCGGCGTGTTCGCGAGGGCCCCGCCCGCGGCGTTCGGAGCCTTCACGAGCTTCGCGACCTCCCAGCCGCTCATCTGCGGCATCATCACGTCGAGCATCACGAGCTCGGGGTGATGCTGCTGGATCAGGCGCCACGCGGTCTCGCCGTCGGCGGCATCGTGGACGTGAAAGCCGAGGGTCCGGAGATGGCGAGCCACCAGGCTCAGCATGGCGGGCTCGTCCTCGGCGACGACGACGGTGAGAGGCTTCGTGCTGGTGCTGGCGGACGACATCGTGTCGGGATGAGAGTACGCGGAAGGGTGGAAGGTCAAGGCCTACATGCGCCCGGCACTTTCGCCGCATCACCTCGGCAGGCCCGGCGCAAGGCGCCGCCGCCCCCAAGCGGCGAGGACACCTGGACATTCCCGACGCCGTCGTAAAGTCCTGCCCGTACGCGAAGGCGCGCCCTCGGGGATCGCCGGACGAACTTCGCCACGACGTACCTCGTTCCCCCGCCCGCCGGCTCCTGCGATCATGCAGCCGCGCCATGACCACCACCCAGGACCTCGCCGCCGTGAGCGGCGCCACGGGATTCATCGGATCAGCCGTCGTACGCGAGCTGCTCGACCAGGGCCGCCGTGTGCGCGCGCTCGTCGAGCCCGGAGCGAGCCCGAAGAACCTCGAGGGTTTGCCCGCGGAGCGCGTCGAGCGCGTGGAGGTCGACGTCTGCGACGCGGCCGGGATGCGCAAGGCGCTCGAAGGCGCGAGCGCGTTTTACCACCTCGCGGCCATCTACAAGGTGTGGATGCCCGATCCCACGCCGATCCACCGCGTCAACATCGAGGGCACGTTGACCTCGTTGCTCGCCGCCCGCGACGTGGGCGTGCGCCGCGTGATCTACACCTCGTCGATCGCGGCGGTCGGCTTGAAGGACGACGGCACGCCCGCCGACGAGTCGACGCCGTGGAACCTCTGGGACCTCGCGAACGACTACATCGCCTCGAAATACCACGCCGAGCGCGTCGTCACGCGCCTCGCCGAGGCGGGCTTGCCCGTGGTGATCGTGAACCCCGCGTTCCCCTTCGGCCCGCGCGACATCGGGCCCACGCCGACCGGCGGCATCATCCTCTCGTTCCTGCGAGGGAAGATGCCCGGCGTGGGCAAAGGCGGGTTCTGCGCGGTCGACGTGGACGACGTCGCGATCGCGCACGTCGCCGCCGAGACCCGCGGGCGCATCGGCGAGCGGTACATCCTCGGCAACCACAACGTCACGTTCCGCGCGTTCCTCGAGCTCGTCGCCGAGGTCTCCGGCAAGAAGCCGCCGCGGCTGCCGATCCCCGCCGGCCTCGCGCGCGCCATGGCCTTCGGCCTCGAGTCCTGGGCCGATCACGTGAGCCACACGCCGCCGATCGCCACCTACAGGAGCGTCCGCTACATGCAGCACCACGCCTACTACGACGGCTCGAAGGCCCGGCGCGAGCTCGGTTTGCCCGTGACGCCCCTCCGGACCTCGGTCGAGCGCGCGATCGAGTACTTCCGGGCGAACGGGATGGTTTGAGCCCCAACGGATGAGGAGGATCAGGCCGCCCGAGCGAGGGTGATCTTGTCGGACTGGCCGGCCGCGTAGAAGGAGCGCAGCGCGCGGCGCATGCGGTCGAAGTGGCCGCGGCGGGCGAAGCTCTCCTCGAGCCTGCCGGCGAAGCGCGCGGCGAGATCGTTGGCGAGGCGGTACCGATCGCCGCGCTCGGTGCCCGGCGGGTGGAGGTACACCACGGCCTCGAAGAGGCGCGCCCGGATGCGCGCCGCGCGCGCCGGATCGAAGCGCCGCGCGGCGAGCGGGCCGTGCACGAGCAGGACGTACTTGTCGACCTCGGCCTGGAGCTCGAGCTCGAGCTGCGTCGCCGGCAGCTCGCGCCGCGCGCGCTCGGCGAGGTACAGGAAATGGCTCACGCCCTCGACGACCTGGCAGAGCAGGTCGAAGGGCGGGCTCTTTGGCTCGAGCGCCGCGCGCGGCAGGTGGAGCGCGAGCGAGACGCCGTCCTCGTCTTCCCGCACGAAGAGCACCTCGCGCCCCGCCTCGTCCGCCTCGTCCGCCTCGTCGATGGGCTGGATGAAATCCTCGACCGGCGGCGCCTCCGGGATGCCGTACGTGTGGCAGAGCTCTGCCTGGATCCGCGCAGGGAGCGAGGGCGCCATCAGTGGACGCCCTCCTTTCCGCGCTGCGGCACGAGCCCGCGGGCGCCGAGCTCCTCCGCGATCTTCGACGAGCCCGTCTCGAGCCAGCGCTCGTAGAGCTTGATCAGCCCACGCTGGCCCTGCGCGCCCTTCGCGATCGCGCCGTCGGCCACCTCGTTCAGGACGGCCACGAATTGCTCGAATCGGTCGGCGAGCTCGGTGAGGACGTCGTGGGTCGCGCGCTGGCCCGGCGCGCGCAGCATGGCCGAGGCGTTGTCGTACGCGGCCCGGCCGACGCGGATCACGTAGCCGCGATTGATCCCGCGCAGCTCGACGTGGCCGCCGAAGAAGCCGACCCCGTAGAGCACGCCGTCGCCGAGCGCGCGCAGGCGCTTGAAGCGCGTGACCCCGGAGGCCTCGAGCGCGTCGTGGAGCTGGAAGGCGAGGGGTCGGGAAAATGCCGACTCGTTCTCCTCGCTGGGGTGCGCATAGTCACACAGAACACCGACGAGATAATGAGACGCCGCCGCGGAGGCCTCGATCTTCCGCGAGCGCAGCGCATCACCGACGGCGCTCATGAAGTAGTCGGATATACTGAGAGAGATCGCAATGCTGGTTGTACGGCTCACGGGGCACCTCGTCCTGGACGGGGCGCCTCGGGACCGGGATCCAGCAGGCGCCACGCGCCCGGTTGAACAACTCGTCCTCGAAAGACCGGAGAGTGGGGCTTCGCGGTCGGCTTTCGACCGGACGCGGGCCCCATGAACGGAATCTACCGCAGGGGGCGCTCGGCGCCCAGCACACGGCGGACGGTTTTACGAGGGATTCCGAGGATTTGTGGCCACCCCGGGGGGCGGCTGCCAACGATCGGCCCAGCCGAGAATTTCAGCCGCTTGACAGCCGAACGACCATGACTATCTTCCGCGCCGTTCGTTAGCACTCACCCCCCGTGAGTGCTAACAATCGAAAAACCGCAAGCTCATCGGGCATGTGGCGGGGGCGCCCAAGCACGAACGCGCGCTCGCGCCTGCCCATTGCGAATGGGATCTGGTGGCCGCCGGCCACCCCCGGAGGGTTTCACGATGGCGACGAAGATCAGGCCTCTGCAGGACCGCGTGATCGTCAAGCGACTCAAGGAAGAAGAGAGGACCAAGGGCGGGCTCTACATCCCGGACTCCGCCAAGGAGAAGCCCGTGGAGGGCACGGTCCTCGCCGTGGGCAATGGCAAGGTCCTCGAGGACGGCACCGTCCGCAAGCTCGACGTGAAGGAAGGCGACCGCGTCCTCTTCGGAAAGTACTCGGGGACCGAGGTGAAGCTCGACGGGGAAGAGCACCTCATCCTGCGCGAGGACGACATCCTGGGCGTGATCGAGGCGTGACGCGGGCCGTGGCCCCCTGAATCTGGAGATATCGAGATGGCAGCCAAAGAGATCATCTACAACGAGTCCGCGCGCAGCATGATCCTCGCGGGCGTCAACGCCCTCGCCGACGCGGTGAAGGTCACCCTCGGCCCGAAGGGTCGCAACGTCGTGATCGAGAAGAGCTTCGGCTCGCCCACCGTGACCAAGGACGGCGTCACGGTCGCGAAGGAGATCGAGCTCGAGAACCGCTTCGAGAACATGGGCGCGCAGATGGTGCGCGAGGTGGCCTCGAAGACGAGCGACATCGCGGGCGACGGCACGACGACGGCGACGGTGCTCGCCCAGGCGATCTACCGCGAGGGCTCCAAGCTCGTCGCGGCGGGCCACAACCCGATGGAGATCAAGCGCGGCATCGACAAGGCGGTCGAGGCCATCGTGACGCACCTGAAGAGCGTCGCGAAGCTCACGCAGGACGCGAAGGAGATCGCGCAGGTCGGCACGATCAGCGCGAACGGCGACCTGACGATCGGCAAGCTCCTCGCCGACGCGATGGAGAAGGTCGGCAAGGAAGGCGTCATCACGGTCGAGGAGGCGAAGAGCGCCGACACGACGCTCGACGTGGTCGAGGGCATGCAGTTCGACCGCGGCTACCTCAGCCCGTACTTCGTGACGGACGCCGAGGCGATGAAGACCGTGATGGAGGACTGCTACATCCTCATCTCGGAGAAGAAGATCTCCAACATGAAGGACCTCCTCCCGGTCCTCGAGGCGATCGCGAAGCAGCAGAAGAACCTGCTCATCATCGCCGAGGACGTCGAGGGCGAGGCGCTCGCGACGCTCGTCGTGAACAAGCTCCGCGGCACGCTGCACTGCGCCGCCGTCAAGGCGCCGGGCTTCGGTGATCGCCGCAAGGAGATGCTGAAGGACATCGCGGTCCTGACCGACGGTCAGGTGATCGCGGAGGAGCTCGGCCTCAAGCTCGAGAACGTCACGATCTCGGATCTCGGCCGCGCCAAGACCATCCTCATCGACAAGGACAACACGACGATCGTCGGCGGTCAGGGCAAGAAGGACAAGATCAAGGCGCGCCAGCAGGAGATCCGCGCCCAGATCGAGCACACGACGAGCGACTACGACCGCGAGAAGCTCCAGGAGCGCCTCGCGAAGCTCGTCGGCGGCGTGGCGGTGATCAAGGTCGGCGCCGCGACCGAGACCGAGATGAAGGAGAAGAAGGCCCGCGTCGAGGACGCGCTCCACGCGACCCGCGCGGCCGTGGAAGAGGGCATCGTCCCCGGCGGCGGCGTGGCGCTCATCCGCGCCCAGGCCTCGCTCGGCTCGCTCGAGGTGAACGACGAGCAGCGGTTCGGCGTGAACATCATCCGCCGCTCGATCGAGGAGCCGCTCCGCCAGATCTCGGCGAACGCCGGCGAAGAGGGCTCGATCGTGGTCCAGAAGGTCCGCGACGGCCAGGGCTCGTACGGCTACAACGCCGCGAGCGGCGAGTACGGCGACCTGCTCGCGATGGGCGTCATCGACCCGGTGAAGGTCGTGCGCTCGGCGCTCCAGAACGCCGCGAGCGTGGCGAGCCTCATGCTCACCACCGAGGCGCTCATCGCGGAGCGTCCGAAGGAGGAGAAGGCGGCGGCAGGTGGCGCGCACGCGGGCCACAGCCACGACTTCTGATCCGAAGCGCGCCGTGACACCCACGGCGCAATCGTGAACGGACAACAAGGCCGGCTCCGTCGAACAACGACGGGGTCGGCCTTCGTTTTTTTCTTGGCGCACGAACGAACGATGCAGCGCGCCATGAGGGCCGGACCCTTGCTACAGTGGAGGCATGTGGGATCGGCGGCACGTCTCCGGCTTGGCGAGCTCCGCCTTCCGGGCCCTCGGCCGGCTGGTCCACTACCTCGACCTGCACGAGGCGCCGCGGGCGGCGAGCGCCATGGCGTTCGACGCGTTCCTCAGCATCATCCCGCTGCTCGCGGTGGCCGGCTGGGCGCTGCATCGGCTGCGTAACGCGGCGGCGGAGCTGCTCGGATCGCTGCTCAGCGCGGCGCCGCCGGCCGTCTCGGCCGCGCTCGGCGAGGACTTCTTCCGCATCTCCGACGCAAAGGCCCTCGTGCTCGCGCCGGTGGGTCTCATCGCGTTCTTGTGGGTCTCGTCGGCCGGCGCGGCGACGGCCATCGGCGTCTTCGAGACGATGTTCGTGTGCGCGCCTCGTCCCTGGTGGAAGCGGCGCCTCGTCGGGCTCGGCCTCGTGCTCGGCGCGATCCCGGCCGTGGGGCTCGCGACGTTGATCGGCCTCGCGTTCACGCAGTTGACGGGCTCGATCGGCGGGGCCCTCGTGGCCGCGCTCGGGCCGGCGCTCATCCTGACCGCGCTCATCGCGGCGTTTTTCCGCCTCACGATCACGCGCCCGCCCTCGGTGCGCAGGCGCGTCTGGCCGGGCGCGATCGTGACCGTCTCGCTCTGGGCGATCGTGTCGACGGTGTTCTCGATCTACGTGCGCAGCCTGGCGCGGTACGCGACGCTGTACGGGACGCTCGCGAACGTCGCGGTGCTCCTGTTCTGGCTCTGGTTGCTCTCGATCGCGCTGCTCGTCGGCGGCGAGGTTAACGCGCAGCTCGAGGGCGTGCGAGATCCTCACGACGACATGCCCGAGCGGTGGCTCACGCCCAAGGCGGAGGGGCCGCGTTCGATTCAGCCGCCGCCGCCGCCGGAGTCGATCTTGCGGCCGAAGAGGACGGCGTCGAGCGAATAGCGGCCGGCGCCCGTGAGGGCGAGCGTGAGGCCGAGGATCGAGAGCAAGAAGGGATATTCGAACGGCCCGCCCTTGCCGGTGCCGAAAAACGCGGCGTCCGGCAGGTGCATGGAGGCCCAGGCGACGACCATGTTGAACGCGACGACCGCGGCGGCGGGGCGCGTGAGCAGGCCGAGCGCGAGGCACACGCCGCCGAGGAGCTCGGCGAGGGTCGCGCACCAGGCGAGCAGCGTCGGCGCGGGAAAACCCTTCATTGCGAGGCCACCCGCGAGCCCGGCGGGGCCGGCCGTGAGCTTGGAGAGCCCGTGCGCCGCGAGCAGCACGCCCGTCGCGAGCCGGACGAGCAAGAGGCCCAGCGAGCCCGTGCGGCTCGGATCGGGATAGAGCAGGGATCGGAGCTTCATGCCCGTGGCGTAGCACGCCGCACGCCACGCGAGGCCCGAGGACCGGGCGAGCCGCGTGAGGGCGCACGATTGCGACGGAGGCGGGGTGGGAGGAAAACCCGCTTGGCGAGAAAAACGTTTTTCTATTTGAGGATGGTCTCGCAGCCGACCTGGATGTCGACCTTCACGTCGGTGGCGGCGCCGAGGGACGTGCAGGCCTTGCCGAGGAGCTCGACCTTGCCGTCCGCGGTATAGTCCCAGCAGCCGTCCTGCGGGCAGAGATCCAGCGGATCCGTGCGCTTTTTCAGGTTCTGCGGCGCGCCGTCGAGCGTGATGTTCACGTTGACCTGGTTCTTGTCGATCTGCTCGCCGGGCGGCGGCGGGGGCAGGTCGTAGACGCAGCCGAGGGCCTTTCCGCGGACGTCGGCGATGGCGTTCGCCAGGGTGTCGGCATTGAAGGCCGCGCCGCTCGAGAGATCGATGTGGCAAGGTTTGGCGGGGGCGGCCCCTGCCTCCGAGAAGACCGCCTCCTTGTCGCAGGTCGGATCCACCGTGTCCGGCGAGCCGCTGACGGCGTACGTCGAGAGCGCGAGCAGCATGTTGTAAGGCGGCGTGTCGAAGCCGTCGACCTTCGCGCCCGTGCTGTTCGAGCCAGGCACGCCCACGATGAACGTGAAAATGGGCTTGCTCGGATCGGTGCGGGCGGCCGTGATGAGGTCGTTCACGCTCTTCGGTTTTTCCCAGTCCGGACAACCATTGAGATCCTGGTACCCCTCGCGCGCCGGGCTCGCGACGGACGTGCACGAGAAGCCGCCGTCCGTGATCAAGACGAGCATGCGCCGCTCGATGTTCTCGGATTTCAAGGACGCATACCCAGCCTGGAGCGCGTCGTAAATGGGCGAGCCGTCGTCGACGTTGCTGAGCGGCGGGTGGCTGACGAGCCAGTCGTACATCTGCCGCCGCACGCCCGTCGCCGCGTTCGTCTTCTCCAGACCCGCCGGAGCCACCGGGACCTGCGGCAGGAACGAAAAGCCACACGAGACGCCGCCGATGAACTGCTTGCAGAGCTCGTAATCGAGCCCCTGGCACAAGCACAGGGGCGGATCCGTCAGGCTCGCGGGGAACACCGTCAGGCCGAGCGACATCGTGTCGAAGACGTCCTTGTCGATTGCAGATTTGATCGCGAGCTGCGCCGTCCCCCATTTGGACTGCTTGTTCATGCTGGCGCTCGCGTCGAGCACGGTGAGCATGGCCGCGGGCGCCTGCTGGGCCTCGGCCGTGAACTTCGCGCAAGCCGGGCCCCCGCCGCCCACGCCGCCGCCACCGGGCCCGACGGGCCCGGGCCCGATCGACCCGCCATTGCCCGATCCACCCGATCCCCCCTCGCCTCCCTCGCCCCCGCCGCCCGGGAGGTTGCCGCCCCCCGCCGCGCAGCCCCCGCCGAACCCGATTCCCATCGAAAGGCCAAGCCCCACGCTCACACCGAGCCACCGCAGAAAGCGCGCCATCGTTTCCTCCTCAGTCGTAAGGGAAACGACCAGAGCGTAACAGATGCCACATCTCGAAATCGACCACGACGAGCGGCACGAAGAACGAAATGGGCGGACGACAGCTCCACGCCCAGAACACAAGCCAAAGAGAACGCTCGGCGCGGTCTCCCCCCCTTGCGCGCGAGGTAACTTGGCCCACCATTGTTTGCTCGATGGCGACGGCACGCAGCGCTCCGGACTCCACGCCCCTCGGGACGCCTCCGGCCGAGCAATCGGCGCACGCAGGGCCGTTCACGAGGACGCACGTCGATCTCGCCGCGGCCCGCGCGAGCTCCATGGCCCGCGGCGGCGTGCGGGAGGGCGAGCTCTGCTTCCTCGGCTCGCTGCACGAGCTCGTGGCCATCGGGCTCTACCGGCCCGCGCTCTCGGCCCTCGTCTCGGGCACTGGCTCACCCGCGCGTCCGCCGATGGACCGATCCTACCTGCTCAAGATCCTCGATGAGGAGGTGGGCCGGCAGTTCGGTCACCCGCTCCGGCCCGTGGTCGAGCTCGTGCTCAACGGGATCGACGCGACGCCCGAGCACCCCGCGCGCGTGGACGTGCGCGTCCGCGAGGGCGTGGTGACCGTGAACGACGACGGGATCGGCATGGATCTGCGCGCGATCCTGTCGAGGCTCCTCGTGCCGTTCGCCACCGACAAGCGGCCCGGCGTGGACCTCGGGCGCTTCGGCGTGGGCTTCTTCTCGGTGATCGGCCTCGGCTTGCCCGATCCTTCGAGCCTGTCGATCGACGTGGAGACGGGCGACGGCGCGTCGGGTTGGTCGCTCTCGGTGCTCGCCGACGGGCCGGAGCCCTCGTCGCTGGTCTGCGCGATCCGCAAGCTCACGCCTCGCGCAGGGACACGCGTGCAGGTGCGATCGTCGCTGCTCGAGGCCGAGCCGCTACGCGCCTACCTGCGCGACGCGCTGCACTTCTTCCCGAAGGAGCGCGCGCTCGTGAACCTCGACGGCGTGCCGGTGAACGACGGCCGTTACCTCGCGGGAGGCTCGCTCTTCTCGGACGCGCTCTCGCCCGACGATCCGAGCCGGCTCGCGCGCTTCTACGTGGGCGGCCGCGCGCTCGTGACGGGCATCAGCGCCGCGACGTACCACGCGGGCGTGAAGGTCGAGGGTTGCCTCGCGATCCCGGAGCTCGCGCTCATCGACTTCCCGTCGGCCGTGGAGCTCACCGAGGGGCGCGACGCGCTCAAGCCGTGCCGCACCTTCCGCGCGACGGCGGCGGCGTTCTACCGCAAGCTCGTGGACCTCTCGCGCGCACCGGGGGCGAACCGCAAGACGTGTGATCGCCTGGCCGAGGTGGCCGCGCAGATCAGCGCGCTCATGCTGCAGTCGGCCGCGTGGAGCGAGGTCGCGCCCGAGCTCGCGCGCGCCTTGCTCGGCCCCGATCGGTACCTCGTCGGCCCCGAGCGACGCGAGCCGCTCATCGGCTTCCTCGGCGGCAACGTGGAGAACCGGCTCTTCGTGCCCGAGAGCTTCTGGGCCGAACGCGAGTGGCAAGGGTACGTCCCCGGGGAGCGGGAGCTGCTCGCGCGCGAGCTCGAGATCGATCACGCCGAGAGCCTGTCGAGCCTCGCGCGGCGTCGCCCCGATCTGCCGGGGATCGTCGAGCTCGCCCGTCGATCCGAGCGGCCCGAGGCCGTCCCGGTGGCGCTCGCGCGTGGCCGCAAGAGCGCGCCGGGCCCGCTGCCTTGCCTCGGGACACGCCACGCGTTGCTCGTGCGCGAGGACGCTCCCGCGGTCTCGCGCCGCGTGGGCTGGGCCGAGCACTACGCGCTGCGCGTCGCGTTTGATCGCGCGACGGGCATGCGTGAGCCGGATCTGGAGCGCGAGCTTATCGTCAGCGAGCCCATCGGGGTCACGGGGGCGGTGTAGCCGAACGAGCCTCGTCGGCGCGGCTCAGGGGGAACTGGGGGGGAACCGATGACCGAAGTCTACGCTGGCCGTCTCTCGGACCTCTTGCTCGTGCGCGTGCACGGCCGCTCTTCGGCCTACCTCGCGGCGAGCCGCGCGTCCCGCCCGGGCATCGTGGAGGCCTGCCGCAGAGAGGCGACGGTGCCCGACCTCGCCGAGCGGATCCTCTCCCGCACGATCTACGCGCAGAGCGCCACGCGTATCGCGCCGCTGCGCGAGCTCGTGCAGAACGCGCTCGACGCCTCGCCGCGCGGAGCTGCGATCGACGTGCAGTCGGGGCTCGGCGGCACCGAGATCATCGTGACCGATCGTGGCCGCGGCATGACCGCCGACGAGGTCCTCGGGGATCTGCTCGTCCCGTTCCGCAGCGGCAAGGAGGGCGAGGATCTCGCGATCGGCGAGCACGGCATCGGCTTCTTCAGCGCGCTCGAGATCGCGCCGCGCCTCGAGGTGAAGACACGCACGCGCACCGAGGGCCACCTCCTGCGCGTCGAGCCGCTCGGCAAGGGCCCGCCCTACAACGACTTCGCCTGGTCGCTCCGCCCGCTGCCGCACGTCGAGGGCTGGACGGGCACGTCCGTGAGGCTCCTGCTCGACGAGCCGATCAGCCGCTCCGTCCTCGCGTCGGAGGTCGCCGCGGCCGCGTCGTTCGTCGATCCCGCCGTCGCGCGTATCTACGTCGACGGTGTGCTCATCAACGTCGCCCGCACGCGGATGCGCCGCGTCGCGCGCGCGCAGGTCGGCGGCCTGCACACGGGGCCCATGGGCGAGCTCTCCATCTGGGTCGGCCGCGGCGACGGCGCCTTGCCGCACGTCACGATCACCCAGCGAGGCCTGCTCGTCGCGGTGAGGCAGGACCTCTTCACCGCGCCCGAGCTCTCGCTGCACCGCGACCTCGCGCGGGCGATCGTGTCGGCGGGCTTCGGCATCGTCGTCGAGCTCCCCGCCGAGGTGCCGCTCAACAAGGGGCGCTCGGCGCCAGCGGCGCACGCCGCGGCGGCCGTCGAGTCGGCGCTCATCGCGGCGTTCGAGCGCTTCGTCTTGCACGACGCGCTCTACGATCGGGAGCTGCTCCGCGCCGTGGATCATCGGCTCTCGTCGGTCCTCGATCGCCTGCTCTGCGCGGCGCTCGCGGGCCAGCCCACGCAGCCTGCGGCGGCGAGCGCGCCCGAGGAGCTCACGGAGACCCCGCGCACGGCCAGGGCCGCGACGATCCTGCCGCCGCCGCTCTCGATGCCGCCCGAGTCCGAGCGTCGCCAGAAGCGCCCCACGGTGGCCGCGCCCGAAGAGGTCGTGCGTTTCGCGGACGCCTTGCTCGACACGCCGGCGCTCCGGGTGCTCAGCATCGACGACGAGCACGAGCAGCACCCGCGCATCGTGACCTTGCGACACCTGCTCGTCGCGTATCGCGCGGGCACGCTCCGGCCGATGGGTGAGCCGCTGCGGCCGGGCCTCACGTACGTCTCGCTCGACGATCCGCTCGCGGACGCGCTCTGGCGGCGGCTCGTCGCGACCTCGGCGGCGGCGGCGGCGGCGAGCTCGCAGGATCGACGAGGCCGGCGTGTGGGTGCGCTCGCGATGCAGCGCATCGATCGGGAGACGCTTCTCGCGACGGCGAAGGCGGTGCCGGGCGTCGACGCGCTCGCGGCTGCGATGACGGTGCTCGAGGGGATCGACGCGGCGATCTCGATCGCGGCGGAGCTCACGCCCTCGCCGGTCTCGGTGCACCAGGATCTTTATGGCCCGGACGAGATGGCGCACACGGACGGCAGTGGCATCAGCGTGAACCTCGCCTCGGCGCGGGTGCGGGCGCTGCTCGTGTCGGTGCTCCAGCAGGACGATCCGGCGGCGTTCGGGGCGCTCGTGGATCTGATGCTGCACGAGAAGACACACGTCTCCTTGGCGAGTTACGTCCCGCACGCCAACGCCGAGCACGGAGCGAGCTTCTATCGGCGGAAAGATCTCCTGCGACGACGCCTGCTCGAGGCGATGTCGAAAAACATCGTCGGAGATCCTGCTTCGTGGTTGCCAGCCGCAAGGCGTGGACTTTCGTCGGTCTGCCTACCTGCGCCCGACCTCTTGGCGGCCACGTTCCAGGCGCTCCCGCCGGTCGCTGCCTGACGTCGTTCCCGTCCCCCCTGCCCGGGCCTCGTCTCTTCCCGGCCCATCCTCACACGATCCGGCACAGTCCCGCACATGTGCCGTGTTCTAAAATAGCAATCCATTCAACCTGAACAGATCACATCGCCGAACGTCCGCGGTTCGACCTACGGTTCGTCCGGTTTTTCGATCGGGTCTGTCGGGCTGGATCCACGGGGCTGTTGGTTTCTTGTGATCGCGTGCGATGCCGCGTATCCTCGCGGTGCCCGGAGCCCCTTGGCGGGGATTTCTTGGCTAGCAACGGGGTCCGTTTCAGTCTATCCTGCCTTGGTTCAAGGTTTCTGCGGAACACGGGGGCGGGTCCATGGACCGCGCCCGGCCTCCGCGACCTCGTAGGCACACGCCCCCGGGGTGCAACGTCAACGCTTGGACATCCCGCCAACTTTTCACGTGATGGTCGAACCGACGGTATACTCTGCCTCTACCCCGCCGAGCGGGCGCGCGGTTCACTCCGCGGCTCTGCCCGGGCGAGGGTGTTTGCAAGCGGCGGGTGGCGGGTGTCCCCGCGCCGGCCGTGCAGGGTTCCGTCCGATGTACGAGGAGGTTGGTGTGAGTCCAGGTCAATCCAAGGACAATGAGGTGCTCTAATGGGTCTCATCCAAGAAGTCGCTCAGACCCACAGGCCGATTCTGGGGAACGACATTCCGTTGTTGGTCTTTCGCGTGTTCCGTCACTTCTCCGCGGGTTACGTGGAGGAGGTGCTGGGGCGCGGGGCGGCGGTCGTTTTCCAGAACGGTGGTAGGGAGCTCGGCAAAGAAGCCGGCCAGATGCTGTACAAGCCGAACACGGACGATTACCTCAAGGAGGTCGTCCAGTTCGTGCGCGACTCACGAATCGGCATTCTCATCCCCCGCCAGCTCGACGACAAGCTTCTCGTGGTGGACCTGGACGAGTGCATCACCTGCGCGGGCATGGCGAGCATTTCGAAACGCATTTGCCACTTCGAGGTCGGCTTCGTCGCTGGGATCACCGAGATCCTCATCAAGAAGAAGCCGAAGGCGTACGAGACGAAGTGCGGCGCCAATGGCGAAGGCACCTGCCAGGTGACGGTCGAATTGGGCTGAACGACGCCGCCACGACGATGTGGCGGCCTCGCCCTCGCCGTATCTCCCCTGGGCCTCGCGAGAGAAGTGGCCCAGGTTCGTGGGAGAGACGTGCGAGAGGACAGGACATGTCCCGGACGCGGCGCCCGGGTTGAATCATGAGCTCGAGGACGTCCTCGGGCTCGGCTTGCCCGCACAGGAGGAGACGTGGCAGCTGGAAGTCGAGTCGAAAAAATCCAGGAAATTCTTCGCAATCTTCGTTCGGTATCGCCCGACATCATCGGGTCGGCGATGGTGAGCACCGACGGCTTCATCATCGCCTCGCTGCTCCCGAACGAGATCGACGAAGAGTTGGTGTCCGGTATGGCCGCCGCGTTGCTCGGTGTCGGTGAGCGTATCGCTCATGAGCTCATGGGAGGCGCCATGGAGCAGACGTACGTGCGTGGCCGCCAGGGGTACGTCATCCTGAATGCGGTCGGCGCGGATGCGCTGCTGATCGTGCTGACGACGCCCGACGCGAAGCTCGGCCTCGTGTTCCTCGACATTCGCCGTCGCGTGACCGAGCTGGCGAAGATCGTATGACGGCGGCCTGAATCGTTATGGCATCCACGACAGGAAACGCTCGGCTGGCACTGGGGGGGCTCTTGCTCCTCGGCATCGCGGATCTCGGGCTGATCAACCTCAAGCTCGCGCCCGAGTACGCCGAGGAGCAGGCGAAGCAGTCCCATGTGCCTGGGGCTCGGCCGGAGGGGACGACCTCGGCGAAGGCCTCGGCGCCTCGGCCTCCGGCCACTCCGACCCCGAGCGTCGCCGTCGCGCCGCCTCCGCAACCGACCCCCACGCCCGAGCCGCCGAACGCGGCCCCCGAGCCCACGGCGACGACCTCCGCGCTGCCGGTGGTCTCGGCGGTCGCGACGACTCCGCCGGCCCCCACGGCGGAGCCTCCGCCGGCGCCCGTGGTCTCCACGGGCAAACCCGCGGCGGTCTCCGACATCCTCTTCGAGATCGATTCGAACCTCTTGACGTTGTCGTCCAAGAGCACGCTCGACGAGGTCCTCAAGCAGCTGAAGGCGAACCCGAGCCTGCGCATCCACCTCCGGGGGCATTCGGATCAACTCGGATCGCGCGAGCACAACCTGGAGCTCAGCCGCAAGCGCGCCGCGGCGGTGGAGAACTTCTTCCACGCGAACGGCATCCCGCACTCCAGGATCACGACCGAGGCCGTGGGCGGCATGAAGCCCGCGGATCCCACCAACACCCCGACGGCCTGGGCCCGAAACCGGCGCGTCGAGATCGAGTGGCGGTAGCCGAGGACTTGAGGAAGGAATGGACCTGATCCAATCGATATGGCTTTCTTCCGCGGCAGGGGCCGGGCTGTTTTTCGGGGCCGGCCTGCTCGTGAGCAGGGCGTTCCCTTCGAAGGACGGCGCCGCCGCGGATCCGAGCCTCGTCCAGGCCGAGAAAGAGGCACGCCAGCAAGCAGAGGCCCAGCTTGCGGCCTTGCAGCAGCAGAACGCCGAGCTCTCGCGTTCGGCCACCGAGTCCGCGGAGCGAGCGCGCGCCGAGGCGTCGCAGAAGGCCCAAGGTGAGGCGCAGCGGCTCCGCGAGCAGGTGAACCAGCTCCAGGCGGAGGTGAACCGCGCGAAGGCCGCGGCGAGTGGTCCATCCCCCGCGGAGGCGCAACTTCGCCAGGAGAACGCCGATCTGCGGCAACGCTTGGCCGCGGCCGATCAGGCCGCCCAGGCGCTGCAAGCCGAGCGCGCGCGCGCCCACGACCTCGAGCAACGGCTGCAAGCTGCGATGGCGCAGGCGCAGGCGGGGCGCGGGGACGACGGCGCGCGGCAGGATCTCGAGCGCCGCCTCGCCGAGGCGAACGCCCAGGTGCAGGCCGCGCAGGCGCAGGCCCAGCAGCTCCGCGCTTCGGCGCAGCGGGCCGAGCAGCTCGCGGCCGAGAACGCGCAGCTCAAGACGCGCCAGGGTGGCTCGGACAAACTCTCGGCCGAGCTCTCGACCGAGAAGGCCAAGGTGGCGCAGCTCCAGCAGCAGGTCGCGGCGCTGCAGAAGACGGCCGAAGGCACGAGCAAGCTCGCGCAGGACATCCAGGCGGAGAAGGCCAAGGTGCGCGACCTCGAGCAGAAGCTCGCGGCGGCGCAGAAGTCCACGGGCGACTCGGGCAAGGTCTCGCAGGAGCTCACGGCCGAGAAGGCCAAGGTGGCGCAGCTCCAGGCGCAGATCGCCACGCTGCAGCAGGCCGCGAACGAGGCGGCGAAGCTCGGCATGGAGCTCGGTGTCGCGCGCTCGAAGGTGCAGGACCTCGAGGCGAAGCTCAAGAACGCTTCGTCGGGCGGCGGCGCGAGCACGGCCGAGGTCGATCGCCTGCGCGGCGAGATCGACGTGCTCAAGCGCTCGGCGATCTCGCCGAAGGAGCACGAGGCGCTGCAGAAGAAGACCACGGATCAGGCGGTCCGGATCCGCGTCCTCGAGCAGAAGGCCGCGGAGCTCGACTACTACTCGAACGAGAACAGCGACCTGCGCAGGCGTCTCGAGGAGCTCGAGGCGATCGCGCTCGAGGCGAAGCAGATGCGCCGTCGCATCATCGACCTCGAAGCGCAGGCCTTCGCCATGACGGCGGCGCGCTCCATGGAGAAGGCTCCGCCGAGCGTGGCGCCGGCCAGCCAGGCGCCGATCAGCTTCCGCAACTCGGACAAACGCCTGGAGACGCTGCTCGAAGAGGGCATGAGCTCGCTGCTCCGCGAGGAGACGGGCGGGCGCGCGGTCGTGCTCGCGGATACGCGCGGCCTCGTGATCGCGGCGGCAGGCGAGGTTCGTTATCAGAACGAGCTCGCGGCCGCGGCCTCGGTCGTCTCCGAGGTGAGTGATCGGATGAGGAGCCTCCTGCCGATCGCCGAGCCGCACATCGTCCACATCCTCGACGTGAACAACGTGGTCATGCGGACGCGGTGGCTGCGATGGGAAGACGAGACGCTCGCGCTGAGCGTGCTCGGCTTCCGCGACGAAGCGCCGGATCCGGCCGAGGAGAAGGTCGTGAAGACGGTGACCAAGCTCTTTGGTTACGGTTGACGTTGAGACCGCGGGGGTGGCGCGAGCGGCGTAGCAGGATCATTCCACGCGCTTCCGCTGCGCCTCCCTCCCCGAAACCATGAGGAAGAACCGCCCCAACGTGCCGTTTTCATCGGGGACCACCCTGCTCGACGAGATCGGGGTGGGTGTCGTGATCGTGGACGAGGGGGGCGAGGTCGTCGTGACGAACCGCGTCGCCGACGACCTGATCACGCGCCGCGCCGGCGGCTCCTCCCTGCTCAACAAGATCTTCGAGCATGTAGAAAACGAGCTCGGGCGCGACGGCCCGCAGCGCACGAAGGAGCTCACGGTCGAGGCCTTCGACGACGCGGGCAACAAGACCATCGTCGGCTACCGCCTCATCCGATCGAACCGGCTCGGGACGATCATCTCCATGCACGACGTCACGGAGACCGAGCGCTTCCAGGCCGAACGAAGGCAACTCGAGCGGCTCAGCGAGGTCGGCAAGGCCTGCGCGATGGTCGCGCACGAGATCGGCAACCCGCTCGCGGCGATCAAGGCGACCATCCAGTCCATCGAGCACGAGGCCGCCGAGGCCGGGCTCGGCGACTCGCTACACGCGGTCAACCGCGAGATCGACCGGCTGAACAACATGCTCGGCCAGCTCCTCGGCTTCGTGCGCCACAGGCCGCCCCGGCGCAGCAAGGCGGAGCTCGCGAGCATCGTGAACCGCGCGCGCGGCGCGGCCGAAGGGCGGCTCAACAACATCCACTTCAGCACGCGGTACGGCCTGCTCCGCCCGCTCTGGGTCGATCAGGATCAGCTCCAGCAGGTCCTCCTGAACCTCTTCATCAACGCGGCCGACGCGATGCCGGAGGGCGGGGAGCTGAAGGTCTACGCGGGCATCGAGGACGAGCGGATGGTCCTGCGTGTCGAGGACACGGGCAGCGGGATCCCCGAGGAGATCGTCGACAAGGTCTTCGACTCGTTCTTCACGACCAAGCCCACGGGTACGGGGCTCGGGCTCTCGATATGTTATCGAATCGTGACCGACCACGGTGGTGCGATCACGATCGGCGGACGGAGCGGAAACGTCTCGGGGACGTGCGTCACGATCACGTTGCCCATCATGACCGGCAGGTAGAACAGCCATGGCTCAGCGACGCCACAGAGTGCTGATCGTCGACGACGAGGACGGGATCGTCCTCGCCCTCCATCGGTTCCTTTACCAGGACAACCATCGTTACGACGTCCTCCTGGCGAAAAACGCCGAGGTCGGGCGGCAGATCCTGCGCGAGACGCCGATCGACGTCCTGGTGACCGACGTCCACCTGCCCGGCATGAGCGGCATGGACCTCGTCTGCTGGGCCGCGGTGGAGACGCCGGACACGCGCGCGATCGTGATGACCGCGTTCGACGTCGCCACGATCCGCGACAAGGCGCATGCGGTCGGCTGCCTCAAGCTGATGCGCAAGCCCTTCGATCTGCACGAGCTGCGCGCGGCGCTCCTGCAGGCCATGGAGACGCGCGACAGCCTGCTCGGCAGCCTCTCCGAGCTCTCGGCGGTCGACGTCATCCAGATGCTCTGCCTCGGCCGCAAGACGACGGCGCTGCGCATCGCGCGCGGCCAGGTCTCGGGCGTGATCCTCATCCAGAACGGCGACATCGTGCACGCCGTCTGGGACAACATCGTCGGCGAGGAGGCGGTGCACGAGATGATCGCGGTCGAGGACGGCGTCTTCAACATGGCGCCGTTCCCGCCGGACTTCGAGCGCACGATCACCGGCGACTACCAGCACATCCTCATGGAGGGCGTGCGCAAGCTCGACGAGAAGGCGCGCTTCGGACCGTCCGACGACGACGCGCCGCGGCCCTCGGTGCGGCCCGGTCGCATCACGCAGCAGCAGGGCAGCAAGGACGACTGGGACTTCGGCCCGGACCCGGGCTTCCAGCAGAAGGCGCAGATCCCGACGAACGCGCGGATGCGCCTCGACGCGCTGAACGCGCCGCCGGTGCCGCGTGACCTCTCCTCGTCGCAGCACTTCGCGCCGCCACCTCCCCCGCCTCCCCCGCCGCCGCCGCCGCCGCCGCCCGAGGAGACGCCCGAGGAGATCGCCGCGCGCCTCAAGGAGAAGGAGGTCGCGTCGCTCATGGATCAGGGCTTCACGGCGCTACGCAACGGCCAGCGCGAGGACGCGCGCAAGTTCTGGCAGCAGGCGCTGGAGCTCGATCCGGGCAACCGCCGCATCGAGCTCAACCTGAAGAAGCTCGATCAGGATCCCTCGAAGCGATTCTGAAGCGGACGTTCGTCCTCCGATCGTTGGTCCCCCAATGACAATGGCCCGGCTCCTCGAAGCCGGGCCATCGTCGTTTTGCGCGCTTCTGCCGTCACTCCTCGGCGTCGGCGACGGCCTGCGCGACCGCGGCGTCCTCGCGGCGCGGGGCGGGCCGCGCCGGAGGCTCGTTCTGATAGGCGCGGCGCGTGAGGCCGTAATCCGTGAAGGCGAGCATCACGAGCTCGCCGTCGCCCGTATTTTGCGTCTGGTGGAGCGACCAGCGCGGGACGAAGATCGTGTCGCCGGCCTTCACCTCGACCGTCGACTCGTTCACCTGCACGCGGCCCGTGCCCTCCGCGACGTGGAGGATCATCTCGTGGGCGTGCTTGTGCCGCTCGTTGAGCTTGCCGGGCGGGATGCGGACGACGCGCGTGTCGATGATCTCCGACTTGAAGGGGATTCGCTCGACGGAGACCTTCACGTTCTGGCGCTCGGCCTCGGCCTCGTGGAGCGGGGCGCCGCGCTGTCCGGAGGCGAAGCAGATCAGGCTGGGATCCGGGTATTGCGGGGCGAGGGAGCGGCGCGCCTGGATGCGGCTCATCACGCCCTGGAGCTTGCGGCCTTGCAGGGCGTCGTAGAGGCTCTCGAAGAACCGGTGGCGCAGGCTCAGCGCGTAATTCATCGACGACAGGCACGTGTTGTACCAGTCGGGCGTGTGCATGTAGGACACCATCATGTCCTCGAGCGTCTCCGCGTGCTCGTCGTCGCAGCCGATGTGAATGCGGAAGAAGCTCAGGTGCTCCTCGGCGATCCCGGCCTTGAGCATGCCCTCGACCATGATCGTATACATCCGCGAGACGATGCCCTCGGTGCCGAGCGAGAGGAACGAGGAGCCGGCGGCGGGGTGGGAGCGCAGGCAGAAATCGAGGAATTCGCGCACGAAGAAGCGCGTGGCGTCGAGGTAGTCGGTGTTGTCGATGTCGATCTCGAGCGCGTCGCGCAAGAACTTGCGGAAGATCTCGGCGTGGCGTTTGTCCTTCTCGAGGCCGCCGCCCTCCTCCCACAGGTTCTCCGAGAGCCTGGCGCGGTGGTAATCGTTGTCGGCGTTCGCCATCAGCGCGGCGAGGTATCGCGTGAAGTTCCGGTTGTAGAGGTAGTACTGGCCGAAAAAGAATTGAAAATCGGCCTTCGTCAGGTGACCGGCCGTGCACGCCTTGAAGAAGCGGTTCCTCCAGAACGGGTGCTCCGCCTGGGCCTGCTTCAGGTTGTGCAGCGCCGCCTCGGCGCCCTTCCGATCGGGGTCGTTCGTCCCCTCCGGCGTCACCACGAAGGCCGGCGCGCGTGATGAAGGCGGCATGGCATCCCAGCCCACGTTGTTGCTTTCATGCTTCGCCTCTCCGGACATATGCTTCTCCTCGATCGGCAGGATGTATCAGGCAGATCCTCACGTCACCGTATTGACGGGGAGCATGTCGAACGTATCCCGTTTGCGGGCGGCTCGCGAGTCGTTTCAAGAGCCCTTGCCCATGAAAACAGACGGATCGACGCTCCAGCGGACGATCCACGCGACGCAGTTCGATGCTGGCGTAAAACCACAGCAATGGCGCCACGAACGCGCCTACATCGAGGCGCCGTCGAGCGTGGGCGCACGCGAAACGTGAGAATCGTGCCCGCGCCGGTCGAAGCACGGTTCCGGCATTCAGGCCGGGCGCTGCGGGGCGAGCGTGGCGTCGGCGCGCGAGAGCTTCGCGTTCGTCCGGGATTTGTTGTCGACGACGCTGACGACGTGAATGCCCTGCGGGGTCATCGACAGGGACACCATGCACACCATCGTCGCCGT
The DNA here is from genome assembly GCF_009649845.1 of Polyangium spumosum. NCBI lineage: Bacteria > Pseudomonadati > Myxococcota > Polyangiales > Polyangiaceae > Polyangium > Polyangium spumosum. The sequence continues at coordinate 573,633 of NZ_WJIE01000002.1, forward strand.
GAGGCCCTCGCCGGCCACGGCCACGAGCGAGCCGGGGCGGCAATCCGCCGCCGAGGGGCGGATGCGCGCGCCGAGCGGCGTGTCGCGGAACGTGCGCACGACGTGGACGAGATCCGCGGCCGTGCCGAGGACGACGATCGGCCCCTTGGGCTCGAAGTCGGCGAGCCACTCGGGGCCGAAGGGCTCGACCATACGCGCCGGCGGCAAGCGTCGGAGCAGCATCGTGTTCGCTTGCACGACGAGCCTGTCGACGATGCGACCGTCGGCCGATCCGCGCCACTTCTCCAGCGTCTCCACGACGGGCTTGCCCTGCTCGAGGCGGATGAGGCGACGATCGATGACACCACCCAGCGTGGCCGCGCCCGAGTGCTCGACGATCTCCACGGTGCCGAGCTGACTCCACGCCGTGCGTGTTTGAAGCGCACGCGCGAGCTCCTCGGTCCAGGCCATGGCGGTGGGTTCGAGGTCCGTGGCGTTCGTCATCAGGGCACATCCTATCCAGGTTCGGGGCGGATGGCGCGAGGTTCCGGCGTCCCCTGACCCGCTGGGGGGTTGAGGCCTGCCTGACATGCTAAGACGGTCCGCCATGACCGTCCTTCAGGTCTCCGGTCTCGGCTTCGGCTACGGCGCCAATCAGCTCTTTCAGGGGGTGACGTTCTCGATCGCCCTCGGGGAGCGGGCCGCGCTCGTGGCGCCGAACGGCGCAGGAAAATCCACGCTTTTGCGGCTGATCGCGCGCGAGCTCGTGCCCGACGCGGGCTCGGTGGTGATCAAGCGCGGGACGCGGGTCGCGTACGTCCGGCAGTCGCACGAGCTGCCGAAGGTCGGCACGGTGCTCGAGGCGTTCCTGTCTGGTTTCGAGGAGATCCTCGGCTTGCGGAGGGAGCTCGACGAGGCGTCCCACGCGGCCGCGAGCGGGACGAAGGAGGCGCTCGACAGGCTGGCGAATGTTACGGATCGGTACCATCTCGCGGGTGGGGACACGCTGGAGCGGCGGATCGAGATGCTGGCCTCGCACCTCGGCTTCTCGCACGAGGACATGGGCCGCGCGCTCGGGAGCCTCTCGGGCGGCGAGCGCGGGCGTCTGCACCTCGGCGTGGCGCTGGCGAACGAGCCGGATCTGATCCTGCTCGACGAGCCGACGAATCACCTCGACATCGAGACGATCTCGTGGCTGGAGCGGCACCTCGCGGGGCTCTCGAGCGCGATGCTGGTGGTCTCGCACGATCGCGCGTTCCTCGACGCGCTCTGCCCGATCACGATGGAGCTCGGGCGGCGGAGCTTCCGCGTGTATCCGCTCTCGTACTCGCGGTACGCGGAGGCGCGAGAGGAGGACCTCGAGCGCGAGCGCGAGCTGGCGGAGCGACAGGAGGCGTTCGTCGCGAAGACCGAGGAGTTCATCCGGCGCAACATCGCGGGGCAGAAGACGAAGCAGGCGCAGAGCCGGCGGAAGATGCTCGACAAGCTGGAGACGATCGACCGGCCGGAGGACGTGTGGGCGCGCGCGGAGAAGGTGGCCTTCCGCTTCGTGCAGGCGCCGCGCAGCGGGGACATCGTGCTCGACGCGCGGGGGCTCGCGGCGGAGCGAGGCGGTCGGCAGCTCTTCTCGGGCTTCGATCTGCTCGTGCGGCGCGGCGAGCGGATCGGGGTCCTCGGGCCGAACGGGTGTGGCAAGTCGACGCTCTTGAAGATCCTCGCGGGCCGCGGCGCGGAGGAGGACGAGGGCGAGGTCAAGCGCGGGACGAACCTCTGCGAGGGATACTTCGATCAGCACCTCGGCTCGCTCGATCCGAACAAGACGGCGGTCGACGAGATCCGCAGCGTGCGCGGGGACATGAACGTGGACGCCGCGCGGCAGTACCTCGCGCGGTTCCGGTTCTACGGCGACGACACGTTGCGGAAAGTCGAAGGCTTCTCCGGAGGAGAACGCAGCCGCCTCGCCCTCGGAAAGCTCCTGCTCGAGCCGCGCAACCTCCTGTTCCTCGACGAACCGACGAACCACCTCGACATCCCGGCGGCGGAGATCCTCGAGGAGGCGCTCGCGAGCTTCGAGGGATCGGTGCTGCTCGTCTCGCACGATCGCCGCTTCCTCGACGCGGTGACCACGCGGATCTGCGCGTTCTCGGGCGGCAAGATCGAGCTCTTCCCCGGCGGATACCGTGACTTCCAGGCGAGTTTGTCCCGGCCGAGCGTCGCGCCCGAGGAGGACGGCGAGGCGAACGGGGACGAGCGGTCCCTGGAGGACGGACGATCGAAGCGCGCGGTGAAGCGGAGCGCGTCGACGGTGCTGACGCAGGCGAAGGGGCCGGAGTCGCCGCTCGACAAGAAGCGCGCGTTCGAGGCGGAGAAGGCGGCGTCGCGGGCGCTCGAGCGGAAACGAAAACGCGTGAAGGAGCTCGAGGAGGAGATCGCGAAGGGCGAGGCCGAGCTCGGGCGCATGCGCGAGGCGCTGAAGGGGGACCCGGGCGGCGACTGGGAGAAACTCGCGAAGATGGTGGCCGAGGAGCAAGCGCTCGCGAAGCGCGTGGACGCGGCGATGACGGAGTGGATGACGCTCGGCGAGGAGCTCGCGGCCGAGGACGTGCAGCAAGGGAGGACGGCGTGAAGCGCGCGGCGCTCCTGGCGATGATCGCGCTCGTGACGCTGCAAAGCGCGGCCGCGTGCTCGAACAAGAAGGAAGACGACGGCACGACGCCGCTCGCGACGACGGAGGAGCTGCCGGCGCTCGTGATCCGCGACGACACGCCGAACCTCCTGCTCACGTGGATCGACGAGAAGGGCGACATGCACGTCGAGCTCGAGCCCGCGGGCGTGCCGGCGGAAGGTCGAGCCCTCGTGCGGGTCGTGGTGAGCGACCGCGAGGAGGGCACGAAGGGCCTGTTTTACGTCGCCGATCTGACGAAGAAGCGCGAGGACGGGACGTACGCGGCGCGGACGATGACGCGGCGCGCCTGGGAGGCCGAGGTGGAGAAGCGGCGGAGCGCGTACCTCGCGAAGATCGCCCCGCCGCCGCCGCCGCCGCCCTCGCCGAGCAGCGCGCCGAGCGGGACGCAGGGGCCGAAGCCGATGCAACAGCCGCCCGTCACGAGCTCCGACCTGACCGTGATCATCTACGGCGCGGACTGGTGCAAACCCTGCCACCAGGCCGAAGATTATTTGCGCTCCAAGGGAGTGCGGGTCGTGAAGAAGGACGTGGAGGAGAGCCCCGAGGCCGCCGTCGAGATGCGCGACAAGCTCGAGAAGTCGGGCCAGCGCGGCGGCAGCATCCCGGTCATCGACATTCGCGGGCAGATCCTCGTGGGCTTCAGCACCCGCGCCGTCGACCGCGCGCTCGCGAAGGCCTCGTCGGGCACCGCGCTCTGACTGCGGCGGAGGGCGGAGATCGTCGCCCATCGCGTGCGCCCACGTTGCCCTCGCCAGGCGCCGGGCGTATACGAGCGGCCCCCCCGCAAGCCGGACCCGAAAGCGGGGACTTTCAGGAGCGAACTCCATGATCGACGTAGTCATGCCCCAGCTCGGCGAGAGCGTGGCCGAGGGGACGGTGTCCAAGTGGCTCGTGCGTGTTGGTGACTTCGTGACCCGGGAGCAGCCGCTCCTGGAGGTCTCGACGGACAAGGCCGACACCGAGGTCCCCGCGCCTGCAGCGGGGCGGGTCACGGAGATCGCGGCGCCCGTAGGGGCGGTGATCGCAAAAGGCGGGCTGCTCTGCCGCATCGACGAGACGGCGACGGCCAGCCAAGAGCCTCCGCGCCCCGTCCAGCCCGTGCCGGCCGCCGCGCTGCAGGAGACGAAGGCCGCGGAGCCCGCCGGGCAGCCGCTCGGTTCGCCCTCGACGCGCAAGCTCGCGCGTGAAGAAGGCGTCGACCTGAGCCAGGTGCAAGGGACGGGCGAGCGCGGGCGAATCACGCACGAGGACGTGCGCCGCGTGGCCCACGCGACGCCTCCGCCTGCGCCCGCCGCGCCTCCGCCGGCCCCCGCGGCGATGCCCGCGCAGCCGGTCGCGGCCGCGCCGGGGCTCGCGCAGCTCATCCAGGCGGGCGGCGGGTTCGTCCCGCCGATCCCGGGCGTCGGGTACGGCGCGTACAAGGTGCCGCCGTACACGCCGCGGCCGGGCGACGAGGTGATCCCGTTCTCGCGCCGCCGCCGCATCACGGCGGATCACATGGCCTACTCGAAGGTCACGTCGCCGCACGTGGTGACGGTGGCCGAGATCGATCTGCACGCGACCACGAAGCTGCGCGAGCAGCACAAGGATCGCTTCAAGAAGGAAGGCGTGCCGCTCACGTTCCTCGCCTTCATCTGCGCCGCGACGGTCCGGGCGCTGCGCGAGCATCCGCATCTGAACGCGCGCGTGCTCGACAACTCGTTCGTCGTGCTGAAGGACATCAACCTCGGCGTCGCGGTCGAGACGCCGGGCGGGTTGCTCGTGCCGAGCATCAAGCACGCCGATCAGCTCTCGCTGCGCGGCATCGCGGCGCAGATCGACGAGCTCGCGACGCGCGCGCGGGCGGGCAAGACCACGGCAGACGACCTCGCCGGCACGACGTTCACCGTCTCGAACCCGGGCCTGAAGGGCAACCTCTTCGGCGGCGCGATCATCTCGCAGCCGAACGTGGGCATCTTGCGCATGGGCGAGATCAAGAAGCGGCCCGTCGTGGTCACGCGCGACGGCGAGGACGTCATCGCCATCCACCCGGTGATGTACATGGCGCTCTCGTACGATCACCGTATCGTGGACGGCGTGCTCGCAAACTCGTTCCTCTGGCGCGTCGCTGATCTCTTGAGCCGCGGGGAGTTCGAAGTCGGATGACCGTCGCCACCACGAAACCCGAGGGCCACCGCCCGCTCGCCGAGGTCGATCCCGAGATCGCCGAGCTCATCCGCAAGGAGGAGCGCGCGGAGTCGGACACGATCCGGCTCATCGCGAGCGAGAACTACGTCTCGCGCGCGGTGCTCGAGGCGACGGGGTCGGTCCTGACGAACAAGTACTCCGAGGGTTACCCGCAGAAGCGGTACTACGAGGGCCAGCAGCAGATCGACGTGGTCGAAGAGCTCGCCCGCGGCCGCATGAAGCAGGTCTTCGGGGCCGATCACGTCAACGTGCAGCCGTACTCGGGCAGCCCGGCGAACCTCGCCGTCTACCTCGCGTTCGTGAAGCCCGGCGAGACGATCATGGGCCTCGGGTTGCCCGCGGGCGGGCACCTGACCCACGGCTGGACGGTCAGCATCACGGGCAAGTTCTTCACGAGCGTGCCGTACGGCGTGCGCGCGGACGATCACCGCATCGACATGGACCAGGTCCGCGAGCTCGCCCAGAAGCACCGGCCGAAGCTCATCTGGTGCGGCACGACGGCGTACCCGCGCACGATCGACTTCCCCGCGTTCCGCGCCATCGCGGACGAGGTGGGCGCGATCCTCGCGGCCGACATCGCGCACATCGCGGGGCTCGTCGCGGGCGGGGCGCATCCGTCGCCGATCGGGATCGCGGACGTCGTGACGATGACGACGCACAAGACGTTCCGCGGCCCGCGCGGCGCGGCCATCCTCTGCAAGTCCGAGCACGCCGCGGCGATCGATCGCGCGGTGTTCCCGGGCCTGCAGGGCGGCCCGCACAACCACACGACGGCCGCGATCGCGGTCGCCGCGAAGGAGGCGATGGAGCCGTCGTTCAAGCAGTACGCGGCGCGCGTGGTGGAGAACGCGCGCGTGCTCGGCGAGGCGCTCGTGGCGAAGGGCTTCCGCCTGATCACGGGCGGCACGGACAACCACCTCCTGCTCGTCGACATGACGCCGAAGAACATCGGCGGGAAGCCCTACGCGAAGGCCCTCGATCGCGCCGGGCTCGTGGGCAACTACAACGCGATCCCGAACGATCCGCGCAAGCCCATGGATCCCTCGGGCATCCGCATCGGCACGCCGTCGATCTCGTCGCGCGGCATGGGCCCGAAGGAGATGGAGCGGATCGCGGCGTGGATGGCCGAGGTCGCCGACCATCCGCAGGACGAGGCGCGCCTCGCGCGTATCGCCGGCGAGGTGAAGGAGCTCTGCCAGAGCTTCCCCGCGCCCGGCATCCTGTCCTGATCACGAACCCACAAAAAACCGGGGGCGCCGGCTCGGTTCGTCGAGTGGCGCCCCCGCGCTTTTCGGGCCTCGATCAGAGGCTCGGCTTCACTTCACGTAGAGCTGCGCCGCGACGACGCCCGATCCACGCGTGGCCTTGACGACGTACTTGGCCTGCCCCGCCATCGGCCACGGCCACTTGTAACAATTGCCGTTGCCGCCGAGCGAGGCCTGCTGGCCGCCGCCGCTGTCCTGCGCGAGGACCGGGTTCATGCCAGGGACGGGCGTCGTGGCCACGAGCGAGATGTCGACCTCGCTCGGCCCCGCGCCGACGGCGAGCACCGTGTAGCACTTGCCCGGCTGCAGGTTGACCGGCTCCTCGAGGACGCTGCCCTCGGAGAAGTTGCCCGCGACGGGGTTGCCCTCGCGCTGCATGCCCGGGGCCGCCTGGTTGGCGAAGGCCATGAGGGGCAACGTGGCCGCGCCCGCCAGGTTCGGGTCGATGCGCTGGGCCTGGGCGCCGCTCGGGGCCGTGCCGCCGCCCTGAGGCGCCGTGGTGCCGCCCGGGGCGGGGAAGCCGGGGATCGGGGGGAGCTGGAAGCCGCCGGGCGCGGCCGTGCCCTGCGGGGCCGGCGTGGTGCCCTGCGGGGCCGGCTGCTGCGGGTACGGCTGCTGCTGCGGGTACGGCTGCTGCTGCGGGTACGGCTGCTGCTGCGGGTACGGCTGCTGCTGCGGATAGGGCTGCTGGCCCGGGTAGGGCTGCTGCTGGGGGTAGCCCTGCTGCGGGTAGGGCTGCTGCTGGTAGGGGTTCGGTTGTTGCTGGTTGGCGGCCGTCTGGGCCGGCTGAGAGTCGTCGGACTTCTCGCAGCCGGTCGCAAGCGCGAGCGCGACGAGCAGCGCGGACGAGAGAACGATGGTTCGATTCAAGGCGACCTCCTCAAGAGTCGGCGAATTCTGGGTCCTACCCTATCAATCAACGGGGCGAGCCCGGGAAACTTACGTCTGCCTTCCCGACGGATTGGACGGGCGTCAAGCAACAGCGAATCGTCCAGAGCCATTTTTCGTCCCCACGCACATGCACGACCCGCGTGACAGGCCCCTGCCCGACTTGGCGAAGTAAGTTTAAATACTAGTTCATGAGCGACAGGAGCGGGGGGGCGAAAGGGACGGACGTTCCGCCCGGGACGTTCGCGCAGTGGTTCCTGGAAGAGGAGCTGAAGCCGGGCGCGGGGATGGGGATCGCGGCGGAGCGCGCCGAGTACCACCTCTGCCGGGCCATCGCGAACCTCGAGCGAGGCATGTTACGCGAGGCGCTCGACGACGCGAACACGGCCGCGCACCTCGACGAGTCGCTCCGGGCCCGAGCGCTCATCGTGGCGCGCATCTGCATCCAGCGCGAGATGGAGGAGCTCGGCGTGACCGTGCGATGACGGCGAGGCGCGCAGGCGCCCTCATCGGTAGGTGGCCCCGCGTAGGGTTCGGGTGTATGAGCGCGAGCCTGTCTCGCGCGGCGCACCTCTGCGCCCCTCGAGCTTCGAGGAGGGTCCGATGACGCGTTCGATGGTGTGCATGGGGGCCGCTGCGGCGGCCGTTTCGATGATGGTGATGGTGATGTCGACGGGCTGCGGCAGCGAGCCCGAGACGCCGCCGCAGCCGGGTCCGGACGCCGGCATGATGCCGCCGCCGCCCCCGCCCCCGCCCCCGCCCCCGCCGCCCCCGCCGCAAGTGACGGCGTGCGACTCGGTGCAGTCGCTTGCGCTGACGACGATGGTGCAAGGGCGCGAGAAGGTGGAGGCGCCAGGCATGAAGGCCGAGGGCGGGCAGCTCTGCATGGTGGTGCCCGAGGGGCAGACGGCCTCGACGCCCACGATGATGCTGGAGCCGGGCTTCTGTTACACGGTGATCGGGCAAGGCGCGGGCGGCGTGACGGAGCTCAACCTGGCGCTGACGCTCGACATGGCGACGGCGCTGCCGCCGCAGCTCGGCGCGCTCGCGGCGAACCCGACGCTCGCGGTGGATCAGGAGGCGGGTTCGTCGGCGTCGATCGGCCAGAAGACGAGCTGCTACCAGTGGCCGTGGCCGGTGCCGGCGATGGTGAAGGTCAACGCGACCGCGAAGACGGGCTCGGGGCCCGTGGCGGTGCAGGTCTACAAGAAGAAGAAGTGAGCGTCCCGCGGCGGCGCGGCTCTCGCAGATTACGAGGGCTGCGCCGGGAGCGGGGAATGGTTGGGACTCAAAGATTCGTGAGCCCACAAAAAACGAACGGCCCACGCAAAATCGCGAGGGCCGTTCGTCGCGCGCTGCTGCCGCGACGGGAGCAGCGGTTGATCAGGCGAGAGCGTCCTTGATCGCCTTGATCGGGCGCGCACGCACCGACTTGCTGGCGGGCTTCGCCGGGAAGGTCATCGGCTGCTTGGTGAAGGGGTTGATCCCCTGGCGGGCCTTCGTCGCCGGCCGCTTCACCACCCGGAACTTCGCAAAGCCCGGCAGCGTGAAGACGCCCGACTTCTTCAGCTCACGGTGCCCGACCGTGACCAGAGACTCGAGCACACTCTTGACCTGCTTGCGGGAGATCTCGTCCCCAGCAGCCTCCGTGATCGCCTGGATCAGAGCGCTCTTGCTCAACGACTTCTTCGCCCCGCCCCCAGCACTCTTCTTGGTCGCCATTGCAAATTCCTCCGAGCTCCGCGTCGCGCGCGACCCCTCGCCGCGCGCTCGGCTCGGGTGAACCATACACGGCGTGCGTCGCGAAAAAAGCGAAATCTTCGGGGGGAAATAGCGATTTCGGCGCGGAGAGTCGCTCTACCAGGCCGAGAACGGGCCCGCCCCAGGGCGAGCAGCCGAGATGACGGCGCACGAAAAGGGCCGGAAACAGCCTGAAAACAGGCCGCAACGGGCGTTCGGCGTGGCTGCTTCTCATAAGGAGGAGGAGGGAGCGCGCCGCGAGGACACGCGGCGCGCCGTTCCAGAAGGGCGGGAAATGAGCCGGATCAGGCGCTCGCGAGCTCGTCCGCGAGGTCGCGCGCGGCGTCGAGGCTTGCATCTTCCGCGAGCGCCTTCTCGACGAGGAGGCGCGCCTTGCCGCTATCACCTTGCGCAGCCGCGAGCCTCCCGAGGTGGAAATACGCGAGCGCGCGGCCACGCGACGTCGTGCCCTCGGTCGAGCCCGGCGCCGTGATCTTCATCATCGTGACCGTCCGGAGGACACGCGAAGCGACGTCGCCGTCGCCCCGATCCACCGCGAGCTGGCCGAGCTCGAGCGCGATGTCGGCGCTGCCCGCGTCATTGTCGAACGCCTTCGAGAGCTGCTCGAAAGCCACGTCGTCGTTGCCCGACGCGCGCTCGACGTGCGCGAGGGCGCGATGCGCCGCCGCGAGCGTCCTCGACCGACGACCCTCGTACGCAGCGACGGCATTCGTGGCGAGCGGGCGCGCCTCGTCGACGCGACCCGCCGCGACATACGCCTCGGCCAGCACGATGACGGGATCCCACGCCTCCGGCGCCCGACGACGAGCGTCCTCGACGAGCTCGACCGCAGCCGTCGCGCCCTCGGGCGACGCGAGGAGCACGCGCGCCGCGTGGAGCAGGAGCTCGACCGCCGCCGGGCCCTCGACGTTCGCCGCCGCCGAGGCGATCGACGCCGCCGCGAGCTGGTGATCGCCCATTTCACTTTGAGCCCCAACGAGCTCGGCGACGAGGGCGCGATCGAGCGGGTCGATGTCGAGCGCGCGCTTGAGGACCTCGATGGCGCCCGGGAGATCCTGCTCCTTGTCGCGGAGGATCGCGGCAGCCTTGCGGAGGCAGCCGACGCGCTCTTCCTTGCCGGTCCGACCCTCGGCCTCGATCTGGTAGACCTCCGCGAGCTTGCGGAAATCCTCGCGGGCCTCGAAGCGCTGCCTGAGCGTGGCGCCGAGGACGGCGCTCGTCGGGAACGCGCGGTACCCCGCCTCGAGCGCGCGATCCACGCCGTCCTCGTCGCCCTGCTCGGCGCGCAGCGCGGAGAGCCGTTGCGCGGTCGCCTCCGCAGCCTCGCCCTTCTCGGCGCCGAGGAGCTTCTCGAGCGCATCCCCGAGCTCCGAGGGATCCTCGGCCTTCTCGCAGAGGCGTACGATGGCGCGCAGCGCGTCGAGGTTGTTTGCGTCCCAATCGAGGATGCCCTGGTACGCGTCCCGGGCACGGCCCGCCTCGCCCTGCTGCTCGAGCAGCGCGCCGAGCTGCATGGAGAGCGACGCGACGGAAGCCGTGTCCTCGCGGTCCTTGGCGAGGTCGATACGACGCTCGAGGAGCGAGGCGAGATCGTCGACGCGGCCCGCGGCCGAGAGCAGGCCGGAGAGCACCCTGGCCGCCTCCTCGTTCGCCGGATCGTCGTCGAGGAGCTCGTGGAGGGTCGTGATCGCCTCGTCGGCGCCGCCTTCACGCTTCTGCGCGAGGCGCGCGCGTTCGAGGCGCATGCGCGAGCGATCCTCGACGGTCTCGAGCAGCGGGACGACCTGCTCGATGAGGCGCCCGAGGGCCTCGTCCTCGCCGAGGCTCCGGTAGAGATCGGCGAGCGGCCCCCAGAGGTCACGATCGGCAGGCTCACGCTCGAAGAGCTCGGCGTAGAGCTTCGCCGCGCCGGCCAGATCGCCGAGTTTGTCGCGAGCGATCGAGGCCGCCGTGAGCAGGTGCCCACGCTCGTCGCTGGGGTCGGCGACGCGGGCCGCGCGCTCTTCGAGGGCGCGCGCCTCGGCCCAGTCCTCGGCCGCAGCGCGCACCTTGGCGAGCGCGACGAGCGCCCACAGGTCGTCCGACATGTCGGAGACGCCCTCCTCGCGGGCGAGCGCGCGCCGCAGGACCGACTCGACGAGCGCCGCGTCGTCGAGGCCCTCGGCGACGGTGACGGCCTCGCGATAGAGGTCGACCCCGCGCTCGGGCGCGAGCAGGACGAGCGCGTCGACGAGGGCGCGGGGCCGCTCGTGCTGGCGCGCGAACCGCTCGAAGAGCGGGGCGATCAGGGGCGCGTTCTCGTCACGCTGGAGGCCGAGCCGGCAGATCGCCTCGGCACGATCGGGCGACGCGTCGAGCGAGAGAGCACGCTCGAGCGCGGGCACGCCACGCGCCGCGCCCCCCGGCTCGCGCAAGGCGAGCTCGGCGAGACGGTAGAGGCCATCGGCCAGCTCGGCAGGCGGAGCGCTCTCGCTCGCAGCGGCGATCCGCTTCTCGAGGATGGCGATCTGCCCCTCGCGATCGCCGCGCTGCTCGCAGGAGGCCTCGAGCGCGCGCCAGACCTCGTGGATCCGGCGATCCCCAGGCCGCTCGAGCAAGAGCACCTCGGCGCGCCGGAACGCCTCGTCCGCCTGGGCCGCGTCGCCGCCCTCGCCCGAGAGCGCACGACCGAGGTGGAGGAGCAGATCGACGAGCGGAGGCTCGACCGTCGCCGCGGCGATGAGCTTGCGCAGGGCGTCGAGGTAACGATCCACCACGCCGAGGCGGCGAGCGAGCCCGAGCGCCGCGCGATGCGCGTCGGCCGAGGTCGGGCGCACGGAGAGGGCGCGGAGGTACAGGGAGAGCGCGTCCTCGGCGCGACCGAGGTGCTGCTCGTAGAGCGAGGCGAGCTCGGCGAGCAGGGGCGCAGAGGCCGCAGCGTCCGCGCCTGCGCCCTCGAGCCGGAGCTCGAGCGCGCGAGCGAGGAGCACGTGGTTCTGACGGCCGCGGAGCGCACGCACGAGCCTGTCGGCCTCGTCCGGGCTCTCGCGCGAGGCCTCGAACGCCGACTCCACGTGCTCGGCGGAGCGATCGGCGTCGCCCTGGCGATCGGCGATCTCCGCGAGCGCGATGAGCACCTCGGTCCGCGTGACGGCGGGGCTGCCCTGCTCGTCGCGCAGGCGCCGCACCATCATGAGGAGCGAGCGGTACGTGCGTTGCGCCCGATCGTACTGGCCCTCGTCGAACGACAACCGCGCGAGCGCGAGCAGGATCTCGGGGTGCGTCGGGTCGATCTTGAGCGCGACGTCGAGCTCGGCGAGCGCAGCCTTGCGATCCCCGGTCGCGAGGAAGACCCGCGCCAGGTAGTAATGCACGATCGCGCGGTCCTTGGGCCGCCGGCTTCCGTACGACTCGATGATCTGGCGGAGGATGGTCGAGGCCTCGTCCGCGCGGCCCGCGGCGCTGAGCGCGTCGCAAAGCGAGAGCTTGATCGCGCGATCGTCGGGCGTGAGCTGCACGGCCTGCTCGAGCAGCGGGACGGCCGCGTCGGGCTTGTTCCGCTTGGAGAAGTGCAGATCGGCGGCCTCACGGAGGAGGGCCGTGCGCTTCTGGGTGTTCTCGGTGTGCTCGGCCTCGATGGCGATGAGCTCGGCGAGCGGGCCCCACGCCTCCGCCTCGCGGTAGAGGACGGAGAGGCGAGCCCGGAGCGGCGCCGGGTCGGCCACGCGGCCCTGCGCCTCCTCGAGGCGCTGCTGCGCGAGCGCAGGCTCGCCCGAGGCGATGTAGGCCTCGGCGAGGCGCAGGACCGGGTGCGGCGAGGCGTCGGCCGGCGCGTCCGCGCAGATGGTCTCGAGGACCTCCGCGGCGGCCGCGTGATCGCCGCGCGCCGTGAAGAGGCGAGCGAGCGCGTCGAGCGAGGCCATGTCGCGGTACCGCGCGGCGCGGCGGTAATCGCTGATCGCGCGCGGCAGATCGCCGACGCGCGTCTCGGCGATGATGGCCGCCCTGCGCCAAAGCTCGGCGGCGGTCGTCGTGTCGCGGTTGGCCTCGCGCCGCGCCGCCTGATCCTCCCAGAGCGCCGCGAGCGCGCCGTGGTCACCACGCGCCTCGAAGAGCTCGGCGAGTTTGTCGACGGAGGGCGCGTGCGAGGGGCTCTCCTCGAGGTTCTTGCGCAAGGACCCGATCGCGCGCTCCGCGTCGCCCGACTCGACGAGCAGGAACGCGAGGTCGACGCGCAGATCGACACGCGCGAGCACGTCGTCCGCCACGGAGATCTGCCGCTCGCGCAGGGTGAGGAGCTCGGCGCGACGCCCCTCGTTGCGATAGAGCTCCTCGAGGCGAGAGCCCACGAGCTCGTCGGTCGGATCCTCGCCGAAGAGCTCCTCGTAGATGACGATCGCCGGCTGCGCGTCGGAGATCTCGGCAGCCGCGAGGCGGAGCGAGCGGCGACGCGAGGGCTCGAAGGGCAGCTTCGCGCCGTCGAGGCAAAGCGTGACGACACGCGCGAGGTCACCCTCCTCGCGGCAGATACGCACGAGGACGTCGAGCGCCCACGCGGCGAAGGTCGCGGCCTCGCTCATCGGATCCGAGCCCTCGCCGATCCAGCGCGCCTCGGCCTTGTGGAGCATGGCCTCGGCGATGCTCTTGGCGAGGCTCGCGTCGCCCACGTGGTCGCTCGCGACGGTGACCGCCTCACGGTGGAGCGGGAGCGCGTCGGCAGACACCTCGCTGAGGCGCAAGAGCGCATCGACGAGGGGCTTGCCAGGCGTGTGGCGGCGCAGCTCGACGAGCGCCGCGAGCATCTCGGCGTTCGTCGGATCGTACGTGAGCGCCCGCTCGATGGCGACCTCGGCGGCACGCTCGTCGCCGCGGCGATCCCGGTGCCAGAGCGCGACGCTCCACCACAGGGCCCGCGCGACGTCGGCCGGGACATCGCCCTCGGCCTCGATCGCCGGGAACGCGTCGGCCACGTCGGACCAGCGATCGGCGGTCGCGGCGAGGCGCAGGACCTCGGCCGAGAGCTCGGGGGTCTTCACGGCCGCGAACGCGCGCCAGACCGCGTCGAACGCCGCACCAGGGTCGTTCCGGCGGTGCTCGTGCAGCGAGGCGGTCTCCGCGAGGATCGCCGTGCGCTCGGCCGCGGAGGTCGCGGCGGCGAGGCGCGGCTCGAGGAGATCGATGGTGCGCTGCCAGTCGCCCGAGGCCGAATAGGCCGCCGTGAGCACGCGGACGGCAGCGGCGAGGATCGGCCGGCGACCTTCGTCGTCGAGGTCGATGAGCGAGAGCAAGGTCTCGAGGCCAGAGAGCGCGAGGCCGCCCGGATCGGCGCAGCGGATCGCGGCCTCGTAGCTCGTGACGGCCTCGGCCCACTGGGCGGTCCGATCACGCTGCACGTCGCCGAGGCGACGATACAGCTCGGCCGCGCGGGCGACGTCGCTGCCGGTCTCGTCGGCCTGCATGGCGCTCATCAAAAGCAGCTCGACGAGCTCGGGCCAGCGAGCCGCCTTCTCGAGCAGCCGAGCCAGCGCGTCGCAGCTCTCGTCGTCGGCGCCGAAGCGGCTGCGCACGCCCTCCCACACGGTGATCGCGCGGGCGGTGTCGTTGAGCTCTTGATCGCAGATCGCCGCGACGCGCACGAGGTCCTTGCGCGCGTCCGCGCCCTCGGTGAGCTCGGCGCGACGCTCGAGGACCTCCGCGAGCTCGCCGAAGCGGGCCTCGGATTCGAGGTCGGTGGCCAGGCCACCGAGCGCGTCGAGGTCGCTCGGCTCGTCCGCGAGGCGGGCGCGATACGCCGCGATGGCGCGCGGTTTGTCGCCGAGCTCGCTCGACGCGATCCGCGCGACCTCGAGAAGCGTGGCGCGGCGCGCGTCGGGATCCTTCTCGAGGCGCGCGAGCCGCTCGAGGACCTCGCAGCGCTCCGCGGAGCGGCCCTCCTCGGCGAGGAGGCGCTCGAGGTCCCGCGCAGGGCCCACCACGAGCTCGGGGTGCTCCGGTTCGAGCGAGAGGATCGCGCGGCCGAGATCGATCGCGCGACCCCGATCCCCGAGCTTCTCGACGTAGATGGCCGAGGCGCGGGAGAGGAGCTCGATGCGGAGAGCGCCCTCGGCGCCCTCGGAGACCGTGACGAGGACCTCCGCGAGCCGATCGAAACGGTCGACACGCGCGGCCAGGCGCTCGAGCTCGGCGCGGTGGGCCGGCTCGGCGGGTTCGAGCGCGACGAGCGCGGCGAGGCTCTCCAGCGCGCTCGCCGGGTCGTCGAGGACGTCGGCGCGCAAGGAGACGATCTCGCGCAGGAGCTTGCCACGCGCGGCGGGATCGACCGCGGCTTCGAGGCGCACGGCGAGCACACGCGCGAGGTCCTCGTGGCGCTCCTCGCTGCGGTAGCGGCCTTCGAGGACGACGGCCGCGCGCTGGCGGGCCGTGTTCTCGGCCTCCGCGTTCGGGCGGATGGAGAGCGGCTCGCCCGCGTCGCTCGCGGCGAGGACGCGCTCGAGGAGGTCGAGCGCCTCGGCGCGCGACGGTTCGACGGAGAGCATCTCCTCGACGACGCGGAAGGCGGCGTCGGGCTCGCCGACGCCGTCGAGCCAGAGCGACGCGATCCGCGCGCGGAGCTTCTGCGCCGCCTCGACGTCGAGCGCGGCGAGCTCGTGCGAGAGCAGCTCGATGAGCGGGCGGTGGCGGCCGAGGCGCTCGTAGAGGCGCTCGAGCGAGGCGCGGATCTTCTTGTCGCGCGGCTTGAGCGGCAGGAGCTGCTCGAGGTACTGCACGGCGCGATCCGGATCGCCCGCGAGGTCCTTCGCCGACTCGGCTGCGTCCTCCAGGAGCTCGACGCGCGCGAACTTGTCGTCGGTGCGCTCGATGGCCTGGTCGTAGAGCGAGAAGAGGTCCGCCCAGCGCTCGTTCTGGTTGTAGGCGAGCTTCAGGCGCTCGAAGGCCCAGAGCGCGTCGGGCGCGACGTCGACGACCCTGCGCAGGAGCCTCATCACGGCGTCCTGATCGTCGAAGAAGAACTCCTCGTGGTAGTCGACCGAGCGCCGCCCGAGGTCGTCGAGCGTGTCGGGATCGAGCTCGCGGACCGTGTCGGACTCGAGCTTCTTGCGGTAGGCCTCGGCGACGAGATCGGGCCGATCGGCGTCGCGGCCGAGCTGCTCGGCGCGATCCCAGAGCGCCGCGTCGTAGGGCAGCTCCTCGACCGCGCGCACGGCGAGGTCGAGGGCGAGCTCCGGCGCGGCGCCCGGCCTGTCGAGCAGCCGCGTGAACCAGCCGGCGCGCAGATCCAGGACGTCGCTCGCGTCGGCGGGCGTCGCGATGAGAAGCTTGAGGATCCGCGCGGCGATGGCCTCGTCGTCCGTCGCGTCGCAAGCGCGCTCCAGCATCTCGGCCGCGCGCCTCCGCGATTCGGGCCGCGAGAGGGCCCGCTCGAGGAGCACGAGCGCGCCCTCGTTGCCCGGCTCGGCTTCGAGCACCGGCTCCACCGCGGCGAGCGCCTCGTCCACACGGCCGAGGCGATCGAGCAGGAGCGTCGCGAGCTCGAGCTCGAGCGCCGTCCGCTCCGCGCCCTCGCGCAGATCACGGCGCGCGGCGAGCATGGCCGCTGCGCCCTCGACGTCACCGAGGTCGAGCAGCAGCCGGCTGCGCGCCGCGAGCGCCGCGTCGTTCTGCGGATCCTGTTCGAGCACGCGGGCATAGAGCCCCTCGGCCGCGCGCGGATCCTTGAAGACGTTCTCCTCGGCCGCCGCCCACGCGAGCAGCGCCTCGACGCGACGATCGCCCTCGGCGCGTTGCAGGCGGAAGCCGAGCACCCAGCGGCGATCCTCGAGTCGCGCCTGCGTGGGCGGGCTCCGATCGAGGAACGCTTCGAAGGCCTCGACCGCGCTCCACGGATCCGAGGCGCTCTCGATCATGCCGCGGTACGCCGCCGCGGCCTCCTCCTGGCGCTCGGGATCGGCCCCGAGCACACGCGCGCGCGCCGCCAGGAGGGCCTCACGCGCGCCGACGTCGAGCGCGCCCTCGTCCGCGAGGAGCGCGTCTGCCGCGCCCACGAAGCGCGTCGTGGCCCTCGCGTGGATGGCCGCGTCCTCGAACGCGAGCAGTTTGTCCGCGCGCTCGGCCGCATCGGCCGCGGTGCGGAAGAGGACCTCGTAGACCGCGGGCAACTTCTCCCAGGCCTCGGAGCGGCGGTAGAGATCCACGAGACGCTCGGCGGCCTCGCGATCGTCGGCCGAGAGCGCGAGCACGCGCTCGAAGAGGCGCTCCGCGACCGCGCCGTCTCCGCCGCTGTCCGCGAGGTCGCCTGCGCGGCGGTAGTCCTCGATCGACGCCGCCGTGTCGCCCAAGGCCTCGGCCTTCAGCGCGGCGAGGAGCTCGAGCCACTTCGCCTCGGAGAGCGGGCCGTCCGCGCTCGCGATGCGGCGCTCGAGCAGCACCCGGTAGAGGTCGTTGTCGCCCGCCTTCCGCGCGAGATCCGCGATCCGATCGAGCGTCTCCTCCGAGAGCGTGGTGCCCTCGTCGAGCAGGCTCCGGTAGTGCTGACGCGCCCGATCGATCCACCCGCGGGAGGCGGACAGGTTCGCCATGCGCAGCGTGATCGCCGCGCGCTCCTCCGCGTCGGCCGCGCGCTCCACGCCGCCGAGCAGCGCCGCGTAGAGGCCCTCCGCGTCCCCACCTTCCTCCATCACGTCGAGCAGCGCCTCGTAGGCGCCTCGATCCGTCGCGTCCTCCGAGAGCGCGCGCCGATAGGTGGCCGCCGCGGCCGCGAGGTCCCGCAGCCCTCGACGCTCGATCGTGCCGATGGAGTGGAAGATCTCACGACGCCGCTCCGGATCCGTCGTGGCCGCGAGCGCGCCCTTGTAGAGCGCGAGCCGCTCCTGCGCGTTGCCGTGTTTCTGCAGGAGGGCGTCGATCCGCGCGATGAGGTCGGGCGACGAAGGCTCGAAGGCGAGCGCGTTCCGGAGCACGGAGAGCGCGCCGACGAAGTCACCGTAAACCGCGAGCGCCTCGCCCGTGGCCTTCGCGAGCTCCGCGATCGCCGGGTGATCGACGCTCCGGTTGCCGAGGGCCTGGATCAGGATGCCCGCGCGGCGCGCGGCGTCGTCCCCCGCGAGGCGCTCGACCGTCGAGAGCCACTCCGGCACCTCCTCGGCCATGTCGTTCGTGGCGATGCGAAGGCCGAGCCCCGCGAACTGCATGGCGCGCTTCGTGTCCCCGAGCTCCCCCTCCGCGAGCTGCGTGGCCTCGCGCAGCGCGGCGAGTTTGTCGACGGCGTCCTTCGCCACGTCCCCGCGCACCTCGAGGACCTTGAGGAGCCCCTGGTTGGCGCCCTCCTCGCGGTAGATCGGCTCGAGGACGTCGGCCGCGCCGAGCCGATGATCACCGCCGCCGAGCATCCGCTCCACGGCCTGGCGGCAGGTCTTGTCGGAGCGATCGAGGTCGAGCGCCTGGCGGTACGCGTCGAGCGCGCCCGCGCCGTCGCCGAGCCGAGCGAGCCGCACCTGCGCCAGCTTCGCGAGGATGGCGACGCGCTCCTCGGAAGGCGCGAGCCCCGCCTCGGCGTCGAGCGTCTGCGCGAGCTCCTCCCATCGCTGCTCGCGCTCGAGCAAGGGCAGGATGCGCGCGTGGATCTCGCGCGTCGGCCCGTACGTCTGGAGAAACCGACGCCAGCCGTCGAGCACGGCGCCGAGATCGTTCGAACGCGCCGCGCGGAGATCGGCCGCGCGGAAGGCGAGATCACGCGCCGCTTCCCGGTCCGTCTCGAGGGCCGCGCGGCGCTCGAGGACGTCGGCGAGCGAGACCTCGTCGCCCGTGGCCTCGTAGAGGCGCTCGAGCGCGGGCAACGCGTCGCTCTCGAGCGACGTGCCGACGAGCTTGCGGTACGCGGCGATCGCGCCCGCGGCGTCCCCGAGCGTCTCCTCGCGCAGCCGCGCGAGCCGCTCGGCCGCGCCGGCGCGCGCGTCGGGCTCCGGCTCGATGTCGCTCAGCCGATCGAGCGCCGCCGCGAGCGCGCTCCCGTCGCCGGCCTGCTCGCACAGCTCCGCGAGCGCCCGCGCCGCGCGCACGCCCGCGTCCTCCGCGAGCCCCGCGTCCACGGCGCTCTGGAACGACGCGCGCGCCCGCTTCGGATCCCCCGTCTCCAGGAAGAGCTCGCCGAGGTCGGCGGCGATCTTGGCGCGCACGAGCGGGTCCTTCGCGCCGGCCGAGGCGCGCGTGAGCACGCGCGTCACGTCGAGCCTGCGATCGAGCGCGGCGCCGATGGAGCGGTACCGCGCGCGCACCTCGTCGTCGTTCGGATCGACCGTGAGGATGCCCTCGTAGAGCGTGAACGCCGCGCCGAGGTCGCCGAGGTGGTGGTACTGCAGCGACGCGAGCCGCTTCTGCGCCTCGAGCCTGCGCGGGCCACGCACGCTGTCGATCTGGATCGTGAGCATGCGCGCCGCGTCCTCGTACTGCTCGCGCGACATGAACACGCTCTCGATGGCGGCGGCGGCGCGCGCGGCGAGCGTCTTGTGCGTGAGGAGCTGCTCGCACGTGCTCCACGCGAGCTCGCTGTCGGGGTTCTTCTTCAGCACCTCCTCGGCGTGCGGCAGCGCCTTCTCGATCTCGTGCAGGCTCACGGAGTAGAGCTCGATGGCCTGCTCGCGCAGCGCGAGGAGATCCTCGTCGGGGGGCGGCGGATCGGCCGCGATGGCTTGCTCGTAGAGCTTGGCCACGTCGGCGAAGCGACCCGCGGCCACGAGCCGCTCGGTCATCGCGATGCGGCTGTCGGCGTCGGTCGGGTCGAGCCGCAGGATCTGCTGGTGGAGCTTGAACGCCTTGTCCTCTTCGCCCGGGAGCGCGGCGAGGATCTGGACGGCGGCGCGGAGGAACGCGAGCTGCTCCTGTTTGTCCTGCCGGTGCGCCGCCATCTGCGTGTAGAGCTCGGCGAGCTTCAGCCAGTCCTCGCGGTCGCGCAGGATGGCCTCGAGGCGCTGGAACGCGTCGACGTTGCCCGGCGAGAGCTGCATGACGCGCTCGAGGTGCGGCTGCGCCGTCGCGCCGTCGCCCGCGTAGTCGACGAGGAACGCGGAGGCGCAGAGCAAGAGCTCGATCTGCGCGGCCGGCTGCAGCAAACGAATCTTCCGGTCGCGACAGATGGCGTCGTAGGCAGCGGCGAGCTCGGCGATGCGGTTGTCCCGATGCGCGGCCTGATGAAGCATGTCCCAGAGCTCGCCGGGGCTCGCGCCCTTCGCGAGGGCCTGAGCGAGCAAATCCAGGAGCGCGGGCTCGTTCTCGAGCGTCTGTTCCAGGGCCGAGGCAACGGTGTCCAGCTGCGGTACGGCGCGACCGGTCTTCGATTCCTGCATGTCCCTTCCCGAGCCGCCGGGGAAAATCGGCGCGGCCGAGAACGTATCAAGGATCGTTCGGACCGATCGCATTGATCTGAATCGTCCGAGGGCAAAATGTCGAAATGCAGCGGGAACCCGGGAGACCGGTCGGCCACCTCGCCTCCCGGGGTGGCCCCACGCGGGGGGCATGGGTTACGCTGCGTCACCGTGCTGACCACACGTCGAGCGTTCTTGATCAGCGCCTCCGCGGCGGCGTGTTCACTCGCCGCGACGCGTCGCGCCGAAGCCGAAAAGACGCCCGATCCCGGCGGCCCGGACCTCGACGTGCGCGACCTCGATCTCCCCGGGGATCGCGCGCTCGGCCGGCGCATGACCCTCGCGATCCCGCGCGGGCTCGACGCCACCCGATCCCCGGCGCCGCTCCTCGTTCTTCTCCACGGCCTCGGCGAGACCGGCGACGAGCGCATGGGCGCCTACGCGTGGCTCGAACGGTACGGCCTCGCGACGGCGTACGCCCGGCTCGCCCGGCCGCCCGTCGCCCGCACGTCGAAGCGGCTGGACTTCACCGACGCGCATCTGCGCGTGGTCAACGACGAGCTCGCGCGCGCTCCGTTCCGCGGGTTCGTCATCGCCTGTCCGTACACGCCCAACGTCAACAAGGCGAAGAACCCCAGGGCCGCGCTCGACGGATACGCGCGCTGGATCGCCGAGGTCGTCGTGCCGCGCGCGCGGCGCGAGGCGCACGTCGCGGCGGACGTCGCCCGCGCCGCCCTCGATGGTTGCTCGCTCGGCGGCTTCGTCGCGCTCGAGGTCTTCTCGCGCCGCCCCGACGTCTTCGGCGCGATCGGCGTCGTGCAGACGGCGATCGGCGCGCACCGCGCCCCGGGGTACGCCGATCGGATCGCCTCGATCCTCACGAGCCACGGCGCGCGCGGCGTGCACGTCGAGACGAGCGCCGCGGATCCGTTTCGCGCGGCAAACGAGGCGCTCTCGGCCGAGCTCGGCAAGCGCAAGGTCCCGCACGACGCCATCGTCTTGCCCGGCCCGCACGACCAACCTTGGCTCCGCGAGGTCGGCACGCTGGAGATGCTCCGCTGGCACGACCGCCGCTTCCGGGGTTTGTCTCCGTCGAAAACCTGAGCCGGGGGCTCGTTACGCTTCGCCCACGCGGTGCATCGACATCATCACGGCGGGCGTGAGCCCGTGCAGCGCGTACGCCTTCTCCCATCGATCGTCCACGTCGACGTCGAAGAGCACGCCTTCGTCGAGCGGCGTCGGCAGCCACGCGCCGGCCCCGATTTCTCGCTCGAGCTGCCCGGGCCCCCAGCCGCTGTAGCCGAGCACCACCATCCGCCGCTTCGGATCCGGCGCGCCCGCCTGCGCGACGCGCTCGTGCACGAGCTCGTCGAACGCAAGGCGACGCGAGGTGACCCGGATCCGCCCGTCCACCGCGAGCACGCCCTCCTGCTCCGGATCGAGCTCCGGATCCACGCAGAGGATCCACCCCATCGTCGGCGCCACCGGTCCCCCGAGGAAAACCGGGCCCTCGTCCTTCGACTCGGGGCCCTTGTATCCCGCGAGCTTCAGCACCTCGCCGAGCGACATCGGGGCGACGCGGTTCACCACGAACCCGAGCGCGCCGTCCGTGTTGTGCACCGCGAGCAGCACCACCGTCCGATCGAAGTTCGGATCTCCGAGCGGAGGCGACGCGATCAAGAACCCGGGCGCGAGCGAGCGTTGGGCTTTCATCATCCGTTCCCATCTTAATCGAATTCGTGGCCGCGGGAGCGCCCGCTCCATGCTCCCGCGCGCCTCGCGTCGAAAGGCGGTGAACGCTACGATCGCCGAACCATGCGCGATCGCACCGAACGAAGGCCGCCCCGCGCGCGGCCCTGGGTCACCGTGCACTTCGCGCAATCCCTCGACGGTCGCATCGCCACGAAGGCCGGCGACTCGCGGTGGATCAGCGGACAGGAGACCACGCGCTTCGCGCACGCCCTGCGCGCCGCCGCGGACGCGGTCCTCGTCGGATCCGGCACGGCCCTCGCCGACGATCCTCTGCTCACGGTGCGGCACGTGCCCGGCAAGCAGCCCCTGCGCGTCCTGCTCGACACCCGCGGCCGCGTGCCTCCCGCTGCGCAGCTCTTCCGCGACACGACGACACGCACGCTGCACGTCACGCGGCAGGTGCTCGGCGCCGAGCTCCCTTCCCACGTCGAGCGCTGCGCGCTGCCCGTCTCGCCGAGCGGCGAAGGCGTCCACCTCGACGCGCTGCTCGTCGCCCTCGCCGAGCGCGGCGCGCGTGAGCTCCTCGTCGAGGGTGGCCGCGGCGTGATCACCTCCTTCCTCCGCGAAGGCCTCGTCGACAGGCTCGTCGTCACGGTCGCCCCGCTCGTCATCGGCGAGGGCATCGAGGCCGTCGGTGATCTCGGCACGCGCAAGCTCGATCAAGCCCTGCGCCTCGAGCTCCGCCGCGTGCTGCACGTCGGCGGCGACGTGCTCCTCGAGCTCGCCCGCGAGGGCGCGCCTCCCTTGCCGATCGCCCTCCCCGATCCCGCGAAGGTGACCTCGTGATCCCGGCGCGCTCCATCTGGTTCGAACGCCCCGGCGTCGCCGCCCTCCGCGAGGAGACCCTCGCCGATCCCGGCCCCGGCGAGGCCCTCGTCCGCGCGCTCGCTTGTGGCGTCAGCGCCGGCACCGAGCGGCTCGTGCTCACGGGCCGCGTACCACCCGACATCCGCGCCGCGATGGCCCTGCCCACGCAGCGCGGCTCCTTCGATCTGCCGACGAGTTACGGCTACGCGGCCGTCGGCCTCGTCGAGGCGATCGGCGCCGGCACCTCGCCGGATCTGCTCGGCCGCGTGGTCTTCGCGCTCCATCCGCACCACGATCGTTTCATCTCCAACGAACGCTCCCTCCGCCCTCTGCCCGAAGGCCTCCCCGCGCCCCGCGCGACCCTCGCGGCGAACCTCGAGACCGCGCTGAACGCCGTGTGGGACGCCGAGATCGCCCTCGGCGAGCGGGTCGTCGTCGTGGGCCTCGGCGTCGTCGGCCAGCTCGTCGCGCGCCTCTCGACGCTCGCGGGCGGCCGCGTCGCGTGCATCGACCCGGACGAACGCCGCGTCGCCCTCGCCCGCGAGCTCGGCTGTGCCGCGGCGTTCACCACGATCGATCCTTCGATCGTCGCCGAGGCCGACGTCCTCATCGACGCGTCCGGCTCCCCCGACGCGCTCGCCGCGCTCGTCGCTGCTGCCGGGTACGAAGCGCGTGTCCTCGTCGTCTCCTGGTACGGCGAGCGCGGCGTCACCTTGCCCCTCGGCGGCCGATTTCATCCGAACCGCGTCACCATCCGCTCGAGCCAGGTCGGCGCCATCCCTCCGCGCGCCCGCGCTCGTTTCACCTTCGAACGCCGCTTCTCCGTCGTGAACGAACTGCTCCGCGACGAGCGCCTCGATCTTCTCGTCGGACCGCTCGTTCCCTTCACCGATGCGCCCCGCCTGTACGCGGCGCTCGCTGCCGGTGAGGCCTGGCATCCGCCGCATCGCGTGCTCGATCCTGCGCGTTGATCCGCGGCGCGTGCGGTATCCTCGCGAGCATGTACACGGTCGGCGTTCGCGATCACATCATGGTGGCTCACCGCCTCGACGGCGAGTTCTTCGGACCTGCGCAGCGCATGCACGGCGCGACCTACGTCGTCAGCGTCGAGGTCGAGCAGGAGGAGCTCGACGAACACGGCGTCGTTTGCGACATCGGCATGCTGCGCGAGAAGCTACGCGGCGTCCTCGATCAGCTCGACTACAGGAACCTCGACGATCACCCGTGCTTCACGCCCGGCAAGTCCACGACCGAGGTGATCGCGCGTTACATCCACCGCGAGCTCGGGCACGTCCTTCCGCTCCGCGCGGGCACGATGCTCACGGTCGTGCTCGACGAGTCCCCGAACGCGTGGGCCAAGTACCGCGGCCCCATCCGCGCGGCTTCCACCATGCCCGGCGCGGAGCTCGGGGTTGCTTGATGGCGCGCGCGCGGCGTTCGTCGTTGATGGTCCGCTCGATCAACCGACCGGCGGCTACCTCTACGATCGCCTCGTCATCGAAGGGCTGAGAGCGCGCGGCGTCGACGTCGACGTCGTGAACCTCGACGCGCGTTCTGCACTCGCACCGCTGCGCGAGAACGCTCGCCTGCTCCGCCTCCTCGCTCCATCTCCCCGCGCCCATGACGTCGTCATCGTCGACGAGCTCTGTCACCCACGCGCCGCGGTCGCCGCCGCGCTCCGCCGCGCGCCTGGGCCGCGCCTCGTCACCCTGCTCCACCACCTCGCCGCCAGCGAGCGGACGGGCGCCTCCGCGAAGCTCCGCCTCTTCATCGAGCGCGCGCTGCTCGCCGCCTCCGATCGTGTCGTCGTCACGAGCGAGACCACCGCGACCGCGGCCGTCGCCGCGGGCATCTCGCGAGATCGCATCACCGTCGTGCGCCCCGGCCGCGATCGACTCGGCGCCCGCGTAGCGCCACCCGCGCGCTCGCGCGACACTCCCGTCCGCTTGCTTTTCCTCGGCGCCCTCACGTCACGCAAGGATCCCCTCGCCTTGCTCGAGGCCTTCGCCGCCGTCGCCGCGCGCGCCGTCCTCACGCTCGTCGGGCCCGCCGATCGTGACGCGTTCTACGCGGCTCGCGTGCTCGCTGCCGCGTCTCGCTTCGGCGCCCGCGTGCGCGTGACGGGCGCGCTCTCCGACGCCGCCCTCGCGCGCGAGCTCGGCGAACACGACGTCCTCGTCCTCCCGAGCCGCTACGAGGGGTACGGCATCGCCCTCGCCGAAGCGGCCTCCCACGGCCTCGCCCTCGTCTCGTGTGACGCGGGCGCGATCCCCGAGGTCGTACGCCACGGCGAGGAGGCCCTCCTCGTCCCGCCCGGCGATCCTCGCGCCCTCGAACGTGCGCTCGTCGCCGTCGTGCGCGACGATCCTCGCCGCGTCGCCATGCAACACGCCGCCCTCCGCCGCGCCGCGGACCTGCCCACGTGGGCCGACACCCAGGACGCCTTCTGTCGCGCGGTATTCCCGACAAGGCCTTGACTCCCCCGCGCAACACGCGCTTCCGCGGCCTTCACGAATCCCCGAAACGTGGTCGCCTTCCGTTCTAGAATGGTGGCGAGGCTCCGATCGGATAGGGCACGCCATGCACGACGATCACGCACAAACCTCCCGGTTCGAAGGCGCCGTGGAGGAGGCTCTCGCGGGCGTCCGGGGGCTCTTCCGCCTCATCGTGGAGAAGACGAGTGAGCTCGTCGTCGTGCACCGCGGCGGCAAGATCCTCTACACGAACCCCACGCTCGCGACCTGCCTCGGCTACGAGAGCGGCGAGGCGCTCTACGGCCGCCCCCTCGGCGACATCCTCCACGCCGAAGACGTCACCCGCGAGAACCGCCGCGTGCGCATCATGCTCGCGACGAACGAGAACGCGCCGCTCTACACCTATCGGCTCGTCCGACGCGACGGCAGCGCGCTCACCGTGGAGGTCGCCTCCGCGCCCGCGCCCTTCGAGGGCGGCGTCGCCGTCATCAGCCTCTGCCGCGACATCACCACGCGTATCGAGACCGAGGCGCGCGTCTACCAGGCGAACCTCATGAACTCCATGGGCACGCTCGCCGCCGGCGTCGCCCACGAGATCAACAACCCGCTCGCCTACGTCACGCTCAACATCGCGCTCGTCACCAAGAAGCTCGAAGACCTCGCGAGCGCGTCGGGCGCGCGCGGCGACGAGGCCACGCAGGCCCTCGCGCGCGAGCTGCTCGGCTGCTGCGGCGAGGCCCTCGACGGCACCGAACGCGTCGCCCAGATCGTGCGCGACTTCCGCGTCTTCTCCAGCGCCAACCAGGAAGAGCGCCGCCCCGTCGACGTGCGCCGCGTCCTCGACGCCTCCATCAAGGTCGCCGACAACGAGATCCGCCACCGCGGCCACCTCGTCCGCAGCTACGGCGAGGTCCCGCTCGTCCACGCGAACGAAGCCCGCCTCGGGCAGGTCTTCCTGAACCTGCTCGTCAACGCCCTGCAGGCCTTGCCGCAGGGCTCGGTCGCGACGAACGAGATCCGCGTCGTCACGGCCACGCACAAGGTCTCCGGCAGCGCGCTCGTCGAGATCCGCGACAACGGCCCCGGCATCCCGCCCGAGATCTTGAACCGCGTCTTCGAGCCCTTCTTCACCACCAAGCCCGTCGGCGTCGGCAGCGGCCTCGGCCTCTCGATCTGCCGCAGCATCGTCAGCGCCCACGGCGGCCGCATCGAGATCGAGAGCGAGGTCGGCAA